>DAOMNV010000001.1:0-25529 GCA_035444005.1 Gemmatimonadaceae bacterium
CGGGCCAGCACCACGCAGGAACTGCTCGCGCTTGCGCCCGCCACCCCGGCCGTCCCGGCCGCAGCCTCGGCGCGTCGCCCCGAATAACCCCTAGCTCCCCCCCAGAGATGTCCTATCGTGTGATGGTCGCCGCCGCGCTCCTCGGCGCGGCGGCCTGCGGCGGCACAGCCGAACAGTCCCCCATCGTCGCCCGCGAGGCCGACGCCCAGGAAACCCGCCTCTCCAACCTCCGGCAGATCACCTTCGGTGGCGAGAACGCCGAGGCCTACTGGAGCCAGGACGGCGAGTACATCACGTTCCAGTCCACGCGCGACGGCAGGACCTGCGACCAGCAGTACGTCATCAAGGCCGATGGCACGGGCTTCACGCAGGTCTCCGACGGCCGCGGCAAGACCACCTGCGGTTGGTTCTTCCCCGGCGGCGAGCGCCTGCTCTACGCCTCCACCACCGCGCACGATGAGTCCTGCCCCGTGCGTCCGGATCCCTCGGCGGGCTACGTGTGGCCGCTCGATCGCTACGACATCTACACGGCCAACCGCGACGGCTCCGACGTCAAGCGCCTGACGCACAACGACGTGTACACGGCCGAAGCCATCATCTCGCCCGACGGCTCGAAGATCGTCTTCACGTCCCTCAAGGACGGCGACCTCGAGATCTACACGATGAACGCCGACGGCTCGGACGTCCGTCGCCTCACCGACACGCCGGGCTACGACGGCGGCCCGTGGTGGTCGCCCGACGGCACGAAGATCGTCTACCGCGCCCACCATCCGCAGGACGCCACCGAGCTCGCGCAGTATCGCGAACTCCTCGGCCAGGGCCTCATCCGCCCCAGCAAGGTCGAGCTCTGGGTGATGGACGCCGACGGTTCCAACAAGCGCCAGATCACCGCGCTCGGCGGCGCCAACTTCGGCCCGTCGTGGAGCCCGGACGGGACCAAGATCGTCTTCTCGTCCAACTTCTTCGCCCCGCGCAGCGGCAACTTCGAGCTCTTCCTCGTCAGCGCCACGGCCGAGAAGGCCGGTCCGGACCAGCTCGAGCAGGTCACGTTCAACGACTCGTTCGACGGCTTCCCGATCTTCCACCCCAACGGCAAGCAGCTCCTCTGGGCGAGCAACCGCTTCGCCGCCGTGGAAGGCGAGACCAATCTCTTCGTCGCCGATTTCCGGTGGTAGATTAGGGGCGTCTCTCCCCGGAGGAGCCCCTTGGAGTACTTCGTTGGCATCATCGCGCTTGGCGTCGGCGTGGTTCTCGCCAAGAGCATCCGCATCATCGGGCAGGCCGAGGTGATGGTCGTCGAGCGCCTCGGTCGCTTCAATCGTGTCGCGCGTTCGGGCCTCAACATCCTGATCCCGTTCTTCGAACGGCCCAAGACGATTGACGTCCGCTACTTCGAGGCGGACGTCACGGGCCTCAAGAAGATCGTCGCCAGCACCGCCTCGCGCATCGACCTGCGCGAGCAGGTGCTGAACTTCCCGTCGCAGCCGGTCATCACGAAGGACAACGTGACGATCGACATCGACGCCGTGCTCTACTACCGCGTCGCCGATCCGCAGAAGGCCACCTACGCGGTGCAGAACCTGCCCTACGCGCTCGAGACGCTCACGCGCACCACGCTGCGCAACATCGTCGGCGAGATCGAACTCGACCAGACGCTGGCCTCGCGCGATATGATTAACAAGAAGATGCGCGAGGTCATCGAGGAAGCCTCGATCGGCTGGGGCGTGGACGTCACGCGCGTCGAGCTGCAGAGCATCGAGCCCCCGCGCGACATCCAGCAGTCGATGGAACTGCAGATGCGCGCCGAGCGCGAGCGCCGCGCTGCCGTCACCAACGCCGAAGCCAGCAAGCGCGCCGCCGTGCTCGAGGCCGAAGGTCACCGCGAGTCGCAGATCCGCAAGGCGGAGGGCGAGAAGGAAGCCGCCATCCTCCGCGCGCAGGGCCTCGCCGAAGCGCGCCTCGCGATGGCCGACGCCGAGGCCGAAGCCGTGCGGCGCATCACCGCCGCGCTGCCGCCCGGCGAAGCGGCGACGTACCTGCTCGGTCTCAAGTACCTCGAAGCCCTCCCCGCGCTCGCCCAGGGCAAGGGCACCACGGTCTTCCTGCCCAGCGAAGCCACCGGCGTGCTCGGCGCCATCGGCGGCATCAAGGAACTGCTGCGCGCCGGCGGCTCCAAGGACGCCGCGCCAGCCAGCCGCCCCAGCGGCGCGCTCGGCAGCGGACCCCTCAGCCCATAATCACGACGTGGCAAAGATCTCCCGCGAGCGCGCCGAGCGTATCGCCAAGGCCCACGCCTGCTCGCACTGCAAGGAGTACTCCTACCGCCGGCTCAGCGTGAAGCCGGCGGCCAAGGCCATCAAGGACGAACTCGGCGCCGCCTGGGTCGCGACCAAGACCTGCGGGGTTTGTGACCACACGGAAGAAATCGGTATCGCCGCCGACGGCGACATCGTGTACGCTTCCTGAATGGCACCGCTCGAGATCCCCAAGCTCGCCGTCGGCGACCGCGTGCAGCACGAGCTCCTCGTGCGCGAACGCGACGACAAGAAGACCAAGGCCGGCGACGACTTCATCGTCCTCAAGCTCGGCAATGCCACCGGTACCCTCTCCGCCAACGTCTGGAAGGAGATGGTGCCGCAGGTCCAGGGCGTGCGCGCCGGCCAGGTCGTGCAGGTCATCGGCGTCGTCGAGGAGTACGCCGGCCGCCGCCAGCTGAAGCTCACTGCGCCGCCGCGCGTCGTGCCGATGGGCGGCGCCGACACCGAACAGTTCCTCCCGCGCATCGCCGTGCCCGAAGCCGAGCTCTGGGCCAAGGTGGATGGCTGGCGCGCCGAGATGCGCGGCGCGCTGCGCCGCGCGGTCGATTGCTTCTTTGCCGACGAGGCGTTCCGCGCCGAGTTCGCGCGCACGCCGGGCGCGACGCGCGGACATCACGCCCTGGTCGGCGGCCTCCTGCTGCACACCTGCGAGGTCGTCGAGATCGCCCGCGCCTCCGCGCGCACGATGGGCGGCGACGTCACCCTCGTCACCGCCGGCGCGCTGCTGCACGACATCGGCAAGACGCAGACCTACACCGTGGACCTCGCCGGCTTCGACTACACCCGCGCCGGGATGCTGCT
Source organism: Gemmatimonadaceae bacterium (assembly GCA_035444005.1). GTDB lineage: Bacteria > Gemmatimonadota > Gemmatimonadetes > Gemmatimonadales > Gemmatimonadaceae > Pseudogemmatithrix. The sequence goes on from DAOMNV010000001.1 coordinate 3,120, forward strand.
GCAGCACATCGTCCTCGGCTCGCTGATGCTCGAGCAGCGCCTCGCGACGCTACCCGCGGGCGAGCGCCTCAGCGACGAGCAACGACTGGAACTGCACCACTTCATCCAGTCGCATCACGGTCAGTTGGAGTACGGCGCCGCCGTGCGGCCAATGACGCTCGAAGCCGAGATCCTGCACTTCGCCGACAACACCTCGGCCAAGGGCAACGACTTCACCGAGGCCGTGCAGGACAGCGAGCTGTTCCCAAGCGAGGAGCTGGAGTTCTCAGCGAAGCGCAGTTGGCGACTCGAGCGTCGCGTCTGGAAGCGCAGCCACCGCTGGGACTGAGCGCCGCCGACGGCGGCGCAGCCAGTTGAGCCAGCGGCGCCACGCCAGCGCGAAGCCCGTCCACACGAGCAGCACGCCCACCGCGCTGGCGATCGTCGCGAGGATCTGCCCGGGAATGCCGAACACCTCGCCCGTGTGTCCGAAGCGTACCCAGGCGCGGATCTTCCGCGCCGCGCTCAGGTCGTCGTAGCCCGACGCCGTCGCGACCACCGCGCTCGCGCGATCCAGATCCAGCGTCCAGCGCAGGTCCGGGCGATACGTGTTGCCCTCGGCCACCGCGATGCGCGTCAGGTTGGCCTTCGCGTCCGGCATCGTGATCGTCAGCTGCGCCCAGGCCGGATGCGCCGCAGCGGCGGCGGCGACGTACTGCGCGAGCGGCGCGTCATCGCTGCGCACAAGCTCCTGCCGCGGCGCGCTGTCGGCAACTGCCGCCGGACGCGCCGGCGCGGGGTTCGCGACATTCGCGACATTCGGCGCCGCATCCGTCGCGGCGCGCGCCGCGCGGGCCTCGGCGATCGCCACGCGCGCCGCCGCGCGCTCCTGCTCGCTGCCCAGCGCGAGGTCGAGATACTGCCCCGGCCAACGGAACGAGATGAACGCCGCCGTCGCCACGATCAGCGCCAGCGGAATCGCAAACCAGAATCCGAGCGCGTTGTGCCAGTTGAAGTCGCGCGCCTTGCCCGCGCGGTGCCACTGCGGCAGCGTCGTCGCGCGCAGCCGCTGGATCGTCCAGTGCCGCGGCCACCAGAGGTACAGCCCCGAGAGCACCAGCGCGAGGAACACCAGGTTCGCCACGCCGTTCAGGACTTTCATCTGCGCGCGGAGCTCCGCGCCCTGTGCGCCGACCCAACGGTGCCACCGCCGCATCGCCGAGAAGAACCGCTGGCCCGATCCATCGCCCGATGCCGTGAGGATCTCGCCCGTAACGGGATGCGCGAGGATCGGCGCCGCGCCGCGCTCGCGCAGCCGCAAGGTCACCGGCTGCGTGGCGTCGCGCTTGACGACGGCACTGGCGAGGTCGGCGCGCGCGACAGCCACGCGCGCGAGCAGTGAATCGAGCGGAAGCGCCGGCTCGCCCGTCACCTCGACGCGCGGCGCGCCGTCAATCCACGCGATCATCTGGCGTTCGAAGCCGAGCAGAACGCCCGTGATGCTCATCAGGAGGATGAGCGCACCGGCGAGCAGGCCGATGCTGAGGTGAATCCAGAAGAAGATTGGCCGGACGAAGCGACTGACGGACATACGGACAATTACGGGATGAGAATGATTCTCAAAGAAAGGTCTTGCACGCTAATCCATTCCCGATTCATTCGCTAGGGTTTATCGAAATTCCACCCACCAAACGCTTTAGATTGCCTGTATGCCCACCACCATCCGCCAAGACGACTTCATCCAGTCCGTCGCCGACGCGCTCCAGCACATCTCCTATTACCACCCGCTGGACTACATCCGCGCCCTCGCCGACGCCTACAAGCTGGAGCAGTCCCCCGCCGCCAAGGACGCCATCGCGCAGATCCTCACCAACTCGCGAATGTGCGCCGAAGGCCATCGCCCGCTCTGCCAGGACACCGGCATCGTCGTGGTCTTCCTCAAGGTCGGGATGGACGTGCGTTGGGACGCCAAGCTCTCGATCCAGGAGATGGTCGATGAAGGCGTCCGGCGCGCTTACCTCCTCCCGGAAAACACGCTCCGCGCGTCGATCGTCCGTGACCCGCACTTCGAGCGCAAGAACACCCGCGACAACACGCCCGCCGTCGTCCACGTCGAGATCGTCCCCGGCAACACGGTCGAGGTCGAGCTCTCCGCCAAGGGCGGCGGCTCCGAGAACAAGGCCAAGTTCGCGATGCTGAATCCCAGCGACTCGATCGTCGACTGGGTGCTGAAGACCGTCCCGACGATGGGCGCGGGTTGGTGCCCGCCGGGAATGCTTGGCATCGGCATCGGTGGCTCGGCCGAGAAGGCGATGCTGATGGCCAAGCACTCGCTGATGGGCGACATCGATATGACCCAACTCAAGGCGCGCGGCCCCGCGAACAAGGTCGAGGAGATGCGCATCGAGCTCTACGACAAGGTCAACGCGCTCGGCATCGGTGCGCAGGGCCTCGGTGGGCTCTCCACCGTGCTCGACATCAAGATCGAGATGTATCCCACGCACGCGGCGTCCAAGCCGGTCGCGATGATCCCCAACTGCGCGGCCACGCGGCACGCGCACTTCACGCTCGATGGTTCCGGCGTCGCCAAGCTGCCCGTGCCCTCGCTCGCCGACTGGCCCGATGTCACCTGGCGCCCCGACGTCAACGCCAAGCGCGTGGACCTGAATGCGCTCACGCCGGAAGTCGTCGCCTCGTGGAAGGCCGGCGATCGCCTGCTGCTCAACGGCAAGCTGCTCACCGGCCGCGACGCCGCGCACAAGCGCATCGCCGACCTCTTCGCCAAGGGCGAGAAGCTCCCCGACGGCGTCGACTTCACCAACCGCGTGATCTACTACGTGGGCCCCGTCGATCCCGTGCGCGACGAAGCCGTCGGCCCTGCCGGCCCCACCACGGCCACGCGGATGGACAAGTTCACCGAGATGATGCTCGAGCAAACGGGCCTCATCGCGATGATCGGCAAGGCCGAACGCGGCCCCACGGGCGTCGACGCCATCCGCAAGCACAAGGCGGCGTACCTGATGGCCGTCGGCGGCGCGGCGTATCTCGTCTCCAAGGCGATTCGCTCCTCGCGCGTCGTCGCCTTCGAGGATCTCGGGATGGAAGCGATCTACGAGTTCGACGTCGAAGAGATGCCGGTGACCGTTGCCGTCGACGCCACCGGAAGCAACGTGCACGAGAGCGGCCCCAAGGAATGGCAGGCGAAGATCCGCAACCTTCCGGTCCTCTCGGCGTAGTACGGGTGTGATCCATCGCCTGCTGTTGGCCTGCTGCCTCCTGCCCGCCGCGCTCGGCGCGCAGGGGGCGCTGTTCCCTGCCCGGCCCACGGGATTCGTCAGCGACTTCGCCGACGTGATCCCGGCCGAGCTCGAGACGCGGATGACGCGCCTCATCGAGATCGTGCGCGCCGGCTCGCAGGGCGAGATCGCCGTCGTCACGCTGCGCGACATCGGCAACCGCGAGGCCCTCGATGTCGCGCTCGAGATCGGCCGCGCCTGGGGCGTCGGCGCACGCGCCGACATCGGCGACCGCGCGCGCAACGCCGGTGTCGTCGTGCTGCTCGTCCCCAAGGAAACGGCCAGCGACGGCAGCGGACAGATCGCCATCAGCGTCGGCCAGGGCGCCGAGGGTTTCATCACGGACGGCATCGCGGGCGATATGCGCCGCGAGGCCACGCCCTTGCTCGCGCAGGGCAACTACGGCGAAGGCCTCGCGCTCATCACCGCGCGGCTCGCGCAGCGCTACTCGACCGAGTTCGACTTCGCGCTCGACTCCACGCTCGTGCCGCGCCAGAGGCCGCGCGAGATCCGCATCCCGCCGATCGTCATCATCATCGCCATTATGCTCATCGTCTCGCTCATCAACTCGGGCGGTGGCGGTGGCGGACGCGGCGGACGACGCCGGCGCGGCGTCGTCGTGCTGCCCTTCCCGATGGGTGGCGGCTTCGGCGGCGGCGGGTTCGGTGGTGGTGGATTCGGCGGTGGGGGCTTCGGAGGCTTCGGAGGCGGCGGCGGATTTTCCGGCGGCGGCTCGGGCGGCCGGTTCTAGGAGATGACGATGACCATCGAACAGTTCAGCGCGGCGCTCGCCGAGGCCTTCGGCAGCGACTGCACGGCGATCGCGCTCTACGGCAGCGGCGCGACCGCGGCAGCCGGCGCGAAGACCGCCGACTACAACCTGCTCGTCGTCGTGCGGCAGCTGCGTGGCGATGCGCTGCGCGCCGCGGCCGCGCCGGTGCGGCAATGGCAGGAACTCGGGCAGCGCGCGCCGCTCATCCTCACCGAAGCCGAGTGGCGCTCGAGCCGCGACGTGTTCGCGATGGAGCACGCCGACATCGGCGCGCGGCATCGCACGCTGCACGGCGCGCTGCCCGCGTTGCCGCCCGTCGCCGTGCTCGACCTGCGGCGCCAACTCGAGTTCGAGGCGATGGGCGCGCTGCTGCACCTGCGGCGCGGCGTCCTCGCCGTCGGCCACGACCCGCTGCGCACGCTCGACTTGCTCGTCGCCGTCAAGGGTACCGCCGTCGCGCTGCTCCGCAGCCTGCTGCGCGTCCACGGCCGCCCCGTCCCCGACGATGCCGCGGCGGTGCTCGCCCTCGCGGCGCCGATCGCCGGCCTCGGCGACGGCGACGCCGCCGCGCTGGGCGAGGTGATCGCCCACGCCCGCGGCGAGCGCTCCATCCCGCCCACGCGCGCCGCCGAGGTGCTCGACGGCGTGCATCGCCTGCTCAAGGGCCTCGTCGCGCACGTCGACGCGATGTGGCATCCCGACGCGCCCGCGGTCGACTGACACCGCCGGCCGCGCGCGTCGTATTATCAGCGTACCGTCTTCCTACCCGGAGTGCATACGATGAAGGCCAAGTGGTTCGCCCCCGTGCTGGCGCTGTTCCTTTCCGCTTGCGGCTACAACACCATCCAGACGATGGATGAGACCGCTGCCGCCGCGCGCCAGCAGATCGAGGTGCAGCTCCAGCGTCGCGCCGACCTCGTGCCCAACCTCGTCGAGACGGTCAAGGGCTACGCCGCCCAGGAAGAGCGCATCTTCACCGAAGTCGCCAACGCCCGCTCGGCGCTGCTCGGCGCCCGCAGCGGCGGCAACATCGGCGAGATGGCCAACGCCAACCAGGAGCTCACCGGCGCGCTCGGCCGCCTGCTCGCGATCTCGGAGAACTATCCGCAGCTCAAGAGCGACCAGAACTTCCTGCGCCTGCAGGACGAACTCACCGGCACCGAGAACCGCATCGCCGTCTCGCGCACCGACTACAACAACGCCGTGCGCGACTACAACGCGTATATCCGCCGCTTTCCCGCGGTGCTGACCGCGAAGGTCACCGGCGCGAAGGCCCGCGAGTACTTCGAGGTCACGAACGCGGCCAACCGCGAAGCGCCGACGGTGAGCTTCTGATGCGCGTTCTCACGGCCCTCGCCGCGCTGGCGCTCGCATTGCCCGTGGCGTCCGCCACGGCACAGTCCCCCGATCACGACGCCGCGTACGCCGTCATCACCACGCTCTTCGACGGAATGCGCACGCGCGACACCACCGCGATGCGCGCCGCCTTCGCACCCGGTGCCTCGCTGCAGTCGGTCGGCGCCAACGGCCAGATCCGCAACGACCCCATCGACGGCTGGATCGGATCGGTCGCCGGCGCACCGGCCGGCCTCGTGCTCGACGAACGGCTCGGCACGCCCGTCGTGCAGGTCAGCGGCAACCTCGCGACCGTCTGGGTGGAGTATTGGTTCTACGCCGGCGAGCGTTTCTCGCACTGCGGTTTCGACGCCTTCGTGCTCGCGAAGACCGACGGCCGCTGGCGCATCCTCTCCGTCGCCGACACGCGCCAGCGCGAAGGCTGCTCGCCCGCGCCCGCTCGCTAGCGGTCCGCAGCTGTCTCAATCAGTGGTGTTGTGACTTGGACCGACGGCCTAGGCCGCCGTCGGGAAATCCCTGTCTCGCAACAGCTTAGCCAAAGGCGGGTATTAGGACTGATCAGTCCCTTACCTGAATGTTACGTGCAACTCTTTGCGCCACTTGGATTTACGGCCTGGCGCATTACTTTGTATGTAACGGCATCGGATGCGTGACCTTCGGTCACCCATTCCGCGAACCACTTTATGGAGACCAAATGCGGAAGCCTCGGCCCAATTCGTACAATCCCGCGCAGGCCCTCCACTTGATCGCGAGCGACCGCAATGGCGATCCGCTCAGCTGCCCGTCCTGCTCCGGATCGATCAAGCGGGAACCGGGTGCCGCGCCGCCACCGCCGCGTTCGCACGTGACGTTGATGTGCGTCGGCTGCGGACGCGTGGCGCGCTACATCGCCGGCGCAGCCTGATCAGGTCCCCTTCCACCCAACAGGAGCACGCAGCAGATGGCTCGCATCACCGGCACCGTGAAGTGGTTCAACGACGCGAAGGGCTTCGGCTTCATCCAGCGCGAAGGGGGACCTGACGTGTTCGTGCACTTCAGCGCCATCCAGGGCGACGGCTTCAAGTCGCTCGCGGAAGGCGATCAGGTTGAGTTCGAGATCGTCGACGGCCAGAAGGGCCCGCAGGCGGCGAACGTCACGAAGGTCTGAGTCACCGCTCCACGTACGAAGGCGCCCTCGGCCGATGGCCGAGGGCGCCTTTCGTTCTGCCCGGCTGCGCACTCACGCGGAGAGCGGCAACTCCATCTGCTGGGGCCGCGGAGCGCGCCGGGCGCGGACGGTCGGCGGCAGGGGCCCGCGCGTGGCCTCGGCGGCACGCTCCGGAGCATCGGCCGGTGCGGCGTCACGCAGGAGCTCGGCGGTCTGGTAGCGCAGTTGCATCGCGCGCAGCGGAGCGGCCAGCGCATCGCGCGTGCCGTCGCGGAATCCCGCCGCTTCGTCGCGCACGTCGCTCGGGATGAGACGCCCGAGCGGGTGGGCGAGCAGGCGGTCGACTTCGGCGCCGTCCCGGACGGACAGCGCGGCAATCAGCGCATCGAGGTAGCCGAGCATTGACTCCTCCTTTTGCCGTTAAGTACACTTTGCAACTAAAAGGTTCCCACGGCAAGGGGGAGACCCGCCAGCATCCTTACGCCATCGGGACCGAATCAGCCCAATAGGTCGAAGCGCACGGCCCGCTGCAGGCCGCGGCGGCGGCGCGGGGCGAAGCGAAACAGCTGTGCCGGGCGCCCGCGCCCCTCGGAGCGCCACTGCTCCGTCGGTTCCACCAGGTGGGCGGCGAGCAGGCTGCGCCGGAAGCTCGCCTTGTGCAGCCGGCGCTCGAGCAGGAGCTCGTACACCTGCTGCAGGTCCGAGAGCGTGAAGCGCTCCCCCAGCAGACGGAAGGCGATCGGATCGCGATCGATGCGCGCGCGCAGCTGTGCGAGGGCGGCGCGGAGCAGGCCGCTCGACGTGCCGCGCGGCAGCCCGCGCCACTCGTGGCGCGTCGGCGCCTCCGTGTCGGCCGGCACGACGGCCACGTAGAGGATCGCCAGCGAGGTCTCGTCGCGCAGTGCGCCCACCTGCGAGCGCCACGCCGCCGCCCGCCCCAAGATGCGCTTCACCAAGGCATCGGCCGCGTCATCCGGCAGCGATGCGCCGCCGAGCGGCGCCTCCGGCAGCGTCACGCCACGCGAGGCGGCGGGGGTCAGAACCGCCAGCTCCCCGTTGCGCCAGGTCACGCAGGCCAACACGATGCGGGGCGAGGGGGACGCGGCCATCCCGCTAATTAGTAGCGAGTCGACACTAAAGTCAACCGACGCCGCGTCCGCGACTCAGTGCGCGATCGTCCCCTGCTTCGACGTATCCACGTCGTCCTGCTGGCCCGTCTTGAACAGGTACGCTTCCATATTGCGCGTCAGGAACTGCCGCGCCTGCGGATCCATCACGTTCAGGCCGTAATGGTTGATGAGCATCGTCTGCTGCTTGAGCCACTGGCCCCAGCAGTCGGGGCAGATGCCTTCGAGCACGCGCGCGCCGATCGCGCCCGGGAACGGGGCACGCTCGAAACCGGGCTTGGTCGCGCCGCAGCGCGCGCAGGTAATATCGGACATCGGTCTCTCCACACGGATCGGGGGATTGCCCCTGAAATCTAGTCGGGCCGCGGCCACCGAGCCTCCAGCCAACGCGCCACCGTGGCCGCCAACGCCTGCCAGCCGTAGTCCATCGTCAGCACGTGGCCTGCGCCATCCACCCAATGCACGGTCTTGTCGGCCGCGCCGAGTCGCGCGAAGGCGCGCCGGCTCTGGTCCTCGGGCAAGCGGTTGTCCTCCCGCGACTGGCACACCAACGTCGGCGCCTTCGCGAAGCCGAGGCGGGGAATCACGCCCTCGGCGACGTACTCCAGCGCCTCGAGCGAGCGCCGCGTGGAGCAGCCGTAGCTGATGCTGCGCCGCTGCGCTTCGGGATCGCGGATCGACCGACCACCGCCACCGCTGAGCGTGCGTGTCAGCAATCCCCACACGCGGGCGGTGCTCACGGCCACCTGCATCGGACGCGGCACGAACAGCATCGGCGCGAACAGCACGAGCCCGTCGACATCCGCTTCGGCCGCCAACCAGGTCGCCAGCGCGCCGCCCATCGAGAGCCCGCCGACGACCACCGTACCGTGCGTGGCGCGCAGCGCCGCGTACTCGGCGCGCACCGTCGCCACGGCGTCCGCGCCCGTCCAGGCATCCCAGGCCTCCAACGAACGCCCGTGCCCGGGCAGCAGCGGCAACCGCACCGTCCAGCCGGCCGCGTGCAAGGCGCGCGCGACGTCGTCGAGCGACGCCGGCGAATCGTTGTAGCCGTGGACGAGCAGCAGCGCGCGATGCGGATCGCCCACGTACGTGCGCGCCTCGGCGCCGAGGATCACGCCGTCGGCACCGCCCGGAAAGCGGCGCCGGAACCGCCGAGAGCGCCAGGCCGCACGTCCCTCGCGCTGCGCCCACAGCGCCGCCGCGACGGCCAGCGCGATGGCCAGTCCCGTCGTCATCGTCAGTAGCGCGGCACTTGCGCGTCCGCCTCCACGCTCCAGCGATCGATGCCGCCGCGCACGTTGAGCACGCGCCGGTGGCCGGCCGCACGCAGGTAGTCGGCGACCATCGCGCTGCGCATTCCGTGGTGGCAGAGCACGGCGATCGGCTTGTCGCGCGGCAGCAGCGCCTGCTGTGCGGGAATCAGACCCATCGCCACGTGCATTGCGCCCGGCACCGACGCGGCGTCCAGTTCCCAGTCCTCGCGCACGTCGAGCAGGTAGAGCGCGCCGCGCGCCAGCGCCGCCGCCGCAGCGGCGGGATCGATGTCGCGCGCGGCGTCGTCCACTGCCGCAGCGGGCGCCTCGCCGCAGAACGCGGCGTAGTCGTCAAGCAGCGCCGTCGCCGAACGCGTCGCGCACCACGCGCAGCCGGGATCGCGGTCGAAGCGCATCTGCGTGATGCGCATCGTGAGCGCGTCCACCGCGAGCAAGCGGCCCACGAGGGGCTCGCCGATGCCCAGCAGCCACTTGAGCGCCTCGGTGGCTTGCAGCGTGCCGAGCAGGCCGGGCAGCACGCCGAGCACGCCGCCGTCGGCGCAGTTCGGCACGCTGCCTGGCGGCGGCGGCTCGGGATGCAGGCAGCGGTAGCAGGGCCCGTCGGCCGTGGCGAACACCGAGAGCTGGCCCTCGAAGCGATGCACGCTGGCCTGGATCAGCGGACGCCGCTCGAGCACGCAGGCATCGTTGATCAGGTAGCGCGTCGTGAACGAGTCCGTGCCGTCGATGACCACGTCGTAGCCCGCGACGATGCCGCGGGCGTTGTCGCGCGTGAGTGCGACGTCCCAGGTGTCGAGCGCGACGCCGGGATTCAGCGCCTCGAGCCGCGCGCGCGCCGACGCGACCTTTGGCGTCCCGATGCCGGCCGTGTCGTGCAGCACCTGGCGCTGCAGGTTGTGCACGGCGATCTGGTCGTGGTCGAGCAGTCCGAGGCGCCCGACGCCGGCGGCGGCGAGATACAGCGCGGCCGGCGAGCCGAGCCCGCCGAGGCCGATGATGAGCACCGAGCCCGCGCGTAGCCGTTCCTGTCCGGCGGCGCCGACCTGCGGCAGGCTGAGATGGCGCGCGTAACGCTCGCGCTCGTCGGTGGTGAGCGGCATCACTGGTGAATATACGTGAGGGGGCATCGCCGTTCGGCGATGCCCCCTCACGGACGCGGGAGTGGTCCCGGAACCACCCCCGCCGGCGACCGCGCGGCGGCGCTACTGCCCGCGCACGCTGCGTGTCGCCCGTTCGATCGCGGCCGTCGCGGCATCGAAGCGCCCGACGAGATCCTGCAACTCCGCCGCGTACAACACTTCGGTTCCGTAGCGGATCGCTTCGTTCACCGAAGGGAAAACCATCGTGCCGTAGCCGTTATCGACGTCGGCCACGTATATGAGATTCCTATACCACGGCCGAGAACGCAAGCCCTCCGCGCGCGTCATCGCGCGCTCGACCTCGCGCAGCGCGGCGTTCGTGCTCACCTGCCGCGCGCGCGGAATGCCCGTCGCGAGCGCGGAATCGCGCACGGTGTTGAAGGTCGTTGCCGCACGTTCCATCCGGTCGATCGCCGCCGCGAGCGGTGCGGAACTGCCGCGCCACCCGCGCTGCTGCAGCGCGCGGTCCACCGGCGCCAGGTAGCGCCGCATCGTGCGCGCGAACTCCGCGTAGTCGTACGGCAGCACGTCGGCGTTCGCGAGGCGCATCATCATCACCGCGCCGATGCGCGCCGCGGCGGCGTGATAGCGATAGCCCGGATCCCCGAAGCGCTCCATAAACGTGTAGGAGTCGTAGTTCGAGTGGTAAATGCCGTTGCCGCCGCCGAAACCCCAGTCGCTGTGCGGGATGCCGAGGTGGTTGTAGAAGCCGGCGAAGTCGCTGCCGCCGCCCGGATCGCCCATCGCCGGTTCGTCGCCTTCGGCCGGCCGCACGCGCGCGCGCCACACGTCGTAGACGCTACCCGCGCCGCTCGGGTCGCTCACGCCCTTCGCGACGTCGCGCAGCAAGCCGCGCAGACTCGGACTGCCGCCGCCGCCGAACGACGGCCCGCTCGCCGAGACGTCTTGGTTGAGGTACGCCACGGCGCCGCGCATCAGGCGCAACGAATCGTCCTCCACGTATTCGGTCGACCCGACCAAGCCCCACTCCTCGGCGTCCCAGGTCGCGAAGATCATCGTGCGGCGCGGGCGCCAGCCCGCGCGCACCTGCGCCATCACCGCACGCGACGCCTCGACCACGCTCACCGTGCCCGAGACGTTGTCCACCGCACCCGGGCTCCAGGCGTCGCGGTGCGCACCGATGATCACGAGTTCGTCGGGGAAGTCCGTGCCGCGGATGATGCCGTAGGTGTTCCAGATCGGCTTGTAGGCCGCCGTCGCCGAATCGCTGAAGACGCGCACCCGTGCCACCACCGGGCCCGGCCCGACGTGATAGCGGAACGGCAAGCCGCCCTGCCAACTCGCCGGGATGTCGGTGCCGCGCACGTCGCGCAGCAGCTCGATGGCATTGCCGTACGAAAGCGGCAGCACCGGAATGCGCGGCACGGGCAGCGAGTCGATCGAGAGGCGCGGCACGCCCGGCTTCGAAGCATACCCCGGCGTCGTCGGATCGCCGGCGCCGTTCATCACGCTGCCGCGCTGCACGCCGCGCTCGTTGCGGTACGCGCCTTCCGGATACACGTCGCCGCGCACGTAGCCGTCGTCCTGCGGGTCCGAGTACATCAGCAGTGCGACGGCGCCGTGCCGCTCGGCCTCGCGTGCCTTGATGCCGCGGAAGCTGCGCCCGTAGCGCGCGATCACCACCTTGCCGCGCACGCTCACGCCCATCGAGTCGAGTTGCCGGTAGTCCTCGACCAGCCCGTAGTTCACGTACACGACCTCGCCGGTGACGTCACCGGTGCCGCTGTAGCCGTTGACCGTCGGGTACTCGTCGGTCGTCATCGTCGTCGGGTCTTCGGGCACGCGGCCCTCGCGCAGCTCGAGCTGCTTCGGCTGCGGCTGGATGCGCCACACGCCGTAGTCCACCGTGTGCGGCAGCCAGACCTCGTACTCCCCGACTTCCGTGGCCAGCCCGGCCTCGCGCATCGCCGCGATCACGAGGTCGCGCGTGCGGGCCTGCGCCGGCGTGCCGGCGATGTGCGGACGATCCGCCAACTGACGAGCGAGCTGCTGCGCGCGCGCCGTATCCGGCACGGCAATCGCCGCGCGCTCGGCGGCACGCTGCGCCTCGGTGGTCTGCCGCGAGAAGCCCGGAACACGGGCGGACTGTGCGCCTACGGCGACGGGGAGCGCGGAAACGAGCGCCGCGACAAGCGCGCGGCGCGTGAATTGACGAGCGGACATCGATGCGGGGCGGAAGGTCAGTAGCCGTGCACCGCCAGGCCGGCGGGCATATCGAATTCCTGCGTGGTCTTGTAGCGCTCGAAACGTCCGTCGCCGGCCATCGCGCGCGCCTTCGCGCGCACGGCATCCATCTCGCCGGCGTGGAATGGCTGGTACGACGTCGCCGCCTTCAGCGTCTTCTTGAGGATCGCCGGACTGTCGCAACCCACCAGTACGCTGCTCACCGGCAATGACCAAACATAACGGAACGCCTCGTCCACCTTCAGCACCTTGCTGCCCTGCACCGCACCGCCGGCGAGCGGCTTCGTCGCGATCACCGTGCCGCCGCGGCGAATCACCTCCGGCAGCACCTGCTTCTCGAAGCTGCGGAACGACGCATCGAATGGATTGAGCGGCATCAGCGCGACATCCCACGCGAATCCGCGCGCGAGCAGCTTGAGCGCGATGTGCGGCGACTTCTCGCCGTGGAACCCCAGCCAGCGCGCGCGCCCTTGGTCCCGCGCCTCCTGCCCGGCATCCAACCCGCCGTGGTCGTACAGCCAATCGGGGTCGTTGTCGTAGATCATCTGGTGGAACGAGAAGACCTCGACGCGGTCGGTCTTTAGCGCGGCCAGCGTGGCCTCGAGCTGCGCCATCGACGTCTTGTAGTCGCGCAGGTAGGCGGCACATTGCCACACCAGGTTCACCTTCTCGCGATACCCGTCCTTGAGCGCCATCGCCACCCAGCGCTCCGCGCGCCCGTCGGCGAAGCCCGGTGAGATCTCGAGCACGTTGACGCCGGCGTCGATCGCCTCGCGGATCACGCGGATGGTGGCTTGTTGGCCGGCCTCGGCGAGACGCCGCGTGCCGAGGCCGAGAATGGTGGTCGCGCCGTGGCGACCGAAGGTGCGAAGCTCGATGGCGGGCGGAGCGCGCATACCGGATGGGCGAAGGGGAGGTGAACGCGCCCCAACGTTGCGCCTTCCGACGGCATCCCACCAGAGGGGGACGCCGCCGGAAGTTGGTTAACCGATCGCCGCCTCGAGCGCCGCGAGGCCCTCGGCGAGCTCGGCGCGCGTCATCACCAGCGGCGGCAACAGGCGGATCGTGTGGTCGCCGGCACCGACGAGAATCAGGCCCTGCCCGAGCGCACGGGCCACGACGTCCTTAGCCGGGTCCGTCACGTCCACGCCCCACATCAGGCCGCGACCGCGCACCGCGCGGACCTTCGCCGAGCGTGCGTTGAGCGCCAGGAGCTGGTCGCCGAGCCATTCGCCCTCGCGCCGCACGTGGGCGAGCAACGCCGGGTCGTGCAGCCGGTCGAACACGTGGTTGGCCACGTGGGCCACGAGCGGACCACCGCCGAAGGTCGTGCCGTGGTCACCGGGCTGGATCGCCTCGGCGACGCGCTGCGTCAGCAGCACCGCGCCCATCGGCAGGCCGCCCGCCATCGGCTTCGCCATCGTGAGCAGGTCGGGCGCGATGTCGTACTGCTCGTACGCGAAGAAGCTGCCCGTGCGGCCATAGCCGCACTGGATCTCGTCGAGGATCAGAAGGACGTTGCGCTCCGCTGTCAGCGCGCGCAGCTCGCGCAGGAAGCCGTGGTCGAGCACGCGCACGCCGCCCTCGCCCTGAATCGGTTCGGCGATCACCGCCGCCGTCTGCTCGGCGCTGATCACCTGGCTGAGTTCTTCGATCGAGCGCTCGTGGATGTGGATGCCACCCGCCAGCGGCCGGAAGTGGTTGCGGTACTGCGGGCGATCCGTCGCCGCGACCGTGCCGAAAAGCCGACCGTGGAACGCGCCACGCAGCGAAATGATCTCGTGCTTCGCCGGCCCGCCGACGTTGCGCGCCCAGCGGCGCGCGAACTTGAACGCGCCTTCGTTCGCCTCGGCGCCCGAGTTGCAGAAGAAGACCTTATCGGCGAACGACGCCGCGACGAGCTTGTCGGCCAGCTGCTCGCCGGCCACCGTGCGGAAGAGGTTCGAGGTGTGGATCAACCCCGACGCGATGCCCTCCGTGATGGCCGCGTTCACGCCCGCGTCGTTGTAGCCCAGCGCGTTGACGGCGATGCCCGCGGCGAAATCGAGATAGGCCTTGCCGTCGGCGTCATAGAGACGCACGCCGTCCGCCCGCACGAATTCCATCGGCGCGCGACGATAGGTGCCAAGCAGGGAGTCGGTCATCGGGAGGGCGGCTGCGGTCACGGGGCGATCCTTAGGATGCGGGAACGGCGGGAACGATGGTGGTACCGGCCTGCGGGTCGTGCAACAGCTCGAGCGTCCCGATGCGGATCGCACCGACGCCGGCCTCGAGCGCGGCGACGGCAGCTTCGAGCTTGGCGAGCATTCCGCCCTGCGCGACGCCGCGGTCGGCGAGATCGCGGATGCCGGCTGGATCGAGTCGCGGGATGCGCTGCCCCGCTTCGAGGACGCCGTCGACGTCCGCGACGAAACACAGTTCGTCGGCGCCGAGCGCGACGGCGATGGCGGTCGCCGCATCGTCGCCGTTCACGTTGAGGCCGAGGCCCTCGGCTGACTCGCGGTCGCGCGCGAGGGGCGAGAGCACCGGCAGCCAACCGGCGGCGAGGAGCTGGCGCAGCAGCGTCACGTCGGCGGCGACGTCCCGGCCGACGCGACCGAATGTCGGGTCGGTGACGCGCGCGGTCAGCATCCCAGCGTCTTCGCCGCTCAAGCCGACGGCGCGCGCGCCGGCGCTCAGCAGCTGCGCGACGAGTCGCTTGTTCACGCTGCCGGAGAGCAGCATCCGCACGACCTCGAGGTCGGCCTCGCTGGTGACGCGCCGTCCGCCGATGAACTGCGGCTCGAGCCCGAGACGTCGCTGCATCGCGCTCACCTCGTCGCCGCCACCGTGCACGACGACGACCTGCGCGCGCTGTGCCGCCGCGGCGATCGCGGACGCGAGGCCGGGCGCTGCTTGGGCACGGCCACCGAACTTGAAGACGCGCGTCGTCACTTCGGCAGGCCCAGAGTCTCGTCGAGACCGAGCATCAGGTTGGCGTTCTGCAGCGCCTGGCCCGCGGCGCCCTTCACGAGGTTGTCGATCGCGCAGAACACCTGCAACGTCGGCGTGCGGACGTGCTCGACGCGACGCACGGCGATGCGCGCCACGTTGCGGCGCTGCACCTGGCGCAATTCGGGCAAGGCCTCCACGACCTCGACGAATGGTTCCGAGGCGTAGCGCGCGCGCCAGGGTTCGAGCGGGTCGGCGAGTTCCGTGCGCAGCGGCACGGTGATCGTCGAGAGGATCCCGCGCGCGACGGGCAGCAGGTGCGGCGTGAACAGGAGATCTACGTCTCGGCCGAGGAGCTGCACGGCCGCGCGCATCTCGTTGAGATGGCGATGCGTGTTGCCGACGCCGTAGGCGCGGAAGTTCTCCGTGAGCTCGCCGAACAGCAGGTCGAGCCGCGGCGAGAGTCCCGCACCCGTCACGCCGCTGGCGGCGTTCACCGACACGGTGCCGCCGTGGGCGATGAGGTCGCGCTCGAGCAACGGCAGCAGCGCGAGCAACGCGGAGGTCGGGTAGCAGCCCGGGTTCGCCACGACGCGCGCACCGCGCACGGCGTCGCGCTGCCATTCCGTAAGCCCGTAGGGCACGACTTCGCTCGCGGCGTTGCCGATGCGGAGATCGGTCGAGAGATCCACCACGCGCGCACCTGCGTCGCGCGCGCGCGCGACCCATTCGGCGCTCGCGCCGTGCGGCAGCGAGGAGAACACGAGCTCGGCCGTTGCGAGCGGCGCGTCCTCGGTGGCCACGAAGGTGATTGCACCCCCGGGCAGCTCCAGCGTCTCGCCGCGCTGGGCGTTGGCCGTGGCGAAGGCGAGCGAGAGTTGCGGATGCTGGGCGATGAACGCCGAAAGCTCGCGCCCCGCGTAACCGGAGGCGCCGAGCACGCCGACTGGAATCTTATGCACGGATAATGCATAATAATGCTTCGCCGCGCTGTCAATGCGTCCGCTTCCGTGGGCGTGAGCGCCTAGGTACACTCCGCCGTCCCCCTGCCCCCGTCCCGTGACCGCCAACAAGCGCGAACGCCAGCACGCCATTCTCGAGCTCATCGCCACGCGCGAGATCGGCAGCCAGGAAGAGTTGCGCCAGCTCCTGCACCGCCAAGGCTGGGACGTAACCCAGTCGACGCTGTCGCGGGACCTGCGCGACCTGCGCGTCGCGCGCGTCCCGTCGCCGCAGGGCCTGCGCTACGTCGCGGGCGACACCACTGGCGGCGACGACGGCAGCCGCGCCCCGTTGGCCGCCATCCTGCCGCAGCTGTTCCTGTCGCTCGACGGCGTCGGCCCACTGCTCGTGCTCAAGACGGTCATCGGCGGTGCACAGCCGGTGGCCTCCGCCATTGACGCCGAAGCCTCGCCCGACGTGCTCGGCACCATTGCCGGCGACGACACCATCTTGATGATCTGCCGCTCAGAACACGCCCGCGAACGCCTTGCCCGGCGACTCGGCGCACTCGCGAAGCGCGCGCGCTGACTCGACCCGTCGCGCTCTGCGGCGCGACATCGGCGCGCGCTGCTCATTGAGGCGGTGTACGCGCCGATTCGCTCTTCCAATCGCATAGTTATGCGGATAGTTTTCCCGCGTCTGTCCTTCTTATTTCGCGCGTCCCCGTGGGCGCAGGAGCATCTCTGTGAGCAGCCACGACGGCTCGCATAAACTCTGGGGTGGCCGGTTCGCCGGCGGTCCCGCGCCGGAGCTCGAGGCTGTGAACCGTTCCATCGGCACGGACCTTCGGCTCTGGCCCTTCGACGTCCGGCTGTCGCAGGCGTGGGCGGCGGCGTTGGCGACGGCCGGCGTGTACAGCGCCGAGGAAGCGGCGTTGGTGCGGGACGGGCTCGACCGTGTCGCGGCACGCATCGCCGCGGGCGAGCAGCCGATCGCGTCTGACGAGGATGTACACACCTTCGTCGACCGCCTGCTGCACCTCGAGGTCGGTGGCCCGGCTGGTCGCCTGCATACCGGTCGCAGCCGCAACGACCAGGTCGCGACCGGAACCCGGATGTGGACGATGGACGCGGTGGAACGCGTCGATGTCTTCGTGCGTCAGGTCCAGGAGGCGCTGCTGCTCCAGGCCGAAGCGCACAAGGACGCGCTGATGCCGGCCTATACACATCTGCAGCGCGCACAGCCCGTCTCGGTGGCTCACTGGTTGCTCGCACATTTCTGGGCACTCGATCGCGACCGGCAGCGCTTGGCGGCGGCCCGGCGCGCCGCGGCAGTCCTCCCGCTCGGCTCGGGTGCAATCGCCGGCTCCGCCTTCCCGATTCCCCGCGACCAACTGCGCGAGGCGCTCGGATTCGCGGCGATCTCGCAGAACTCCATCGACGCCGTGGGCGATCGCGATTTCATCGCCGAGGCGCTCTTTGCGTTGACGATGCTTGGGACGCACTGCTCGCGCATCGCAGAGGACTTGATCCTCTTTGGATCCAGCGAGTTTGGCTTTGTGCGCTATGGCGATTCGTATTCGACCGGATCGTCGATGATGCCACAGAAGCGCAATCCTGACGCGCTTGAGCTCGCCCGCGGATCCGGCGCGCGGATGCTCGGCGACCTTGTCGCCTTGGTTGGCACGCTCAAGGGTCTGCCGAGCGGCTACAACAAGGATCTCCAGGAAGACAAGCGCGCGTTGTTCGATGCGGTGGATGGGATGGTGCTGCTGCTCCCGGCCGTCGCAGGATCGATCGCGACCCTGCGCTTTGAGATCGGTCGGATGCGCGAGGCAATCAGCGGTGCGATGATGGCGACCGATCTGGCGGACTATCTGGTGCGTCGATCGGTGAGTTTCCGCGATGCGCACGGTGCCGTGGGCCGTCTGGTGCGCGAGGCCGAAGAGTCTGGCGTGGACCTGAGCGCGCTTCCGTTCTCGTCGTTCGCGGCGGCGCACTCGGCGTTCGAGCAGGATGTGCTCGCGGAGCTTACACCCGAGCGCTCATTGAGCCACCGCGACATCGCCGGAGGGACCGGCCCGAACTCAGTGGCCGCTCAACTCGACGCGGCGCGCCGTTCGCTTCTATAAGAAGCTGTTGTTTCAGGATATTCTTAACTGCAAGAATATTTGATATGGCGAACCGAGCGGTGTTTCCGTAGATTTTGGAAATACTGTAACCAGAGGTTCTTTTGCGAGCGGTCACTGCCGCCACTGCAGCCGCGATTCTTGAGCTCGACCAGAAGACATTCGACAATCTGCTCCTTCGGCTTGGCAGCGCGGCGCTCCCATCGGGACGTCAGGGAGTCGAGCGTCGCATTCCGGTGACGCTGCTTGAGGACCTAATGCTCACCCGCGACCTGCATCAGGCCCTTGGCATCCCAACCCGCGAGGCCTTTGCGGTAGCACGACGCCTGATGGGGCGCTCCGATCAGTCCGGAAACGTGGCGCCTGAGGCAGAGTTCGTGGGCAGTCTCCAGGCCGGCGCGTTCGTGCAGATCGGCGCCGACCTGCGGGCGCTTCGGGACCACGTGCAGGCGCGGCTGGAGGCCGCCGTGGAGATTGTCGTGCGCCGACCGCGTGGCCGCCCGGGCAGGTCCAGCGCTGCGATGCCGCTCGGTGATGCCTGATCCGCAGCGAATAAGAGGCTAGAACGTCAAACGGGGCCCGGAGCGATTGCTCCGGGCCCCGCCCGATTGTGCCGGCTCGTGGTTACGAAACCTTGTTGACGTTCTCGGCAGCCGGGCCCTTGGCCCCCTGCACGATGTCGAACTCAACGGCGTCGCCTTCGGCGAGCGACTTGAAGCCAGTGCCCTGGATCGCGCTGTAGTGCACGAAGCAATCCTTGGTGCCGTTGTCGGGCGTGATGAAACCGAAGCCCTTCGCATCGTTGAACCACTTCACCTTGCCGGTCGTACGCATTCCCTACTCCTGATGATGTTGATTGATGCTGGGAGCGGAACGCGCCGCACCTGCACAATCGTACTCGCGAGACTCTAGGGTCCCTCGCGTTGGACCATCCCCCAGTCTGTCTAAGGGACGCTGGAAAGCTAGGGTGCCCCGGTACGCCCCGCAATAGCACCGTGTTCCGGGCCCCATCGCCGCATTGCTGCGAGCGCCCTGCCCCGAGGGCCGATTTTTGCCCGTTTCAGAGGGGCGGCGTGCGGAATTGCGCTGCTGGGACCGTTGGGGCCACCGCCGCGCGTTGGTAACATTGTAGGTATCGGAAACGGCCTCGCGGCCCTTCCCCACCCCATTCCGCAGGTGTTTCGTGCCGTCGCCATTCAAGCCCCGCCGCAAGTCCGTCACCGCCACCGTCGGCAACGTCAAGGTCGGCTCGGACCATCCGATCGTCGTGCAGTCGATGACGAACACGGACACGGCCGACGCCGCCGGCACCGCCACGCAGGTGGCCGCGCTCTGGCGGGCGGGCTCGCAGATCGTGCGCGTGACGGTCAACAACGACGAGGCGGCGGCAGCGATCCCCGAGCTGATGCAGCGCCTGGCCGACAAGGGCGTGGATGTGCCGATCGTCGGCGACTTCCACTACAACGGCCATCTCCTGCTCCGGAAGTATCCGAAGGCCGCCGAGTTGCTCGCGAAGTACCGCATCAACCCCGGCAACGTCGGCACCAAGCATCGCGACGACAACTTCCGCACCATCGTGCAGGTCGCCGTCGACCACGACAAGCCGGTGCGCATCGGCGTGAACTGGGGCTCGCTCGACCAGGACTTGCTGACGGCGATGATGGACGAGAATGCGAAGCGCGCCGAGCCGCTCGAAGCGAAGGAAGTGTACTTCGAGGCGATGCTCGAGTCCGCGCTGCGCTCCGCGGCGCTCGCCGAGGAGACGGGACTGCGCCACGACCAGATCCTCATCTCCGCGAAGATCTCGCAGGTGCAGGACCTCGTGACCGTCTACCGGCGCCTCGCGGCGCGCTGCGACTATCCGCTGCACCTCGGCCTCACCGAAGCCGGCCTCGGCACGAAGGGTGTCGTTGCCACGACTGCCGCGCTGTCGCTGATTCTCGCCGAAGGCATCGGCGACACGATCCGCGTCTCGCTCACGCCGCGGCCGGGTGGCGATCGCACGGAAGAAGTGCTCGTCGCGCAGCAGATCCTGCAATCGCTCGAGCTGCGGTCGTTCACGCCGCAGGTGACCTCGTGCCCGGGCTGCGGGCGTACGACGTCGACGTTCTTCCAGAAGATGGCCGAGGACATCCAGAACTACCTGCGCGACCAGATGCCCGTGTGGCGCGAGTCGCACCCCGGCGTCGAGGAGATGAAGGTCGCGGTGATGGGCTGCGTGGTGAACGGACCCGGCGAGTCGAAGCACGCGAACCTCGGCATCTCGCTGCCGGGCACGTTCGAAGAGCCGAAGGCGCCGGTCTACGTCGACGGCAAGCTCAAGGTCACCCTCAAGGGCGACCACATCGTGCCGGAGTTCCTCGAGATCCTGAACGACTACGTCGCGCGGACGTATCCGGCGACGAGCGGGGCAGGGCGCTAGCGCTCCTCGAGCGCGTCGACGAGCGCCGCGAGTTCGTCGACGATCGGCGCCGAGAATCCGATAGCGCGCAGCCGCGCGAGCGCTTCGCGATACCATTGCAGCACGCCGGCGCGGCCACCCGGCAACCGGCTCCAGGCCGCTTCGGGATCGAAGGTGCGGCGCAGGTCGGCGAGCAACGAGCCCGCGTGGTGCACCTTGTCCGCGGCGAAGACCCAACGCGCTGGCTCGCCGGCGGACGCGAGGCGCGCGAGACAATCGCTGCGCACGTCATCGCGCGAGAGCTCGACGCCGTCGTCGTCGTGCTTGCGACGCGTCACCGCCACCGCCGCGCGCAACGCCGCATCGCCGAACTTCGCGGCGACACGCTCGTCGAGCATCTCCTGCGTCCACCCCTCGCGCTGACAGTCTTCGACGACATCGTGCAGGATGCCCGCGACGACGGTGTCCTCATCCTGTCCGTAGCGGGTGAGGATCAGAGCGACGTTCGCGGGCTGCGTGAGGTAGGGCAGGCGCGTACCCTTGCGCACTGCGCGGTCGTGATGCTTGGCCGCGTAGGCGAAGGCGTGATTGATGCGGTCAGAGTAGCCAGTCATCGTCCGTCGGGAACTTAGTCGGCGCGCAGGTCGGGCGCAGGAGGTCGGGGGCGGGTCACGCCGATTGGCGAAGCCCTGCGCCTATTGCCAATCTTGCCACGCGCGTGCGGGATTGCCGGAGCGCTCCGGAAAGTTGATAATCGATTATGAGAGCTTCTACTGGCTTTCTGATGGCTTCTTGATGACTTCTTGAACCGCTCGAAATGAACCGCCGGGCGTCCGACCCTTCCGCTTGGAAAGCCACGCGGCCAGCTCCGCGCGCGACGGTAGCACTGGCCGCGGTGCATCCCACAACACGAGGCTGTGCAGCGGGGCCGCGTTCGCCTCCGCCGCGGCGGCATTGCGCACCAGCGTATCGAGTGGCGTCACGCCGATCGAGGCGGCGAGCACCGTGGGCGCCTCGGGCAGCAGCGCGCGGCCGTGCGCGAGATCGCGCAGCGAAACGGCGAGAATCGTGAACTCGAACGCCGAACGAAAGCGCTGGAACTCGGCAATCGCCTCGGCGCGTCGCTCCTCCGAGATCTCGGCGTGCGTCGTCCCCGCAGGCAGCATCGCGATCGAGAGCCCGTCGCTCGAGCCCACGCTGCGCGCGACCTCGCGCCACGCAAACGCGCCGGCCATCGCGTCGCTCACGCCAGGCTCGGGATGGTCGCGGAAGATGCGCGCGAGCGCGACCTGCTCGGTGTCCCACTCGGCGACGAGCGTCGTGCGGTGATCGGCGGCGGCGGCGATCGCGAGTCGCGCGGCGACGGCGGCGAGCACCGTCTGGTCGTCACCGGCCACGATCACTGACCGTTCGCGCGTCCCCGTGGACGTGAGGTGCAGGTACAGCACGCGGAACGGATCGACGCCGCTCGGACGGAAGCGCAACGGGCCCTCCGGCAGGCCATCGCGCACGTGCGAGAGGGCAGGGGCGCCGACCGCGCGTTCCGCCTCGAGCGGGTGCGCGAGCTTCGGTTCGCGCAGTTCACGCAGCATCGCAAGCGTGACGCGGACGATCAACCCGAGCAACACGAGCGTAAGCATCGCCAAGCCGGGCGAGACGAGCGGCACGGAGGACCGCGCCGCCGCCATCGCCTGCTCCGCCGCGACGACG
>DAOMNV010000001.1:25539-25839 GCA_035444005.1 Gemmatimonadaceae bacterium
CAGAATCGTGCCGCGCTTCGGCGGCGCGCAGCGTGTCGCGCTCGGCGACGAGGATGGCGTTGAGCTGCGCGGTATCCACCGACGGCACCGGCGGTGGCGCGACCGTCGACTCCTCGACGCGGCCGCCAAGCGATCGCAGCCGATATTCCGCCATCGCGATGATCGTGCCCGAGAGGCGATACGCGTCGGCCGCATCACGAGCGACGCGGAACGAATCCGCCGTGGCCCGCATCCGCGGCCCTGCAGCCAACGTCGGATGCGCGGCGAGGGCGAGGACGGCGTCTGCCCGACGGCCGGCGC
>DAOMNV010000001.1:25849-78255 GCA_035444005.1 Gemmatimonadaceae bacterium
ATCGATGAACAGCAGCGCGAGGGCTTCGCCTTCCTGGCGCGCGATGGCGATCGCGCGGGCGAGTGATTCATCGGCGGTCGCCGGGCGTGCCGGCGTCGGCGTGCGCGGCGGGGCGGGGCGCGTCGCGGCCGCGGCGGACAACGACTCGGCCGTGGCCGCGCGGGCAATCGCGCGCGTCAGGTGCTGGCCGCTACGCAGGCTATCCGCGACGCTGCGCGCGAGCGCCTCGGCGAGCGCGGTCTCCGGCGTGCGGATGGCGACGGGCAGGAGCAGGGCGACCACCGTCGCGGCGCCACCGACGCCGAGCCACCAGCGCAGGAAGCCGCGCGTGCGGCGCAGCGCCAGCGAGAGGCGTGCGCCGAACCACAGCATTCCCGTCAGCGGAGCGCGGGGTGGACGTGAGCGAGCGGTGGCCGGGGGCATTTTGCACTAGTAGCGAGAAGCGGCGTACAAAGCAAACGGGCGGTCGCGAGCCACGCTCGCGACCGCCCGTCGGTCAACCGATGCGACGGCTTACTGCACCGTGATCGTGCCGACCATATTCATCGCGAGGTGCGGCGTGCAGTTGTAGTCGTACTTGCCAGCCGGGATGTTCGCGAACGACATCGTGAAGCCCTCGCCCGCGGCGAGGTACATCTGCGACGAGAGGTCGGCGAGGCGCGCCGTGCCGAGGTTGGCGTTGAGCTGCGCCTTGACGGCGTCGCTCAGGCCGGTGCCGACGAAGGCGACGTTGTGCGGGAAACCCGACACGCCGACGAACTTGATGGCATCGCCCTGCTTGATCGTGATGTTGGCCGGCTCGAAGCGATAGCCCTTCTCGTCGCCGAGCATCTGGACTTCGTGAACCGTGCCCGTGGCGGGCGCAGCTTCGGCGGCACCGGCGGCCGGGGCCGGCGTGGCCTCAGCGGTCGCGGCCGGCGTCGTCTCGGCGGCAGGCTGCGAATCGGAACCGCCGCCGCAGGCGGCGAAGATGATCGCGCTCGCAACGAGCGCCAGACCCTTGAACTGCATTGCGAATGGCCTCCAGGCCGAACTGAAAAAAATGTGATGGACGTGCGCCACGGGGCGTTTCCCGTGGGTTGTGAAAAATATCACAATCGTCCGCGCCGTGCCAACTATAACTCCCACATAAGGTTCTGGGTTCCGTCCGACGCCAATTGCTGGACAGCCGATTGACCCCTCGGCCATCACCGACTAGCCTTGGAGTATGGCGTTCGCCCAGCACCACCACACGCACCATCACCACGGCCCGACGGGTCGCGGGAGCTTGGCGCGTGTGTACGGGAGCTGCTGACCGCAGTTCGAGCGTCGCCGAAGCACCCACGACCCGTCCGGAACCTCCGGACGGGTCGTTTTGTTTTCTCGCCTTCCCCTCTCGCCATCCCAATGTTGCGCCTCGCCATTCCCAACAAGGGCCGTCTGCACGACGACGCCCGCTCGCTCCTTGCCGACGCAGGTCTTGAAGTCCGCGCTTCTTCCGAGCGCGCGTTGGTCGCCTCGCTGGGCGGCGAGTTCGAAGCGATCTTCGTGCGCGCCCAGGACATCCCCGAGTTCGTCGCGGACGGTGCGGCGGACGCCGGCATCACCGGATGGGACCTCGTCAGTGAATCCGGACGTCCGCTGGAGTCGCGTCTCGACCTCGGCTTCGGCCGCTGCCGGCTGGTTGTCGCCACGAAGGATGACGGGTCTGTGCGCAGTGTCGCCGACATCCCCGATGGCGCGCGCGTCGCGACGGTGTTTCCGGCACTGACCCAGCGGTTCTTCGCCGCGGCGGGCAAGCGCGTCGAGTTGGTCCCGGTGTCCGGTGCGGTGGAGATCGCCCCGCACCTCGGGATCGCCGACGTCATCGTGGACCTCACCTCGACGGGCTCGACGCTGCGCGTCAACGGCCTGCGCGAACTCGGCACCGTGCTCGACTCGACGGCGCGGCTCATCGTCGCGGGCCCGGCGAGCGGCCGTGCGCCGAGCGGCGAGCGGGACCGTACGTTGCGCGAGCTCGTCGACGCCTTGGCGTCGGTGCTCGCTGCACGCGGGCAGCGCTACCTGATGGCGAACGTGCCGCGCGCGCAGCTCGACGAGGTGAAACGCATCCTGCCGGGCATCTCCGGACCGACGGTGATCGACGTGATGAACGGCGGCAGCAAGGTGGCGGTGCACGCCGTGTGTCCGGCATCGGGCATCTATCGCACCATCAACGCCCTCAAGGCGATCGGCGCCGAGGGCATCCTCGTGACGCGCATCGAGAGGTTGTTGGCGTGAGCACGCTCACCTTCGCGGCCCGCGGGCCGCTCGCCGAGCTGGATGCCACCGCACGGGTCGCGCTCTTCGACCGCAACACGACGACCGACGACCTCGTGCGCGAACGCACGCGCGCAGTGATCGATCGCGTGCGGCGCGACGGCGATGCGGCGCTGCTGGCGTATGCCCGCGAGTTCGACGGCGCGACGCTTGATCGCCTCGAAGTCCCCCGCGCGCGCTGGGACGCGGCGCTCGCCTCGCTGGACCCAAGCCTGCGCCGCGCGCTGGAACGAGCGGCGGCCAACATCCGACGCGTGCACGAGGCGTTTCGGCCGGTCACGCAGGAAGTCACGACCGCCGACGGTGCAATCATCGGGCGGCGGCCCGATCCGCTCGGTCGCGTCGGCGTGTATGCACCCGGCGGCCGCGCGACGTATCCGAGTTCGTTGCTGATGGGCGCGGTGCCCGCGCGCGTCGCCGGCGTGAAGGAAGTCATCGTCTGCTCGCCACCGGACGCGAGCGGAGCACCCAGCGCCGTGCTGCTCGCGGCGGCGGCGATTGCCGGCGTGGATCGCGTGTTCGCGGTGGGTGGTGCGGGCGCCGTCGCGGCGATGGCCTTCGGCACGGCCAGCGTGCCCGCGGTGGATCGCATCGTCGGCCCGGGGAACGCCTACGTCGCCGAAGCCAAGCTGCAGGTCTCCGGCGTGGTCGGGATCGATGCGCCGGCCGGCCCGAGCGAGCTGCTCGTGCTCGCCGACGAATCCGCGACACCGGCCGTCGTCGCGCGCGAGATGTTGGCGCAGGCGGAGCACGATCCCGTCGCCGCCGTGGTGCTCGTGACGGACAGCGATGCGTTGGCCGCCGCCGTCGGCGCCGAACTCGCCGTGCGTGTCGACGCCGAACCGCGCGCCGCGGTGATCCGCGCCGCCTTCGCGGCGCGCGGTGGCATCCTCACGGTGCCGTCGCTCGTCGACGCGGTGGAGTTCGCGAACGCCTGGGCCGCCGAACACCTCTTGCTCGCGGTCGCACCGTCGGTCGAGGCGCGCATCCTCGCCGAACTGCGCGGCGCGGGCACGATCTTCGTCGGCGAAACGGCCAGCGTGGCCTTCGGCGATTACCTGAGCGGCGCCAACCACGTCCTGCCGACGGGCGGCCTCGCTCGCATCTGGTCGGGACTCTCGACGTTGGACTTCGTCCGCTGGACGACCTGGCAGCGCATCGACCGCGACGCGGCCCGCGCGCTCGCCGCCGACGTCGACGTGTTCGCGACGGCCGAGGGTCTGCCGGCGCACGCCGCCGCCGCGCGGCAGTGGGGGACCGCGTGATGCCGATGCGAGCCGATCTCGCGGGCATCCCGCTCTACGCGCCATCGGTGCTGGCCGATGTGACCTTGGACCTCCGCGACAACGTGAACCTGTGGGGCGCGCCGCCCGCGGCGCTCGCCGCGGTGCGCGACGCCGGGGTGGATGCGCTGCGCGACTATCCGCGCGTCAGTGCCGATGCGTTGACGTCGGCCTTGGCGGCGCGCCTCGACATTCCACAGCGGTCCATTGTCGCCGGCTGCGGCAGCGATGACGTCATCGATGCCTGCCTGCGCGCCTTCGCCACACCGGGCGCAACGCTCGCGCACGCGGATCCCAGCTTCTCGATGGTGCCGACCTTCGCGCGCCTCAACGGGCTCGCGCCGATCGGCGTGCCGCTGCGCGCGGGCGGGGCGATGGACGTGGACGCGATGCTCGCAACGCGCGCCGCTCTCATCTATGTCTGCTCGCCCAACAACCCCACCGGCACGGTGACGCCGCGCGACGAGCTGCTGCGGTTGTTCGACGCGGCGCCCGGCGTCGTGTTGCTCGACGAGGCCTACGGGGAGTTCACCGACGCGCACGACCTGCGCGCCGAGGCGGCGCGGCGCGAGAACGTCCTCGTCACGCGCACCTTCTCGAAGGCCTGGGGCCTGGCCGGACTCCGCGTGGGTTACGGCGTGGGCGGAGCCGCGCTCGTCGCCGCGGTGACCAAGGCGCGCGGCCCGTACAAGGTCAACGCCCTCGCGGAGCGTGCCGCTGCTGCCGCCGTTATGGTCGACGACGCTTGGATGCGAAATGTCGCAACCGAGACGCGCGCGCAGCGCGATCGCCTCGCGGCGGCGTTGCGCGCACGCGCAGGCCTGCGCGTGTGGGCCTCGGAGGGCAACTTCGTGTTCGCGGCGCTCGACGAGTCGGCAACCGCGGTCGCCGAACGGTTCCGGCTGCTCGGCATCGGCGTGCGCGCATTCAGCGGATTGCGCGGCATCGGCGAGGCCCTGCGCATCGGCGCCGCGCCGCCAGCCGAGACGGACCGCGTGATCGCGGCGCTCGACGAGGTGTTCGCGTGATGCGCATCCACGTCTTCGATTACGGCGCAGGCAACCTGCACTCGTTGGTCAAGGCACTCGAGGGCGCCGACCGCGACATCATCGTCGTGGAGGATCCCCTGCGCGCGCCGCAGGGCGCCGACGCGCTGATCCTCCCGGGTGTCGGAGCCTTCGCGCCGGCGGCGGCGCGGCTCGCGGCGGGCCGCGACGCGATGCGCGCGGCCATTCTCGGCGGACTGCCGACTCTCGGCATCTGCCTGGGAATGCAGTTGCTCTTCGATGCGAGTGACGAAGGCGCTGGCGCAGGACTCGGCGTCGTCACCGGGCGAGTGACACGCCTGGACGCCGACCGCCTGCCGCAGATCGGCTGGAACGCGCTCGACGAGCGCAGCGACTCGCTGTTCGCCACGAGCGGGTTGGATATCGCATACTATGCCAACAGCTTCGCCTGCCGACCGCCGGATGCAGCGGCGGTGATTGCCTGGTCCACGCACGGGCGCGATCGCTTCCCGGCGGCGGTGCGGCAGGGCCACTGCGTGGGCGTGCAGTTCCATCCCGAGAAGAGCAGCACTCCGGGCCGCCGCTTCGTCGAGGCATTTCTCGCCGAAGCCAAGGCGGTCCGCTCCCCCAAGGTTCCTCGCTGATGCTTGCCATACCTGCAATCGACCTCCGCGACGGCCACTGCGTGCAGTTGGTCGGCGGTGACTATGCCAGGGAAGCCGTGCGCCTGGACGATCCCCTGCGCGTGGCACAGCGCTGGGTCGCGGCGGGCTTCTCTCGCCTGCATCTCGTGGATCTCGACGCCGCCACGGGCCGCGGCAACAACCGCGAGTTGCTGCGCGAGATCATCGCGCGCAGCGGCGTGCCGGCGCAGGTCGGCGGCGGTGTACGCGACACCGACGCCATCGAGACGCTGCTCGAGGACGGAGCCGAGCGCGTCGTCGTCGGCACGCGCGGCGTCGAGGATCCCGAGTGGCTTGCCGAGCAGGCCGAGCGCGCGCCGGGGCGGATCGTGCTGGCCGCGGACGTGAAGGGCCGCAAGGTCGTCACGCGCGGGTGGGCGAAGGAGACGTCGCGGGAGATCCTCGAGCTGCTGCGTGAGTTGGCGGAGCTGCCGCTCGCCGGGCTGCTCGTCACCGCGGTGCAGCAGGAAGGCAAGATGCAGGGTACGGACCTGGCGCTGATGGCCGACGTCGTCGATGCCTCGCCGTGGCCGGTGATCGCCTCGGGCGGCGTCGGCTCGATGCAGGACCTGCGCAGTCTCGAGGACCGTGGCGTGGCTGCCGTGGTGCTCGGGATGGCGCTCTACACCGAAACGCTCGATGCGCGCGTCGTCGCCGAGGAGTTTGCCGAATGAAGCCGGTGGTCGTGGAACGCAGCACCAAGGAGACGCAGATCCGCGTCGAGGCGCGGCTCGGGGAGGGGAAGGCGGCGGTGGACACGTCGATTCCCTTCCTCGACCATATGATGACCGCGTTGGCGAAGTACAGCGGCATCGACCTTACCATCCACGCGCGCGGCGACCTGCGGCACCACCTCATCGAGGACGTCGCGCTCACCGTCGGGCCGGCTATCGCGAAGGCCCTGCCGGCCACCGCCGCGCGCTACGGCGACCGCACGGTGCCGATGGACGAGGCCTTGGTGCAGGCCGTACTCGACGTGGGCGGCCGACCCTACTACGAGGGACCGATTCCCAGCTCGCTGTACGATCACTGGATGCGTTCGTTCTGCGATGCCGCGCGCTTCACGCTGCACCTGCGCGTGCTGCGGGGTGCGGACCGGCACCACATCGTCGAGGCGGCGTTCAAGGCGCTGGGCTTCGCGCTGCGCGATGCGGCGCGGGATTCGGGGGCGGTATTCTCCACCAAGGGCGCGATCGCGATGGAGGTCGAGTGACGCTCACACGACGGTTGATCGTCTGTCTCGACGTGGACCGCGGACGCGTGGTGAAGGGCACGCAGTTCGTCGGGCTGCGCGACGTCGGCGATCCGGTGGAACTCGCGACGCGCTACGAGACCGAAGGCGCCGACGAGATCGTATTCCTCGACATCACGGCAACGCACGAAGCCCGCGGCACGACGCTGGAGTTGGCCCGCCGCACGGCGGAACGGCTGTTCATCCCACTCACCATCGGCGGCGGCATCGATTCCGTCGCGGCGATGTCGGCGGCGCTACGCGCCGGCGCGGACAAGGTCGGTGTGAACAGCGCCGCCGTGCGGCGTCCCGAGCTCCTCACCGAAGGCGCCGAGCGTTTCGGCACGCAGTGCATCGTGGCGAGCATCGACGCCAAGCGCGAAGGCGACGGCTGGCGCGTCTACGTCGCTGGCGGACGCCGGCCCACCGGGCTCGACGCGGTTGAGTGGGCCGCCGAGTGCGCGCGCCGCGGCGCGGGCGAGATCCTGCTCACGAGCATCGACCGCGATGGCGCGCGCGACGGCTATGACCTCGCGCTCACGCGCGCGGTGGCCGATGTCGTGTCTGTTCCGGTGATCGCATCGGGCGGCGCGGGCCGCGCGACGCACGTGCGCGAGGCCATCGTGACGGGCGGCGCGGATGCCGCGTTGGTGGCAGGCATCCTGCACGACGGCAGCGCGACGGTCGCCGAGCTGAAGGCGGAGATGCGCGCGGCATCCTTGCCCGTGCGGGAGGTGGCCGCGTGAGCCGCGACCTCCTGCACGCCGCCGAGGAACTCGCGCGGCACATCGGGGCTGTGGCCCTGCAGCACTATCGCTCGCTGCTCACGGTGGAGACGAAGGCCGACGGCTCGCCCGTGACGATCGCGGACCGCGAGGCCGAGGCGGCCGCGCGCGAATGGCTCGCCGCCCGGTTTCCCGACGACGGCGTGCTCGGCGAGGAGCTCGGCGAGCTCGCGGGCGCGTCGGGACGGCGCTGGATCATCGATCCGATCGACGGCACGAAGAGCTTCGTGCGCGGCGTCCCGCTCTGGGGATCGCTCGTCGCGCTGGTCGAAGGCGAGCGCGTGCTGGCGGGCGCGGCCTGTTTTCCCGCCGTGGCCGAGACGATCGCCGCGGCGCCGGGCGCGGGCTGTTGGTGGAACGGCCAGCGGGCGCGGGTCAGTGATTGTTCGACACTGGCCGGCGCGACGGTCCTCATCACGGATGAGCGAAGCTTCGCCACCGCGAGCAAGCGCGAGGGCTGGCGCACGCTCATCGGCGAATCGGCACTCGCGCGCACCTGGGGCGATTGCTACGGCTACCTCCTCGTCGCAACCGGCCGCGCCGAGGCGATGGTGGATCCAATCGTGAATCCCTGGGATGCCGCGTGCTTCCAGCCCATCATCGAGGAGGCGGGAGGCGTGTTCACCGACCTCGGCGGCCGCGCGACGGCTTTCGCCGGCTCAGCCATCGCCACCAATAGATCACTCGCCACCGCCGTGCGGGACTACTTCGATGATTGACCTCGATCGCCTCGATTTCACCAAGGGCAACGGCTTGGTGAGCGTGATTGCCCAAGACACGCTCACCGGCGCGGTGCTGATGCTCGCCTACGCCGACCGCGAGGCGCTGGAGCGCACGCTCGCGAGCGGCGAGTTGCACCTGTTCAGCCGCAGCCGCGGTCCCTGGCACAAGGGCGCGACGAGCGGCAACGTGCTGCGCGTCCGCGAACTCGTCGCCGACTGCGACGGCGACGCCGTCCTCGCGCGGGTGGAACCTGCCGGCCCGGCCTGCCACACGGGGGCGCGCACCTGCTTCGGCGCGTCGGCGCGCGGCGATGCACTCGCGACACTCGACGCGACGATCGCCGCGCGCGCCGCGGCGCCCGAGGCGTCGGGCGCAGGCTACACCCAGAAGCTGCTGACCGACCGCAACCTGCGACTCAAGAAGATCGGCGAGGAAGCCAGCGAGCTCGTCACGGCCTGCGCCGACGGCGACGTCGCGCGCGCGACGGAAGAGACCGCCGATCTCATCTACCACGCGCTGGTGGCGCTGCGCGCCGTCGGCGGTTCGCTCGACGGCGTGCGCGAGGTGTTGGCGCAGCGCGCGCGCTGAGGCGCACGGCGGTCGTTCAGAATCCCATCAGGCGGAAGCGGTTCACCTGTGCGGGATTCCCGATGTACGCGAAGCGGATGCCGCGAAAGTAGCTGCGTGCGACGCGCTGCACGTCCTCGCCGGTGACCGCGCGCAGGTCGGCGACGAAGCGTTCCGCCGCGCGGAAGTCGCCGCGGTACAGCTCGGCGCGGACCAGCATATCGGCCTGGTCGCTCGACGATTCGTTGTCGATGAAGTACTCCGTCAGGAACTGCTGGATGAGCGGTCGGAGGTTTTCCGTGGGAATCAGGTAGCTCTGCAGGTTGCGGATCTCGTTCCGCATAATGCCGAGCGTGGTGTCCGGCCGGGTCGTAGTGACGTAGAGACCGCCGGCGGTCAGCGCTTCATCGCGGAAGCGCGCATCCACGGCGTACGTGAGGTTGCGGCGCGAGCGCACTTCGGCGAACAGGCGGCCGGAGAGGATCGCCGATGCCACGCGCAGGGCCGGAACATCGGCGTGTCCGGCCGGCGGACCTTCCCACCAACCGAGGATGTAGTTGGTGGGCAGCCGCCGCGCTTCGATGTGCACGCTCGAGCCGGGACGCGGTTGGCCCGTCGGCGGAGCGTTCCAGCGATAGTCGCCGCGCGGCAGGGTGCCGAGCGTTGACGCGACCATCTGTTGCAGCTTGGCGCGCGGGACGTTGCCGACCACGACCAGCAGCATCCGCGATTGCTGCATCTGCTCGCGCTGGAACTGCTGCAACTGCGCGCGCGTGATCGCCGCGACGGATGCCGCGGTGCCGCGCGGCGCGAGGCCGTAGGGATGACCGGCGAAGGCGACGCTGTCCGCGAGGTACTCGAGGAGCGCGTCGGGCGAGTCCTGCCGTTGGGCCAGCGCCGCGACGGTGATCGCCCGCACGAACTCGATGTCCTCGTCGGCAAGCGTCGGGTGCAGCAGGCGGTCGGTGAAGATCGCCCAGGTGGAATCGATGCGATCGGTCGTCGTGCCGACGCCGAAGACCGTCCAGTCACGTTCGGCGCCGACGCCGATCTGGCTACCGGTGCGGGCCATCGCGCGCCGGAGGCGGTCGCCCGGATAGCGGCGCGTGCCACGCTCGCTCACGTCGAGCAGGAAGGGCTCGAGGCCAGCGGTCGCCGGCGTCGCAAGCTGCGTGCCGCCCAACAGGTAGAGGTTGGCGAAGAACAGGTTGTTGTTCGTCTGGCGATGGATCACGCGTACGCCACCGACGTCGAAGCGGATCGTCCCGGTGTCGGGGAGCGCCTGCGCGGCGAGTCCCGATGCCGCGAGGACGAGGAGCAGGAGGGCGCGGATCATCGGTCGGCCCCCAGCGTCGCGAGTTCGGCTTCGGTGAGGCCAAGGCGCTCGCGCGTGCCGTGCGGCAGCATCACACCGGTGACGCGGGGCTTCCCGACGATGTACGTGCGGGCATAGCGCTGCAGGTCTGCCGCCGTCTGCTTCGCCATCTCGTCGATGTAGCGGAAGTGGTAGTCGAGCCCGATGACGCTCCACCAGAAGCCGATCGTGTGCGAGTTCTCCGTGGCGCGCTCCTGTCCGAAGGCCGTGGTCACGGCGCGATGCGCCTTCATATCCTCGAGTTCCTCGTCACGGAAATACCCCGGCTCGAGCGTGGCCCGGAGTTCCGCGTGCAGCGCGACGAGCGCCTCACGCAGGCGTTCGGGCGTCGTCTGGCCGCTGACGGTGATCGGCCCGACGTGATTGAGCGTGTAGTAGTTGACGACGATGCCCTGCCAGAGCCCGCTCTCGACGAGCCGTTGGTGGAATCGCGACGTCGGCTGGTTGAGCACGTCGGAGTAGACGTCGGCGGCGAAGGTCGCGGCTTCGTCCTTCGACGCGCTCGGCCCGTGCCACTGGATCTGCACGGTGACGGCGTTGACGTCTTCCTCGACGATGATGCCGCGGCTCTCGCGCAGCGGCGGCACCGCGGGGACGGGGGCGCGGCGGAACGGATCCTCGCCGCGCGGCCAGCCGCCGAAGACGCGCCCAGCGAGGGCGAACATCGCCGCCGCATCGACGTCGCCGCTGATGATGAGCGCCGAGTTGTTGGGCACGTAGTAGAGGTCGCGGATCGTGCGCATCTGCTCGGGCGTCACGTTCCGGATGACGTCGCGGTCGCCGATAGTGTTCTTGCGGCTCCAGAAGTCGCCCCAGAGCACCTTGCCGATCGTCTCGTCGAGCCGGAAGAACGGCGAAGACTCGGCGCGGTCGTACTCGCCGAGCACGACCTGCTTCTCGCGCGCGAGTTCGTCGGCCCGGAACTGCGCGCCCTGCAGCGCCGCGTTGAGGAACTGCATCCCGCCCTCGACGGAGTCGGAGACGACGGTGACGAAGTAGTTGACCAGCTCTTCGCGCGTCGTGGCGTTGAAGAGCGCACCGAGGTCGGCGGCGCGGTCGAGGAAGGCGTCCGGTTCCGGGTAGGTGTCGTTCGCCTTGAAGAACATATGCTCGAACAAATGCGCGAGGCCGGCGTATTCCGGGGGCTGCGTGAAGGCGCCGTTCTTCACGACGAGCTCGATCGTCGCGATCGGCACGCCGCGGCTCGGCACCACGATGACCTCGAGGCCGTTGCCGAGCACCCGCCGCTGGATCGTGCGCTCCAGCTGGGGGCGCAGCTGCGCCTCCGAAGCCGCAGGCGCGAGCAGCAGTGCCGTCGTGGCGATTGCGAGCAGCAGCGGTCGCAGGTTGATTTCCCGCATCTTATGCATCCGTCCTCGTCAGTAGGGCCGTCGCGCGACCCGGAAGGGCTCATCGAGATCCTGGCGCCGGCGCTCGGCGCCGATCGGCTCCGGCTTCGCGCACCACTCGCACCATACACCACGTTCCGCATCGGCGGTCCCGCGGACGTGCTGTACGATGCCACGACGGCCGAGGAGCTCGCCAGCGCCGTGGTCGCGGCGCGCACGGCGGGGGTTCCGGTCTTCGTGCTCGGCCTCGGGGCCAATATCCTCGTCGGCGACGCTGGGTTCCGCGGCCTGGTCGTCCGCAACCGGGCCGACGCGATCGTGATCGCCGACGAGGGCCGCGTGCGCGCCGAGAGCGGCGCGACGGTGGCCGAGCTGATTCGCCGCAGCGTCGCGGCCGGCTGGTCGGGGCTCGAGCACTACGTCGGCATTCCCAGCACGGTGGGCGGCGCGGTGTGGCAGAACCTGCATTTTCTCTCGCCGGCACCGGAGCGCGAGCGCACGATGTTCATCGCCGAGGTGGTCGCCAACGTGGAGCTGCTGCTGCCCTCCGGCCTGCGCACCGTGGTGGATCGCGACGAGATGGGGTTCGGCTACGACGTGTCGCGGCTGCACGGGAGCGGAGAGATCGCGCTCGCGGTGGACTTCCAGCTGGCGCCCGGCGATCAGGCCGCGATGCAGCGCGTGCTGCAGGAGAATCTCTCGTGGCGCGGCGCGCGACATCCGTGGCTGGACGTGCATCCCAGCGCGGGCTCGATCTTCAAGAAGATCGAGGGCGTCGGCGCGGGGCGCCTCGTGGATCAATGCGGGTTGAAGGGATTCCGCATCGGCGACGCGCAGATCTCGCACATCCACGCGAACATCATTGTTAACCTCGGCCAGGCGACGGCCGCCGATGTGCGGGCCGTCATCGCGCACGCGCAGACGGCCGTGCGCGAACGCTTCGGTCAGTCGCTGGAACCCGAGATCGGTTTCGTCGGCGAGTTTACGGCGCGCTAGTCGCCGTGCTGTCCGTGCTCTCGGTGCAGGGCATCAGCAGGAGCTGACGGCCGAGGGCGCGCAGGGCGCGAGGCACCGGCCCGCCGCGCGGGATGTCGCCGCGCTCGACGCGACGCGAGAGCCCCCAGCGCGTCTCGCCCCACCAAGTCGATGTCGTGCGGTCGCGCTCGCCGTCCCAGATGAGGCCGCGCTGCCCCTGCATCGGGATGCGGCGGATGTACTCGACGCGATCGATCTGGCCGCTCGAGTCGTCAGCGACGGCGTAGAGCAGCACGCGCGACGAATCGGCGAAGCGCAGCCGCACGCGACGACGCAGCTCGTGGTGCTGGCGCGCGGGCATCACGTCACAGCGTGCGGTGGCGGAATCGGCCAGCACGGCGCGGACGTCGAGGAACTCCTGCAGCGTCGGCGGCAGCGCGGAGAACGCGGCGGAGTCGCCGGCCAGCGAATCGGTCGCCAGGCGCTCGAAGGGTGTCAGCGCGGCTTCCGCCGCCGGCGGCCCTTGGCAGGCCACCGCGACGCCGAGCGCCGCGGCTAGAGCCGCTGACCGAGTTCGAAGACCCAACGCCATCCTCCAGGATAGTCCAACGGGCGTGCAACGCCCAGTCCAACCGCCTGTCCAAAGAATCGCAGGGTCAGCGCGGCGGAGGAGCGCACGTGGCCGGTGACCTCCGAGCCCAGTGCATTCACCGTGGCCTGAGCGGCCGGGTTCGTCGCGCGCACGTAGCCCGCTTGGACGCTCAACGCCACACCCGGTGATATGGGCGGCAGCCAGACACGTTGCGTGATCCGTAGCGGTGCCCCGAAGATTCCGAATCCGTGGTAGACCTGTCCGCGGAGCACCGCAGCTTGGTCGCCCGCGAACTGCTTGTAGTCGTAGCCCGGAAGGTTCTGATTGGCGCCCAACTCGAAGAACTGCTGGGGCGGCGCCGTGGGCGAGACGACGCCGACGTCGAGGCGCGCGCCGAGCGCGAGCCTGCCACGATTCTGGCGGACGGTGAAGCGACCCTCGGCGCGTTGGTATCGCAACTGGCCGTCGGCACGCTCGTAACTGAGCTTCGTGCCGAACCCCGGGCGCAGGAACTCCAGCGCGACGTCTGGCCGCCACTCGTAGGTCACGACATTGCGCCAGTAGTCGCCGGAGGTGGCGGGCCGATTGTCCCGAAACGCGCTGCCCAGCGGCAGGGGACTTTCCGCCCAGCGCGGACGGACGTCGCGGTCCTGCGCGAATCCGGACTCCACGCGCAGCTGGCCCTGCCAGTCCGTGCCGAGGAAGTGCTGCACGAGCAGCATTGCCGTCCGACGGTCGACATAGTCGTACTCATCGCGTCCGAACAATGCGGCCGTCGTCGTGCCCGAGTCGTAGGGATTGCGGAAGTCGTTCGTGAGGTCGAGCGAGCGGCCGATGCGCAGCTGCGTCATCGTGCGACCGCGACGATGCTCGACGATCGCACGTCCGCGCAGTGTGCGTTCCTCCCACGCATAGCCGAGGGCGCTGCGCAGTGTCCAACCCGGGGCGGCATCACGGAAACGGTAGACCGCGCCGGCGCCGGTGAACACGCCTTGGATGCGGTCGGTGCGGATGACATCGAGAAAGCGCTCGGTCTCGATCGAGAAGCGTGGGGGGCCGCGCGGGTTCCATTGATCGGGCGCGATGTCCGTGAAGTCCTCCGCCGAGACCTCGGCGTTCTCGGCGCCGAGCTCGTTGCGCCAACCGCGGTAGGACGAAAGCGAGTCCATCGACTCGACGGCGAGTCGGAACGGCTGCACGCGCAACGTGTCGTCCGGCGCGCCTATGGTGACCGTTGGCGGCGGCGGCAGAAGCTCGCGATCGCGATAGCGCGTGATGATCCGGAACACGGCGCGACTCTCGCCGACGGTGTTGGACGTGGCGTGCGCCTCGAAACGCTGGTAGCGCGGCAGCCAGAACTCGCCGTCGATCTCGGCGTTCACCGCTTCGACGAATGCGATGCCCTGCAGGCGTGCTTCACGGAGGATGTCGAAGCGAGGCTTCGGCCCGCCGACGACGGCGAAGTAGCCGCGCATCCGGACCAATTGCTTGCGGGTCGCATCGAGGTCCAGTTCACCGACGAAGACCACGCTGCGCTGTGGCACGTCGTCGCGGAGGTGGACGTCGACGCGGACGATGGGGATCTCGCGGTTGTCGACCCGCATCGTGAAGACCGTGTCGCCGCCCGAGAAGCGATAGTACTGCTCGCGATCGTCGGCGAGCGGATGGACCGCGTACTGCGGTTCGCCACGGCGGCGACGGCGCAGGGCATCCGTCGTGTCGCGGCCAAACAGCAGTGCGAGCCGATTCCCGTAGAGCGAGGGCACGGCCCAGCCGGAGCGAAAGAATCCGAGCGTGGCGATGCTCGTCCCGATCTGCTGGGAGCGGTAGCCGATCACCGTCTGGCGATATCGGCCGGTCCGGTCCCATTCGAGCGTGCTGGCGATCTGCTCCAGCTGCACGGACATCTCCATCCGCTCGGAGCGACGGTTACCGATCGAGATCTCTGATTCCAGCTGCGCACGATAGCCGCCGAGCGCCTCCGGCACCCGGCGGTTCACCTCGGCCGCTTCGCCGACCAGCGCCCGGAGCGCGGTGGACTCATAGGTCGACGTGTCCGAGGGCGGTGCCGGGAGCGTGTCGCTCAGCGCGACGGTGAGTGCGAGGAGGAGGAACACCAGGAACGAGTGGCGGGATATGGGTCAGGACGTGCCAAGCGGAGTACGGGATTCAGCACGGCGCTTGTGCAGTACCCCAGAAGCGGGTCAACTTGCCGCCGTGCCCCCCTCCGCGTCTACCGCTACGCCCATACGGCCCCTTCCGCTTCTCGCCGGTCCGGCCGCGTTTCTCGTGCTGCGCCTGCTGGCGCCCGGCGGTCTGGACGGGCCGCAGGCCACTGTGCTCGGCGTGGCGGCGTGGATGGCCATCTGGTGGATCAGCGAGTGCTTGCCGCTCGCGGTCACGGCGCTGCTGCCGATCGCGCTGTTTCCCGCGCTGGGTGCCACGACCGCGCGCGATGCGACGGCGCCGTTCGCCAACGAGGTGGTGTATCTCTACCTCGGCGGTTTCCTCCTGGCCGAAGCGCTGCAGCGCTGGCGGGCGCACGAGCGCATCGCGTTCGCCGTGATCCTGCGTGTCGGCACGGATTCGCGTCGGCTCGTGCTCGGCGTGATGCTGGCGACGGCTGCGATCTCGATGTGGATCTCGAACACCGCCACCGCGGCGATGATGTATCCCATCGCGCTGGCCATCGGTGCGCGCTTTGGCGACGACGACGCGGCGCGCAGCCAGCAAATCGCGCTGCTGCTCGGCGTCGCGTTCTCGGCGAGCATCGGGGGGATGGCGACGCTGATCGGTACACCGCCGAACCTGATTCTGGCCGGGGCGGCGCGTGAGCTGATCGGCGTGAATCTCGATTTCTTCTCGTTTCTGAAGTTCGGCTTGCCCATCGCGGCGATGTTGCTGCCCATCTGCTGGGCGTTGCTCGTGTTCGTGTTCCACCGCGAGCGCATCTCGCTCGCCGCCGATGGCGTCGCCGCGCTACGGACACAGCAGGCGGCATTGGGCCGGATGTCCGTCGGCGAGCGGCGCGTAATGATGGTGTTCGTGGCGATGGCGGCAGGATGGTTCTTTCGCGAGCCCAAGGTGATCGGTTCGCTGACGGTGTTCGGGCTGACGGATCTTGTGCCGGGCCTCACGGACGCGGGGATCGCCGTTATCGGCGGGATCGCTCTGTTCATCGTGCCTGGCCGGAGAGATGAGGCCGAGGTGTCGCGGCCCTTGCTGACCTGGCGGGAGGCGCGCCAACTGCCGTGGGATGTGTTGCTGCTGTTCGGCGGCGGATTGTCGCTGGCCGCGGCGATGGAGTCGAGCGGCCTGGCGACGAAGATCGGCCTCTGGATGGGTGGGCTCGAGGGCCTGCCGCTGCCACTGGTGCTGCTGGGCGTCGCGGTCGTGACCGTGATTGTGTCGGAGCTGGCGTCGAACGCAGCCACAGCGTCGATGGGTATGCCGATTGCCGTTGCGCTTGCCGCGGCCCTCGGCCAGCCGCCGCTGTTGATGATGCTCACGATCGGCTTGGCCGCGTCAGTGGGCTATGCGTTGCCGATGGCGACGCCTCCGAACGCCATCGTGTTCGGCAGCGGTGTGCTGACCGTGCGGCAGATGGCGCGGGCCGGCCTTGCGCTCGATGCCATCGCGATCCTCGTCGTAGTGGGCGTGCTGTCACTGATGTTCTAGGCGCGCGGGGCGGCATTGTAGATTTCCTGAATGACCGACGCGCTGCGGAGCTATTCGTTCATCGCTGACACGGATTCCCTCGGGGCGCTGCAGCGCCTGCGGCACGGGTGGGCGGCGTGGGAGTTGGCCGAGGGCGAGTTCCGGGTGCGATTGCGCGATGGCGGCACCGTGCGCGTACACGTGGATCGCGCGGAGATCGAGCCAGGGTTCGAAGTCTCGTGCGTGGTCGCGGATTTCATCGACGACTCAGAGTCGCTGCCGCTTCGGGATTCCGCATTCACGTCGGACGGCAACGATGTCGTGGTATTCCGCGGCATCACGTGGTTTGAGCGTCGGCCGGATCTGGGCCCCGACCACACG
Organism: Gemmatimonadaceae bacterium; assembly: GCA_035444005.1. Classification (GTDB taxonomy): domain Bacteria; phylum Gemmatimonadota; class Gemmatimonadetes; order Gemmatimonadales; family Gemmatimonadaceae; genus Pseudogemmatithrix. Next base: position 42,756 of record DAOMNV010000001.1, read on the forward strand.
ATTCAGTTCAGCGGGATTCCCGGGATTGAGCTTCCGGACGGGGCGGTGGCCAAGTGCGACTTCACGGACGCCATTGCAATAGTATCGGAAGGAGGGGCTGTGGTTGTCCGTTTGGCGCTGCGCCCAGGCTGGTTGGAAGTCGTCGACTCGCCGGAGGAGGTTGCTAAGTTCTTTGCGCTCCGGGGTTACGCTTGAGCGAGTCGAAAGAGTTTACTGGCGCTATGAAGCGCTGTTGGTGGTGTGGAAATGATAGTGAGTACGTGCGATATCACGATGAGGAATGGGCTGTTCCGGTTACGGATGACGTGCGTCTTTTTGAAAAACTTGCACTTGAGGGTTTTCAAAGCGGCTTAAGCTGGATCACGATTCTCCGGAAACGTCCTTCTTTTCGAGAAGTATTTTTCGATTTCGTGCCGGAACGGGTCGCAGAGTTCACAGATGGGGACGTGAAGCGACTACTTGGTGATGCGCGTATCGTGAGGCATCGCGGCAAGATCGAGGCCGTGATTCAGAATGCCCGGGCCTACGCGGAGCTCGTGGCGCGCGAGGGATCGTTGTCGCGGTTCGTGTGGTCGTTTGCGCCGGCGCGAGTCGCCACGCGACAGCAGCGCGCCGAAATCCCGAGCACGAGCGTCGAATCGACGGCGTTCTCGAAAGAACTGCGGCGGCGGGGCTGGCGATTCGTCGGTCCGACGACCGCCTACGCCTTTTTCCAGGCGATGGGCCTCGTGAACGACCATCTCACCGACTGCTTTCGCCACGCGGAGGTGCAGTTGCTGCGCGCGTCGGTCTCGCCCGGACGCTGAGTTCGCCCCGTGCGCCCGCGCGGCTAGGCGCCGACGAGCGCGTCGAGTGCAGTGCGCGCGTGCGGACGCAGACGCGGATCCCCGAGCCGTAGCGCGTCGACGACCGTGAGTAGCTGGTAGGTCTCCGGCGAGCGCTCACGCAGCAACGGCGCGCGGCGGTACAGCGGCGTCACACTGAAGCCACGCACGACGTCGCCCTGCGACGCGGCCGGCCAGACCACGACATCGATGGCGTCGACACTCGCGTTGAGCGGCGGCGCGGAATACGCGGTTGGGACGCCATCGCGCAGCGGGCCACGATGGGCTGGGAACGCGTAGCGCACCCCACCAAGGAGGAAGTCCAGCAGCGCCCTAGTGTTCGTCGCCCGCGACTCCGGCTTGAGCAGTCCGGCGTCGCTCAGGCGCCGGAGCGCGGCGTGCACCTGGCTCGGCGAAGCGGCCAGTTCGTCGCCGATCGCGGCGAGGGTGCCCGCCGGCCGAATGAGCCGCAGGGCGACGACAACATCGAATGGCCGTGTTTGGGATGCCTGGTGCACGCTTTATTCTGTTTTTCAGAACAACGAAAGTCAATGCAAAAAAGAGCGCTATGAAGCGCTCTTGGCCTCCGCCTTGTCGGCCGCCCAACTGGCGATTCCCCCGCCGATCAGCACCGCGAAGATGATCCCGAGAAGCCAGAAGTTCGTGTCGTCACCAAGCCAGGCCTTAATCCACTTCATTCCAAGCATCTTTACGCCGACGATTCCAAGCACCAACGCCAGCGAAACCTTGAGATACCTGAACTTCTCAATGAGCCCGGCGAGGCCGAAGTACAGGCTGCGCAGGCAGAGAATCGCGAAAACATTCGACGTGAAGACCAGAAACGGGTCCGCGGTGATGGCAAAGATCGCCGGAATCGAGTCCACGGCGAAGATCAGGTCGGTGGTCTCCACCAGCACCAAGGCCACGGCCAGCGGCGTCAGGAACTTCTTCCCGTCCATCTGCACCACGAAGTGCTGCTCGTGGTAGCGATCCGTGATCGGAAAGTGCCGGCGCAACCAACGCACCACAACGCTTTCCATCTCGGCTTCGTCCTCCTCCTCGTTGCGCCAGAGCATCCGCACGGCGGTGATCACGAGGAACGCGCCGAAGACGTAGAGAATCCAGTGGTATCGGGCCACCAGCTGCGCGCCGATACCGATCATCGCGCCGCGCATCGCCAGCGCGCCGAGAATACCCCAGAACAGCACGCGGTGCTGATAGACCGCCGGCACCTTCAGGTGCTGGAAGATCAGGGCGATCACGAACACGTTGTCCATACTGAGCGACAACTCGACCACGTATCCAGTCAGGAACTTCACGGCCGCTAGCTGGCCGTCGTTGATCTGCTGGTCCACCGCATCGAGGTGCGAGCCCAGGCCCAGCCAGTGGCCGTTGTACGCCGCGTACACGAACACGGAGAACCCCAGCGCCATCACGATCGTGCCGGCGGTGAAGAACAGCGCCTCACGCAGCGTCGGTGCGTGCGGCGTGCGGTTGAACACGCCGAGATCGAGCGCCAGCACGATGCCCACGAACACCAAGAATCCCGTCCACATCCAGATCACGCTGTACGCTCCGCGGCCACCCAGGCCTTCCAGTCGTCTTCCGCCAGGCCGATCGTCAGCTTGCCGCCCCAGCGGCAGAGGGGCTGCGCGAGCACCAGCGGTTCATTCGTGAGTATGTCCATCCACTTCTCGTCGGAGTATCGGGCGACGCCGAGTCCGAGCGCGGCATAACGCTTGGACGTCTTGTCGATCAGGGCCGTGAGGCCGAACTTCTGGGTGAAGCGCTGCAGTTCCCCTTTGCTGGCCGCGCGCTGCGTCAGGTCCACGAAGTGCACCTTCACCCGTCGCTCGGCCCAAAACCGCAGCGCCCGACGCGTGTCTTGGTTCTTCTGTGTCCCGAAGACCTGCACTTCCACCCTGCGTTCCCCCGATATTGCGGACCGTGCGCGCAGCGACCGTCGTGCGCAGCACGCGTCAAATCTACCGGCTCCCCTGTGTCTGACCAAACATCGTTTCGCCCGGCGTGGTGGCTGCCCGGCCCGCACTTGCCGACCATTTTCGGCAAGCTGGCCCGGCGGGTCCCGCCGGCGCACGCACGCATCGAGCGCTGGCCGATGCCGGATGGCGACGACGTCTCGGTCGCGCTGATCGATCCACCGACGCCGCGCGCGCCCATCCTTACGATCTTTCACGGACTCGAGGGGACGGTCCGCTCGACCTATGCCCAAGGGCTGATGCACCAGGCGCGGCGGCGGGGGTGGGGGGCCGCGATGCTCATTTGGCGGACCTGTGACGGGCGGATTCCGCGCACACCGCGGATGTATCACTCGGGCGAGACCTCGGACGCGGACGCCTTTATGCGCCTGCTCGCCCAGCGTCACCCGGAATCGCCGGTGCTCGCCACCGGGGTGTCGCTCGGCGGCAACGTCTTGCTGAAGTGGCTGGGCGAGCGTGGAGCCGGCATTCCCCAGACGCTGCGGGCCGCGGCGGCGGTGTCGACGCCTTTCGACCTCGGCGCCGGTGCCCAGCACCTCGAGCGCGGCTTCTCCCGGGTCTATGTGCGGCACTTCGTGCGCGGTCTGCGCCGGAAAGCCGAGGCGGCGCTCGCGGTGCATCCTGGGATGCCGGTGGACCGCACCAGGCTCGCCGCAGCCGCAAGCTTGTGGGAGTTCGACGACGCGTTCACAGCTCCCGTGCACGGGTTCGCCGGCGCCGACGACTACTACGCGCGCGCGAGCTCGCTTGGCTTCCTGCCGAACGTTGCGGTTCCTTCGCTGCTCTTTTCGGCCATCGACGATCCGTTCCTGCCCGCCGCGGTGCTGGACGCGGTTCGGTCGCACGCAGATGCAAACAAGGCGCTTCTCCCAGAGTTCACGCCCGCGGGCGGTCACGTGGGCTGGGTCAGCGGTTCGCCGTTTGCGCCGTACTACTATATGGAAGAACGTGTCACGAATTGGCTGGCCCGATTCGTGTAGCGATTAGTTTTCCGGTAGACCCTAGCCCAGACTGCACGTGAGCCACGCCGGCGAGTACCACGACGACATCATCTATCCCAACACGATTGCCTTCATCGTGGTGCACCTCGTCCCGTTGGCGGCCATCTGGACGGGCGTCACGACGACGTCGGTCGTGCTGGCGCTCTCGCTCTACGTGATCCGTATGTTCGGCGTCACGGCGGGCTACCATCGGTATTTCTCGCACCGTTCGTTCAAGACGTCGCGCGTGGGCCAGTTGCTGCTCGCGGTCTTGGCAATGAGCTCCACGCAGAAGTCCGTGCTCTGGTGGGCGGCGCTGCACCGCCACCATCACCGGCACTCGGACCAGGAAGACGACGTGCATTCGCCGCTGCACCGCGGCTTCCTGTACTCGCACGTGCTGTGGATCTTCGACAAGAAGCACGACACGACCCGGCTCGACGAAGTTCCGGACCTGGCGAAGTATCCTGAGCTCCGCTTCCTCGACCGGCACCAACTGCTGCCGGCGATCGGGTTGGCCATCGCCTGCTTCCTGATCGATGGTTGGGCGGGCCTGGTGATCGGCTTCTTCGGCAGCACCGTGCTGCTGTACCACGGCACGTTCTTCATCAATTCGCTGGCCCACGTGCACGGCTCGCAGCGCTACGTCACGGGCGACACGTCGCGCAACAACTGGTGGCTCGCCGTCATCACGCTCGGCGAGGGCTGGCATAACAACCACCACGCCTACCAGCGCTCTACGCGGCAGGGCTTCCGGTGGTACGAGTTCGACCCGACCTACTACGCGCTGAAGGCGATGTCGTGGGTGGGCTTGGTCTGGGACCTTGGCGAGCCCCCGAAGGAAGTCGTGCGCAACGAGCGCAAGGTCGGCACAGCGGTGATGGAACGCGTGGCGCGCCAGCTGGCGGAGCAGTTCGCGGCGAAGCGCGCGGAAGCCGCCGTGGCGCTGCACGATGCGCGTGATCACTTCGAGGCGCATCCCAAGGTCCAGGAGCTCCGTACGCGTCTCGCGGCGGGCCAGGCGCGCGCCGAGGATGCCTGGCACGAGCTGCAGGCGAATCTGCCGCACCTGCCGCAGCTCCCCAGTGTGGCCGAGTTGCGCGAACGCCTCCTGCAGGCCTACGCAGACTCGCCGTCCACGGACGAGATCGTCGCGCGCGCGCGGCAGCTGCTCGCAGAGGGCTTCAACGCCCACGCCTTCCCGGACCTCGCGCCGCGACCGACCTGAGCGAACGGATCGGCCACGCGGTACGTTGATGCGGGAGGTGGCCTCGGCCGCCTCCCGCCTTTCGTTCTATCCAATAGGAGTCAACGATGCGTTTCCTCGCCCTTGCCGCCGTTCCCTTCGTCTTGACTGTCAGCGCCTGCGCCGTGGAGTCGGTGTCCGCCGAGCAGCAGGCGGGCGCGATCCCCGCCGGTGCGGCGGATGTCGCCACGCGCCTGCAGAACAGCCCGCGGCACGCCGAGTGGGCGATGATCCCGGCAGCTCCCGGCTCGCGGGATTCGATCGCGGCGTGGGTCGTGTATCCCGAGCGGCGCGACAACGCGCCGGTCGTGGTCGTGATCCACGAGATCTTCGGCCTCTCGAGCTGGGTGCGCGGTGTGGCCGACCAGCTCGCCGCTGATGGGTTTATCGCCATCGCGCCGGACCTGCTGTCGATCGAGCGCGGTGGGGCGACCACCGACTCGATGGCGTTCAACGACGCCCGCGCGATGATCCAGCGCGTCACGCCCGACAAGATGAACGCGATGGTTGCCGCGGTCGGACAGTACGGAATGAGCCTGCCCGCCGCGAAGAAGGTCTATGGCGTGGTGGGCTACTGCTGGGGTGGCTCGGCGTCGTTCAACCACGCGGTGTTCAACGCCCCGGGTCTGAAGGCGGCGGTGGTGTATTACGGCTCGTCGCCCTCGGCCGAGGATATCGCAAAGGTGCGAATCCCGGTGCTCGGGCTCTACGGCGAGGATGACCAGCGCGTGAACGCGACGATCGGGCGTGCCGACTCGACGATGCGGGCCATCGGCGGGACGTTCGAGCAGTTCACGTACGCTGGCGCTGGGCACGGCTTCCTGCGGGCGCAGGACCAGCGGCCGGCGAACCTCGAGGCCGCGCGGCGCGCGTGGCCGGAAACGCTACGCTGGTTCCGTCGCCACCTGAATTGAGGGTCAGCGCCGCGCCGCCATCGCGTGGAGACTGACCCAGTCGGGCCAGTTGCCGCTGAGCTCGAAGAAGTCGTGGTAGTACGCCAGGCCCTTGTCTTCCAGCGCGGAGATCAGGGCCTGGAGTGCTTCGACGTCGAAGACGGGCCCGACGGCGATGAGGTCGCCCTCGACCCGGAACTCCTCGGGCGTGAGGTTCAGCCACTCGTCGAACGCGGCTCGCGTGAGGCCGGCGCGCTCGAAGGCTTCCTTCTGGAAGAGCAGGGTCGTCGCGTTGGCGGAGAGGGGAATCGGCATTGGCGGTGCGTGGTGACGGGTCTGGTCGCACCTGTAGATTAGGGGAATGTCCCGCAGTGTGCACGAGTTTGACGTCTGTGTCATCGGCGGCGGCCACGCCGGCACGGAAGCCGCCGTCGCCGCGGCGCGGCGCGGTGCGCGCACGGTGCTGCTGACGACGTCGCTCGAGACCATCGGCCAGTTGTCGTGCAATCCGGCGATGGGTGGCATCGCCAAGGGCACGGTGATCCGCGAGATCGACGCCCTCGGTGGCGTGATGGGCCGAGCGACCGACTTGGCGACGCTGCAGTTCCGGATGCTCAACCGCGGCAAGGGGCCGGCGGTGTGGGCGCCGCGCGCGCAGGCGGACCGCGGGCTGTATCGCCGCGCGGTGCGCAGCCTGCTCGAAGCGCAGCCGCTGCTCACGACGGTGCAAGGCACCGCGGCACGGCTCGTGGTCGGGGCGAACGGTCTCGTGCACGGCGTCGAGACCACCGACGGCCGACGCCTCTCGGCGCGCGCCGTGGTGATCACCACCGGGACGTTCCTGCGCGGCCGCATCCACATCGGCACGGGCAACAGCGTAAGCGGCGGGCGCGCCGGCGAGGCCGCGACGACGACGCTGGCCGAACAGTTCGGTGAGCTGGGCGTGCAGACGGAGCGGTTCAAGACCGGCACGCCGCCGCGCATCGACGGCCGCAGCGTGGATCTCGCGCGGCTCGAGCGCCAAGACAGCGAGATCGAACTGTTCGACTATTCGTGGTCGGCATTCTGGGCCGAGCCGCGGCGGCGCGGCGCACAGACGCGACATCCTGCGCAGCTGCCCTGCTTCATCACGTATGTCGAGGCGGCGGCCAAGGACGTGGTCCAGCGTCGGCTCGAGGAATCGGCGATGTACGGCGGCGCGATCGGGACGCGCGGCCCGCGCTATTGCCCGAGTATCGAAGACAAGATCGTCCGCTTTCCTGCGGCGGAGCGTCACCAGCTCTACCTCGAGCCCGAGGGGCACGATACGCAGGAGATGTACGTCAACGGGCTCTCGACCTCGTTGCCGGTCGACGCGCAGCTCGAGCTCCTGCATTCGGTCCCGGGGCTGGAGCAGGCCGTGATGACGCGTCCGGGTTACGCCATCGAGTATGACTACGTGCCGCCCACGCAGCTCTGGCCGACGCTGGCGTTGCGCGCGCTGCCCGGTGTGTTCCTCGCCGGACAGATCAATGGCACCACCGGATACGAGGAGGCGGGTGGGCAGGGCGTGGTCGCGGGGTTGAACGCGGCGGCGGCGGCGCTGGCCGTCGAACCCGTCGCACTGGGGCGCGAGAGCGCGTACATCGGCGTGCTGGTCGACGACCTCGTGACGCGCGGCGTGGACGAGCCGTATCGGCTTTTCACGTCGCGCTCTGAGTTCCGCCTCACGGTCCGCCAAGACAACGCCGTGCCGCGGCTGTATCCGATTGCCGAGGCGCTTGGACTGTTCACGGACAGCGAGCGTCGCCTCGCGGAACGGCGGCTCGCCGACGAAGCGACGGCGCGGACGCTGGCCGAACGCACGAGCTTGGCTCCGGCGGCGGCGCGGGACGTGCTCGAGGCCTGCGGCGAGTCTCCGTTGCAGCACGCGGTGCCGCTGATCGAGGTCGCCAAGCGCCAAAAAGTAGCATTACGCGACTTATTGGCCGCGGCGAAGGTCGGCGGGGACCTCGACCGTGACGCGGTCACGACCGCCGACCTCGAGATCAAGTACGCCGGTTACCTGGAGCGCGAGCGCGCCGCGGCGGCGCGGCTCCGCCGACTGGCGTCGCTCGCCCTGCCGCCGGACCTCGCGTACGAGCGCCTGATCAACGTGAGCGCCGAGGCGCGGCAGAAGCTGGCGGCCCGCCGGCCGGCCACGCTGGCCGAGGCCGCGAGCGTTCCCGGCGTGAGCCCCGCCGACCTGCAGAACATCGCGTTCGAGCTCGGTCGGTGGTGATGCGCCTCGTCGCGGCGCTGCTGCTCGCGGCGTCCCTGCTGCCGATTGCCAACTGGATTCCGGGCGGCGAGTCCGATGCCGGGTTCGGCGCGCGTCTCGCGGACTGGGCGCTTGGATTGGCGCTTTGCGCCGGCATCGGCGTGCTCGCGTGGTTCCTGGTGCGGCGTCGAGTTGCCGCGCCAGCGCCGCGCGACAGCGGTGAGGCCGTTCTTGCTGCCGCGACGACGTGGGCCGTGCGCGAGCGCAGCGCAGCAATCGCGATCGCGGTTGCTGCGTTCGGTGTCTACGCGCTCATCGCGACCGTCGTCTTCTCAGGCCGGCCACTGCTCATCGACGAGATCGTGCAGGTGCTCCAGGCGCGCGATCTCGCGGCGGGAGACCTGACGCACACGTATCCGGGGCCGTCGCCGTTCTTCTCGATCCTGCACGAGGTCGAACTCGACGGTCGGGTGTTCGGCCAGTATCCGATCGGCGGCCCGGCGATGCTCGTCCCTGGTGTGCTGCTCGGGGCCACGTGGGTCGTCGGACCGCTGGCTGGCGCGCTGTGCGTGTGGCTCTTCTGGTTGCTGGTGCGGGCTGCCGAGCCGACGGCGAGCGCGCGGTTCCGGCTTGCAACGACCGCGTTGTTCGCGATGGCACCGTTCGCCGCGTTTATGTTCGGCTCGCATATGAACCACGCGACGGTGCTCGTGTGGTTGTTGGCGGCGGCCGTCGCGCTCACGCGCGCGGCGTCGGACGACGGTGCGTCACCGTGGTGGGGGCTGCTCACCGGTGTCGCGCTTGGAGTGGCGGCGACGATCCGTCCACTCGATGCGGGCGCCTACGCGTTGCCGGCGGCTGCGTGGCTGCTGTGGCGTGCGCGGCTCGGCGGGCGGCCGCTCGCGGCGTTCGTCTTGAGCGGCGTGGGCGTCGCCGTGCCGATGGCGCTCGCGTTCTGGGTGAATGCGCGGACGACGGGGCATCCCTTTGTCTTTGGCTACGACCTGCTCTGGGGCGCAGGGCACAGCCTGGGATTCCACGAGACGCCGTGGGGCGCGGTCCACACGCCGCAGCGCGGCGTCGAGTTGATCAGTCTCTACCTGACGCGGCTCAACACGTATCTGTTCGAGCTTCCGTTTCCGTCATTGCTCTTGCCCGTCGCCGGGCTGTGGACGAGCCGACGGTCGGCGGCGGTCGATCGCTATCTCCTGGGCGCAGCCACGATGGTCGGGCTGGGATACTGGGCGTATTGGCACGACGGGTTCTTCCTCGGGCCACGCTTCGTGTTCGCGTGGATGCCGGCGCTCGCGTTGTGGAGCGCGAGGGGCGTGCGGGCGATTGTCGAGGCGACCGCCACGCGCACGGCCGTGCGCGTCGGTTGGGCCGTCGCAGGCGTGGTAGCGTTGGCCTACGCGGTGGTGACACTCTTGACGTTTCGGATTCCCGTTTATCAGAACGGGTTGACGTCGATGCGTTTTCCTGCTGACGCGGCAGCTCGCGCCGGCGTGGGTGGCGCACTCGTCCTTGTACAGGAGAGTTGGGGCGCGCAACTCATCGTGCGCCTGTGGGAGCTCGGTATTCCTCGACCGGAGTCGGACCAGTTCTACCGGAACGTCGACACCTGCGTACTCGACGAGGCGGTGCAGGCCTTGTGGCGCGCCGGCACTCGCGGTGACGCTGCGACAGCGGCGCTGCGGCCGCTGTTGGCCGACTCGGCGCGACTGCGCGCCAGCGACCTGACGCCGGACGGTACTCAGCGACTGCTTCCTGGAATGCCTTACTCGGCCGCATGCATCGCGCGCATCGAAGACGACCGTCGCGGGTATCTGCTCTACGCGCCGTGGCGACTGGTGGATGACGGCAACGTCTACGCACGCTGGCTGCCGGGCCGCGAGGCCGAGATCCTGGCGCACTTCCCGGACCGACCGGTGTATCTCCTGCGCCGTGCGGGCTCGGCGGTGGACGCGCCGCTGGCCTGGATTCGCCTCTCGGAATGATCACTCGAAGTCTCCGGCATTTAGTTTCGTATCGCTACTAATTATCTCGCGAGGTCCTATGCGTCGTTCCGCAGGCAGTGTCGCCCGCCGGTCGTTGCTTTCCGCCGTGGCCGGGATCGCCTTCTCGTCCGTGGGCGCGGCTTCGGCGTTCGCGCAGGCGCCGAGTGAACCGGCCCGCCAAGAACCGCTCCCGTCGCTGGTCGTCGGCGCCTCAGCGGAGATCCGCGTAGCTCCCGATCGTGCGGAGCTCGCGGTGGCCGTGGAATCACGGGCACGGACTGCGGCCCAAGCCTCCAGCGACAACGCGCGCGCGCAGTCGGCCGTGCTCGAGGCGATCCGTCGCCAGGGTATCGCCGGTCCGCAGCTTCAGACGCGGTCAATGCAGGTCTCGCCGGAGTACCAGTACCCCCGGGAGGGCGGCAGGCCCACCGTGACGGGCTACGTCGCCCGCAATGAGGTGGTGGTAACGCTGTCGGATCTCGCGAAGGTGGGGCCGGTCATCGACGCCGCGCTCGGCCAAGGGGCGACGAGCATCTCCGGCCCCCGCTTTATGCTCTCGAACCCCGACTCGGCCCGGCGCGAAGCACTGGACGCTGCGGTGCGGAAGGCAATGGCGGATGCCCAGGTGATGGCGCGCGCGGCGGGGGTTCGTGTTGGTCGAGTTCTTGAGATGTCCACGCATTCTGGCACCGAGAGCTTCGAGGCGGCTCGTCCGGCCGTGATGATGCGTGCGTCGGCCGATGCAGTTGCCACGCCGATTGAGTCTGGGACGATTACGGTTCAGGCCTCGGTGCAGATGCGGGTCGCGATATTCCCGTAGCGTTTCACGTGGAACATTCCCACACACGATTGTGGGTTGTTCCACGTGGAACACCGTGACTAGTTTGCTAGGGGGTGCGTCGGTATATTCGCCGGCTCACCCCTCGCTTCTTTTCCGGACACACGTGGCACGCATCATCGCAATCGCGAATCAGAAGGGTGGCGTCGGCAAGACGACCACCGCCGTGAACCTCGCCGCCTCGCTGGCTGCCGCGGAACAGCGCACGCTGCTCGTGGACGGCGACCCGCAAGGGAATGCCACCAGCGGCATCGGGCTCTCGCGCGAGGATTTTCAGGAGACGGTCTACGACGCGCTGTTAGACCCGAGCCGAGTCGATCACGCCATCCGTCGAGAGGTGCAGTTCAAGCACCTCGACGTACTTCCGGCAACCCCGGACCTCGCCGGCGCGGAAATCGAACTTGTCGACGAGGATGAGCGAGAGCTCGCGATGCGTCGCGCGCTTGATCGGGTGCGCGACCACTACGACTTCATCTTGATCGACTGCCCGCCGTCACTGGGACTGATCACGATCAACATGCTCGCGGCCGCGGACTCGCTGCTTATTCCGCTGCAGTGTGAGTACTACGCGCTCGAGGGTCTGTCGCAGCTTCTGAACACCGTGCACCTGGTGCAACAGGGCGTGAATCCATCGCTCGGAATAGACGGCGTGCTGCTGACGATGTACGACGCACGTCTGAACCTCTCGCGACAGGTTGCCACCGACGCGCGCGAATACTTCGGCGCGAAGGTCTTCGACGCAGTGATCCCGCGCAACGTGCGTCTGGCAGAGGCGCCATCGTTCGGCAAGCCAATCATTCTGTACGACGTGGCGAGCGTCGGCGCCCAAGCGTATATGGGTGTCGCGAAAGAACTTATCGAGAAAAGCTCTTAAGTTATTGAACAGCAACGACTTAGCGGCCTTCGACGTGCTCGGCGCCGTGTAAGTCATTGCAACAGATGGTTTTACGTAATAATTCACCGTCGCAGGGAATTATGAGCAACGAGAAGGGAAGGCGTTTGGGCAGGGGATTGGAGGCGCTGATTGCTCGCGCGCCCACCCGAGCGCCGATTATTGACGCCCCGGCGGCCGAACCGAAGGTCGCGTCCACGGCCGTCGCCGACGCCGCGCGCGTACCGTACCGCGTGCTTCCGTTGACGCGCATCCGACCGAACCCCTTACAGCCGCGCAAGGAGTTCCGCGAGGAGGATCTGGCCGATCTCGAGGCATCGTTGCGCGTCAGTGGCCTCCTGCAGCCCATCACCGTGCGTCCGGCACCGCGCGGTGCCGAGGGTTTCGAGCTGATCGCCGGCGAGCGTCGCTTCCGCGCGGCGCAACGGCTCGGCTGGACGGAGATTCCGGCCGTCGTGCGCGACGTCGACGATCAGACGCTGCTCTCGCTCGCGATGGTCGAGAACCTGCAGCGTGCCGACCTCAACCCCATCGAAGAAGCCGAGGGGTACGACCAGCTCATCCGCGAGTTCTCGCTGACGCAGCAGGAGGTCGCGGACATCGTCGGCAAGGACCGCTCGACGGTCGCCAACACGCTGCGTTTGCTGGCGCTGCCTGCCTCCGTGCGGCGCTTGGTCTGGGACGGTGCGCTGACGGTCGGGCACGCGCGTGCGCTGCTCGGCCTGGGCGAGCCGAACGCGATGGCAGACCTCGCGCGCGACGTCGTCGCGAACGGCTTGTCGGTGCGCGACGTTGAGCAGCGCGTCCGCCAGAACAACGGGACGAAGAAGGGCAAGACCAGCAGTCCTTCCGCGAATGGACCATCCGCGGAAGTCCGTCACATCGAGGATCGATTGCGGCGCCGGCTCGGCACGGATGTTCGCATCGTGCAGGCAGGCAAGTCGCCGAAAGGGGAGTTGCGCATCCCCTTCTACACCCACGAGGATTTCGAACGGGTGCTCGAACTCATTCTTGGCCAGGACGCCGACTGATGCCCTCACGGCCCACGCCGCGACAGGTAAAAGCAACCGGAGCGCGCGATGCGCACGGGCACATCCTCGACGCAGAGGGTGGCGCCCTGTACGTGCACTTGCATCGTGAGAGCGGGCTGGCGCATCGCCACTACGTGCTGAAGCCGTGGCAGGTACGAGCGCTCGCGGTTGCGACGTCGCGCGTGACATTGCTCTTGGTGATCGCCGCCGTAGCGACCTGGGGCTGGATGGCCGGACAGGCCAGCCGCGTCCCGTTGCTCACGCAGGAGATCAGCCGACTGCGCGCGGACGCCGAGCGCATCGATACGCTCTCGGCGACGCTGGCAGAGCTGCAGGCGCGCTATGACCAGGTACAGCGAATGCTGAGCGCCGCGACGGCGCAACAGGCGCTTGCCGTCGCGCGCGACACGGCGCCGCAGGCTCCGCGCACCCCACCGGGCATCGGCGGTCGCTGACGCGACGCCGCGCCCCTACCGACACCACAGGTTCCAATGGCAATGTTTTCGAAAGAAGAAGCCGGCGCGCGCAACGGCAGCCGCACTGCCAACGAGACGACGCTCTCGATCATCGCGGTGGGGAGCACCATCACCGGCGACATCAGCTGCTCCGGTGTGCTGAAGGTCGAAGGCCAGATCGATGGCAGCGTGCGCCAGGCGCGTCAGGTGATGCTGGCGAAGGACGGCGCGATCCGCGGCGACGTGACCGCGCAGGAGATCGTGGTGGGCGGCGTAGTGGACGGCAACGTCACGGCCGCCGATCGTCTTGAACTGCAACCGACGGCCGTCGTGAACGGCGACATCGCGACCAAGTCGATCGTGGTGATGGAAGGGGCGCGCATCAACGGCTCGGTGAAGATGACGGAGCTCGCCCTCGTGTCGCGAGCGAGCGACGGACGTGACGCACGCGTCGCCCGATAGCCCGTAGCGCGAGACGCATCACCGCAGGCAATGACGCTCGGCACCACCACAGCAACACGACAGCATCGGCAATCTGTCAGTCGCGAGCCGGCTGAATATCCACAGAAATTGTGGGTTGTGAACATTTGAGTACTAGTGAGATGTAACTTGTTGTCATACAGTACATTATGTATGTCTTTAAAGCGTAACATCGCTATGCGAATCGTTTTTATCCACAGCCTCCTATTCGCAATTGTCGCTTGCGGTGGAGCAGCTGCGGATGTTGAAGATTCACAAGCGTTTCGGGTCGCTCTCCTCACACCGGGACCAATCTCGGACCAGTCGTGGAATGCGGCGGCATACGAGGGGCTTTCCCGAATCCGCGACTCACTCGGCGCCACCGTGCGCCACGTCCAAACCCGCACGCCGGCCGACTTCGAGGAGAACTTCCGACAGTACGGGGCTCAAGGCTTCGATCTCGTGATCGGACACGGGTTTGAGTTTCAGGATGCCGCCCAGCGCGTCGCCCCGGAGTATCCGCAGGCGGTCTTCGCCACCACGGGTGGCACCGGCACGGGGCCCAACATCGCCGCGATGAGCTTCGCGTTCGAGGAACCTTCGTACCTCGCTGGGATGGCAGCGGCCGCGTCGTCGCGCAGCCGCGTGCTGGCCGCGATCGGCGGCACGGAACTGCCGCCCGTCCGCACGAGCTTCGACGCATTCACCGCCGGCGCGCAATCCGTCGACCCCGGCATCACCGTGCTCACGGCGTTCATCGGCAACTGGGACGACGCCGGTGCCGGCAAGGAACAGGCCCTCGCGATGATCGCGCGGCGCGCGGACGTCATCTTCCAGAACGCCGACGCCGCGGGACAAGGCATCTTCCAGGCCGTGCGCGAGAATCCCGGCGTCCGCATCATCGGCTCGAACGCCGACCAGAACGGCCTCGCACCGCAGTCCGCGCTGGGATCCGTCGTCATCGACATCCCGCACGCCTTCCTGCTCCTCGCGCGCGAGCTGCGCGACAGCAGCTTCACGCCGCGAGTCATTCGGTTCGCGACGGCGTCCGATGTCGTACGCTGGGTCCCGAATCCGGGCGTGCCGACACCGGTAAACCAGGCCCGCATCGATTCGGTGCGCGCGGCGTTCGCCGAGCAGCGCGGACCTGCGCTCGGAGCGCCGCGATGACAGCGACGCTTGCCGACATCGCCGCCTATCTCGACGCGCAGCTCGCCCTCGCGATGACGCCGGACTATGCTCCCGCGCTGAACGGCGTGCAGGTCGGCCACCGCGGCCCCGTGACGCGCATCGCGGCCGCCGTCGACGCCTCGCAACGCACGATCGCGATGGCCGCCGCGGCGCAGGCGAACCTGCTGCTTGTGCACCACGGATTGTTCTGGGGCGGCCTGCGCCCGCTTACTGGCCCGCACGAGACGCGCATCCGTACGCTGTTCGCCGAGGACATCGCGGTCTACAGCGCGCACTTGCCGCTGGATGCGCACGAGACCTTCGGCAACTCGGCATTGCTCGCGCGGGCACTGGACCTGCGAGTCAGCGGCGGCTTCGCGAAATACCAACACATTCACTGCGGCGTCCGCGGCGAGAGCGACCTCGACACGACCACGCTCGTCACCCGCGTGCGCGACTGGGCGGCCCCGCTCGGCCACCACACGGTCGCGAGCGCCATTCCCGAGGGGCATCGCACCAGGCGCTGGGCGATCTGCTCGGGCTCCGGTGCGCAGGTCGATACGTTGCGCGAGGCCTACGCCACGGGTGTCGACACGTTGATCGTCGGCGAAGGCCCGCACTGGAGCGCGGTGGAAGCCGAGGAATACGGCCTGGTCATCGTATACGCCGGGCACTACGCGACGGAAACACTGGGCGTGCGCGCGTTGGCGGCACATCTCGGCGAGCGCTTCGGACTGCCGTGGGAGTTCCTCCACGCACCGACGGGCCTGTGAGCGCCACGGCGCTCGCACTCGAGGACGTTCACAAGGCCTTCGGCGAAACGCGTGCGCTCGATGGCGCGCGCTGTTGCGTGCGGCGCGGGAGCGTCCACGCGCTGCTCGGCGAAAACGGCGCCGGCAAAACCACCTTGATGCGCATCGCGTTCGGAATGCTGCGCGCCGATTCTGGTGTGGTGGTGCGCGACGGCACGCGCGTGCAGTATGCCTCGGAGCGCGACGCGATTGCCGCCGGCATCGGGATGGTGCATCAGCACTTTATGCTGATCCCGGCATTCACGGTCGCCGAGAACGTGGCGCTGGGCGGCCGCGGCCGCTTCGATGCAGCCGACGCAGCGGAACGCGTCCGGCGCGTCGGCCGCGACACGGGACTGACGCTCGATCCCACCGCACGCGTCGGCGACCTGCCAATCGGGGCGCAGCAGCGTGCGGAGATCGTACGCGCCCTGGCCCACGACGCCGATGTCATCATCCTCGACGAACCGACGGCGGTGCTCACGCCGGACGAGAGCGAGGAGCTGTATGGTTGGATGCGTCGCTTCGCCGCCGGCGGTGGCACGGTCGTGCTGATCACCCACCGCGTCCGCGAGGCGCTGGCGGTGGCCGAAGATGTGACCGTGCTGCGGCGTGGCCGCACGGTGCTCGAAGGCGCGGCGGCGGCGCTCGAGGTGCAGGACGTGATCGCGGCCATCGTGGGCGAGTCCAGTCTCGATGCGACGCGTGCACCACTGGCCGCCACGGCGGAGCCAGCGGTGTTCACCTTGCGCGGCGCGGGCTGGCACGATGCCGCAGGGCGCGTACGGCTCCGTCCGACCGACCTGACCGTACGGCGCGGCGAGATCCTCGGTGTCCTGGGCGTCGAGGGAGCGGGGCAGCGCGAGCTTTTGCGTCTCCTCGCGGGGCGTCTCGCGCCCACGGTCGGAACCGTCGATCGACCGGCGCGAGTGGGCTTCGTGCCGGAGGATCGCCTGCACGACGCCGTCATCCCGGAGTTCTCGCTGACGGAGAATCGCGTGCTGGCCGATGCGGGCGCGCGGCGTGGGCTCATCGACTGGCGGCACGAAGCGCAGGCGACGCAGGATGTCATCGATGCGTTCGATGTACGCGCAGGCGGCGTCGACGCCGCGATGCGCTCGTTGTCCGGCGGCAACCAACAGCGGTTCGTCGTCGGGCGCGAGCGGCTGCGCGCGCCGGCGGCGTTGGTGGCCGAGAACCCGACGCGCGGCCTCGATGTGCGCGCCACGGCGCGCGTTCTCGGCGCCATCCGCGACACCGCCGAGCGCGAGGGTGGTGCGGCGGTGGTCTACTCGGCGGATCTCGACGAGATCCTCGCACTCACGCAACGCGTGGTGGTGTGTTTCGACGGCGAGGTGCGCGCGATACCGCCATCGCAGGATGCAAATGACCGCAGCGCGTACGCGCGTGCGCTCGTCGGGATGGACCGATGACCGAAGCGTTGCTCGCATTCTGGGACGGCGCCTTCGGCTCCGCCTTTGCGTTCTGGTCGGCAACGCTGGTGCGCGCCACGCCGCTACTCTTCGTCGGTCTCGCCGTGTCGCTCGCGTTCCGCGCGGGCGTGCTCAACATCGGGGCCGAGGGGCAGTTGATCCTCGGAGCGATCGGTGCATCGGCCGTCGCGCTGGCGCTTCCCGACTGGCCGCGATCCCTCGTCGTGTGCGCGATGCTGCTCGCGGGCGGGCTTGCCGGTGGATGCTGGGCGGGCATCGCCGCGCTGATGCGGCTCCGCTTTGGCGTTCTTGAGGTCATCAGTACGATTCTGCTGAACTTCGTCGCCGCCGCCGCCGTGAGTTGGGTGGTGCGTGGGCCGTTACAGGAACCGACTGGGGTGTATCCGATGTCAGAGAGCTTCGCCGCCGCGGCGCGATGGCCCTTCCTGATTCCCGGCCAGCGCCTGCATCTCGGGTTCGTGCTTGGAGTCGTGCTCGCGCTCGCGCTCTGGTTCGTGCTACGGCGCAGCGCGGAGGGATTCCGCGTGCGCGCGGTGGGGGCAGGCGCGCGTGCCGCCGAGAGTGCGGGTGGAGTCTCGGTGGGCCGCGTGACAGCCGGCACGTTCATCGCCAGCGGCGTGCTTGCCGGATTCGCGGGCGCCTCTGAGGTGGGTGGCGTCACCTGGGCACTCTACGAAGGCATCTCGCCGGGATACGGCTACACGGCGATCGCCGTCGCGCTGCTGGCACGGCTCGATCCGCGCTGGGTCATCGTGACGGCGATCGGCTTCGGTGCACTGGAAGCCGGCGGCGCATCGATGCAGCGCAATGCGGGCATTCCGGCCGTCGCGGTGCAGATCGTCACGGCCGTGACCTTGCTGGGCGTCCTCGCGTTTGCGGGATGGAAGGCACGGCGGACGCCGGGGATGCCCGATGCTTGAACTGTTGCTGCTGCCCTTCCTCGAGGCGGCGCTGCGTACCGCGACGCCCTTGGCCTTCGCCGCGCTCGGCGAGCTGGTGGCCGAGCGGGCGGGGGTGATCAACCTCGGGCTCGAAGGCTCGATCATCGCTGGGTGCCTCGGTGGCGCGATGTTCGCGATGCTCGGCGGATCGGCGCTCGGGTATGCGGGAGCCGCGCTGGCGGGCCTGTTGCTCGCCGCGATCTTCGCGCTGTTCGTGCTGCGGTTCGGCAGCGACCAGATCATCACCGGCACGGCCATCACGGTGCTCGGGCTCGGCGCGACCGGTACGATCTTCCACGCATTTCCCGAACGCGTCGGCGTGGGCACGGTGCTGCCGACCACGGGCCCGCTGCCGATCCCGTTGCTCTCGGAGCTTCCCGTGCTCGGCCGCGTGTTGTTTGCGCAGCCGGCGCCGACCTACGTCCTGTTCGCACTCGTGCCGCTCCTCGCGTGGTGGTCCGCTCGGACGCACGCCGGACTCGCGCTGCGGGCGGTCGGCGAGTCGCCGGCCGCGGCGGCGGCGGCGGGCATTGCGCCACAGCGCGTGCGGGCGCTCGCCATCCTGTTCAGCGGCTTGATGGGCGGACTGTGTGGCGGCACGTTGGTGCTCGCGCAGGTCGGAAGCTTCAACGAGAATATGAGCGCAGGTCGCGGCTTCATCGCGATCGCGATCGTCGTGCTTGGCCGCTGGACGCCGTGGGGCACGGCGGGCGCAGCCGTGGTGTTCGGTGCCGCGTTCGCGCTGCAGTATCTCGCGCAGACGCTCGGCACGACGTTGCCGTACCAGCTGTTCCTGGCGCTGCCGTATGTTCTCACGTTGACATTGTTGGCGGCGCTGCGCGGCCGCGCCGTCGCGCCCGCGCACCTCGGGCGCTGAGCGATCAGACCACCGGACGAAGCGGCGGCAGGTACGGGCCGCCCAAGTCCCAGTGCCAAGCCTCGCGGCGTTCGCCGCTGCGGGGATCCTTGAGCGGGTGGTACTGCAGGCGTTCGGCGGGAATCCCCACCCGTGCACCCCACGCGAGGAGTCGCTCGCGGTCAGTCGAGACGAGATGCGCCATCGGGCGCCCGAGCCATATGTGGCGATGGAGCCAGAGACCGCCATCCATCGCGTGGATCATCCCGTCGCGTCGACGAGGGAACTCGACCCAGTCGCGCAACAGTGCGTCCGGATCCTTCGGCGGCGGGATCGGCGGCACGCGAAACGCCGCGGCGCCAGCCGGCTCCCCGTCGCTCAGTGGCAGGACACGACGCCTTCCGGGTCGCCGGCAAACGGCGCCGTCACCATCCCCGAGAAGACGGAGCAGGTCAGCGGAAACGACTGCGGATGCGTGGCCTTGGCCGACCAGCCACCCTGCGTCGCGTTGATGATCGTGAGCACGACCCCGCGCGACGGGTTGTACTTGAGCGCCGCCGTGTCGGTGGTGTACCACGAGTGCTCGTGGAAATACGCCTCCTGCGCGGAGGCGAGGTTGCGCAGGTCGGCGCGCAGCGCCGCGGCGTTCGCCTTGCCCTTGGTGCTCGCGAACTTCGGCACCGCGATCGCGGCGATGATGCCGATGATCACGACGACGATGAGCAACTCGATGAGCGTGAAGCCACGCTGGTGCGAACGGGCGGACACGACGGGCGGTGGGAGGCTGAGGAGTGACTACGCAGCAGTGACGCACATCACGCGATTTCGTGACATCAAACCCGCGTCCTGCAATCGCACTGCCAGTACAGCAAGGCACGGGCCGAACCGGGACGACGTCCTCAATACATTGACGGGTAAGGATTTACCGCCAACCGACTCCGCCCGCTAGGGGCTCCGTCGGCGAATTCCGCCGCCCCGTGGCGCAACCTGCAACGCCGTCAC
This sequence comes from Gemmatimonadaceae bacterium, assembly GCA_035444005.1. Classification (GTDB taxonomy): domain Bacteria; phylum Gemmatimonadota; class Gemmatimonadetes; order Gemmatimonadales; family Gemmatimonadaceae; genus Pseudogemmatithrix. Next base: position 62,824 of record DAOMNV010000001.1, read on the forward strand.
GAAGTTGGTCGCCGAGGCTCAGGCCTTGGCCACCAGCCAGTTCTCACCGCTACCGATGTCGACGACGAGCGGCACGCGCAGTGCAACGGCACCGGTCATTTCGCGCTCGACGAGCGTGCGCAGCGCCGATTCCTCGTCCGGCGGACACTCGAAGACGAGTTCGTCGTGCACCTGGAGCAGCATCCGCGCGGCGTGGCCCGCGGCGCCAAGCGCGTGATGGATGCGAATCATCGCGACCTTGATGAGGTCCGCTGCCGAGCCTTGGATGGGCGAGTTCTGCGCGAGGCGTTCACCGAAGGCCCGCGTGTTGAAGTTGCGATCCGCGATTTCCGGGATGTAGCGGCGCCGCTTGAAGATGGTCTCGACGTAGCCGCGCGTGCGTGCATCGGCGACGGAGGCATCGAGCCAGGCGCGGACGCCGGCGAAGCGCTCGAAGTACGTCTCGATGAAGGCCTTCGCCTCCGCGTGCTCGATCTTCAACTGGCGGGACAGCGCGTGGGCGCCTTGGCCGTAGATCGTCGCGAAGTTGATGGTCTTCGCCCGCGCGCGCATCTCGGACGTCACGGACTCCAGCGGCACGCCGAAGATGACGCTGGCCGTCTGCCGGTGGATGTCGCCGCCGGCCTCGAAGGCCGCGACGAAGGCGGGGTCGCCGCTCAAGTGGGCGAGCAGGCGCAGCTCGATCTGCGAGTAGTCGGCGGCCAGCAGCATCCACCCGCCGCGCGGGATGAAGCCGCGGCGGATGTCCTTCCCGAGCTCGCGGCGGATCGGGATGTTCTGGAGGTTCGGGTCGTGCGAGGCGAGGCGACCGGTGCTCGCCACGGTCTGCGCATACGAGGTGTGCAGGCGGCCCGTGTGCGGATTGACGAGGCCGGGCAGGGTGTCGAGGTAGGTGCTCTCGAGCTTGGCGAGCTCGCGATACTCCATCAACAGCTGGGGCAGCGTGTGGCCTTCGTCCGCGAGCTCCTGCAGCACGCTGGCATCGGTGCTCGGCCCGGTCGCGGTCTTCTTCTTGATCGGCAAGCCGAGCTTCTCGAAGAGGATCGTGCGCAGCTGCGGGTTGCTGTTGACGTTGAACGTCTCACCGGCCTCGGCGTGGATCTGCTTCTCGAGCTCGAGGCGGGCCGCCTCGAAACGCGTCTTGAGCGAGCGGAACCAGGGCAGGTCGATCGCGATCCCCGTCCACTCCATCTCGGCGAGCACGTCGACGAGCGGAAGCTCGACCTCGTGGAGCAGCGCCATCGCATCCTGTTCCGCGAGGCGCGGCAGGAAGAGCTCGCGCAGGCGCAGTGCGATGTCGCTATCGGCGCAGGAGTAGTCGCGCGCGGCGACGATCGGCACCTCGTCGTAGGGCATCTGCTGCTTGCCCTTGCCGCAGAGCTCGTCGTAGCCGGTCATCGCGACGCCGAGGAACTCGACGGCGAGGGCGTCGATGGCGTGGGAGCGGCGGCTCGGGTCGAGCACGTAGCTGGCCAGCATCGAGTCGAAGTCCACGCCGCGCAGCGTGATGCCGGCGCGACGCAGCACCAGCAGGTCGTACTTCACGTTGTGGGCGGTCTTCTTCACCGACGCGTCTTCGAGCAACGCACGCAGCGGCGCCATCTCGTCGCTGGCGAGCGGCGGGAGGTTCACGACGGGCTGCGGGCCGTCGGCGAGCAGCCGCGCGGCGATGCTCGCGGGCGCGGCCCCCGCCTTGGGCTTCGCGGGCACCGGTGTGTCGCCGAGGGCGAGGCCGCCCTGCGCGCTACCCGGCTCGCGGTGCGCGAAAGGCAGGTACCACGCCTTGCCCGGCGCGGTCGCGATCGAGATCGCGACGAGGTTCGCGCGCATCGGCGTGATGATCGGCGGCGCACCGGCGTCGAGCACGGTCTCGGTGTCGACGGCGATCGCTGCGGCAGCACGGGCCTCGGCGATCACCTCGGCGACGAGCGCGGGCGTGTCCGCGACGCGGTAATCCAGCGTCACGGGCGCCGGCGTTCCCGGAACGACGGCGCGCGCATTCCGCGCACTGACCATCTGGGCTTCGACGTCAGCCGCCGCCTCGCTGGCGCGATCGAGCGCGACGTTGGGCGCCGCGCCGGCAGCTTCGGCGTTCACCGCGGCCGTGCGTGCCGCCGTATTGAACTCGAGTTCGACGAAAAGATCGCGCAGGGCCGCCCAGTCGGGCGTGTCGAGTGTCAGCGACGCGAGATCGAGCGTGATGTCGAGGTCGCGCTTGAGCGTGACCAGTTCCTTCGAGAGGCGCGCCTCCGCCTCGTGGTTCTTGAGGGCGTTGCGGGCGCGCGTCGGTTCGATCTCATCGACGTGCGCGAGCATATTCTCGACGGTGCCCCACTTTTCGATGAGCGCGAGCGCGCCCTTGTCTCCGATGCCTTTCACGCCGGGGACGTTGTCGGCGGTGTCGCCGACGAGCGCGAGATAGTCGATCACGCGTTCCGCCGGCACGCCGAGTCGCTCGTGCGCGTTATCGACGCCGTACCACTTCTCGGTGGTGCGTCCTGGCGGTCCGTGCCAGGGGTTGAGCACCCAGACGCCCGGCTCGACCATCTGCAGGAGATCCTTGTCGCCGGACACGACGCAGACCTCGAGTCCGGCCGCCACGCCCTGCGGTGCCAAGGTGGCAATCACGTCGTCCGCCTCGAAGCCGTCGAGCTCGAGCGTCGGAATCTTGTAGCCCGCGAGCAGTTGGTGCACGCGTTCGACGCCGGTATCGAAGTCCTGCTGCTCCTCCTCCGGCAGCGCGACGCGGTTGGCCTTGTAGGCCTCCAGCAGTTCCTCGCGCCCCGAGGATCCGGCGTCGTTCACCCAGCCGAGGTACTCGGGCTTGTGCTTCTCGATGAGGCGGCGGAGGAACTCGCTCACGCCCTTGGCCATCCCCGTGTTCTCACCGCGCGCGTTGCGCAGCGGCGCACCGCCGCCCAAGGCGTGGAAGGAACGGTAGATCAGCGCGTAGCCGTCGATGAGATACAGGCGCGGGCGTCCGGGAGTGCTCATTCCGGAAAACTATCGCAGGCCGAGCGCGACGGCGGCGAGCGCAACGGCGATGGCGACGCGCAGGTTGTCGTCGAGCGGGCGCCGCGGCCATTCGGCGAGTGCCGCGACGACGCCGAGGGCGAGTGCGACGGGCCACGGCGCCGCGAGGAGCCAGCGACAGCCGACCGCCGTGCTCAGCGCGGCGACGCACGATCCCACGAGCGACTTGCGCCCGTCCGTCGCGACGCCGCGCCACGAGGCAAACGCGAGTCCGGCGAGCGCGGCGGTCGCATCGCCGACGGCCGCGGCCCAGAGCGCCGCGAGCGCCGCAGGCTGCGGCGCGAACCACACCACGCCTGCCATCGCGAGCGCGAGCCACGTCGCGCCCGTGAGACGCGTCGCCTCGTGCTCCCGCAGCAGCGGCCCGACGGTCGCGCGAAACGTCGCTGCGGCGCGTGCTGATCGCGCCCGCAGCGCCTCGACGACCAGCGCCACGACGACGGCGGCCGTGAGGGCGAGGCGTAGCTGGGCGGCGTCGACGACGGCGAACGCCCAGGCGATCGGGAGCGCTGCCGTGGCGAGGTGCAGGGCCTTGCGCGCGAGTTCCGTGCGCAGCGTCCTCGTCACGGCCGCGCTCACCGGAGCTGGCGGCGGAGCTCCACCTCGAAGCGCGATTCACTGGCCTGCGTCAGCCGCCAGCGACCCGCACCGGTCTGGTCGTAGAACTGGAGCTGGATCGCCCGCCCGCGGTATTCCCACACCTGCTGCCGCGTACGCGAGAGGTCGGTGAACGACGGCTCGATGATCTGGTCGGGTTCGCCGAGGACGACGAAGACCCTGCCGCGATCGGAGATCCAGCCGGCGACGCCGTCCTCGCGGAACCGCGCATTCGCGCGCGCGAGGCGTCCGAAATACGCGCGCAGGTCCTCGTTGACGGGCGTCGCCGGAATCGAGTCGGTCTCACGCATAAACGCCGTCCACGCCGCAGGCCGTTCTTCTTCCGGCGCCTCGCGCAGCGCCTGGAGGCGCGCCGGACGCGCGAAGAAGCGCAGGAACTGGAGCATATCGTCGAAGCGCGCGATCGGGAGATCGTCACCGAAGCCGACGAACACGTAGGTGCTCGCCGTATCCGCGCCATTGCTACCGACGAAGGCGACCTGCGAGACACCGATGCCAAGCCGCTGCACGGGAACCTCGACGACGCCTGATGCGAACGCCGCGTGGCCCTCGAGCCGCACGGCGTCCTGCCAGAGGAGGCGACCGCTCTCGCCGCGAGCGAGCAGCGTCAGCACGGAATCGGCGGGATCGGTGCTCTCGACGTACAACGGGATGGTGCTGTCCTGGCCGAGCGCGGCGGCGGCACGCGGCCGCGCAAGGACGTACGGCAGCGATTCGCGCGACTCGCGGGGGACGATGCGGTTCACCGGCAGCGGCTCGGCGAGCGCGCGGCGCGAGAAATCCGGCACCTCGAGCTCGAGCTCCTCGACAATGCCGCGCTGGCTGCTGACATCGCGGATCGCGAGCGTGAGGCGATACTGCCCCGGCGCGAGGTCGAGGATCTCCTGGAAGAGCAGGCTCTCGTCCGTCCGCTCGGTCTCGCGGAAGGCGCCGACGACGACGCTTTCCGTCGTCGTGGTGTGCACCGGCGCGGTGCCCTCGCGCGCGGCGGTGATCGAGACGGTGTAGTTGGCGCGGAAGCGGTCGTCGGTCTCGCGATTGAAGCGCAAGGCGCTCGGCGCGAAGCCGAGGACCACGACGACGTGGCTGGAGTCGGCGCTGCGGCCAGGCAGCACGCCGACACGGCCGACCACGGGGAACGGCTGGCCGCGCGCAATCATCCCCATCTGCCGATACAGCGGCAGCGGGTCGAACGAGAGGTTGCGCTGGTCGCGCTGGACGGCGGGCGAGGGGCCGGACGCACCGTCGGCGCCCGGAGCTCCGCCGCAGGCAGCGGCAACGGCAAGCAAGAGGCCGACGCCGATGGCACGCAGCGGCGCGGAATTGGTCAGTCGAAGCATCGGAGACGTTGCGGTCAGAGCCGTAATGTACACCGCAGCGCCCCGGTTGGACGTCGCCAACTGTCCAACTCTTTGACGATGCTTGCAACCGCGTGCGCTGGGGGATAGGTTCGGCGCCGTGACGCGCGATGCTCTCGTAGGAACGACGCTGGCAGGGTACACCCTCCTCGACCGGGTCGGCGAGGGGGGCACGGCGACCGTGTACCGGGCGACCCACCCCGAGCACGGGACGGTCGCCTTCAAGGTGCTGCGCGAGAAGTTGCGGCAAGACCGCACCGCCGTCGCGCGCTTCACGCGCGAGGCCGGCTTCGGGACGCGCGTGCAGCATCCGAACGTGATCCGCACGATCCAGACCGGCGAAGACGGCGGCGTGCCGTACCTCGTCATCGAGTGGGCGGCCGGCGAGCTGCTGGAGTCGTACGCGAAGCGCCACGCGCCGTTCCCGCCGGACGAGGTCGCGGCGATCGTCAGCCAGATCGCGAGCGCGGTCTACGCCGCGCACCAGGCCGGCATCGTGCATCGCGACCTCAAGCCGGACAACGTGATGTACGATCACGACAGCCGGACGGTGAAGCTGCTCGACTTCGGCATCGCGACGTCGACGGATGCGACGCCCGACCAGCGCCTCACGCGCGCGGGGTTCTTCGTCGGCACGTTGATGTACGTCGCGCCGGAGGCGCTGTCGGGCGAGATCGTGTCGCCGGCGGCCGACCAGTACTCGTTGGCGACGATGGCCTACCTGTTCCTCACCGGTGCGCTGCCGTACACGGCGCGCAGCCCGCGGGATATGTTCACGCAGCTGCTCTCGCAGCCGCCGGTGGCGCTCAACAAGGCCAAGCCCGAGCTGCAGTTCAAGCCGGAGGTCGAGGCCGTCGTGATGAAGGGTCTCGCGAAGCTACCGGGTGAGCGCTATCCCGACGTGGTGACCTTCGCCGATGCGCTGGCGGACGCGCTCAAGGACCCGTTCCCGGCCGCGGCGGCCGGCGGGCTCTTCTCGAAGATGAAGGGCCTCTTCGGCCGCTAGGGCTGCACCGGCGGACCGGGCTCGACCGGCAGCCAGCAGGTAAAGACGCTGCCGCGCCCGACCTCGCTCTCGACCGTGATGTCCCCGTCGAGCAGCCGCGCCAACCGCCGCGTGATCGTCAGGCCCAATCCCGTCCCGCGCCGTGCGGAGTCGCCGCGCGCGCCGGCTTCCACCTGCTCGAACTCGTCGAAGATCCGCTGCAGGTCCTTCTCGGCGATGCCGATGCCCGTGTCGGCGACCTGCAGCGCCACCCAGGCGCCGCCCGCCGCCAGCAACGGTCGCTGCCGTGCGGCGTGGATGGCCGCATCGTGCGCCGGATCCTGCAGCAGCGTCGCGCGCACGGTGATGGAGCCGCTGGCCGTGTACTTCACGGCGTTGCCGAGCAGGTTCACGAGGATCTGGCGCAGGTGCATCGGGTCCGTGCTCAGCCGCGGCAACGATGCCGGTACCTGCAACGAGAGCGAGAGGCCCTTCTCGATGATCAACGGCTCGACCTCGCTGGCGACATCGATGACGAAGGCGCGCAGCGAAAGCGGCTCGCGCTGCACGTCGAGTCGGCCGGCCGAGAGCTTCGCGAGGTCGAGGACCTGGTCGACGAGCGCCTGCAGGTGCTCCGCCGACGCTTGGATGCGTTCGATCGGACCGACCATCCGCGGCGCGAGCTCGCCGTACGAGCCGTCGCGCAGCAGGTCGACATAGCCGACGATGGCCGCGAGCGGTGTGCGCAGTTCGTGGGAGACGTTGGCCAGGAACTCGCTCTTGGCGCGATTGGCGCGCGCGAGCTCGAAGGACAGGTGCTCGAGTTCGGCGCTGCGTTCGCGCAAGCGACAGCGGCGGCGGCGCTCGGTGACGAGCACCGCCGCGAGCGCGACGACCGCGATCGCACCCAGGATCCAGCTCAGCATCGACACATTGACCGGATCGCCCTCCGCAGGTAGCCTCCGCTGATGGATCCTCGCACCCGACTTCTCGACTTGCTCGCGACGCGCAGCGCCCGTCGCGGCACCTTCACGTTAGCCTCCGGCCGGCAGTCGGACCTGTACATCGACTGTCGTCCAACGACGATGCACCCCGAAGGCCTGGCGACGATCGGGCCGCTGGGCTTGCACGCGATCGGCGAGCGCGGCTGGACCCCGCAGGCGGTGGGCGGCCTCACGCTCGGCGCCGATCCGGTCAGCTACGCGGTGGCGTACGCCAGCCAGCTTGCCGGCATCCCCATCCGCGCCTTCACGGTGCGGAAGGAAGCGAAATCGCACGGCACGGGCAAGGTGATCGAGGGCGCGTTCGAGACCGGAGACCGCGTCGTCGTCGTGGAGGACGTAATCACGACCGGCGGCTCGGCGCTGCGTGCCGTCGAGAGCATCCGCGCCGCGGGCGGCGAGGTCCTCGGCGTGCTCGCCGTCGTGGACCGCGGGGAAGGTGGCCGCGAGGCCATCGAGCAGGCTGGGCTCGAGGTCGCGGCCTTGGTGACGGCATCGGAGATCGTCGCGCGGATGTGAGTGGCACGCCGACGCCGCCTTCGCGACGCCGGTTAACAGAGCCGGCGGTGCAAGGCCGGGCGGCGGTCGGCCACGGAGGGCGGCACGGTGCGCATTCCCGGTCGCACCGCGAGCGGCCGCAGACGCCGCAGGGTCTCGCGATGCGGACGCACGAGCTCGTCGATGAAGCGCTCGAGCATCCGTTCCGCCGTGAACTCGCGCCGGAACTCCCCCGCCGAACGGCCGAGGAAGGTCTGCACGTGGCGCCCGAAGCTCTGCGGCGACGAGAAGTCGAGCGCGTTCGCGACGTCGGCGATGGAGTGGCCCTGATCCTCGAAGAGCCGCGCCGCCCGCAGCAGCCGCGCGTACGCGAGGTAGCGCTTGGGCGCCGGCAGCTTGGCGCGGAAGAAGCGCGACATCAGCGTGCTCGGCAGCAGCTGCATCCGCAGGGCGAGCGCCTGCACCGTGTCGTTGCGCGCGCTCGCGGCGAACAGCGCCTCGAAGAACTGCCAGGTGTCGTCGGGCACGGGCGCGAGCTCCTCGCGGATGCGCGCGAGCGCGACGCGGTCGGTGGCGCGCATCGCCTCGGCCGCGAGGATGCGCCGCAGCTGGCTCCACCCCGCGGGGACGCGCACGTCGACGAGCCGCGTGATGCCGGCGTTGCCGATGCGCAGCAGGCTCTCCGCGCTCGGAGGCTCGGCGCCGAGCAGCGCCACCGTGGGCACGGTCGGAAACTCGCGCACGACGGCGGCCACGCGACGGTCGAGTTGCTGGCCGCAGCGCACGACGCCGAGGAGAATGGCGCCCACGCGGCCCTTCTTGAGGTCTTCGAGGGCATCGGCGACGGTTTCGCGGTGGATCGCGCGGTACAGTCCCTCGCCGGCCGCGTCGACACGCGCGCGTTCGTCGGGATCGAGTACCGTGACGACGGGAGCCTGCAGGGTAGGCAGCGGCGCACTCATAGGGGACCTCCGAGGAAACCTGGGTGGGGACGGCCAGCGGACGCGGAGACGGTGCGGCGCCGCGGTCATCGAACCGTCACCAGAGCGTCGCCACCTAGGTCATCGCGTCATTGCCCGACTAGATTTCCCGGTGAGGTCCCGTCGGACGATCGCGTCGCCGCTTCGGCAGCGCCGAGGAAAGTCCGGGCTCCTTGGACACGCTGCCAGGTAACGCCTGGGCACGCACGTGCGCGCAAGCGAAGCGGCGTGACGGACAGTGCAACAGAAAGCAAACCGCCTTCGCGCAAGCGGAGGTAAGGGTGAAAGGGTGGGGTAAGAGCCCACCGCGCCGGCGGTAACGTCGGCGGCACGGCAAACCCCAGCGGGAGCAAGGTCAAATAGGCGGCGAGCAGCAGTCCTCTGCGAACAAGACGCCGCGGGTTGGCCGCTAGAGCGTGCGCGCGAGCGTACGCCGAGAGGAATGATCGTCCGGTGCGGCAACGCACCGACAGAACCCGGCTTACAGACGGGACCATCGCAGGACCGAGGGGGGCGGCGCCGCTGGCGTTCGCCCCTCTCGTGCGTGGCGGTGTATCGTTCGGCGATGCGACGCATCCTCCTCGCCACCGCCGCGGCGCTTGCCCTCGGCGCCTGCAACAGCACGGGCGGCGCGCCGCGCACGACACCAGATCGCGCGCGCGGCGCCGCGGCGGCTCGCGATTCGATGGCCGGCCCGTGGACGCTGCGGAACCTCGGACGCCCGCGCACGCAGCTCGTCACGCTGAGCGCGGTGTTGCGCTCGCGCATCGACACCCTCGTGCGTGAGGACACGCTCGCCAGTCAGGCATTGCTGGAATGGTCCGCGGTACCGGACGCCGCGCTGGCGCGCTTCGTCGGGATGGTGCGGGCATTCGCCGTGATCGTCGGGTCCGATTCCACGTGGCGCCCGCTCGCGGACCCGCCGATGCCGGTTTCGTTCGTCGCCACGCAGGCGGATGCGGACGCCCAGCCGTCGTTCGTGATGCCACCGGACACGGCCTGCGACGGTCGCGCGGCGGTGGTGCAGGCGATGCGCGAGACCTGGATGCAGCCGCCGCAGCGGCTCGGGGTTGGCACGCAGTGGCAAGACAGTTCCACCTATGCCTTGTGCCGAGACAGGATCGTCCTGCAGGCGCGGAACGTCCGCCGCTATGTGGTGGAAGCTGCCGATGTCCGCGATGGGCGTCTCGTGCTCCGCGTGCGACGCGAAGCGACGACCGCCTTGCACGGGTCGGGCCTGCAGTTCGGCGACTCGATCGTCGTGACCGGCGAAGGCGAGGCGACGGCCTCGTTGGACGTCTCGCTCGACGGCGCGGCGATCGTCGCCGGCTCAGGTGTCTCGGAGCTCCGCCTGGAACTGCGAGGGCGCCGGCGCACGCAACATCTCGTGCAACACGGCGCCCTGGTGATTCGCACGCCCTGACGCGGCGTGCGGCGCGTCAGTCGACGAGCCGCAACGGCATCAACAGGCAGAGATACTTCGCCGCGTCGTTCCAGCCCTCGGGCTCGATCGTGCTCGCGCGCTCCGGAGCGCGGAACGTCATCCGCACTTCGTCCGTCGGCAGGTAGCGAAGGATCTCGAGCAGGTAGGCGGCGTTGAAACCGATGTCGAGCGGATCACCCTCGTAGCGAATCGGCAGCTCGTCCTGCGCCTCGCCGAGGTCCGGCGTGCTGACGGAGAACTTGAGCATCCCGGCGTTGAAGGACAGCCGGATGCGGTGCGTCTGGTCGGAGGCGACGACGCTCATCCGGCGCAGCGCGCTCACCAGCGCCGCGCGGTCGACGATGGCGTACTTGTCGTTGTCCTTCGGGATGACCTGCTCGTAGCCGGGATACGGGCCCTCGATGAGCCGCGTGTACACCGACGTGAACGGCGAGCGGAAGCCGAGGTGGTTCTCGCCCTGCGCGACCTCGAGTTCCTCCTCGGCCGGGAACAGGCGCCGGATCTGCTCGAGCGCCTTCGGCGGAATGATCAAGTCGGCTTTCTGGCCCGCCTTCACCGGGACTTCCATCTTCGCCAGGCGATGTCCGTTGGTGGCGACCATCCGCATCGCGTCGGTTCGCAGCTCCCAGAGCACGCCGTTGAGGATCGGACGGCTCTCCTCGGTGCTCGCGGCGAAGGCCGTGTGGCCGATGAGCTTCTGGAGATCGCCGGAGGGTACGCGCACGGCCTTGTCGAACTGCACGGCCGGAAAGCTGGGAAACTCAGACTTCGGCAACCCGAGCAACTTGAACTTCGACCGTCCGCACTCGAGCGTGATGCGCTGGTCACCGGTGGAGGAGATGCGCACCGGCGACGGCGGCAGCTCGCGCGCAATCTCGCTGAGCTTGCGGGCGGGAATCGTGATCGCGCCCATCGCCTCGACGTCGGCCGTGACTTCGGTGGAGACCGCGATGTCGAGGTCCGTGCCGGAGATGCGGATGCCCTTCTCCGTGGTCTGCACCAGGAGATTGGCGAGCACGGGGAGCGTCGTCTTGTTGGGCACGGCCGGCGTGACGGCGGCGAGCCCTTCCTGGAGCTTCTCGCGAGTGATCGTGAAGCGCATCTGCGGCTGGCGGAGGAATGTGGAACAGCGCGGTGACCGGCTGTTTCTGTCTACTGAATTTCTTAAGTAGTAGACGTAGTAGAAAGGTGTGGATTGTGGACGAACCGCGAAAGTGCTTGTGGTGTCGGATCTTCGCGGCGTCGGTTCACGTGAAGACTCAGTGGACGGCGTGGGGACGGCTGGGGGAAACCGCGAACCGTGCCGCGGACGATGTGGATGGTGTGGACACTATGCGGAATGTCGGACGGTTTCCCGCACGCGTTCCACACGGCCGCGGAACTCGGCACTTTCCTTCATCGTCTCGGCCACGCGCTCCAATGAATGGATGACCGTGGAGTGGTCGCGGCCGCCGAAGGCCTGGCCGATCTCGACGAGCTGCAGCCCGAGGATCTCGCGCGCGAGGTACATCGCCACCTGGCGCGGGATCGTGAGCGTCTTCGTGCGGGTCTTGGACTGCAAGCCCTCGACCGTCACGCCCCACTCGGCGGCGACGCGCTGCTGGATGGTGCCCATCCGGTCCTGCCGTTCGGCGCGCACCGGGGTGCCGTCCGAGCTGCGCAGCTTGTCGCGCAGCGCCTCGCGCGCGAGGTCGACGGTGACCACGCGATGCTTGAGCGACGCATAGGCGAGGAGCTTGATGATCGATCCTTCCAGCTCGCGGACGTTCGACTGCACGTGATCGGCGATGAAGTGCAGGACGTCATCCGGGATCGTGTGCTCGAGGTGGTCCATCTGCGCCTTGCGGCGCAGGATCGCGATGCGGTGCTCGAGGTCGGGTTGGCCGATGTCGGCGACCATCCCCCAGGCGAAGCGCGAGGCGAGGCGCGCCTCGAGCTTGGAGATCTCGGAGGGCGGCCGGTCGGACGTGAGCACGATCTGGCGCCCCGCTTCGTAGAGGGCGTTGAACGTGTGGAAGAACTCTTCCTGCGTGGAATTCTTGCCGCCGATGAAGTGCACGTCGTCGACGAGAAAGAGATCCGTCTCGCGGTAGCGGCGGCGGAAGTCGTGCATCGCGCCCTTGCCGATGGACGTGATGACGTCGTTGGTGAACTGCTCGGTGGTGATGTAGGTGACGCGGGTCTGCGGGTTCTTGCGGACGATTTCCTGTGCGATGGCCTGCATCAGGTGGGTCTTGCCGAGTCCGGTGGGCCCGTAGAAGAAGAGCGGGTTGTAGGTCTTGCCCGGTGCCTGGGAGACGGCCATCGCGGCCGCGGCGGCGAGGTCGTTGGACTTGCCGATGACGAAGGTTTCGAAGGTATAGCGGTCGTTGAGCGAAGAAAGCGTGACGTTGTTTGGCTGTTTTTCTGGCTCAATGGTGCTTTGTTCCTGTCCCTTTTGTGGCACGAACAGGTCCATCTGGCTGCGCTGCAGACGTTCTTGTTGAACGCGCAACGAGATCTTGATTGGGTGTCCGAGGGCGACCGGCGCGAAGGACTCCAGGAGCGCGGTGTGTCGGCGCTCATTCCACTCGACCGAGAACTGGTCCGGGGCGTTGAGTACGAGCGCGTCGCCGGCGAATTCCGCGGCCTGCAGCGGCGCGAGCCAGGTCTCAACTATGTGATCTGACAGCTCTGTGCGAGCGCGATCAAGCAGGCGCGACCAGGCGTCGGCGGCCGAAAGGGACATTTCGCGCGTGGGGTGCAGAATGTGGAAATCCGGGTGGGGTGGCGAACCTACCCCGAGCCTGTGGATAAGTCAACGCTCGTGTATCCACACAAGCGTGCGCGGCCCTGTCCTCCCGTTGACGTAAACCCCAGAGCCGACTACGTTTAGCGGTCTGTCCGCGAAGTGATTTCAGTTACCTGGAGCAACGATGGGAAAGCCGACGTATCGCCCGCGCAACAAGCGTCGTATCAAGACGCACGGATTCCGCGCGCGCATGGAGACCAAGTGGGGGCGTGAAGTGCTCAGCCGGCGGCGCAAGAAGGGGCGCAAGCGGCTGACGGTGAAGCTCCCGTCGAAGTACGCAGGCGTCTGAGGCACGGCAGCACGTGGCGTCGCCGGATCGGCTGACGCGCACGGCTGACCTCACCTTGGTCCGCCGCGAAGGGAAGCGAGTCCGAACCGCGCTGCTCGAGGTTCGGGTGCTCGCTTCCCTTTTGCGTCGGGACGCGGCGCCGCATCGCATCGGCATCGTGGTACCGAAGCACCGCCAGAGCGTGGTGCAGCGCAATCGCCTGAAGCGGCGACTCCGTGAACTGGCGCGCGCGCATTGGCCGGCGGCGTTCGCGGCGATGCCGCCGCGCGACGTCGCCCTCTACGCGTTGCCGAGTGCGTACGCGGCGACGTTCGAGGCGCTGCGGCGCGACGTCCAGACGTTGGGCACGAAGATCGCCGCGCTGCCGGAGGTGGCGTGAGGCACGTCTTCATCTTCCTCGTCCGTGCGTATCAGGTCGTGCTGTCGCCGCTGTTGCCGGCGGCGTGTCGGTATCATCCTACGTGTTCGCACTACGCCATCGAGGCACTCGAGAAGCACGGTGCCCTGCGTGGCGGCTGGCTCGCGGTGAAGCGGATCGCGCGCTGTCATCCCTTCCGGCCCGGCGGCTTCGATCCCGTGCCAGAGCCCACTCCTCCGAATCCCCCCAGCCGTGATGGATAAGCGTTTCTTCCTGGCGATCCTGCTCACCGGTGGTGTCGTGTTGCTGACGCCGGTGCTGTTCCCGCGTCCGAGTGCGCCGGTGCCGTCGGCGGTCGTCGCCGACAGCGCTGCGACGCCATCGACCACGACGTCGCCGACTGCGACACCGACAGTGCAGGGCCTGCCGGCGCCGTCGGCACCCACGGCCATCGCGCCCGTCGGCGCGCTCGGCGGTGGCGCCCCGGCTGCGCCGGTCGAGACGCTGACCGTCACGAACGAGCTGACGACGTTTGCCTTCTCGACGCAGGGTGCGCAGTTCCTGCACGCCGCGCTGCCGCGCTTCAAGCGTCTGGGTCGCGACACCGGCACGGTGACGCTGGCGCACGGACGCGAACCGCTGCTGCGCTACACGCTGCTCGCCGGCGGCGACACGCTGCCGCTGAGCACGATTCCATTCACGGCCACGCGCGAGACGTTCTCCTCCGGCGAGCGCATTCGTTTCGATGCCACGGTAGGCACGGGCACGCTGCGCATCGACTACGCGTTGAGCGCGGATAACTACACCGCGACGGTGCGCGTGCAGGCGAGCGGCCTGCCGCAGCCGGCGTTCCTGCTCACGCAGCTGCCGACGGGCTTCGACTCGCAGGAGGCGGATCCCAAGGAAGACGCGCGACACCTGTCGTATGCGTTCAAGCCGGTGGTCGGCGGCTCCGACCGCGTCGACTTCCGCAAGCCGGATCCGGGCGAGCGGCTGATCGAGTCGGGGCCGTTCACCTGGGCCGTGGCGAAGAACAAGTACTTCCTGGTCGGCCTGCTGACGCCGGAAGGCCAGCAGAGCGCGTTCGCCGAGCTGCAGGTGACGGGCGCGGTGCGCGAGAACAAGATCGCGACGCGGGCGCAGGGCGTGGTGGTGTCGCCGCTGGCCGATGCGCCGCTGGTCTTCGAGCTCTACGCGGGGCCGCAGGAGTGGGAGCGCCTCGTCGGGATGGGGCGCGAGTTCGAGAAGACGAACCCCTACGGCGGCTGGATCAGCGGCGTCGTGCAGCCGTTCGCGACGATCGTGATGCGGCTGCTGCTGTGGCTGAAGAAGACGACGGCGCTCGAGTACGGCTGGATCCTCGTCGGCTTCGGCGTGGCGATCCGCCTGCTGATGTGGCCGCTGAACAGCCGGATGATGCGCACGCAGATCGAGATGCAGCGCGTCGCGCCGCTGGTGCAGGAGGCGCAGAACAAGCACAAGGGCGATCCGGAGAAGCAGCGGCTGGCGGTGATGAAGGTCTACGCCGACCACAACGTGAGTCCGTTCGCGGCGCTCTCGGGTTGCTTGCCGATGTTGCTGCCGATGCCGATCCTCATCGCGCTGTTCTTCGTGTTCCAGAACACGATCGAGTTCCGCGGCGTGAGCTTCCTGTGGCTGGCGGACATCTCGCTGAAGGACCCGTACTACGTGCTGCCGTTGGCGATGGGCGCGTCGATGTACGCGCTGTCGTGGCTGGGGATGCGCAACGTGCCGCCCAACCCGCAGACGAAGATGATGTCGGTGCTGATGCCGGTGATGATGACGGTGCTGCTGATCAACTTCGCCTCGGGCCTGAACCTGTACTACACGGTGCAGAACCTCGCGGCGCTGCCGCAGCAGTGGTTGATCTCGCGCGAGCGCGCGAAGGCTGCGACCACGACGGTCGTCTCGGGTGGGGGCAGCGCGCGCAAGCGCTGATCGTCGCGACGCCACGATCGTCGCGCTGGCCACGCCGCCCGGACGGGCGGCGTTGGCGATCGTGCGGATGACGGGACCGGCGGCGGGGGCGATCGCCCGCCGCGTCGGCCTGCCGCGC
>DAOMNV010000001.1:78265-85579 GCA_035444005.1 Gemmatimonadaceae bacterium
CGGCGGCGTTGGTGCCGCGGCGCGCCACCCGCGTCCGCCTGCACGAGGTCGATCAGCCAGACACGACGCTCGACGACGCGTTGGCGACCTGGTTCGAGGCGTCGGGCTCCCCGACGGGCGAGGACCTGCTGGAGCTCACGCTGCACGGCGGCGCGTATGTGAGCGCCCGGGTGCTTGCGGCGCTGACGGCTGCCGGCGCCGTACCCGCACTCGCCGGTGAGTTCAGCGAGCGCGCGGTGCGCCACGGCAAGCTCGACCTCCTGCAGGCCGAGGCCGTCGCCGATCTCATCGATGCGCGGTCGCGCGCGATGCATCGTGCGGCACTCACGCAGCTTTCCGGTGCGCTGTCGAGGCGCCTGCTGGCGCTGCGCGAGGCGCTGCTGCAGGTGGAAGCGCTCTTGGCCTACGACATCGACTTTCCGGACGAGGACGACGGGCCGCAGCCGCGGGAGCGGATCGCCGCCGCGGCCACGGACGTCGTCGCGGCGCTCGACGCGCTAGGCGGCACCTTGCCGATGGCGGAGCTTGGTCGCGACGGCGTGCCCGTCGTGCTCGCCGGACCGCCGAATGCCGGCAAGAGTTCGCTGTTCAACGCCCTGCTCGGCGATGCGCGCGCGATCGTCAGCGAGATTCCCGGCACGACCCGCGACGCCATCGAGACGCTGGTGGACGAGCGACCGTATCCGTGGCGCTTGGTCGACACCGCCGGCCTGCGCGATACGGACGACCGCCTCGAACGCCTCGGCGTCGAAGTGAGCGCGCGCTGGTTGGCGCGGGCGGGCGTCGTGCTGGTGTGTGCTGCGGACGATGCCGCGTTGGGCGACGTCGCGACGACGGTCGCCGCGGCGACGCACGCGGCGCGGATCCTGGTGCGCACGAAGGTCGATGCCGCGCCGACGCTGCGCGCGGACGCCCTCGCCGTGAGCGCGACGGAAGGCACGGGACTCGATGCGCTGCGGGTGGCCATTCGCGCTGCCGTGAGCGCGTCGCATCCGGTGCCCGCCGAGGATCAGCCAATCGTGACGCGGGCCCGCCACGCCGCCGCCCTGGGGGCGGCGCGCGCGGAGGTCGCGGCGTTCGTTGCCGCCTGGGACGCGGACGCGCTCCCCGCGCCGGTGGCGGCGACGCACCTGCGCGCGGCGATCGTGGCGCTGGAGGATCTGACGGGCGCCATCGATGTGGAGGATGTGCTGGAGCGGGTGTTTCGGACGTTCTGTGTGGGGAAATGACGGATGACGAATGACGGAAGCTGGGTCGGCGCGTTGGTCTGACAATCACGCGCCGTTCACGCATCCGTCATTCGTCATCCGTCATTGAAAGAACGACGCGCGGCCGGCCCCGGAGCCGGTCGCGCGCGTTCACCTCAGCGGGTTCGCCCGTTCGATTATGCTGTGCGAGCGGCCGCGTCGGCGAAAGAGGTGAGTTCGCGGGCCTCGGCCCGCAGTGCCCAGGCGATGCCGTGTTCGGCGATCGCTTCTTCCACCATCTGGGCACCGACGAAATAGCCGGCGCGCTCCGGCAGGACGTGACGTTGCACGGTGCGTGCTTCGTCGCTCATCCCACCGGAGAGCCAGCGCAAGCGGAGGCCGAGACCCGCCCGGTCGAGGTCGTCGGCCACCGCGCGCGAGAGCACCGCCTCGAGTTCGCGCACGCGCGCGTACTGGCGACGCTGGAAACCATAGTACTCCCAGGGCGCGTGCCCTGGGCTGATCATCTTGGCGGCCTGCACGGCGAGGCCTTCGTTGACGAGGTGCTCGCGCAGCGTGGCGACGCGCCCCGTCTCCCAATAGCTGTAGAAGCCGCCGGCGGCGCTGACCGCACGGCGCATCTCGGCGCGGCTCTGCGGCGAGGTGTAACGCACGCAGTGGGCGATCTCGTGCGCGAGCCACATCGGGATGAGCTCGGGGTCGAGGCCCAGGCCGCGCGTCTGCGGATTCGCGATGCTCGTGAAGTGCTCGAGGCAGACGAATGCGACCGCGCGACCGTTGACGACGAGCTCGCCGGCGTTGGCTGCGCCGACGCCGGCCATCAGCACGACGTCGACGGTGGAGTCGATCTTGAAGAGTTCGGTGCAGGCGGCTTCGGCCTGCTTGGCGAGCGCGACGACGTCGGTGCGCTCGAGCATCGCGCGCAGGTCGGCGCGATCGGCGCGCACGGTCTCACGGACGACGTCCTGGAAGTGCGGACCGGCCGGCTCGATGACGTAGTTGTGCCAATACGCCGCGAGGATCGGACGGTTGGCCTCGAAGTACCGATGATACGCTGCGACGGGATCGACGCTTTGGAGCGCGGCGAAGAAATCCGGCAGCAGGTTGATGAGCATTCGGTGGGGGCGAGGCGAGATGCGTGCGACGTGGGGAGACCGAACCCGCGCGAACGATACGACTATTCGTGAATCCAGACAAGAGGACGCGAGTCCGAGCAAACAGGACGGATGACGGACGACGGAAGCCGAATGTGCGCCGCATCACGATTCGTGCGCGCGGATGCCAAGGCATCCGTCGTCCGTCATCCGTTGGCTATCTCGTGCCGAAGAGCCGATCGCCGGCGTCGCCGAGGCCGGGGAGGATGTAGCCGTTCGCGTTGAGTTCGCGGTCGAGTGCGGCGGCGAAGATCGGGACGTCGGGATGCGCGGCGCGAAGGCGCGCGACGCCTTCCGGCGCGGCGACGAGGCAGAGGAACTTGATGCGCGTCGCCCCGGCGCGCTTGAGCGAGCTCACGGCGCTCGCGGCGCTTCCGCCGGTGGCGAGCATCGGATCGAGCAGGAAGAAATCGCGCTCGGCGGCGTCGCCCGGCACCTTGAAGTAGTAGTCGACCGGTTCGAGCGTATCGTGATCGCGGTAGAGCCCGATGTGCCCGACGCGCGCCGCGGGGACGAGCTTGAGGATGCCCTCGACCATTCCGAGTCCGGCGCGAAGGATCGGGACGAGCGTGAGCTTCTTGCCGGCGACGCGATGCCCGGTCGTCGTCTCGAGCGGTGTCGCGACCTCGACGGGCGCGAGCGGCAGGTCGGCCGTGGCTTCGTAGGCCATCAGCATCGCGATCTCGTCGACGAGTTCCTTGAAGATTTTCGTCGGCGTCGCTTGGTCGCGCAGCAGGGCGAGCTTGTGCTGCACGAGGGGGTGCGAAACGACGGTCACACCGGGGAGCGCGGGGGTGGTCGGCATAGGCGAGAAGGTACTAGCTTCGGGGGTATGAAAGAATATCAGGCGGTGATCCATCGGCTGACGCGGCACCAGCGCGAGGACGAGGATGCGCTGACGGACCTGTTGAACGAACGCAGCCGCGCGGGCTGGACCCTGGCGACGATGACCCAGGACGGCCAACGCCTGACCCTGGTGTTCGCGCGCGAAGCGCCGGAGGCCTGATGCGTCTGCACTTCAGCGGCGCGGCCCGTGAAGTCACGGGTTCGTCGCACCTGCTGCAGGTCAACGGCCGGACGATCCTGCTCGACTGCGGACTCTACCAGGGCCGTCGCCACGAGGTGCAGGCGAAGAACCGTACGCTGCCCTACGCCGCCGACCGCATCGACGCCGTGGTGCTTTCGCACGCGCACATCGACCACGCGGGACGCCTGCCGTATTTGGTGAAGGAAGGCTTCAGCGGACCGATTCACAGCACGCTCGCGACGCGGGATCTCTGTGAGGTAATGCTCGCCGACTCGGCGCACATCCAGGAAAAGGATGCGGACTTCCTCGCGCGGCGCAAGCGCGAGTATATCGAACCGCTGTACGCGCTCGCGGACGTCTCGGATGCACTGACGCGATTCCGGCCGCATCGGTATCACGACCGCTTCGAGGTGGTGCCAGGCGTGACGGCGCGCTTCGTCGACGCCGGTCACATCCTCGGTTCGGCGTCGGTGGAGCTCGAGTGGGAAGAAGGCGGTCGCGTGCGACGGCTCGGCTTCAGCGGGGACATCGGCCGCGCGGGACTGCCGATCATCCGTGACCCGCAGCCGCTCGAGCAACTCGACTGGGTCATTATGGAATCGACCTACGGCGACCGGGATCACACGAGCATTGCCGGTGCGCGGGACGACCTCGCGCGCATCGTCACGGCGACGGCGCAGCGCGGTGGGCGCGTGCTGATCCCCGCCTTCGCGGTGGGGCGCACGCAGGAGTTGCTGTATGACCTGCACGCCCTCGCGCGCGCCGGACGGATCCCGCGGATCCCGATCGTGATCGACAGTCCGCTGGCCAACGAGGCGACGCAGGTGTTCCGCGAGAACACGCAGGACTTCGACACCTCCGAGCAGTTGGTGCGGCACACGAACGGCAACGGCGGATCGCTGTTCGACTTCGACCTCGTGCAGTTCACGCCGGACGTCGAGGATTCGAAGGCGATGATGCGCCGCAGCGGGCCGATGATCGTGATCGCGGCGTCGGGGATGGTCGAGTCGGGCCGCATCCTGCATCATCTCGCGCACAGTGCGTCCGACCCGCGCACGACGATCCTTGTCGTGGGCTTTATGGCCGAGCATACGCTGGGGCGGCGCATCGTCGAGCGGCGGCCGATGTTGAAGGTGTTCGGTGAGGATGTGGAGCTTCGCGCGCAGGTCGCCGTGCTCAACGGATATAGCGCGCACGCGGACCGGATGGAGCTGCAGCGGTGGCTGGACACGGCGCGCGAGACGTCGCCGCGGTTGGAGGATGTGTTTCTCGTACACGGCGAACCGGCGGCGCAGGACGCCTTGGCGTCGCAACTCGCGGACCGCGGTTATACGGTCCAGGCGCCGCGTCCGGGTACGGATGTCACGCGCTGACGCCTCGGCGCGCATCGTCGAGGCCGCGGTCGCGCTGGGGATCGCGCAGGGCGTCGGGGCGCTCTCGCTGCAGGGGGTGGCCACGGTCGCCGGGGTGAGCAAGGCGCTGGTGCTGTATCGCTTCGACGGCAAGGAGGCGTTGTTGGCGGCGCTCGTCGAGCGCCTCGTGGCGGACGACGTCGCGGCGATGGACCGTGCGGCGGAGGCCGCGGATGCGCTGGATGCGTGGCGGTCAGTGGCAGGCGACACCGCACGCCGCGCCGAGCGCGCGTTGCTGGCGAGCCTGTTGCAGGAAACCGGATTGCGCGCGCAGGCGACGGCGGCGCAGCAGCGACGCGCGGTGGCGGCGACGCGACTCGCGTCGGCGATGCTGCGTTCGGCTGGCCTGCGGCCGCGCATCGCCACAGCCCTGGTCGGGCGCGTGCTGCTGGATCAACTCGACGGGCTGGCGGCGGGCGGCGCGCCGCGCGAGCGCGAGGCCCTCGATGCCGAACTCGACGCACTCGCGCTCTCGCTCCTCGGCCTCGGCTCCTGAGCGCGGATGACCCGCGGGCGGCCGCGGGGTAATTTCCGTAATGACTTCCGTGACGTGGTCTCGGCGCCGCTGGGCGTTGCTCATCGTCGGCGTGGTGGCGCTGTTGCTCTGGTCGCTGTCGGCGGTCGCGGTGCTGCGTGCGGCGACGCGTGATGGCGCGGAACCGGCCCAGGCCATCGTGGTGCTCGGCGCGGCGCAGTACCGCGGGAAGCCGTCGCCGGTGCTGCGGGCGCGGCTCGATCACGCCGTCGCGCTGTACCGGCGCGGTGTCGCGCCGCGCCTCGTGCTGACGGGCGGCATCGCGGAGGGCGACACCGCGTCCGAGGCCGCCGTCAGCCGCCTGTACGCGCTCAGCGCGGGTGTGCCCGACTCGGCGATCCTGACGGAGAACGAAGGCCGCACGACCGGACAATCGCTGGAGCGCGTCGCCCAGCTGCTGCACGCCCGTCGCCTCGACACCGTCGTCGTGGTATCGGATCCCTTCCACGTGCTGCGCTCGGCGCGCATCGCGCGGCGCGAGGGACTCACGGCGTTCGCGTCGCCGACGCGGACCGACGGCGTCTGGCGCCGCGTGCTGCGGCAGCCTGGCTACTTCCTTGGCGAGACGGTGAAGGCGCCGCTCGCGACCTTCGTGAACTGGTAACCGAGATGCTGCACCTGCCGATCGAGACGCACACGCTGGCCAACGGCCTCCGCGTGGTGCTCTCCGAAGACCACGCCACGCCGATCGTCGCCGTGAACCTCTGGTACCACGTCGGGTCGGCGAACGAACGCGAGGGCCGCACGGGCTTCGCGCACCTGTTTGAGCATATGCTCTTTCAGGGCAGCGAACACGTGGGCGCCAACGAGCACTTCGAGCTTGTGCAACGTGCCGGCGGAACGCTCAACGGTTCGACGTGGCTGGATCGCACGAACTACTACGAGACCGTCCCGGCGCACCAGCTGGAGCTCGCGCTGTGGTTGGAGGCGGACCGGATGGGTCGGCTGCTGCCGGCGATGACGCAGGAGAAGCTCGACACGCAGCGCGACGTGGTGAAGAACGAGCGGCGCTGGTCGGTGGACAACCAGCCGTACGGCACCTGGTGGGAGCGCCTCCCGGCCCTGTGCTATCCACCGTCGCATCCGTTCCACCATTCGCTGATCGGCTCGATGGACGACCTGAATGCAGCGAGCCTCGACGACGTGGCCGAGTTCTTCCGGACGTACTACACGCCGGACAACGCGGTGTTGAGCATCGCGGGGGACTTCGAGCCGGCGGCGGCGCTGGCGATGGTCGAGCGGCACTTCGGGCCGATCGCGCGGGGCAGCGGACGTCCGCCGCTGCCGCCGATGGCCCTGCCCCCGCGATTCGATGGGTGGCGGCGCGAAGTCGTCGAGGATGACGTCGCGGCCGCGCGAACCTTCCTCGCGTTCCGCATCCCGCCGTACGGCGACGAGGACTGGTACGCGCTCAGCCTCCTCGGCTCGGTGCTGGGCCTCGGTGAGGGCGCGCGGCTGCCGCGGACGCTGGTGCGCGAGCAACGCATCGCCAGCGACGCCGGCGCGTTCACGTTCGACCTGCCGAAAGGCGCGGACCTGCTGATCTGCGACGTGACGGCGCGCCCCGGCGTGGGTGTCGCGACAGCGATGGAAGCGCTGGTGGCGCAGGTGGATCGCCTGCGCCGGGAGGGCGTGCGCGCGGAGGAGCGCGAGCGTGTGCTGGCGTTGCTCGAAGCGAGTTGGCTGCTGCAGCTGCAGTCGGCCGGGCAACGGGCGGACAAATTGTCGCAGTTTGCTACTTATTTTGGCGATCCTCATCGCGTGAACGCCGAGCTGGGACGTTACCAGGCGGTGGATCTCGCGGCGCTGGAGGCCGCGGCGCGCAGGTGGCTGGGCGAGGACAACCGCGTGTCGCTGAGCTACGTGCCGCGCGCGGCGTCGCAGGAGGCCGCGTGAGCGCCGCTTCGCGCCCGACGCCGGCCGCCGTGCGTCCGTATCGCTTTCCCGAGGTGGAAGAGGCGCGGCTGGCGAACGGCCT
>DAOMNV010000001.1:85597-129589 GCA_035444005.1 Gemmatimonadaceae bacterium
CGTCGCGCGCCTGCCGCGCCTGCCGATCGTCACGGCGTTGGCGCTGGTGGATGCCGGCGCGGCCGGCGATCCGGACGGCCGCGAAGGCCTCGCGGCGCTCGCGGCGCGCGGACTGTCCGAAGGGACCGCCGCGATGGACGGCGCCGCGCTGGCCGACCGCTTCGAAGGCTTGGGGACGAGCTTCGACGCCTCGTCCGACTGGGACGCGACGGTCGCGCGCGTGACGGTGACGCCAGCGCGCCTGGAAGCGGCGTTCGCGTTGTTTGCCGAGGTGCTGCGCGCGCCGGCGTATCCGGCGGCGGACATCGAGCGCCTGCGTGACGAGCGTCTCGACGACCTCGCCCAGGTGCTGGCCGAGCCGCGGGGTCTCGCGGACCTGCGCTTCACGGGATCGCTGTACGCGGGTTCGCGCTTCGGGCGGCCGATCGGTGGGAATGCGGCGAGCGTCGCGACGCTCGATGCCGACGCGTTGCGCGCCCATCACGCAAGGCACGTCGGTCCCGCGACGACGACGCTGTTCTTCGTCGGCGACATCACGCCTGAGTGGGCGTTCGCGCTGGCCGAGCGGCACCTCGGCGACTGGCGTCACGTGGCGCGCGCCGCCGTCGGGGCGCCGGTGGCCGTGCGGGAGCGCCGCCGCACGCGCATCATCACGAAGGCCGACGCCCCGCAGTCGGAGTTGCGCGTGGGCCACGTCGGCATCGCCCGCGCGCATCCCGACTACGTGGCCGTCGTCGTGATGAACGCGATTCTCGGCGGGCTGTTCTCTTCGCGGATCAACCTGAACCTGCGCGAGCGCAACGCGTTCACGTACGGCGCGAGCTCGGGCTTCGACACGCGCCGCGCGGCGGGACCGTTCGTCGTGAGCACGGCCGTGAAGAGCGAGGTGACGGATCGCGCGGTCGAGGAGATCCTGCGCGAGATCGACGCGATGCGCGCGGCGCCGCCGAGCGCGGCGGAGCTGTCGCTGGCGACGGAGTACCTGGCGGGCGTGTTTCCGATCCGCTTCGAGACGACGACGGCGGTGGCCGGTGCGCTGGCCGGCGTGGCGGTGCACGGGCTTGGCGCGGAATGGTTCCGGACCTATCGCGATCGCGTGCAGGCCGTGACGGCGGGCGACGTGCATCGCGTCGCGCGCGAGCAGTTGGATCCCGCGCGGCTGCTCGTGCTCGCAGTGGGTGACCCCGAGACGATCGCGGCTCCGTTGGAGGCGATCGGGCACGGCGACGTCAGCGTGCTCGCGGCGAACGACGATCCCTGGGAGGACAGGTGACGGCAGACCCCGGCCGCCTCGACGGCGCGCGGCAGTGGCAGTATCGGTTTCTCGATGCGCACGTGGATCGCGTGCGGTATCCCGACGGCAGCGAAGGGGAGCAGGTGCTGATCCATCATCCGGGCGCGGCGGCGGTGTTGCCGGTGCTGAGCGCGATGGATGGTCCCGATCCGCAGGTGCTGCTCATCAAGCAGTATCGCTACGCGGCGGGCGGATACCTCTGGGAGATTCCGGCCGGGCGCCTCGAGCCCGGGGAGGAGCCCATCGCGTGCGCGCATCGCGAGCTGCTTGAGGAAACGGGATGTCGCTGCGAACGGCTGGTTCCGTTGACGGCCATCTGGACGGCGCCGGGGTTCACGGACGAGAAGATCCACCTGTTCGCGGCGACCGGTCTCACGCAGGGGGAGTCGGCGCGGGAGGCGGATGAGTTTATGGAAGTCCACGCGCTGCCGATGACGCGGGTGCTGACGATGATCCGGGACGGCGAGATTACGGATGCGAAGACGATTTCTGCTGTTCTATATGTAGCTGGCTTCGACGGCGTCCTCGAAAAGTGACACCGGTTGTGCGGGTCTGAGGACAAGAATCGAGATTACGGCAGCATTAAGTGTTGTGAAATAAGGACTTAGCGCGATATCGGGGTTTGGCACGGACCCTGCGTTTCCTATCGGCGGGGAAGGACCCACCGAGATCTCCACCACGAGGAGAGTATGGGAAGCGTCGCGCTGAACCTTCAGAACGTCGGAACTGGCTACACCACGCTTGTTGAGCTCAAGAAGCTCGATGATGGCGGATTGGTGTCGGCATACTTGCACGGTCAGACGCGTGCATTCGACGTGCTCGTGGATCGCTACCAGAACCGGCTGCTCAACTTCATCTACCGCACGGTGGGTGACCGGGAGCGCTCGGAGGATCTGGTCCAGGAGGCGTTCATCCGCGTTCACCGCCACATCGCGCGGTTTGACGGGGCGAAGAAGTTCTCGACCTGGATCTACACGATTGCCTCGAACCTTGCCAAGAACGAGCTGCGGAACCGCTCGCGCAACCCGTTGGTGCTCTTCCAGACGATGACGCAGGGCTGGGAAGACGAGGAGCGTCCGCTGGAGTTCGAGGATACCTCGATGGCGCCGGACGAGCTCTACAAGAAGCGCCACGTGCGGGAGCTCGTCGAGGATGCGGTCGCCAAGCTGCCGGAGCACCACCGCGAGGTGTTCGTGCTGCGCGAGCTGGAGGGCCGCTCGTACGAGGAGATCGCGGAGATCACGCACTGCAACCTCGGCACCGTGAAGTCGCGCCTGAACCGGGCGCGGGCGAGCTTCGCCGAGATCATCGGGCCGGCACTGCAGTAGGCACGGAAGGGGGGTGGGACCTCCGAAGGCCACGAGTGTCCGGAACGCGGGGCGCCCTCCAGGGTATCGGAGGGCGTCTCGTCATTTCCGCCGGCCCTTCTCCCGGCTCCTCCCCGCCGCCCGCCCCGACTGATGCGCTGTTCCACCTTCCGTCCGCAGCATCTCGCCTGGCTCAACGGGGAGCTCCCCGGGAGCGAGGCGATGGCGATGCGGGCCCACACCGACGGCTGTGCACGCTGCCGTCGCTACGACACCCTGTTGCGCGTGGGCCTGATCCAGGCGCGCAACGTCCCGGCCCTGACCGTCTCGCGTGAGTTCGGCCGCGTGCTGCGCACGCGCTTGGCGCTCGAAGGGGCGGGCGAGACCGCTATATTGCCCGCCTATGGCCGCCGCCAGCTTCAAGTCGCTCAAGACGGCCCTCGAGACCGGGGGCTTCGACCCGGTGTACGTCTTCCACGGTGCGGATGACCACCTGAAGGACGAGTGGGTGCGTCTCGTGACGGCGCACGCGGTGGAAGCGAGCACGCGCGACTTCAACTGCGACGTGCTGCGCGGGGCGGATGTGGACGTGAGCGGACTCTCGGCGGCCCTCGAGGCGTTGCCGATGCTGGCTGCGCGCCGGCTCGTGGTCCTGCGCGATCCGGGTGCGCTGAAGAAGGCGCAACGCGAGCGCCTCGAACGCTATCTCGCGAAGCCGGCCAGCGACACGATCCTGCTGCTCGTGGTGCCGAGTACGGCGAGCAAGCTGGAAGCGTGGCTGGCGAAGGCCGGCACGGTGTTCGAGTTCAAGGAACTCGAGGGCGAGGATCTCACGAAGTGGATCCTGAAGGAGGCGAAGGAGCGCTGCGGCGTGACGATCACCGCCGGCGCGGCCGCGCGTCTTGCCAGCTACTGCGGCAGCGACCTGCCGATGCTCGCCGGCGAGCTGCGTAAGCTTGCGGCCTACGTGAACGGCGCGACAATCGACGACGCGGCGGTGGAAGCGATGACCGGCGTGCGCCCGGGCGTGACGTTGGCCGACCTGCTCGACCGCGTGGCGCAGCGCGACACGACCGGCGCGATCGCGATCGTGCACGAGGTGCTCGCGCAGCCGAAGCAGTCGGGCGTGACGACCGTACTGGCGCTGACGGCGCAGCTGCTGGCGATCGGTTGGGGCTGTGCGGCGCGGGCGCGCGGGCTGTCGGCGAGCCGGCTGGAGAGCGAGTTCTTCGCGTTGCTGAAGGAGGGCGGCAGTGTGTACACCGGACGCTCTTGGGGTGACGCGGTGAAGTGCTGGGCGCGCGCCGTGCCGAAATGGAGCGTGGCCGACGTCGCGCGCGCGCTGCCGCACCTGCGGGCGGCGGACGCGGCGCTCAAGGACACGCGCATCTCGAGCGAGGCGCAGGTGGTGACGTCGCTGCTGCTCGCCATCACGCCGCCGACCGGCGCGCGGCGCGCGGCGTGAGACCGCTCGCGTTGCGCGCTCGCCGCGCCCTCGGTGCTGGCACCCTAGTGGTGTGCGCAGCGTTCGCGCTGGCTGCGGTCGGGGCGCCTGGGCTGTCCGCGCAGGTCGTGGTGACGCCGACGCCCGCCGCCCCGCCGCCTCGTGCTGCGATCTTCCAGCGCGCGCAGCGGTTGGTGAACGACGGTAACGGCCCCGAGGGTCGCGCCTTGGTGGATTCGCTGCTCAATGCCACCGAGCCGCGCTCGGCGGCGGAAGCGGAAGTCCTGTTCTGGCGCGCGACGCTCGCGGAGAACTGGGATCAGGCGCAGCGCGACTATATGCGCGTGATGCTGGAGCACGAGCGCTCGCCGTTCG
Organism: Gemmatimonadaceae bacterium; assembly: GCA_035444005.1. GTDB lineage: Bacteria > Gemmatimonadota > Gemmatimonadetes > Gemmatimonadales > Gemmatimonadaceae > Pseudogemmatithrix. The sequence continues at coordinate 90,018 of DAOMNV010000001.1, forward strand.
CTGCGCCGGCGATGCTGCGCCTCGCGCAGGGCGAGCTGATGCGTGCCGACACGGCCGCGGCGCTGCGCTACCTGGAGCGCAGCCTGCTCGAGTGGCCGGATTTCGCGGAAGCCAAGACGCTTCGCGAGCGCGTGCTCGCCGTGCGTGCCGTGGCGCGCGCTGATTCCGCGGTGCCTGCGGCGCCGTCGGCGCCGTCGCCATCTGCGCCGCGCGCGTCGACCGGCGCGACAGGCGTGCCCTCCGGGGCAATGGCCTGGTCGGTGCAGGTTGCGGCGTTCCAGACCGCGGAAGAGGCGGCGACGTTCGCGGCGGAGTTGCGCACGCGTGGCTACGAGACGCGCGTCGACGGGACCGCGGCGCCGTTCCGGGTGCGCTTCGGATACTACGCGACGCGCGGTGCGGCGGCGGCGGCAATGGAAGCGTACAAGCTGAACGAGCGCGGCGACGCGTTCCTCGCGCAGGTGCGTCGGCCGTGAAGGGTGGCGGCGAGACGCCGTTGATGGCGCAGTACCGGGAGATCAAGGCGCGGCATCCCGACGCGATCCTGTTCTTCCGGATGGGCGATTTCTACGAGATGTTCTTCGACGACGCCGAGGTGGCGGCGCGCGTACTCGGTCTCACGCTGACATCGCGGAACAACGGCGGGGCAGCCGAGGTGCCGCTGGCGGGCATTCCGGTGAAAGCGGCGAATGAGTACCTGCGGCGATTCGTCGCGCAGGGATTCCGCGTGGCGATCTGCGAGCAGGTCGAGGATCCCAAGCTCGCGAAAGGCATCGTCAAGCGCGAGGTGATCGAGACGATCACGCCGGGCGCGGCGTTCAGCGACGACCTGCTCGACAGCGCCCGCAACAACTTCCTCTGCGCAGTGGTGCTGCGTGCGGGTGCGACGGAGAATGCGGCGGTGCGTGGCGGCGCGTCGGCGCCGACTGGCGTCCGCGGCGATGGCGTTGCGGTCGGCATTGCCGCGGCCGACCTCTCGACCGGCGAGTTCCGGCTCGTGACGACGACGCGTGCGGATGCGGACGCCGTGCTGGCACGGCTCGCGCCGCGCGAGGTCGTGGTGCCGGCGACGGACGGCGCCGCGGACGACGCGTTGGAAACATTGCTCGGTCCGCTGCAGGTGCTGGTCACCGCGCGCGCGGCCTGGGAGTTCGATCACGAACGCGCCGCCGACGCGCTGGCACAGCAGTTCGCGGTCGCGTCGCTCGAGGGCTTCGGCATCGCGGCGGCCGACGCACCGGCGCTTGGTGCGGCCGGTGCGCTGCTGCGTTACCTCCGCGAGGTGCAGCCGAGCGGATTGCCGCATCTCGCGCGGCCGGTGGTGGAGCGGCCGGGCGGCGTGATGCCGCTCGACGAGATGACGCGTCGCAACCTCGAGCTGGTGGAGTCGTTGCGCGGCGGCGAGGAGACGGCGGGTACCTTGCTCTCGGTGCTCGACCGTACGCAGACGCCGATGGGTGCGCGCTTGCTGCGGCAGTGGATTCTCGCGCCGTTGACGGACGTCAACGGTGTCACCGCCCGGCTCGATGCCGTGGAGTCGCTGCACGCCGAGGGCACGGCGCGCGCGGCGCTGCGCGAGGCGCTGGATGGCGTGCGCGATGTGGAGCGCCTGGCCGGCAAGTCGGCGGCGCAGCGGGCAACGCCGCGCGAAGTGCGCGCGCTGGGTGATTCGCTGGCGCGGCTGCCCGACGTGCTGGCGGCGCTGCGTCGTACGAGCGGCGCCGGCGTACTGTCTGGGATCGTCGAAGGCTGGGACGATGCGGCGGCGTTGGCGACGCGGATCCGCGGCACGCTCGTGGAGCGTCCGCCGCTGTCCTTCGGCGAAGGGGAGACGATCGCGCCGGGCGTGGACGCCGACCTCGATGACCTGCGTGAGGTGGCGACGGGCGGCAAGGACGCGATCGCGGCGTTGCAGGCCGAGGAGCGCGCACGCACGGGCATCGGGTCGCTCAAGGTCGGCTACAACCGCGTGTTCGGCTACTACATCGAGGTGACGAACGCCCACCGCGACAGCGTGCCGGCCGAGTACCAACGACGGCAGACGCTGACGGGCGCGGAACGCTACGTGACGCCGGCACTCAAGGAGTTCGAGGAGAAGGTGCTGGGCGCGACGGAGCGCATCGAGGCGATCGAGCGGCGCGTGTTCGAGGCGCTGCGCGCCGAGGCGGGCCGCGCGGTGGCGCAGCTGCAGGCCATCGCCGCGCGCGTGGCGACGCTCGACGTGCTGGCGGCACTGGCCGAAGTGGCGGCGCGCGAAGGGTACGTGCGCCCGTCAGTGGACGACGAGGCGGTGCTGGAGATCGTCGCCGGGCGGCATCCGGTGGTGGAGCGGATGATGCCGCGCGACCAGTTCATCCCGAACGACGTGACGTTGGCGCCGGATGCGCGGATGATCATCCTCACGGGCCCGAATATGGCGGGCAAGAGCACGATCCTCCGCCAGGTGGGCCTGCTGGTGCTGATGGCGCAGATGGGCAGCTTCGTGGCGGCGCGCTCGGCGCGGGTGGGGCTCTGCGACCGGGTGTTCACGCGGGTGGGCGCGAGCGACAACCTCGTGCGCGGGCAGTCGACGTTTATGGTGGAGATGTCGGAGACGAGCGCGATCTTGCACAGCGCGACGGCGCGCTCGCTGGTGCTGCTCGACGAGATCGGGCGCGGTACCGCCACCTGGGACGGCCTGTCGATCGCCTGGGCGGTGAGCGAGCACCTGCACGAGCGGACGCGCTGCAAGACGATCTTCGCGACGCATTACCACGAACTGACGCAGCTGGCCGACGAATTCGTATCAGTGCGCAACTATAACGTGGCCGTCGAGGAAGCCGGTGAACGGATCTTGTTCCTGCACCGGTTGCGACCGGGGGGTGCGGATCGGTCATACGGCATCGAGGTGGGCCGGCTGGCGGGACTGCCGGCGCCGGTGATCGCGCGGGCGCGGGCGCTGCTGAAGGTGCTGGAGGGCGAGCAGCTGGTACCGGCCCTGGCCGCGGGAGCGCGGCGGCCGACGCCTTCCGTGCCCGGGGACCAGCTCGCGCTGTTCGCCGTACCGCACCCGCTGGTGGAGCGGCTACGCGAGGTGGATCCGAACGGTCTCACGCCGCTGCAGGCGCTGGCCCTGCTCGCGGAGCTCTCGGCCGAGGCGCGCGGCGAGGGCTAGGCCGCGCCGCGCCCATCGCTCCGCCTCGCCGTCGCGGGTAGATTCGAGGGATGCGGTGCGCCGAGGGCGGCGCCGCGCGCGACCTCCAACTCCCGCCAGCAATGTCCGACCAGCATCCGCGCCACCAGAAGCCCTATGCGAACGTGCTCGATACGATCGCGTGGACGCCGCTCATCCGCCTCAACGCGGTAACGGCGGGCATCCGCACGCCGGTGTACGGCAAGGCGGAGTTCTTCAACCCCGGCGGCTCGGTGAAGGACCGCATCGGCCTGCCGATGATCGAGCGCTTCGAGCGCGAGGGCAAGCTGAAGCCCGGCGGTACGGTGGTCGAAGGGACGAGCGGCAACACGGGCGTGGGGCTCGCGCTGGCGGCGGCGCTCAAGGGCTACAAGTGCATCTTCACGATGCCGGACAAGATGAGCCAGGAGAAGGTGCGCCTGCTCAAGGCATTCGGCGCCGAGGTGATCATCACGCCGACGGCGGTGCCACCGGAGCATCCGGACAGCTACACGTCGATGGCGAAGCGCATCGCCAAGGAGACGCCAGGCGCGGTGCTGGCCGACCAGTTCTACAACCAGGCGAACCCCGAGGCGCACGAAGCGACGACGGGGCCGGAGCTGTGGGAGCAGACGGAGGGCAAGATCACGCACTTCGTCGCCGGTGCAGGCACGGGCGGCACGATCACCGGCGTGGCGCGCTATCTCAAGAAGAAGAATCCGAAGATCCAGATCGTCGGGGCGGACCCGGTGGGGTCGATCCTCGCCGAGGTGTGGCGCAGCGGCGGCAAGAATATGCCGCAGGGGGCGCCGTACAAGGTCGAGGGCATCGGGCAGGACAAGGTGCCGGGCACGCTCGATCTCTCGCTGCTCGACGACTACATCACGGTCAGCGACCGCGATGCGTTCACGATGGCGCGGCGGCTGACGCGCGAGGAGGGACTGTTCGTCGGCGGCAGCGCGGGCTTGATCGCGCACGCGGCGCTCTCGGTGGCGCGGCGCATCAACGATCCCGACGCCTGCGTGGTGACGGTGCTCTGCGACACGGGCGAGCGGTATCTCTCGAAGCTGTTCAACGACGAATGGATGCGCGAGAACCAGTTGCTCGATGCGGAGAAGGTGAGCCTCGGGCAGCTGTTGGAGACGAAGGGCGGTGACATCCCCGCGCTGGTGAGCGCGACCCCGGGCCAGAGCGTGCGGCAGGTGTTGGGCCTGATGAGCCTGCACGGCGTGTCGCAGTTGCCGGTGATGGACGGCGCGGCCTGCGTCGGCTCGGTGAGCGAGGCGACGCTGAGCGTGCGCAGCCTGGAAGACACGAAGGTGCTCGAGCGCACGGTGAGCGACGTGATGGACGCGCCGTTCCCGGTGGTGGACGCCGACACGGCGGTGGACAATGCGGTGAAGATGCTCGGCCGCAACAACCCGGCGGTGCTCGTGCGGGCGCACGGCACGGTGCAGGGCATCCTCACGCGCAGCGACCTGCTGCAGTTCCTGATGGCGCGCTGACGTGAAGATCCTCGTGTTGTTGGGCGGGAGCTCCGCCGAGCGTGAGGTGTCGTTGTCGAGCGGGAGCCGCGTGGCCGCGGCGTTGCGCGAGCGCGGACATCAAGTGACGGAGGCGGATCCGCATCCGGATCCCTTCGCGGTGATGCCGGCGGCGCGGGCGGCGGACGTGACTTGGCTGGCGTTGCACGGCGGCGCCGGCGAGGACGGCACGATCCAGGCGCTGCTCGACCTGGCCGGCGTGCGCTACACAGGCAGCGGCGTGCTCGCGAGCGCCCTGGCGATGGACAAGGATCTTTCGAAGCGGCTCTTCCGCGCGGCGGGCGTGCCGACGGCTGAGTGGCGGATGCTGGACCGCGCCGCGCCGCCGGTGTGGCGGGAACCGGGGTATGCCAAGCAGACGTTCGCGGCGCTGGGGGCGAAGGTCGTCGTGAAGCCGTCGAAGCAGGGGTCGACGGTGGGGCTGTCGATCATCGAGGACCCGGCGGCGTTGGCGGATGCCGTGGCACTGGCATTCGAGCACGATGACGAGGTGATGCTCGAGGCCTTCGTGCCGGGGCGCGAGCTGACGGTGGGGGTACTCGGCGGGGAGGCGTTGCCGGTTGGCGAAATCATTCCCAAGCACGACATTTACGACTACGAATGCAAGTACACGCCGGGAATGGCGGAGGAGCTGTTTCCGGCGCCGATTCCCGACGCGGTGCGCGACGAGGTGCAGCGCTTGGCGCTGATGGCGTATGCGGCGCTCAAGCTACGCGGCTGCGCGCGGGTGGATTTCCGCTGGGATCCGGCGGGTCGGCTGTTCTGCCTCGAGGCGAACACGCTGCCGGGAATGACGGGGACGAGCTTGGTGCCGCAGGCCGCACAGGCGGCGGGCATCGGCTTTCCGGAACTTTGTGAGCGCATCGCGCTCGACGCCGTGCGCGGCTAGGGAGGATGGGGAATGACAGCAGGGATGCCGATGGCGGCCGCGCTCGCGGGGATTCCGGCCGGGGTGCAGGCGTTGGGCCCGTGGGCCGGACGCCGGCAACTGTTCGTGCGCTTCGCCGGTGAGGCAGAGACGGCGACGATGTACCTCGCGCCTGCGTTGATCAAGGAGTTGCAGCGCCAGTTGCAGCGATCGCCGTTTCACTCGGTGTCGATCAGCGGCCGCGATCCGCTGGGCAGCGTGGGCTTCCTGAAGGCGGCGCTCGAGGGTGCGAAGCCCACGGTGCCGGTGATGCTGGATACCGACGGCCTGCGGCCCGATGAACTTCCGGCCCTGCTCGGGCACCTCGCACTCGTGCAGGTGACCGTGGAATTCGCCGGTGGCGAAGCGGCGCTGGATCACGCGATCGGGACGCTGAAGGTCGCGGCGGCCGGCGGCGTGGCCCACGCGCTGGTGCTGGTGCCGCGCGAGGATACCTCGGACTCGATGTTGCTGCGCCTCGTCGAAGAGGCGCACGCGGCGAGTGCGGCGACGCAGGTCGTCGTGCATCCGCCGGTCGGCGAGAACGCGTCGGTGTTGGATCGGCGTTGGGCCTCCTTGCTGGAGCAGTTGATGACGGTGCATCCCGACACGCGCCTGGCGATGCGCATCGCGCCGCCGACGGGGCTGCGCTGAGCCGATGACGGACGCCCCGCGCCCGGACGCACGCGCGCCGCTGGCACCGTTGGTGCCGCCGGCGACGCTGGCGTTCATCGGGGCGTTGGTCGGCGTGCACTTCCTGCGCTGGACGGTCTTCAGGCCCGAGGTGTTGGTCGAGGCGTTCGCGTTCCACCGGGGCGATCTCGATGCCGGGCGCTGGTGGTCGGCGGCGACGTACTCGTTGGTGCAGCCAAGCGCGCTGGGCCTGGCGCTGGCTGTCTACGCGGTGCTGCTGTTCGGTCCGCGGCTTGAACGCCTGTGGGGCCCGCGGCGCTTCGTGGGGTTTATGGCCGTCGCGGCGCTGGGCGGCTGGATGGTCCACCTGTTCGTCGGCGGGACGGCGCCGTTGCTTGGCGCGACGAGCGTGGCGCTGGGCGTGCTCGCGGCGCACGCGATGCGTTGGGGCGTGGAGGAGCGCGTGCTCGCCGGCGGCTTCACGGTGCGCGTGCGCTGGGCCGCGGCATTCGTCGCGGCGGTGCTGGTGCTCGCGGCGCTGCAGGAGCCGGTGGGTGGCGGCGCGGCCGCGCTGGCGCATCTCGGCGGGCTCGGCGCCGCGTGGATGTTCACGCGGGCCACGCAGGTGCTCCTCGTGGAGCGGATTCGCGAGGGTGTCTCGGCGCAGCCGGATGAACCGCCCGAGGACCAACCGCCGCGTGCCGTGCCGCGCGGCTCACCGCGTGCGCGGAGCCAGCGCGAAACCATCGACGACGTGGTCGCGCGCAGCAACGCCGCGGCCGCCCGTCGCGTACCGCCTCCACCGCCGCGTCCGCAGCCGACGGCGGAGGCCGCGTCACCGCCGACGGTGGACGCGATTCTCGACAAGATCCTCGCGCAGGGTCTCGACCGACTGACGGCCGAGGAACGGCGCATTCTCGATGACCACTCGCGCCGCCTGCGCGATACCTGACCGACTATGCCACAGCCTGAATTGCTCGAGACGTTCCCGAACCCGTATGCGGACCGGGATTACGAGATCTTTATGACGACGCCGGAGTTCACGTCGCTCTGCCCGCTGGGCGGCGTGGAATCCGATGCCGCGGAGCTCGCGCTGCTCAAGGGCGGCGCGCCGGACTTCGCAACGATCAACATCACGTATGTGCCGGATGTCGTGTGCCTCGAGCTGAAGAGCCTGAAGCTCTACCTCTGGAGCTTCCGCAACGACGGCATCTTCTACGAGCGCGTGGTCAACCGCATCCTCGACGATCTCGTGGCGGCGGCACAGCCGCGCTCGATGAAGGTCGTCGGCGACTTCAACGTGCGCGGCGGGCTGAAGAGCATCATCTCGGCCGAGTATCGCAAGCCGCGCTGAGCGGCCCGCCTCGGCGCGCTCACACGGGAGAGACCGCGCCCGAGTTCCATCCGACGCTGCCGCGTCGCCCCGCGCCCCAGCGGGGGAAGGTCCCGAGGAAGCGCGCGGTCGCGCTGTGCTGCGCGATTTCCTGTTGGACCGCGGCGGCGCGTTCGTCGCCGACGAGGTGGTCGAACTCGATGAAGAAGCGATAGCTCCACGGCTCGCCCGTCGGCCGCGACTCGAGGCGGCGGATGCTCACGCCGTGCGTGGCGAGCGGGGTGAGGACCGCGAGGAGGGAGCCCGGGGCATCGCCCGTGGTGACGGTGACCATCGTGCGCGCCGGCGTACCATCGGGCAGTGGCTGCGGCACGCGCGAGAACGCGAGGAAACGCGTCTGGTTGTCGGGGCGGTCCTCGATGTCGGCGCGCAGCACCTTGAGTTCGTAGTGCAGCGCGGCGCGCCGACTGGCGACGGCGGCGAAGGCCGGATCGCCGACCTTGGAGACGTCCATCGCCGCGCCGGCGGTGTCGTACGAAGGATGCACCTCGAGCTGCGGATTCTCGGCGAAGAAGCGTTGGCACTGCGCCAGCGCCACCGGATGGCAGAGCACGCTGGTGACCTGCTCGAACCTGGTCGTCGGCGGGCCGAGCAGGCAATGGTGCACGGCGACGACCGTCTCGGCGACGACGTGCAAGCCCGGCATCGCGGCGATGGCGTCGTGCGCGCCGGCGATGGATCCGGCCATCGTGTTCTCGATGGGCAGAACGCCGCGATCGGCGACGCCCGACGCGACCGAGGCGGTCACGTCGGCGAAGTCGCGGTACGGCAGGCGCTGCACCTCGGCGCCGTAGAGTTGCTGGATGGCTTCGTCGGAGAACGATCCGAGCTCGCCCTGGAAGGCGATGCGCAGCCGGGCGCGATCGCTCACGGCTGCGCGAGCTCCTCGACCGTCACGATCGCGATGCTGCCGAGGTTGAGGGCTTCGATGCCGGCGCGGACCTTGGCGAGGTCGCCGACCACGATGATGGTGGCGGCGTCGTCCGGGACATAGCGCCGCGCGACGCGCTGCACGTCGGCCGTCGTGACCGCGTTCACGGCCGTGACGTACTCCTGCAACCAGCTCAGCGGGAGATTGAAGAGCGCGAGCGCCGTGATCTGCCCGGCGATCTGCGACGTGGATTCGAGGTCGCCGGGGATGCCGAGCGCGATGTACGCCTTGGCGCGCGCGAGCTCGGCGTCGCTGACGGGCGTGTCGCGGATGGCGCGGATCTCGTTGAAGAACTCGACCAACGAGGAATCGGTGACATCGGTGCGGACGTCGGAGCTGGCGACGAAGGCGCCCGGCAGGGGGCGCCACTGGAAGCCCGAGTTGGCGCCGTAGGTGTAGCCCTTGGTCTCGCGGAGGTTGGTGTTGAGGCGCGAGGAGAAGGAGCCGCCGAGGATGGTGTTCATCACCTGGATGGCGGCGTAGTCGGCGGAGGTGCGCTCGAGGCCGGGTGCGCCGATCATAATGACCGACTGCGCGGCGCCGGGCTTGTCGACGAGGATGAGCCGACGGCTGGGCGTGCGCGTGGCGCTGACGAGCACGGGCGCGGGGCGGCGTTCGGCGCCGCGCACGGTCCAGGTGCCGAAGCGGCGCTCGAGCAACGCGCGCGCTTCCGCATCGCCGATGTCGCCGACGACGGTGAAGGTCGCGCGGAGCGGGCGGTAAGCGCCGTCGTGGAAGGCGCGCACCATCGCGGAATCGAGCGCGGCCGTGGCGGCGGAATCGCCGCCGAGGGAGCGACGGTAGGGATGGCCAGCGGGGAACATCGCGCGGTTGAACGCCTGCGTCGCGATGCTGCGCGGCTGGTCCTTCTGCTGGAGCAGTCCGGCGAGGCGCAGGTCACGCTGGCGACGGACGTCGGCGGCGGCGAAGGTCGGACGCAGGACGACGTCGGCCATCAGGTCGAGGGCGGCGTCGAGGTTGCGCTTGGCGACGCGCAGCGTGACGGTGCTGTTGTCCCAGTCGGCATTAGCGCTGAGCGACGCACCGAGGTAGGCGAGCTCGCTCTGGAGCGCGTTGGCGTCGCGGGCGCCGGCACCTTCGCGGATCATCGTGGCGACGAAGCTGGCGAGGCCCGGCGTGTCGTTGTCCAGGCGTCCGCCGCCGGCGAACTGCAGCGTGATGTGCACGAGCGGCAGCTCGCGCTGCTCGACGACCTTGAGCGCGGCGCCGTTGGCGAGGCGGCTCGTGCGGACCGTGGGGACGGTGAGCGCGGGCGCGGTGCCGAGCGCAGGCACTTGGCTACGATCGAAGGCGGGTTGCTGCGCGGCAGGCGCGAACAGCGGCAGCGCGAGGGCGCTGAGGAGGAGTCGGGCGCGGATCACTGCGTCACCCTCGGAGTGGCGGCGAGGTTGGTGCGGCCCTGCGGCACGACGGAGAGCGTGACGCGGCCGGTGAGGAGGTACTGCCGGACCACGCGCGAGACGTCGGCGGCGGTGACGCGGCGGTAGCGGTCGAGGTCCTGCTGGAAGTAATCGGGCGTACCGGTGGCGTAGTAGTACGCGTTGAGGCGGTCGGCCTTCGCGTCGACGAACTCGAGGCCGTTGAGGAACGAGGCTTCGATGCTGTTCTTGGCCTGTTCGAGCTCTCGGGCCGTCGGCGGTTCGCTGGCGAGGCGGCGCAGCTCGGCGTCGATCACGCGGGTGAGCGAGTCGAGCGCGATGCCCGGCCGCGCGGTGGCGACGACCTGGAAGTCGCCGTCGAGGCGCTTGGACGAGTTGAAGGCGCTGGCGTTGGTGGCGAGCTCGCGCTGGAAGACGAGGGCCTGCGTAAGCCGCGAGTTGCGCGCGCCGGAGAGGATATACGCGGCGATGTCGAGTGCGGCGTCGTCCGCGGAGAACTCGGGGACGGTGTGCCAGGCGAGGTAGACGCGCGGGAGCTGCACGCGGTCCTCGAGGACGATGGTGGTATCGCGCAGCGTGAAGGCTGCGGGGCGGGGCCGTTCGATCGCGGGTCCGCGCGGGATCTCCCCGAACATCTGGCGCGCGAGGGCGCGCACGGAATCGGGATTCACGGCGCCGGCGACGACGACGGTCGCGTTGTTGGGCGTGTAGTAGGTGCGGAAGAAGTCCTTCACGTCCTCGAGCGAGGCGGCGGAGAGGTCGGCCATCGAGCCGATCGTGCTCCACGAATACGGATGGCCCGCAGGATAGATCGCCGCGACGAGGTTCTCATAGGCGAGGCCATAGGGCTGGTTCTCGTAGCTCTGACGCCGCTCGTTCTTCACGACGTCGCGCTGGAGATCCACCTTGGGCTCGTCCATCGTCTCGAGCATCCAGCCGAGGCGGTCGGCTTCGAGCCAGAGCATCAGCGGCAGGGCCGAGGCCGGCCCGGACTCGTAGTAGTTGGTGCGGTCGGTGGTGGTGGAGCCGTTGTTGCCGGCGCCGGCGGCCTCGAGGAGGCGGTCGAACTGCGGATACGGCGCGTTCTTGGAGCCCATAAACATCAGGTGCTCGAAGAGGTGCGCGAAGCCCGTGCGGCCGGGCTTCTCGTCACCGGAGCCCACGTGGTACCAGACGTTCGTCGTGACGACGGGGACGCTGGGGTCCTGATGGATGATGAGCGTCAGCCCATTGGGCAGGGTGTCGACGGTGACGGGGACGCGGAGCGGGCCTTGGGCGGGGAGCTGGCTGCTCAGGACCAAGGCGGCGATGAGGGCGAGTGGGCGTGTCATCGGGGACGGAGAGGGACGGAAAGCAGACGGGCTCGACGGGGTCTACCCAACCATTATAGGACGCACGGACGGTCGTGGGGGTTGCATCCTTGAGTCGCGCCCCCAAGGTGGCTAGCTTTATGGACTTACGGCCAGATAGCTCAGTTGGTAGAGCAGCGGACTGAAAATCCGCGTGTCGTCGGTTCGATTCCGACTCTGGCCACTGGAAACGTTCGCGCGGGGACCGGCTGCTACCGGTCCCCGCGTTGCGTTTGTGCCGGTGCCGTTCAGGCGCCCTGCGGCCGCTGGCCGCGCACGCGTCGCCACTCGAGCGTGACGATCACCACGAGGATCGTGATGGAGACGGCGCTGATTGCGCACCACGGACAGAAGGTCTTGAGCTTGTAGAACTCCGCCCACTTCAGTCGCAGCGTGAAGAGGAACGCGGCGTACACGAGGGCCAACTGCGCGAGCGCGAACCCACGCAGGTCTTCGAAGCGCGGCAGGCTGCCGACGAGTGCGACGAGAAGCAGCGTGCCGTACCCGACGGCGCCGATGAGCGCGACGTCGACGCCGAAGACGTAGCTCCAGGGACTGTACTGCACGATCTGGCAACCGCCGCCCCCGCCACAGGCCAGCGAGCCGGCCTTGCCGATCTTCCACAGGTGCAGATACGTGGCGACGAAGGCGTTGCCGAGCGCGAGCAGGGCGACGCACTGGCGCCACGACACACCGAGAATGCCGCGACGCGGCTCGAGATGAACGGCGGAATGCATCGTCGCGTAAGTTAATGCCGAACGTCGCGCGCGCCCCCACCCCCACGCCGCGCGCCGGATCATCTCCGGAGAATCCCGCTATGTTGCGTTCCTTCTTGTCCCGCCGGCCCACGGTGGCGCTGCTCGCGGGATTGATGCCCGCCGCGGCCGTCGCCCAGGTCCCGCGCTCCGCGCCGGCCCCCGTCGCCTTCACGAACGTCACCGTCCTGACGATGGACGGGGACCGTCGCCTCGACGACCATACGGTGATCGTGCGAGACGGCAAGATCGCCGCGCTGGGGCCCAGCGCCACGACGCAGGTGCCGGCCGGCGTGACGCGCGTCGATGGTCGCGGCAAGTTCCTGATGCCTGGCCTCGCCGAGATGCACGCGCACGTGCCGCCCGGCAACCCGACGCGCGAGCAGCTGGAGGACATAATGTTCCTCTACGTCGCCAATGGGATCACGACGATCCGCGGAATGCTCGGCGCGCCGTACCAGATCCAGCTCAAGGCACAGCTCGAGAGCGGCGCAATGCTCGGGCCGCAGTTCTTCCCGGCGGCGCCGTCGCTCAACGGCAACAGTGCGCCGACGCCCGAAGCCGCCGTGGCGCTGGTGCGGCAGGCGAAGGCGACGGGCTATGACCTCGTGAAGATCCACCCGGGCGTGAGCCGCGCGACCTGGGACGCGGCGGTGGCGGAGATGCGCGCGCAGGGACTCACGTTCGGCGGGCACATTCCGTTCGACGTCGGCATCGTGCACGCGATGCGCACCGGGATCGCGACGATCGACCACGTGGACGGCTATCTCGAGGCCGCCGTGCGCGACTCGGCCGTCTATGCGCCGGGGAGCCAGTTGGGGGACATCATCGACGCCGTGGATCCGGCGAAGTTCCCGGCGCTGGCGCGGATGGCGCGCGAGCTGCAGGTGTGGAACGTGCCGACGATGTACCTCTGGGAGAACTTCTACAACGACCGCACAGCCGAGGAACTCGGCGCGCTGCCGGAGATGCAGTACGTCTCGCCGCAGCAGGTGACGGCGTGGATGAACCAGAAGCGCGGCCGGGCGCTGGCCGACGAGAACCAACGGATGACGCCGGAGCGGCGCGCGCGCTACCTCGCGTTGCGACGGCAGATGCTGAAGGCGCTGACCGATGCGGGGGCGCCGCTACTGATGGGCACGGACTCGCCGCAGATGTTCAACGTGCCGGGGTATGCGCTGCATCGCGAGCTGCAGGTGGCGCGCGCGGCGGGGCTGACGCCGCAGCAGGTGCTGGAGAGCGGCACGCGCAACGTCGGGCGCTACGTGCGCGAGAGCCTCAAGCAGGACGGGAACTTCGGGACGGTGGCGGTGGGCCAATGGGCCGACCTCGTGCTGCTCGACGCCGATCCCACCGTGGACCTCGAGCGGTTGACGCGCCGCAGCGGCGTGATGCTGCGCGGGCGCTGGGTGTCGGCGACGGAGATTGCCGCAGGGCTCGAGCGCATCCGCAGCAAGCACGCCGCCGCGCGGCGGGGGAATTGACGATGGCCAACTGGCTGAAGCGCATCACTCCGGTGTTGCTCGTCGACGAGATCGAGCCTTGCCTCGCGTTCTGGGACGCGCTGGGTTTCGACAAGACCGCGGAGGTGCCGCACGGGGAGCGCCTCGGGTTCGTGATCCTCGAGAAGAGCGGGCTCGAGGTGATGTACCAGACCCGGGCGAGCGTGGCCGACGACATCCCGGCGCTGGCTGACGCACCGGGTGGCGGCACGTTCCTGTTCCTCGAGGTGATGGATCTCGACGCGACGATCGACGCTATCGCGGGAGCGCCGGTGGTCTTCCCGCGCCGCAAGACCTTCTACGGGATGGACGAGATCTGCGTGCGCGAGCCCGGTGGGCACGTCGTCACGTTCGCGATGGCCGTCAGCGACTGACGGCCATCGCGGGGGCGCGGCGCCTCAGGTGCCGAGTTCGTCGAGGCGCGGATTGACGATGGTGTTGTAGATCGATCCGAAGGTGAAGCTGAGCCCCACCGACCCGCCGATGCGGAAGTTCGTCGCCAGGGCGCGTTGGCGCGTGAGGACTTCTTCGTCGCTGGCGCCGTCGCGACGCAGGTAGAGCTGGTCGTTCACCTTCGCTGCGTCTCCGCGGATCTCGAGCGCGAGGCCGCGCGTGATGCGGAATTGCGCGCGGCCGTTGAAGCTGACGTTGTACGTGGCGGCGTCGTGCAGGAAGTGCGTGTAACGCAGCGAGGCATCGAGCGTGCCCCATTGCTGGCGCGACTCGCCGGCGAGGATCGCGCGGGCGATCGGCCGCGTCTCCGCGACGAGATCGTAGATCGTCGTGTCCTGGTAGTCGTAGAAGCGCCCGCCGAGCGCGACGGCGGCGATGAGCTGCCGCGAGGTGGCTTCCTTCCACGGAAACACGTTGTACTCGGCGGAGAGGTCGAGCCCGCCGAAGGCATCCTGGTTACGGAAGTCCGAGCGTCCGCCGGTGCCGCGGGCGCCGATGGACCAGTGTTCCGAGACGCTACGCACTACGCGCGCCGAGACGTCGGAGGAGCGGAGGATGTAGGTCGGCTCGGAGCCATCCGAGAGCGTGAAGGTATTCGCTCGGTATTCCTCGTAGAGGTTGAGCGAGAGCTTCCACGATTCGGTGGTGCGGCTGACGTTGACGCTGCCGTTGATGTTGTACGAGGAGTTGAGCGACTCGGCGTTGCCGCTGCCGTTGGCGCGGAGCCGGTAGACCCAGAAGTTCCAGGGATCGCGGATGACGCTGCCGATGCCGCTACCGGCGTTCGGCGGGGCATCGTAGCGCACGGAGAACGGTCCCGAGTCCGAAACGCGGACGGCGAAGGGCAGCAGCCCGATCGTCAGCACGCGCGCCATCTCGCGGCGGCGCATCTCGTCGGTGCTGTTGGGCAGGATGGTCGCACGGAGCGTGTCACTGCGCGCGGCGAAGGCCGCGCGCCCGAGCAGGGCGATCGTGTACTCGGTGCCGCCGGCGGCGGTGCCGAGCCCGGTGATCAGGGCGTGGACGTCCGCGTCGAGGCGGTCCTGCGTCCAGAGGACGAAGGGCAGGTTCGTGACGAGGTAGTTCCGGTCGCAGCCGCCGGTGGGGCAGTCGAGGAAGACGCGGAGCCGGGGCTCGGACGCAGGCGCGGGCCGCGCAGCATCCTCGTCTTGCGCAACGAGCGGTACGGCGACGAGAAGCAGTAGGCCGAGCGCGAATGCGGCGCGGCGGATGCAGAGGTGGGGGACTCGCATAGAAGAGGACTACGCGCGTCTCCCTGCGCTCGTTGGCGCCGAGGACCGAATTGTGCCCTCGGCCTCGCGCTCAGTAGCTGTCGAAGCGCGGGTTCACGAAGGTGTTGAAAATCGACCCGAAGGTGTAGCTGACGCCCGCCGAGACATCCATCCGGTACGCCGTGCGCAGCGCGCGCTGCCGCGTGAGGATCTCGCCGGCCGAGAGTCCACCGGCGGGGAGGTAAAGCTGGTCGTTGATCTTGCTGGCGCTGGCCCCGAACTCCAGGCTGAGCCCACGCGAGACGCGCACGCTGACCTCGCCGTAGACCTCGGCGCTGAAGATGTTGAAGTCGTGCAGATAGCGCAGGTGCCGCGCGCCGGCGAACAGCGACCCCCAGGGTTGGCGCACCTCGGACGCGAGTTGGAGCTTGGCGACGGGACGCGTTTCGCTGAGGCGGTCGTAGATCGTGCGCGTGTTGTAGTCGAAGTGGTAGAGCAACAGTCCCGCTCCGACGGTAAGCTGCCGGCTGGTGGCTTCACGCCAGGGGAAGTAGTTCCACTCCACGGCCGCCTCGGCGCGCAGCGCGAGGTTCTGGTTGCGGAACTCATCGACTTCGGCGCCCGTCGCGACGCCGGCAGACCAATGGGCCGTGAGCGACCGGATTGCGACGAGCTCGATCTCCGCCTGGCGATTGATGAACGTCTCGGTGGGGCCGGAGTCGGGCTTGAAGCTCAGGCTGCGGTACTCGTAGTCCGTATCGACGACGAGCTTCCACTCTTCGGTGATCCGCGTGGCCGAGAGGGATCCGCTGATCTCGTAGTCGGTGCTTTGGCTCTCCGCGCCCCCGTTGCCGTCGGCGCTGGCGCGATAGACCCAGAAGTTCCAGGGATCCTTGACCGGCTGCGCGGATACGGAGTCGCGGGGCGGCGCCTGGAAGGCCAATGACAGCCGCGGCCCCATCCCCGTGCGCAGGGCGTAGGGACCGAGGCCGACCTTGAGCACGCGCACGAGCTCGCGCCGGCGCATATCGATGGTGGCGTTGGGCGGAATCGTCGCGACGAGCGTGTCGGCCCGGAGCGCGAAGCGCCGCTGGCCGACGAGGACGATCGTGTACTCGCTGCCTCCCGCGCCGGTGCCGAGTTCCGTGACCAGCGCGTGGACCTCGGCGTCGAAGCGGTCCTGCGTCCAGACGACGAAGGGCAGCTCCTGGATGAAGTAGTTGCGGTCGCAGCCACCGGCGCGGCAGTCGAGGAACACCGTCAACCACTGCGGCGTGGTGCCTGGCGGCGGTGGCGCCTGCTGCGCACGCAGCGGCGCGGCGACCACGCCGAGCAGTGCCGCGACCCCCACGACGAGGTGACGCAGGCGCCACCGTGAGGTCAGGCGCGGATCACTCGGCATCACGCAGCCCGAGTCGGATGATGCGTTCCAGCAGCTTCGGGTACTCCACGCCGTCGAAGTTCGCCGCCGAGGCGAACTCCTCGTGCTCGGCGATGTCGGGATTCGGATTCGCCTCGAGGAAATACGCGCGGTCTTCGGCGTCGAGACGGAAGTCGATGCGGGCGTAACCGGTGAGCTCGAGGATCCGATAGATGCGCTTGCTGTCGTGGAGCAGGCGCTCCTCGACGTTGGGATGCAGTTCCTGCGCGGCGCGGATGACGATGCCCTTCTTCGTCTGGTACTGGGGATCGTGCTTGGCCTTGGCGGTGGCGATGAGCGGCTCGGTGGGATCGCCCTTCTCGGCGGCCAGCTCCCAGGGCGCGAAGGCCCGCAGGCGGTCGTTGCCGAGCACGCTCACGTAGAGCTCGCGCCCATCGATGAACTGTTCGGCGATGGCGTCCGTGCCGACGCGTTCGTGGATGAAGCGCACGCGCTCGCTGAGCTTCTCGTCGGAATCGACAATGGACGCCTGCGAGATGCCGGTGGACGAGTGCTCGATGAGCGACTTGACGATGAGCGGGAAGGCGAGGTGACGCGGCCGGCGCACCTTGCGGCCGATGGGGAACACCGCGAAGTCCGGCACGCGGATGCGGTGGTAGTGCAGCAGCTTCTTCGACAGCGCCTTGCCGCGCGAGAGCATCAGGCCGCGGGGGTTGCAGCCGGTGTACGGCACCTTCATCAGCTCGAGGAAGCCGACGACGTTGTGGTCGTTGGTGGTCTCGCCGTGGAACTCCTCGAGCAGGTTGAAGACGATGTCGGGCTTGAGGACGTCGACGGCCTCGCGGATGGGCCGCAGCTCCCACTGCACGCCGAGCACGTGGACATCGTGTCCGAGCTTGCGCAGGGTGCTGATGACGTCGATCTCGGTCTTGAGATCGAAGGCTTCCTTGGGCGTGAGCGAGCTCAGGACATCGGGCGGCGCGAGGTCGGGGTGCGTGAGCACGAGGATGCGGAGCCGCCTCATACGGCGATCCAGTCGCGCCGGCCCTGCCCGACGAGGAAGCTCATCGTGCGGGCGGTGAGGAGCACCATAAAGTCGGTGAGCAGCTGCCGTTCGGGGCCGACGACGCGGAGCTTGAGCTCGCGGCAGCGGCCGATCATATCGGTGAGCACTTGGTCGAGCGAGAACTGGTACTCGCCGGTCCATCGCGACACGAGGCGTCGGATGTCGGCGCGGTGGGCACGGAGAAACGCCGCCGCGGTGGGTTTGTGCCGATGGCGCGGGTCGTCGGAGAAGAGGCGCAGCAAGTCGTCGTCGTAGGTCTTGGGGTACTCGACCGAATATATCGCGCGACGATAGGTGTAATGCTCGAACAGCGTCGTCTTGATCGCGCGCAGCGGATCGACGACCTCGCGGTTGCGCGCCGGCGGCACGGTACCGGCGATCTCCTCCATCAGGCGATCGACGTACTCGAGTTTCTGCAGCGCGGGCCAGCCCGCGTAGCGCCGCCGCCAATCGCTGCGAGGCTTGAGCCACACGGCGAAGGTCTCGGCAAAGTCCTCGTCGGGATGGCTCTGCGCGTACCAGCGGCGCAGGTGCTGCACGTACTTCTTGCTCGCGGGGTTTGGGCGATAGGCCTCGGGGTACTTCGTACTCGACCGGCCGAACAACCGCTGCCACTCGCGACGCCGGTGCAGTTGATAGCCGTGCTGGATGGCGTGGCCGCACTCGTGCCGCATAATCTTCATACATTCGTGATGCGACCCGCCCTCGACCTCGATGAGCTGGCTCTTCTCGAGCCGGATCAAGCGGGGATGCAGCAGGTAGAACGGCACGGCGAATCCGCTCACGCCGCCGGGGGAGAACCACTCGTCGCTCACCCAGACGTGCGGCTTGAGCCGGATGCCACGCGCGTCGAGCTCGCCGTGCAGCTCGTCGACGCAGTCGCCCACCCAGGTGCCGGCGAGGGTCACGCCGAGGTCGCGTAGCTTGACCTGCAGCAGTCGCTCGTCGGACCAGCGGGCCCAGGGAAAACGGTAGGGCATCGCTCAGCGCCTCTGGTGGACGGTGAGCCGAGCGATGCCTGAGGACATCAGACCGCGTCCGAGAGCGAGGTGAACGCGAAGTCCCGCGCCTTGATGGCCGGGAACACGCCGCCGTCGGTGCGCACGGTGGGGCCGATGGCGTCCACCTTGTTGAGCATCAGCAGCGGCGAGTCGTTGAAGCGGAAGTTCTTGATGGAGCGGCTGATGCGGCCGTTCTCGATCAGGAAGGTGCCGTCGCGTGTGAGGCCCGTGTACACCAGCGTGCGCTGGTCCACGGCGCGCAGGTACCAGAGCCGCGTGACGAGCACACCACGCTCGGTGCCGCGGATCATCGCGTCGATGGACGAATCGCCGCCGAGCATCTTGAATCCGCCGCCCCCGCCGCCGAACCCACCGCCGCCGGTCGCGCGCACGCCCTGCTTCTGCGCCCAGAAGCGATCGTACGAAAATTGCTTGAGCACGCCGTCCTGCACCCAGGTCTCGCGCTGCAGCGGCAGGCCGTCGTTGTCGAAGGGGGCGTTGAGGATCTGCGGGTCGGCGGGGTCGCTCACCAGCGTGACGCGCGAGTCGAGGATGCGCTCGCCGAGCTTGGTGCCGCCGCCGGGCTTGGCCATCGCGGAGCGGCCCTCGTCGGCGGCGCGGGCGCCGAGCGTGCCGCGGATGGCGCCCAGGAAGTCGGCCGAGGCCTGCGGCTCGAAGATCACCGTGTAGCGGCCGGGCTCGACGGCGCGCGGCTCGCGCGACGCGCGCGCGCGCTCGATGGTGCGGTTGGCCATCGCGCGGAAGTCGATCTTGCTCCAGTCGTTCTCGTCGGCGCCGCTCCACGAGGAGCCGGTGCCGTCGGCGGTGCGAACGGTGAGCGTGTAGTTCGCACGCGTACCGCGATGGAAGGCGAAGAGCCCGGCGCTGTTGCCGATGGCGCGGGCGGACGCGTTGCACTCGATGAAGCCGGCAACCTGGAGGTCGTTGGCGCGCCGCGAAAGCTCGAGCGCCGAGAGCGCGGCTCGCGCACGATCCTCGGCGCTCAACTGCGCCGTGGAATCGAACCAGGCGGGAATCTCCACGTAGCGCTGCGGTCCGAGTTCGGGCAGCGACTCGGGATCCTCCGGCGCGAGCCGGGCGAGCGCCTCGGACTGCGCGACGGCCTGCTCGAGGCCGCGCGGCGAGAGATCGTTGGTGAGCACGGTCGCGCTGCGCTTGCCGACGAACGACGTGATGCTCAGCGAGGCGTTGTCGGTGATGCCCGAGGTGGACATCTGGTTGTCGGCGAACCGGACGTTGGTGTCGCAGGTGCTGTTCACCGACACGCGGCAGGCGTCGGCCTTCGATGCGCGCAGCGCGCGCTGCACCACGTCTTCGCATTCGGCGCGCGACAGCACGACCGCTTCGTCGAGCACGCCGTGGCGCGCGGCCTCGCGCTGGGCGATGAGCCGCTTGGGCTCGCGGGCAAAGGGATGCGCGCTCACAGCGACACCCCCGTGTTGATGACGTTGATGTCCTTGAAACGGCAGGGCGGGCAGCCGTGGCTGACGGCGTTGGCCTGGCCGGGCTGGCCCTTGCCATCGTTGAAGGTGCCGCCGAGCTCGTACGACGACTTGCCGCCGATGAGGTCGATGGAGTTCCAGAATTCCGGGGTGCGCATCACGTAGGCGACGTCCTTGAGCTGTCCGACGATCTTGCCGCCACGGACTTCGTAGCAGATCTGTGCGCCGAACTGGGCGTTGTAGCGTTGCTGGTCGATGGAATAGGACGCGCGGCCGATCATCGCGATGCCCTTGTCGGTGGCGGCGATGAGGTCTTCCCAGCTGCGGTCCACCTGTTGGTCGGGCACGATGCTGACGTTGGGCATCCGCTGGAACGAGACATCGCTCCAGCTCTGCGCGTAGGCGCAGCCGTGCGAGCGCACGGGCATCCCGTTCTTCTCGTACCAGGGCCGCAGCCACTCCGCCTGTTCGCGCGTGGTCTGGTAGTCCCAGAAGACACCGTTCTTGACGATGTCGAACTCATCCGGCTGCACGCCGTCGTCGTCGTAGCCGATGGTCGCGAGCGCGCCGGGCTGCGAGCGATCGCCGCGGATGGTGAGATGCTCGGGTCCGAGCTTGAGCTTGCCGAGCACGTCGTTGGGCGGCGCGATGAAGCTCGTGCCGGCGTAGTTGGCTTCGTAGCCCATTGCCCGGTCCAACTCGGTTGGGTGCCCGATGGACTCGTGGATGGTCAGGAAGAGCTGCGAGGGATGCAGGATGAGATCCCAGCGGCCGACGTCGACGGAGCGCGCCGTGAGCTTCTCGCGCGCCTGCTCGGCCCACACGGTGGCGTTGTTGACGATGTCGGCTTCGAGTACGTACTCCCAGCCGCGGCCGGCGGGTTGGACGACCTCGGGGCCGCGGGTCGCGACCTGACGGCGGTCGTCGGAGATCGCGGTGATGGACATCGTCACCCACGAACGCACGACATCCTGGCTGATGACCGAGCCTTCGGAGTTGGCGTAGCTGCGCTCTTCCTTCACGAACTGCAGCGAGGAGTTCACGAAGCGCACGTTGCGCACGCGCTGCGCGGCGGCGTTGGCTTGGAGGAGGAGCTGGACCTTCTCCTCGACGGGAATCGACCAGGGATCGATGGTGTAGCTCGACTTCCAGGTCGCGTTCGGATGCGCCGGCGATGCGGCGAGGCGCACTTCGCGATCGCGGGCGACGCGGTTGGCGCGGGCCAGCGCCACGGCCTGCCGCGCGGCGCGGGCGACACCATCGGTGGTCAGTGCGCGCGTGGCCGAGAAGCCCCAGGTGCCGTCCACCAGCACGCGGACGCCGCAGCCGATGGTATCCGTGTCGAGCACGTTGGTCACCTGCTGCTCGCGGGTGCTCAGGTTCTGGCGGCGCTGGCGCTGCACGCGCACGTCGGCCCAGGAGGCGCCGGCGAGCTTGGCGGCGTTGAGCGCCTCCATCAGGAGCACGCGGACCTGCGGATCCGGCTCGGTGGTGGCGGTGAGAATCGGGGAACCCGATTCGGCGGCCTCCAGGCGGCGGGACGCGAGGGCGAGGGCCCCCGCGGCGAGGCCGGTGGAGGCGAGGAAGTCACGGCGAGTGGTCAAGCGTGGATCTCCGGAGAGCGGGATCTGGCGCGGTTGGAGAATGTGGCCCCAGTGCGCCGGGATGGCAAACGCTATCGGAGGACTACGCGGGGGGCGGGCGAGGCGCTGGGTTCCTCGCGCCGCGGCAACGAGTCCGCGGCCGCGTCACAGCAGCTGGGCGAGTCCGAGTCCGAGCAGGACGAGCAGCAGCAGGCCGGCGGATGCGGTCAGCGCCGCCTTGGCCCCCACGCGCCGTACCTCGCGGAGATCCACGCTGAGTCCGAGGCCGGCCATCGCGGCGAGCGTCAGGCGATGTGCGGCGTCAGCGGCGAGCTCGGCACTTGCGACCGAAAGCAGGCCTGTCGCCCGCAACACCGCGAGCGCGGCGAACCCGACGATGAACCACGGCAACCCCACGCGCGGGACCTTGAGCCCCGCTGCATCGGCGTGCCGGCGCCGCCACCACGCGGCGATGATCAACACCATCGGGCCGAGCAGCAGCACGCGCGTGAGCTTGACCAGCGTGGCCATCTCGCCGGCGGCATCGCTCACGGGGTACGCGGCGGCGAGCACCTGGGGCACCGCGTACACGGTGGAGCCGGCGAGCACGCCGAACTGCTCGTGGCTGAGTCCCAGCGGCTCCATCAGGAACGGCAGGGCGATGACGGCGACCATCCCGAGCAGCGCCGTGAACGCCACGGCCGACGCCGTCTCCTCGCGGCGCGCACCGATGCTGGGCGCGACGGCGGCGATGGCGGAGTTGCCGCAGATGGCATTGCCGGCGGCGATCAACACGCTCAACCTCGGCGTGAGCCCGAAGGCGCGGCCGATGGCGATGCCAGCAATCAGCGCGAGGGTGACGAAGCCGAGGAGGCCGAGCGCGAGCGGCAGGCCGGCGCTGCGCAGCATCGCGAGGTTCACCGACGCGCCGAGGAGGACGACGGCGACCTCGAGCACGTCCTTCGCGGCGAAGTCGATGCCGGCGTCGAGCGCCGCGCGCGCGCCGAGCGCTGCGCGGACGAGCATCCCGAGGAAGATCGCAATGACGAGCGGATCGACCAGCAATCGGCCCAGTGCGCGGACTTCCCAAGCGCCGAGCTGCTGCGCGGCGAACGCGACCAGAACGACAAGCACGAGCCCGGGAGCTCGCGCCGTCCACCGTGAGGCGAAGCTCACCGGCCGCGCGCGGTGTCGCTCACGCGACTACGCGCGCGCCGTCACGGCCGCGACGACCGCCTGGGCGGTGATGCCGTACTCCTGGAACAGCTTCGGCGCCGGCGCGCTCGCCCCGAAGCCATCGATGCCGACGATGGCCCCATCGGCGCCGACCCAGCGCTGCCAGCTCATCGGATGCGCGGCCTCGACGGCCACGCGCCTGATCCCCTCGGGCAGCACGCTCGCCTGATACTCCTTCGGCTGCTGCGCGAAGAGCTCCATCGACGGCATCGAGACCACGCGGTTTGCGACACCCTTCGCCGCGAGCTCCGCCTGCGCCTTGAGCGCAACCTCGACTTCCGAGCCCGTCGCGATGATCACGGCCTTGGGCGTCTGGCCATCGGGCGCGTCCATCAGCACGTAGGCGCCCTTGGCGAGACCGCTCGCCGCGGCGTGCGTGCTGCGATCGATCAACGGCAACTTCTGACGCGTGAGCACGAGCGCGCTGGGCCCGGTGCGATGCTTGAGCGCCACACGCCAGGCCTCGGCGGTCTCCTGCGCTTCCGCGGGACGCAGCACGAGCAGGTTCGGGATGCAACGCAGCGCCGTGAGATGCTCGATCGGCTGGTGCGTGGGGCCGTCCTCGCCGAGTCCGATGGAATCGTGCGTGAAGACGTAGATCACCTGCTGGCGCATCAGCGCCGCGAGGCGAATCGCCGGGCGCATATAGTCGGCGAAGACGAGGAAGGTGCCGCCGTACGGGATGATGCCGCCGTGCAGGGCCATTCCGTTCATCACCGAGCCCATCGCGTGCTCGCGGATGCCGAAGTGGAAGTTGCGGCCGCTGCGCTGGGTCGCCGAGAAGATGCCGGCGTTCTTGACGTTCGTGAGGTTCGAGCCGGTGAGGTCGGCGGAGCCGCCGATGAGCTCAGGCAACGCGGGGCCGATGGCGTTGATCACCGCACCGCTGGCTGCGCGGCTCGCGACGTTGCCGTTCTCGCTGGTGAACTCGGGCAGCGTCTTCTCCCAGCCGGCGGGAAGGTCGCCGTGCCAGCGACGGCCCAGTTCCTTGGCCTCGCTCGGGAACGCCTTCGCGTACTCGGCGAAGCGGCGCATCCACTCGGCCTGCATATTCACGCCGCGTTCCTTGGCGAGACGCCAGTGTTCGAGCGCAGCGGTCGGTACGTGGAAGGGTTCGTCGCTCGGCCAGCCGTAGGCGGCCTTGGTGAGCTTGATCTCATCCTTGCCGAGCGGTTCGCCGTGGGCCTTCGCGGTGTCGGCGCGGTTCGGCGACCCGAAGCCGATGACGGTGCGCGTGACGACGAGCGTCGGGCGCTCGGTGTCGCGCTTGGCTTCGGCGATCGCTGCGTCGATCTGCGACTGATCGTTCACGTCGCTGATGTGCAGCACCTGCCAGCCGTACGCTTCAAAGCGCTTCTGCACGTCGTCGCTGCAGGAGAGGTCGGTGCGACCGTCGATCGTGATGCGATTGTCGTCGAAGAAGCCGATGAGCTTGCCGAGCTTCTGGTGGCCCGCGAAGGACGCGGCTTCGTGCGAGATGCCTTCCTGCAGGCAGCCGTCGCCGGCGATGAACCAGGTGTAGTGATCGATCACGCCGTGGCCGTCGCGATTGAACATCGCGGCGAGGTGCGCTTCCGCGACGGCGAAGCCGACGGCGTTGCCCACGCCCTGGCCGAGCGGGCCGGTGGTGGTCTCGACGCCGGCGGTGTGGCCGTATTCCGGATGGCCGGGCGTCTTCGAGCCCCACTGACGGAAGTTCTTGAGCTCGTCGAGCGAGAGGTCGTAGCCGGCGAGGTAGAGCGTCGAGTAGAGCAGCATCGACGCGTGACCGGCGGAGAGCACCACGCGATCGCGGTCAGGCCAGTGCGGATCAGCGGGATTGTGGCGCACGTGCCGCGTGTAGAGCGCGTAGGCGAGCGGCGCCAAGGCCATCGGCGTGCCGGGATGTCCCGACTCGGCTGCTTGCACCGCATCCATCGAAAGGGTGCGGACGGTGTTGATGGCGAGCGTTTGCAGCGAGACGTCAGTGTGAGACACGGGCGGGACCAAGGCAGGGGAGGCGCGGCGCGAGCCTTGAAATTACCCAGTGTTGAGCCGCGATGCGATGCGTTCGGCGATGATGGTGCTGAGGGCGAAGATCGTCTCTTGTGGATTCACGCCCGGTGCGGTCGGCAGGAGCGATCCGTCAGCGACGAAGACGCCGGGGGCGCCGAAGCGCTCACCCTGCGGATTTGTGCCAGCGGTCCGGGGGTCGGTTCCGATGCGGCAGGTGCCGTTGACGTGGGCGGAGAAGAACGGGAGGTCGTTGGGGCCCATCGGGCGGTCGCGGAGGCGCGGGATGTCGGCGGGGCTGCGCATCGTGACCGGCCGGACGTGGCCGCTGATGACCTCGGTGGCACCGGCGGCGAAGTGCAGCTGGGCGGCGGCTTCGAGGCCGGCGAGGGCGTGGGCGCGGTCGGTGCGCCCCAGTGCGTAGCGGATGGAGACCGAGCCGTCTCCGCGGAGACGGACATCGCCGTTCGAGACGCCGCGATCGGCGCCGTCGCGGGTGAGGATGATGAGCGAGCCCGTGTTGCGGAACTTGAGCATCCTCTGGCGATGCGCCTCGCCGATGCCCGGGCAGGCGGTCGCGGCGAGCGCGGGATGCAGCGGCGGTGTCTCGATCCACACGCCGTAGCCGTTGGCGTCGAGGCGGTGGAACTCGTCGCAGACGGAGGTGAGCGGGATGCCGCCGGCGGCGTAGATCTCGCGCTCGTAGATGCCGAGGAGGCCGGTGGTCGGATGCAGGCGCAGGTACTTGCCGACACCGCCGCCACCGAGGCCGGAGCGCTGGAGCAGCACGGGCGTGCCCACCGCGCCGCCGGCGACGACGACGGCTTTGGCCTCGATGCCGATGTCGCGCACGCGGCCGTCAGGGAGCTTCTGCTGCACGACGACGCGCTTCTTGGGAAAGGGGCCGCCACGCTCGACAAACTCGATGCGCTGCGCCTCGGCGTTCACGACGAGGCGAGCACCGGCGGCCAGTGCGCGCGGGAGGTAGGTCTCGAGCGTTCCTTGCTTGGCGCCGCTGCGGCAGCCGTATCCGCAGAAACCGGTGCGAATGCAGTTGCGGGCGTTGATGACGGCCTGCTGCGACGACCAACCAAGTGCGGCGGCACCGTCGAGCACGATGCGGTTGTTGGGTGAGTGCGCATCGTCGGGGACGAGGCGGGCGTGCAGGTCCTGTTCGATACGAGCGAACACCGGTGCCATCTCCGCCGCCGACATTCCCTCGGTGCCGTGAAAACGCGCCCACTCGTCGAGTACCCAGTCGGGCGTGCGCAGCATAATCATCCAGTTCACGGTCGTGCTGCCGCCGACGGTGACGCCCTGGACCATCGCGACGGCGAGGTCGTCGGTGGTGCGCAGGCCGCCGTCGGCGTAGAGGCGTTCGAAGAGCGGGCCTTCGCGTTCGTCGAACTCATTTGGATGCACGAGTTCGCCGCTCTCGACGATGATGACGTCCAGTCCCGACTCGGCGAGGCGCGCGGCAGCCGTCGCGCCGCCGGCGCCGGTGCCGATCACCACGGCATCGCAGCGCAGCAGGTTTCCGTCGAGCGTGAGCGGCGCGAGTCGCGTGGCAGACGGCGGCTGACGGTGTGCGGCGTCGGGGTTCGGCGCGCGGGCGACGGGCTCGTCGTCCGACGGATCGCCGGGAAGCGCGCCCTCCCACGGGACGGCTGGGCCGCGCGTATGATACGCGCCGCGGTAGCCGACTTCGCGCTGTGCCGGCTCACTGCCGTATTCGATGAGCAGTACGAGCCGTCGCAGCGACTGTGCGACGGTGCGCATCAGCGGAATGCGCGACTGCGTCCAGGCCTCGAGGATGCGCGTACGGTTGTGCAGCGACTGACGCTCGAAGCGCGTTGGCGGCAGTCCGGCGATGACCGCGGCTGGGCGTGCGCCGAGTAGCGAGATGGCGAGTCCGAGCTCGCGACGCTTGCGCGGGGCAAGGCGCGCGATGCGGGCGCGGAGCGCATCGAGGAGCGCATCGCTTCGCTGGGTATCGGTGAAGGCGTGCGGTACGACCGCCTCGGCGATGGCCCGGAGGACGTCGCACTGGGAGGCGGAGAGCGGGGCGGGGGCTCGCACGGCAGATATATAGGAGGCGTAGGCTGGCGCGGCCAGCTATCACGATGTGTGCATTAATGATTGGCGATGGCTCCTCGAACTGCGCATATTCACGCCAATGTCCCGTTTGGCGACGGCTGGCGAAGCCGCGACGCTCTCCAAGGAGCTGACTGACTTCCTGATCGAGTTTTCGATCGGGTTGCACAAGAACGCGATCTATCCGCCTGGGCATCCGCTGCTGGAGAACACGACCGCGGAACTGAGCGCGCGGTTGGCGACGCTGCTGCGGGAGCGCGCGGCGCTCTCGCTGGGCGTGGCGCGGCAGCAGCTGATCATCGAGGGTGTGGCCACGGACGAGGGCAATCCCGTGCTGCGCGAACTGGCCAGCCGACTGCACAAGCATCATCTGGGCGCAGTGAAGTTCAGCGCGGGCGTGACCGAGGACGAGCTGACGGATATGCTCGCGACCGTCTCCGTCGATGCCGGTCGCTTGCCGCGCCCGCTTGGCTTGGAGGGGCCGGAGGTACTGACGCAGTGGCCGCACATCCGGCTCTTTCCGCTGACCTTCGCGCAGCTGCAGTTGCTCGAAGAGGATCCGAACGCGGACGACGACGACGGCTTGAAGGCGAGCGGCAGCCGTGCAGCGGCGCTGTGGGTGGGGCTCGCGCGCGCGGCGCTGGTTGCGCAGGCCGACAAGCTCGATACCGACGATCCTGCCGGCGTGGATCCGACGGTGGTGGCGCAGGCCATCGAGGAACACAAGCGCGACGCCGCCTACGACCAAGTCGTGGTCGGCTACCTGCTGCAGATCGCCGAGGAACTCAAGCACAAGAGCGGTCGCGAGGCCGCGGCGCTGCAGCGGCGCATTTCGCAGCTCATCGCCCAGCTTTCACCGGCGACGCTCGAGCGCCTGGTGCGTATGGGCGGCAACCGCCGGCAGCAGCAGAAGTTCGTGATGGATGCCGCCCAGGGGATGGCGCTCGACGCGGTGATCGAACTCGTCCGCGCGGCCTCGGAGAGTTCGGGGCAGAACGTCTCGCATTCGATGGTCCGGATGCTCTCGAAGCTCGCCGCCCACGCGGACACCGGCCCCGCGACGACGCGCACGCAGGCCGACGGCGCGTTGCGCGAGCAGGTGCGCAAGCTGATGGATGGCTGGGCGCTGGATGACCCGAACCCCGATGGCTACCGCGAGGCGTTGGAGAAGATGGCCAGTGCGGAGCCGACGCAGCGCGACGCGGTGCAGCGGTTCCCCATCGAGCCGGAGCGGCTGCTCGCGATGGGGCTCGAGATCGAGACGCTGAGCGAGCAGGTGTGGCGCTCGGCGGACGAACTCGCGCAGCGTCCCGATATGGCGCCGCTGTTGAACCTCGTGGACAACGCCCCGTCGCTGTGGATGCGCGACGCGCTGTGGCGCCACGTCGCGACCCCGCAGCGACTGCGCCTGCAGCTCGCGCTCGACCCGCTGCCCGTCGCGACGCTGGAGCGCGTGGTGCGCCGGATGGGCGTCGCGGCTGTGGACGCGCTGCTGGATGCATTCGAGGCATCGACGGACGAACGTCGGCACGCCGCGCTCGCGCAGTTGCTCGAGCGCATCGGCGCGGAAGCGGGACCGGAGATTCTCGCGCGCCTGCCGGGAATGCGCTGGGGCGTGCTACGCCCGCTGCTTGCATTGCTCGGACGGCACCCCGAGTGGGACTGCGGATACGACGCGGCGCGATGGATGGAGCATCCGGACGCGGCGGTGCGCCGCGAGGCGCTGCGGCAGTCGTTGCGCGCCGTCGAGACGCGCGATGCGGGCATCGTGCGCGCGCTGGCCGACGCGGACGAAGGCAACGTGCGGCTCGGGCTCGGCGCGGCGATGACGAACTGCCCCCGCGACGCGGCGCTGATCCTGCGCACGCGCGCCGACGAAGTGCTGCTGGCGCCCGACCTGCGCGCCCTCGGCATCCGCGCGTTGAGCTCGGACCGGGCGAACGATACGCCCGCGTGGCTGGCGGGCCGTGTGGTCCGCATCGGCAAGCTGATCAAGCGCGAGACGTTGGCGGCGAAGTCCCCCGAGATGCTGGCGGCCATCGAGGGCCTGGCGATCCACTGGCGCACGCACCCGGCCGCGCAGCAGGCCTTGGCGCTGGCGGCGGCGAGTGGCGATGCGGAGATCGCCGCGGCGGCGGCGATGACGGCGCGCCCCCGCGTCGATACTCCGATGCAGGGTGAACCGGCGATCGCGGCGGCTGCCGCCGAGGAGTCCGCGTGACCGAGGCGGTGAAGTTCCTGACGACCTTCGCGCAGGCCCTGGCGACGATGTCCCTGTATTCCGAGGGGCACCCGGCGCGCGCGCGGGGAATCGCGCAGGCCTACGAGCGGCTGCAGTTGCTGCAGGAGACGGACCCGAAACCGCGGTTTTCGTTCCTCGGGCAGGACGTCGTGTACGGCGAAGTCGCGCTGCGCGAGCTGGGCGACTGGGATTGGGGCGTGCGGTTGGCGAACGCCGGCGTGCAGCGCGTCGAGTTCCACAAGGGCACGTCGACGGAGGAGTTCGAACTCTTCCTCGACGAGGTGCTGGCGCGCATCACGCTGCAGGCGATCGACTCGTCGACGCGCAGTCCGGAGAAGCGCTCGACGATCAAGTTCGGTGCGATCGGCGTGAAGGGAGAGGACCAGCCGACGCTCGTGATCCCTGCCGCGACGACAAACTTCACCTACACGCTCGGCGAGGAAGCCGAGACGGTGGAGTGGATGCATCGGGAAGTGCAGGAGACGGGCGAGCTGCCGCTCTACGAGGCGGAGTCGGTGGTGCGGTCGCTGTCGCTGGCGATGCACGGCGACCGCAACATCGTCCTGCCGTTGCTGCAGATGAAGGAGTTCGACCAGTACACGACGACGCACTCGCTGAACGTCTCGGTGCTGACGATGGCGCTGGCCGAGTGGATGGGGATGGGTCCGGCAGACGTGCGCGCGTTCGGCGTCGCGGGCCTGCTGCACGACCTCGGCAAGGTGCGCATCCCCAAGGAAGTGCTGACCAAGCCCGGGAAGCTCACCGACGAGGAGTGGGTGATTATGCGCAAGCATCCGGTGGATGGCGCGAAGATCATCTACGAGAGCGACCACAACCTCGACCTCGCGGCGGCGGTCGCCTACGAGCACCACATCATGATCAACGGGCAGGGTTATCCGCGGCGGCACTTCGAGCGCGGGGTGCACGCGGCGAGCAAGCTGGTGCACGTCTGCGACGTCTATGACGCGCTGCGCACCAACCGGCCGTACCGCGAGGCCTGGGAGCCGGAGCGGGTGCTGAAGCAGATCGAGTCGGGCGCCGGGCCGGACTTCGACCTCGAGGCGGCGACGGCGTTCATCGGGATGATGCAGCAGTGGGAAGCGCGCGAGGCGGTGCTCGCGTGACGCCACGCCGCTTCCGCTCCCTGCAGGACACCGACGCCCTGCGCTCGCTGGTGGCGAACCTGCGCGAGGCCATCTACATCACCGACGCGCGCGGCAACGTGCTCGACGCGAACCCGGCGTTCTTCCAGCTGATGGGGGTCCGCGGCCTCGAGGACCTGCAGGCCTACGGCGCGAACGAGATGGTCGTCGACCCCTCGCGTCGCCTCGCGGAGATGGATCTCGTGGAGCGCGACGGGTTCGTGCGCGATTTCGAACTGCAACTGGTGCGACCGGACGGCGCCATCCTGACGGTGCTCGACACGATGTATGCGCTGCGCGAGGACGGCTCGGGCGACACGATCTACCACGGCATCCTCGTGGACATCACGCAGCGCAAGCAGATGGAAGAGGAGCTGCGCCAGCAGAGCGTGCGCGACCCGCTCACCGGCTGCTACAACCGGCGGCACCTCAGCGACCTCGATGCGATCCTCAGCCCAGGGGACGAATCGTGGGGCTGCCTGTTCATCGACATCGACCACTTCAAGCAGTACAACGACACGCACGGGCACCAGATGGGCGACAACACGCTCATCCGGATGAGCCGATTCCTGATGCGGCAGGTGCGCGCCGAGGAGCCGGTGGTGCGCGTGGGCGGCGACGAGTTCGTGATCGTCCTGCGCGGCGCGCGGCAACAGCAGGTGGAGAACGTGGCCGAGCGGATGCGCATCGCCGCGCTGCGGACGGCCCCGGTGCAGTTCAGTCTCGGCTGGGCGGTGCGCGAGCCGGGCGAGAGCCTGATGTCCACGATGAACCGCGCCGACCAGAACCTGCTGAACGTGCGCGTGATCGAACGCACGCCGACGCGCCTCACGCCGCTGCAGGACCCGCCAGACCCGAGCTAGCTGTGCAAGTTTCGGCGGGGCTGGCGTCTCCTTGGCAACTCCAGCCAGGAGATTGCCGTGTTCTGCCGTGTGATGGGCGCACTCCGCGCCGTGCTGTTGTCGCTGCCGTTGTCGCTGGCGTTCCGGCCGGTGGCCGCTCAACGCCCCGTGCCTTGCGAGACGCGCGTGTGCGTCGCCGCCCCCTGTCCGCAGCCGCCCTGCCCGATGGACGGGCGGGTGGTGCGTACGGCGCGCGAGGTACAGGTGACGCTCGACGGGCGCGTCCTCAGCTATGAGGTGACGGAGCGCTGGACGAACCACGGGCGCACGATCGGCGAAGCCGACTACGTGCTGCCGCTGCCGCGCGGCGCGGCCTTCGAAGATCTCGCCTTGATGATCGATGGCGAGATGGTCTCGGGCGAGATCCGCGGCGCGGGTGAGGCGCGCCGCATCTATGAAGAGATCGTGCGCCGCCAACGCGATCCGGCGCTGGTGGAATGGATGGACCACGGCGTGCTGCGCACGCGGATCTTCCCGATCCAGCCGGGCGAGACGCGCACGGTGACGGTGCGGTTCCGTGCGGTGGCCGAACGCGAGGGCGATGCGTTGCGCATCGACGTACCGGCGCCGCGCGGATCGGGAACGGACGCAGTCGGCACGACTCTGCGCTTTGCGTGGCCGCAGGGCGAGGGCTTCGGCGATGCGTGGTCGCCGACGCACGCGGTGGTCGCCGGCGGCGAGTTGGCGCGCCGCCGCGAGGTGCGCGTGGCCGATGCCACGGGCACGGTGACGCTGCTGCTGCCCGTGCGCGGTCGCGGCGCGGCGATGACGGTGCTCACGCACGCGCCGCGCCGCGATGAGGGCTATGTGCTCATTACGCTCGCGCCGCCAACGCAGGCCGCGGCGACGACGCCACGCGACGTGACCTTCGTGATCGACGTGTCGGGCTCGATGAGCGGCGAGAAGCTCCGGCAGGCGCAGGCGGCCGGCCGGCAGCTACTGAACTCGCTCGGGCGCGGCGATCGCTTCCGGCTCGTGGCGTTCGCGAGCGACGTGAACGAATTCGCCAACGGATGGAGCGCCGCGACGCCGGAGGCGCTGCGTCGGGCCGGCGCGTGGCTGGACGGTCTCTCGGCGAGCGGCGGGACGAACATCGGCGGCGCGCTGGCGCGCGCGCTCGAGGTGACCACGCCGAGCGGTCGCCTGGGATTGCTGCTGTTCCTCACCGACGGCGCCCCGACGGTGGGCGAACGCGACGGCGCACGGCTGGCGGCATACGCCGCCCAGCACCGCGGCGAGCGGCGCGTGTTCAGCTTCGGGCTCGGAGCCGACGTCAACGTCGCCCTGCTCGAGCAGCTCGCGCTCGACGGCGCGGGCACGGCGCACTTCGTGCGACCGCAGGAAGACGTCGAGCGCATCGTCGGCGTGGTCGCCCAGCGCATCACGCGTCCGGTGGCGACGGACCTGCGCGTGCGCGCCGATGGCGTCACGCTGACGCAGGTGATGCCGGCCGGGCGCATCGATCTCTTCGCCGGCCAGGAGCTGACGATCCTCGCGAAGTATCGCGGCAACGCGACGTCGGCGCGCATCACGGTCAGCGGCCAGGGCGCCGCAGCGCCGGTGCAGTGGACGACGACGGCGCAGTTTCCGGCGCAGCGCACGCAGGACGCGTTCGTCGGACGGCTGTGGGCGACGCAGCGCGCGGGCTGGCTGAGCGCGGAGCGTCGCAAGAACGGTCCGACCGCAGAGGTCGACGACGAACTCAAGGAGCTCGGCGAACGCTGGGGCATTCCCACCGAGTTCACGTCGTATCTCGTGCTCGAGCCGGGGATGACGGTCGGCAACCTTCCCCGTGACGAACGCCGCCGCGTGATGCCGGCCGTCGCCGGCGCCGGCTCGGTCGCGAGCCCGGCGCCACCGCCGTCGGCGTTCGAACAGGCACGGGCGGCGGCGACACAGCGCGCCGCACGCTCGATGGCCGAGGCGGACGCGACGATGGACCGCGCGACGACGCGGCGCGCCGCCAACCGGATGTTCGTCCTGCGCGACAGCGTGTGGGTGGATGCGCGCACGACGGCGGCGAACGCGCGCCGCGTCAGCGTGCGTGTCTATTCGGATGCATACTTCGCCTTGATGGACAGCATCCCCGAACTCCGCGAGGCCTTCGCGCTCGGCGACCGCGTCGAGGTGCGCGGGCGCGCCGTGACGATCGTGCTCACGGCGGATGGCACCGAGCACCTGCTGCCGCGGGAAGTCAGCGCGGTGGTCCGCGACTGGTAACGCGCCGATGGACACGGCCGAACGGCTCTTCGCCACCTACCACGCGACGCTGGTGCGTTATCTCACGCGCCGGCTGGGCGACCGCGACTGGGCCGAGGACGTGGCGCAGGAGACGTTCGTCCGTGCCTTACGGCAGGAGACGATCGTGAACGAGCGCGCTTGGGTGTTTGCGGTGGCGCACAACCTCGTGCGCGACGGGGCGCGGCGTGATGAACGCAACCGCCGGCACCTGGAGTTGATGGCGGCCGAGGCGCGCGACGCCGAGCCGGATGCGCCCGACGACGAACAGTCACCGGAGCGCGCCGAGCGGTTGCGGTTGGCTCGGCAGGCCCTGGCGGCGCTCAGCGAACGCGATCGCCAGGCGTTGCTGCTGAAGGAAGAGGGACTGGATTACGAGGAGATCGCCGCCGTGCTCGAGATCGAGAAGAGTTCCGTCGGCACGACGTTGTCGCGGGCGCGGCGACGCTTGGCGGAGTCATACGAGGAACTCACGGCCACTGGCCGGGGAGGCGCGGATGTCGCGTCCTGACGAAGGCTTGATCCATCAGTGGCTCGACGGTGAGTGCACGCCGGAGGAATCTGCGCGCATCGAGCGGCTCGTGGCGACGGATGCCGATTGGACGGCGGCGGTAGCCGAGGCGCGCGGATTGATCGCGGCAAGCTCGCGGATCCTTGGTGCGCTCGACGCGGTCCCGCACGCGATGCCGCAGGGTTCGACGGCCGCAGCGCCAGCGCCGGCGCAAGCTGCTGGGCGCGCGCCGCGTGGCGGCCCTCGCTTGCGGATGCCAGTGTGGATGCGCGTCGCCGCAGGGTTGGTGTTGGTGGCGGGCAGCGCGTACGTGCTGCGCGAGCAGTCGACGGAGCCGTTCACGTCGTCGCCGACAGCTGGGGAGCTACCGGCAGCTACGCCTGCCGAGTCCACGACGCGTCAGGCGGCATCGACGGATGCGCGAACGCGCCCCACGTCCGACGACGTCGTCGTGACGACGGATCCGCGCGCGATCGTGCCGCCCGCGACGGTTCCGCCGCTCTCGCCTACGCCGACGATGCCCGCGCCGCCGCCACCCACCGCAGGCGCTGGCGCCGCGGTGGAAGTCGCCCGCGCCGAGCGTGCGCGCACGCTCGAAGCTCGTCGCATTGCCGATGCGCCGCGCGCTGCAGTGCTGCGCCAGGCGGAAACGGCACCGGCGCCCGCCGCGACGGCGGCGGTGCTGCCGAAGCTCGATGGATGCTGGCGCGTCTCGGCGCCGCCGGAGCTGGTGGGCCTGCTCGAGGCGCCGACGATCCTCAGCGCGAGCGGCGACACGCTGGTGCTGGTGACGCCGCACGGCAACGTGACGGTGACGCGCTCGGGCGACACGCTGCGCGGCGGATTGCAGGCGATGCGCGAGTCCTGCGGTACGCCGTAGTGCTCGCCCCGCCGCGCTAGGCTTCGTCGGGAAACAGCGTGGGCACCGCGCGCGCGCAGGCGACGAGTGCGGTCGCGGCGCGCGGGTGCAGCATCAGGGTCATCGCGCCGGCGCTGACGCGGAACTTGCCGCCCGTGACCGCGACGACCGGATCGAGTTCACCGCGCACGACGGACTTCCACACGGCGTAGGCTGCGCGCAACACGACCGGCGCGGTGATGGCATCGGGGGCGAGGAGCGCGGCGGCGTGGCAGCGACCGCGCTCCAACTCCAACTGCATCGCGACGGCGTCGGGATACCCGTACTCCGGCGCGGCGTCGAGGACGAAGGCGACGGGCCAGGTCCAGCCGGCGGCCGTCTGGCGGTAGCCGGCGTCCGCCTCGATCGCATCCCGAAAGGCCGCGGCCCACTCGGGCGTGAACGGCCGCTGCGGATCGCCCACTACTTCAGCTGCCAGAACTCGACGCGATTGTCGGAGAACAGCGGGACGGCGACGATGTTGCGGCGCGGGTCGTAGCCGATGTCGGCCGGGGCGTTGAGGCCGCCGCGGAGCTTCGTCGACGTGCTGTCGGCGAACACGTAGAGCGAGGAATCCGCCCAGCTCGAATACAGCGCGCGTCCGTCGTTGAGGATGACGATGCCGTCGCCGCCGCCGGGGCCGGTGCCGAGGATCGAGACATTGTCGGTGCCGGCGGTCCAGCCGAAGACGTTGGGCGAGTTGAATCCGACGATCAGCCAGCGGTTGTTGGCGGCATCGAAGGCGATGCCGTTCGCGGCCGACTCGGCGGGCAGCACCACCGCCTCGCGGGCGTTGCGGCCGCTGAGGGCGAAGACGCGGCTCTTGCCGGGATGCGCGACCGAGCCGTCGCTGTTGAAGCTGATGCCGGAGTCGGTGATGTAGATCGTGCCGTCGCCGCCGACGGCCACGTCGTTGAGGAAGGTCGCGTTCTGCGCGCCGAGCTCGAGCGTGGTGACGGCGTTGCCGGTGTTCACGTCGAAGGCGCGGACGGCGTCGATGTCTGCCACCCAGAGCGTGTCGCCGACGAGGGCCATCCCCTTCGGGGCGTTGAGGGTGATGTCGGCGTCGGCGCCGTTGATGAACGGGACACTGTCGAGCTTTGCGCCATCGGCGGAGAGCCGGATGATGTAACCGTTGTCGTCCTTGGCCAGCGGCGAGCCATTGATGTTGCTGACGTACCAGACGCTGCGCGTGGCGTCCCAGAGGACGGACTCCGGGGTGCTGAGGCCCTCGGAGACGACGGCGAGCGGGGAGTCGGTCGCGGTCGCGGCCGGCTTGTCGGCACAGGCGATGGCGAACGGAGCGAGGAGGATGAGCGTAGGGAGGCGCATAGGAAGGCGCTTAGGGACGGAAGACGGAAGGCGGACGGAACGGCCGGGCGCGGTGAGAATCTACTCGTCGCGATCGGCGTGCACTGCTACAATCATACTGTTCGGCCCTGTGGTTCCCCACCCAGTCGGAGGTTGTGAACGTGTCAGTACGGAAGTGGTTGCCCGCATCGCTCGCGCTGCTCGGCGCACTTGTGCTCTCGCTCCCGGACGCGCTGGCGGCGCAGTCTGCGGATTCCACCGCCTTCCGCGCGCTGCGCTGGCGTGAGTTGGGCCCGGCCCGCGGCGGCCGCTCCGTGGCGGTGGCGGGATCGACCACGCGCCCGCTGGAATACTGGATGGGCACGACGGGCGGCGGCGTCTGGAAGACGACCGACGGCGGGATGAACTGGCAACCGGCGACGGATGCGTACTTCGGCGGGACGATCGGCGCGATCGCGGTGGCGGAGTCGAATCCCGACATCGTCTACGTGGGCGGCGGCGAGACGCACATCCGCGGCAACACCTCGCACGGCGACGGCCTCTGGAAGACCACGGACGGCGGCCGCACGTGGCAGCTGATGGGCCTGCGCGAGACGCGGCACATCGCGCGCGTGCGCGTGCACCCGACGAATCCGGACATCGTGTACGTCGGCGCGCTGGGTCACGCCTTCGGCAACAACCCGGAGCGCGGGGTCTACAAGACGACCGACGGCGGCGCGACCTGGCAGCGGATCCTCTACCGCAACGATTCGACGGGCATCAGCGACCTGGTGATGGATCCGAACGACCCGAACACGCTGTACGCGGCGTTCTGGCACGCGTATCGTCGGCCGTGGATGCTGAACTCCGGCGGTCCCGGCGGCGGAATCCTGAAGACGACGGACGGCGGCGCCACGTGGACGGAGCTCACCGCCAACCGCGGCCTGCCGCGTGGCGTGTGGGGCAAGGTGGGCATCGCGGTGTCGCCGGCGAACTCGCGCCGCGTGTGGGCGATCATCGAGAACGACTCGGGCGGCGTGTATCGCTCCGACGACGGCGGCCAGAGCTGGGAGTGGCTCAACCGTGACCGTTCGCTGCGCCAGCGCGCGTGGTACTACAGCAAGATCTACGCGGATCCGGTGGATACGAACGTCATCTACGGACTCAACGTGCAATTCTTCCGCAGCACCGACGGCGGCCGCACGTTCCGCCAGCAGATCCAGGTGCCGCACGGCGACAACCACGACCTGTGGATCGCGCCGAACGACCCGATGCGGATGGTGCAGGCCAACGATGGCGGCGCGAACGTGAGCTTCACGGGCGGCCGCACGTGGACGGACCAGGAGTACGCGACGGCGCAGATGTACCACGTCTCGACGACGAACCACTTCCCGTACTGGGTCTGCGGCGCGCAGCAGGACAACTCGACGCTCTGCGGGCCGAGCCGCAAGGAAGGCAACATCACGATCGCCGACTGGCAGGACGCAGGCGGCGGCGAGTCGGGTTACGTGACGCCGAACCCGGCGAACCCGGACATCATCTTCGCGGGGTCCTACTCCGGCTACCTGACGCGCAAGGATATGCGCACGGGCCTCGAGCGGAACATCAACGCGTGGCCGCTCAACCCGATGGGCCACAGCTCCGAAGACATCCAGAACCGCTTCCAGTGGACCTTCCCGATCGTCGTCTCGGCGCACGATCCGACGGTGCTGTATGTGGCCGGTAGCCGGCTCTTCAAGAGCACCAACGAAGGACAGAGCTTCACGATCATCTCGCCGGAACTCGCGCGCCGCGACCCGAAGACGATGGGTGCCTCGGGCGGCCCGATCACGAAGGACCAGACCGGCGTCGAGACCTACGGCACGATCTTCGCGCTGGCCGAGTCCCCGAAGAACCGCAACATCCTCTGGGCCGGCACGGACGACGGTTTCATCTGGATCACGCGCGACGGCGGCGCGAACTGGACCAACGTCACGCCGCGCGCCATCGGGGACTTCGCGCGCATCAGCATCATCGACGCCTCGTCGTTCGATGAAGGCACGGCCTACGTGGCGGCCAATCGTTTCGGGCTCGATGATTTCACGCCGTCGCTCTGGAAGACCACGGACTACGGCGCGACCTGGACCAAGATCGTGGCGGGCATCGACGCCGAGCACTTCACGCGCGTGATCCGGCACGATCCGGAGCGTCGTGGGCTGCTCTACGCCGGCACCGAGCGCGGCGTGTACGTGAGCTTCGACGACGGCGCGAACTGGCAGCCGCTGCAGCTGAACCTGCCGCCGGTGCCGGTGCACGACCTCGTGGTCAAGGAAGGCGACCTCGTCGCCGGCACGCACGGCCGCTCGTTCTGGGTCCTCGACGACCTTTCGGCGGTGCGGCAGTACACGCCGCAGGTGGCGGCGAAGCCGGTGCACCTGTTCCAGCCGCGCGACGCGTATCGAATCAACTGGGGCGGCGGAGGGTTCGGCGGTGGGGGCGGCAACCAGCAGGCAGCGAGCCGTCCGGGCCAGAACCCGCCGAGTGGCGTGGTCGTGTACTACCACATCAAGAACGCGAACCAGCCAGTGAAGCTCGAGTTCCTCGCGGCGGACGGCAGCGTGATCAAGAGCTACGAGAACGACGGCCAGCCGCCGCGCCAGGCGGAGGGTGCGCCGGCGGGTGGTGGTCGCTTCGGCGGCGGCGGCGCGCAGCGCCCCGGCAACGCGGTGGGCCTCAACCAGTTTGTGTGGGATATGCGCTATCCCGACGCGGTGACGTTCCCCGGGATGATTATGTGGGCCGGCAGCACGCGTGGTCCGGTCGCGCCGGCAGGGACGTACACGGTGCGCCTCAGCGTCGGCAGCGAGGTGCAGACGGCGCGCGTCAACCTGCTCAACGATCCGCGCACGACGGCGACGGCCGCGGACCTGCAGGCGCAGTTCGACTTCCTCATCCAGGTGCGCGACAAGACCTCGGAGGCGAACAACGCCGTGCGCACCATCCGCAACGTGCGCGCGCAGATCGAGGCTCGCGTGAACGCGGTGCCGCGCCTGCGCCGCGACGCCGACGCGCTGCTGCGTTCGCTGGCCGCGGTAGAGGAGGAGATCTACCAGGTCCGGAACCAGAGCTCGCAGGACCCGCTCAACTACCCGATCAAGATCAACAACAAGATCGCCGCGCTGGCCGGCGTGGCGGGCTCGGGCCCGTACCGGCCGACGGACCAGACGATCGCCGTCTACAACGAAGTCTCGGCGATGCTGCAGCTGCAGACGGAACGGCTCGACAAGATCCTGCGCGCGCAGGA
>DAOMNV010000001.1:129599-129782 GCA_035444005.1 Gemmatimonadaceae bacterium
GCGGACGCTTCTACGTGCAGGAACTCGAGATCCTGCGCGAGGACCTCGAGCGCTTCAACCGCCAGCTGCGTTCGGCGCGGCAGGAACCGATCGTGCCGAGCACGGACCTGCCGGAGCCGCCGCGCGGACCGGTGGCCGACGACGACGTGGTGATGGACGACGACCACACGGAGGCGGCGGCCG
>DAOMNV010000002.1:0-26774 GCA_035444005.1 Gemmatimonadaceae bacterium
GCCCGAACACCGCGCCCGAACACCGCGCCCGAACACCGCGCCCGAACGCCGCACGTCCGGCCCACTCGCAGCTTTCGCTGCCGAATCGTCTTGATGCCCTCAGGTCCGCACGTGAACCCGCACCTCGGTTCAAATACCGCGTTAAGCGGACCACCTATTGTCCGAAATGCGTGAGCGTCGCAAATGGACCTGTGTGCCTCGCGGCTCCGCGCCTGCGTGGCAGGCGCAGGCGCGGAGTTGTTCGTCGGGTTGGGACCACCTATTGTCCGAAAAGCCTGAGCGTCGAGAGCGGACCGTGGCCCCTCGCGGCTACACCGCTGCAGCCTCGCGCGCGGCGGCGGCGCGGGGACTGGCAGCGCCAGCAGCGCCAGCGGCGCCGTAGCCGTCGACGATGCCCTGCTCAAGCCACGCGTGCTCGCCCTGCATCACGCCCTGCGCGAGCTTGTAAAGCGCACCGTCGTGCTTGCCGTACAGGGCGCGGAAGCTTGCCTCGATGCGCTCGCGGGCCTCGCGGCAGAACGCGTCGGCGAGCTGCACGGCCTCGCGATTGCCGGCCTTCGCGAGCATTTGCGCGCGCGCGAGCGTGGCGGTCATCGCGTAGAGTTCGGCGCCGATGTCGACGGCGCGGAAGAGCACCATCTGCCGCTTCTCAAGGCTGGGGCCGAACCGCAGCATCGCGTGGAACAGCGCGCGGCCGAGGCGGTTGGTGGCACGCGCGGCGTAGCGCATATGCCGGGCGTTGCGGCCGAACTCGCCGAAGCGGCGCCACTCGGGGAGCCAGCGCGCGGGATACCACGCGGCATAGAACGGCGCGGCGGCCGCGGCATACTTCACGCGCGTGCCGATCGTGCTCTTGGGATCGACGATGGGAAAGGCGCGCGAGAAGTGCGCGTCCACGGCCTCGCGGGCGATGAACAGGCGCATAATCTCGCTGGATCCCTCGAAGATGAGGTTGATCCGCGAGTCGCGCATCGCCCGCTCGACGGGCAGGGGCGTCTCGCCGCGCGCGCGGAGGGAATCGGCGGTCTCGTAGCCGCGGCCGCCGCGGATCTGCAGCGCGTCGTCGACGCTGCGCCAGGCGAGCTCGGTGTTGAACATCTTCGCGATCGCCGCTTCGAGCCTGATGTCGGTGCCGCCGCGCTCGTACAGCGCGGTGGAGAGATACGCCACCGACTCCATCGCGAAGGTGCTGGCGGCCATCCGCGCGAGCTTCTGCGCGATGGCCTCGTGCTTGCCGACGGGCTGGCCCCACTGCACGCGCTCCGCCGCCCACTGGCGCACGCCGCGTAGCAGGCCCTTGGTCGCGCCGGCGACGCTGGCGGGAATCGTGAGGCGGCCGGTGTTGAGCGTGATGAGCGCGAGCTTGAGGCCCTGCCCCTCGCCCCAGAGGATGTTCTTGGCGGGCACCTTCACCCGCGAGAACGAAATCCAACCGTTCTCGATGGCCTTCAGCCCCATAAAGTGGCAGCGATGCTTGATGCTGATGCCGGGCGTCTTGGCATCGACGATGAACGCGGTGATCTGCTTCTTGCGCAGCTTGCCGTTCACCATCCGGTCCGGCGTGCGCGCCATCACGACGAAGAGATCGGCGCGCGTGCCGTTGGTGCACCAGAGCTTCTCGCCGTCGATCACCCAATGGGTGCCGTCCTCGCTGGGCGTCGCGGTGGTGGTCATATTCGCCGGGTCGCTGCCGGCATTCACCTCGGTCAGCGCGAAGGCGGTGATGCCGCCCGCGGCGATGCGCGGAAAGAACTCGCGCTGCTGCTCCTCGGTGCCGAAGAGCTTGAGCGGCTGCGGCACGCCGATGCTCTGCGACGCCGAGAGCAGCGCGCAGAGCGAGCCGCACTTGCTGGTCACAAGCTCCATCGCCTTCACGTAGGCCATCTGCGAGAGCCCGAGCCCGCCGTATTCCTTCGGGATCTTGATGCCGAAGGCGCCCAGCTCGCGCAGGCGCTGCACGTAGGCCTCGGGAATCTCGCCGGTGCGGTCGACGAGATCGGCGTCGTACTCGGTCTCGAGGAAGTGCTTGAGCGCCGCGAGGAAGGGCTCGGCGTCACGCATCGCGGCCGCGTCTTCGGCCGGGAACGGGTGCACGAGCTCGGGGCGGAATCGGCCGAGGAAGAGCTCCTTCACGAAGCTCGGATGCTGCCACTCAGACTCGCGCGCGTCCTCGGCGACGTCGCGCGCCTCCTGCTCGGAAGCGAGGGCGTGGGACTGGTCGGCCATTGCGGCCACCTCCAGGGATGTTGGTCCGGCGTGCGGGTCGCAAGGCTTCCCGCGTGGGTCCCAAATACTACCCCGCGTGCGCCGGAACAGCACGACGCCGCCGACGGCCGCGATGATCGCGAAGCCGAACCACTGCGCGGCATACGAACGGTGCGGACCGGCATCGAGTACGGGCGGCGGCAGGCGGCGCGGCACGGAATCCGCGCGAGCCACCGAATCCGACGTCATCACGAGCTGCACGGGAAACACCGGTCGCCCGACGCGGGCCTCGAGCGCGCGGACGTTCACGGCGCGCAGCAGGCGCGGGCGATCCTCGGGCGGCGGGGGGCCGTCGATAGGCAACGGCAGCAGGTAGCCGGCGATGTCCGCGAACCCGCCCTCGCGCCAGCGCGGGAGGTCGGCCGAGGCGGCGTCGG
This sequence comes from Gemmatimonadaceae bacterium, assembly GCA_035444005.1. Lineage (GTDB taxonomy): Bacteria > Gemmatimonadota > Gemmatimonadetes > Gemmatimonadales > Gemmatimonadaceae > Pseudogemmatithrix. The sequence goes on from DAOMNV010000002.1 coordinate 2,643, forward strand.
CGGCGTACACCCAGCCGCGAACCACCACGAGCAGCGTGTCGCGGCCGGGGATCTCGAGCGGCGTGAGCAGGTGCACGCCCGGCGAACCGTTGGACGTGCGCGAGGCGTGGATCTGCTCGAGGTCGTAGCGGAAGAACCCGCTCACCGCGACCTGCGTCCAGCGGGCCCCGGCGCTGTCGCTGGCGAGATCGCCCAGGGGCTGGGGCGCGGCGGCCAAGCGCTCGACCAAGCCCTGGTTCACGGCGGCGCGCTCGCGATGCCGATCGAGCTGCCACATCCCGAGCCGCGTGAACAGCGCGGCGCAGGCCAGCGGGATGAGCAGGGAAAGGGCCGCCTTGACTCGCATCGGGTCACGGAATGGAGGGAGTGTGCCGGAATCCTGTGTCGCGCATCACGGCGCGAAACGCTCCCGCACGGGCATCGTATAGCAAGCTAACAGCGCCCGTGGCCCGCCGATGACCGAAAGGTCGCCGGCGCGGGCGGGCTTCAGTATTATCGTAGGGTTCGCATCCTCCCAGCCGCTGGATATGTCCCGACTCCATCCGCTCTCCCGCCGCAGCGCCGTGCTGGCGCTGGCGCTGTTCGCCTCCCTCCTCAGTTGCGGCCGCGAAGTCACCGGGCCCGGCGGACGCGGCGCGCTCGTGAACCTGCAGTTCGCCCCGAGCTACGCGTCGATGATCGACGAGGTGGACGGCGTGATGCACAGCGTGGCCGAGCTGGTGCCGTTCACGAAGGTGCGCATCGAGCTGCGCCGCGTGGACAACAGCATCGCCGCCGAGCAGGTCGTGGACTTCCCGGCGAACGCGACGGAGATCCCGCTCGCGATCAGCGTCCGCCTCGGCGACGCCGCCGTGGACGGGGCCGAGCCGCTGACGGCGTTCCTGCGCTACATCAACGCCAGCGGCGACACCGTCTTCGCCGGCGGCCCGATTTCGGTGACGGCGAAGGCCGGCCGCCAGGGCCAGCAGCAGGAACCCGTGGACGTCCCGGTGGCACCGACCGTGCCGGGCGCGGTGTTCGCACGCATCGAGATGTCGCCCGACAGCCTGCGTGCGGCGAGCGGCCAGACGGCCAACTTCACGGCCACTGGCTGGGACGCACAGGACGTGCTCGTCCCCAACGCCATCATCGGATTCATCTCGCGCAACCCGGCGCTGGTCGCCGTGCCGAATCTCGGCAGCGGCGACGTGAACCTCGTCGGCGTGCGCGGCAGCACCTGGCTGGTCGCGCAGTCGCTCACGGGCATCAAGGACTCCGCGCACATCGAGATCCTCCCCGTGCCGTCGGCGCTGGGCAAGGTCAGCGGCGACGCGCAGTCGGCGCTCACGGGCGCGACCTTCGCGCAGCCGCTGCGCGTACGCGTGACGGCGGCCGACGGACTCGGCGTCGCCGACTGGCCGGTGAACTTCGCCGTGACGGCGGGCGGCGGCACGCTCAGCGCCGAGGCCGACACCACCGACACCGACGGCTTCGCGCAGGTGACGTGGACGGCGGGCCCGAGCGCGGGCCCCGGCAGCGTCACGGCATCCGTCGCGTTCAACGCCCTCTCGACCGTCTTCACCGGCGCGCAGCTGTCCACGGCGCCGAGCTCGTTGGCCTTCCTCACGCAGCCGGCCGACATCACGGCGGGCGAGTCGCTGCCGAACATCGAGGTCGCCGTGCGCAACGGCGCCGGCGAGACCATCAGCGACTTCACCGGCTCCGTGACGCTGACGCTGAACGCCGGCGCCACCGGCGCCGGGCTCGTCGGCTCCACGAGCGTGAGCGCCGTCGCCGGCGTCGCGACCTTCGCGCAGCTTACCGTCGACAAGGCGGGCGCAGGCTTCAAGCTCTCGGCCACGCACGACCAGCTGCCGCCCGCGCAGTCGAATGCCTTCGACGTGGCGGCGGCCCCGCCGGCGCAGATCACGATCCTCAGCGGCGCGGGCCAGGCGGCCCCGCCGTCGACCACGCTCGCCGACTCGGTGCGCGTGCGCGTGACGGACACGTTCGGATTCCCCGTTGCCGGCCAGACGGTGCAGTTCACCGTCGCACAGGGTGATGGCGCGCTCTCGGCCACCGCCGTGCAGACCGACGCCGACGGCCGCGCCGCGATCACCTGGACGCTCGGCGCCAGCGGCACGCAGCAGCTGCGCGTCAGCCTCGGCCAGCTTGAGCAGTTCGTCGCGGCGACGATCGTCGCCGGCGGCAGCGTGCAGCTCTTCGCCGGCTTCGACTATCTCGACCTGCGCGCCGGCGGCTCGCGGCACGTCCCGATCTACCTGACGAATCCCTCGCCGACGGCCATCGACGTCACGTTGTCGGTGGACGACACGTCGACGACGCGGATGGCCTGGGAATCGCCGGCGGTGCAGATCCCGGCGGGCGTCACGCGCGTCGACGTGCGCCTCGACGGCCTCGAACTCGGCACCGGCTGGGCCTACCTGCGCTCGTCGGCGGGCGACGATTCGCTGCTCGTGGTGGTCGACTCGTCGAGCATCACGTTCATCCAGAACTACGAGTCCGGCTTCGTCGAGGGCGACACGCTGCGCACCTACGTGCGGCTCTCGGAGCCCGCGCCGGCCGGCGGCATCACGGCCATCGTGCGCAGCAGCAACCCGACGGTCGCGCTCGTCGCGCCGGGCGCCGGCAACGGGATGCCGCTCCCGGGCTGCATCGACAACTTCTGCGACGGCGGTCTCATCGACAGCGATGTCATCGCTGGCGGCATCGCCGCGGCCCCGACGGCTCCGGCGCTGCTCAAGGCACCGCCGGCCGACACTGCCGCGATCTTCATCCCCGAAGGCCAGCTCTTCGGTGAGGTCGCGATCATCGTGCTCGACGACCTCGGCGAGGGCGCCGACCTGACGCTCTCGGTCGAGGCCGCGGGCTTCGTGCGCTCGGAACGGTATGTCTCGGTGCAGCCGCAGTATCTCAATTCGTACCTCAGCGGTTACGGCGATCCCAGCCTGGGCGTCGGCGTCGGCCAGGAGGTCGGGTTGGAGTTCTACCTCGGCGTGACGCGCACGCGCGAACAGCGCATCCGCCTCGAGAGCTCCAACCCCGCGGTGCTGGTCGTCGACTCGATCGCGATCGTGCCGCCGGACGAATACTGGTCCAAGCGCGCGGCGGCCCGCGTCATCGCCGCCGACACGGCCTACGTGCGCTACTGGGCGGACAACGTCGCCGTCGACTCGCTGATGGTGGTCGGGACCTCGTCGATGCTCGTGATCGAGGGCTATCCGTACGTCACCGAAGGGGGCACGGTCGACTTCACGCTGCGCACGCGACCGCTGTTCAACGACTACGCGGAGTTCCCGCTGACGGCGCCGGTGCTCGTGAGCGTCGAGTCGGACAACCCCGCCGTGCTCGTGGTGGACCGCACGTCGATCACCATCGGGGCGGATAGCTACGGCGTGCCGCTCCAGGTGCGGATGGTCGGCACCGGCTCGGCGAACCTCATCGTCTCGGCGGCGGGGTACGTGCCCGACACCGTGCTGATCACGAGTACGCCGGCCTACGCCTACGTGAGCTCCAGCGGCACGATCGGCGCCGGCCAGATCCTGCGCACGTTCGTGGAGCTCGACTACACCGCCGTGGCATCGGGCAGCCGCACGCTCAACATCCAGAGCCTCTCGCCGGGCGTGCTGGACGTGATCACCCCGCGCATCGAACTGCTGCGCGGAACGCCGGGCGCCGAGGTGTTCCTGCGCGGCGTCGCGCCCGGCTCGGCGACGGTGCAGGTCTCGGGCCCCGGCGTGAGCACGATGCAGTTCCAGGTGCAGGTCGTGACGCCGCTACTCCGGGTGACCGCCACCACGAACATCCCACCCGACGGGGTCACGCGCGTCGCGACGACGATCGTGGTCGCCAACAACACCGTCTACGAGGTCGCCGACACGGTGTACGCGCGCCTGCGCTCCTCCAACCCCGACATCGTCGAGGTGGTCGACTCGATGGTGGTGATCAAGCCCGGCAGCTTCTGGAGCGGCGGCGGCAGCTACCGTGCCCTCGCGCCGGGCAGTGCCACGCTATACCTCGTGCGCCCCAACAGCGACAGCGCGAGCGCCGTCGTGACGGTGCGTCCGTACCAGCTCGCGCAGTCCTGGCCGAGTGTCGTCGTCGGCCAGCAGCTGGAGACTCCGTTCACGCTGTACCGCGAAGGCCCAGACACGCTCGAGCTGCCGATCTCGATCACGCAGTCGGGCCCCGGGGTCGTCAGCTTCCGCGACTTCACCGCGACCTTCGCCGAGGGCAGCTTCTCGACACAGGGCCGGATGGTGGCCGAGAGCTACGGCGTCGACACGATCACGTTCACCGTGCCCGGCTACCCGTCGGTCTCGCAGGTCGTGTATGTGGAGAGCACGACGGTGGCGCTCGAGCAGGATGACGAGTCCTGGACCGTCGGCAGTACCTACCCGTACGTGTACAACGGATTCTCGGTAACCGGCGTGCCGGGCGCGCCGATCCCGGGCAAGCCGCTGCGCTTCCTCGTCTCGGCGCTCGACACCTCGATGGTCGAGGTCGTGCAGGACACGATCGAGTGGGAGCCGGGCTTCCCCAACGCGCCCTCGCGCTATGCCACGCTGCGCTTCAAGAAGCCGGGCCTCACGTCGATTGCCCTGACCGATGCCGATGGCATCGTCGCCGGCGACACGACGGAAGTGTTCATCAACCCGGCGGAGCTCATCGGCAGCATCGGCTACAGCGGCAACACAATCTCCATCGGAATGGGACAGCGCACGGAGATGTACGAGGCCTTCGTGTCGCGCGGTTCCTACTCGACGGAGCCGATGTGGGTGCATCTGCGCTCGAGCAATCCGGATCTCGTGCAGGTGCCGGACTCGGTGCAGATCGCGGCCAACCAGTTCTACACGTACTTCGAGGTCACCGCCGGCGACACCACCGGCTCGGCGCGCGTGACCGCGTCGGCGCCAGGGTACAATCCCTGGGAGTTCGACGTACTCGTCACCCGCGCCTTCTTCGGTTTCTACACGGATGACGCCTACACAGATGGCGGTGGGATCACGGACGTCTACGGGCTCGATGCCGTGACGTCGGCGACGCGTCCGTTCACGTCGGACATCGCCGCGCGCTTCACGACCGACCGGCCAGACGTGCTCGACGTCGCCAACGCGACGTTCACGATGCCGGCGAATTCTCTCTACCATAGGCTGCGCGGTCCGCGCGCCTTGATGCCGGGCGAGGCCCTGCTGCGCATCGAGGACGATCGCGGCGAGCGCTTCGACCGCGTGTACCCGGGCAACGACGGGACGCACGCGGACGAGGCCCGCGTGTTCGCCGAAACGCGGCGGATGCTGCTGACACCGGGGCTGCTGTCGCTGAACGTCGAAAGCGAGATGAGGGTGTACAGCGGCCGGGACTCCGTTTGGATTCGCCTCTCGGCGGTCGGCAACCGGTTCACGCCGCTGGTCGATTCGTTGCTGGTCGAGGCGTCGACGTGGAGCGACCCGGTGCCGATGCGCGGCCTCGCGGCCGGCACCGATACGCTGGTCCTCAGCGCCGACGGCCTGCGGCCTGACACCATCATCGTCTCGGTGGAGCCGGGCGTGCTGCGGATGACTGGCAGCGTGCCGGACGTGGTCGTGGGTGATTCGCTGCTGCTCACGATCTCGATGCTCGATGCCGCCGGCCAGCCGGCGGCCGCCGCGGAATCGCTGAACCTCTCGGTGAGCGTCGACACGAGCTTCACCGTACGGCAGGGCGGGCTCTCGGTGGGCACGATTCCCATCGAGGCCGACGCCACTTCGTTCCAGATCTGGGTCCGCGCCGAATCGACGGGCCCCGCGCAACTCGTGATCAACGATGCGCGATTCCGAACCTTCCTCCTGAATCTCAACGCCGTGGAGCGTCCGTGATGCCGCGCGTAACAGTTCTACTTCAGTCACTCGGCGCCCTCGCGCTGCTGACGCTGGCCCAGCCGGCGCAGGCGCAGGGCACCGAGACCGTCGTGCCCGCAGCCGGGATGGGCGGCATCGGCAGCGGTCCCAACGGCGCAACGCTGCGCTGCAAGGATGGGTCGTATCCGACCGCCGGTGCGCCCGACTCCGCCTGCGACGGCAAGGGCGGCGTCCTTGTGCGCTTCCCCGCGCGGCAGCGGCCGCAGCCGACCGCGTCCGCGACGGCACCGCGGCGTCCGGCGGTGGCCTCCAGCGCCGCGCGCGACACCACGCCGCCCGAAGGTTTCGTGCCCTGGCGCGATCGTCGCGCAGCGGCCGCCGAGCAGGAGGCACAGCGGCGGATGCCGGACGGTGCGACCCTGCGCTGCACCGACGGCACCTGGGTCGTGCGGGATACCACCAGCCTGCGCTGCGCCTCGCACGGCGGCGTGCAGTTGCGCATCGCGCCCAGCAACCCGCCGCGCGTGCCGCGCGGCTGATGCGGCGAGGCCATCCCTCGCGCTGACCAATCGCGCTGACCAAGCGCGGCGGCTCGACCACCCGAGGCCCCTGTGACCCAGGTCACAGGGGCCTCGGGTCCTTTGTCCTGTCGGTGGGGAGATTTGCGCCGTACGTTTGTGCGCCTCTCACCAACATTGAAATAAGGACGTACACCGTGCGGCTACCGGTCCGGCATCGTCTGCCCTTCATCCTCGCGGCTTTCGCGCTCTCCGCCCTCTCCTGCGGCCGGGAAGTCACGGGCCCGGAGAACGGCGTTCTCCGCAACCGCGTGGCGATGCTCGCCTTCGCCCCGGAGTTCAGCGGCCCGATGGCCGTCATCGAGGGGGCCGGCGATGCCGTGCCCTTCGAGAAGGTGCGCGTGGTGCTGCGCGGCCTCGACGGCAACATCGTGAAGGACACGATGGTCGACTTCCCGTCGGACGCCGAGGAGATCTCGCTCGCGCTGACGATCGCGATCCCGCAGAACTCGCCGGCCGAAGGCCTGCCGCTCACCGTCTCGATGGCCTACGTGAACGCGGCGGGCGATACGGTCTTCCGCGGCGGTCCGAATCCGATCATCGCGCGTCCCGTGGGCTCGAGCGGCGCCGGCACGCCCGTCACGGTGCCCGTGACCTACGACGGCACGGGCAAGGATGCCACGCGCGTGGCCATCGCGCCCAAGACGGGCACGGCGGTCGCCGGTACCTCGCTCGCCTTCTCGGCGACGGCCTTCGATGCCGCCGACCAATCGATTCCCAACACGCCCTTCGTCTTCTCGACGCTGGATCCGACTCGCGCGACCGTGAATCCGGTGACAGGCGTGGCGACCTGGCTGCCCGTGCGCGGCACGGCGCGGGTGATCGCCGAGCTGCCCAACGGCGTGCGTGCCGACACGGCGACGTTCACCGTGACATTGCCCGCCGCCAAGCTCGTGCTCGGCAGCGGCGGCGCGCAGTCGGGCGCCGTCAACGCGCCGCTCGTCGACACGATCGTCGTGCGCACGCTGGCCAGCGACGACGTGCCGGTGGAGGGCGTCGTCGTCAACTTCGCCGTGGCGACGGGCGGCGGCACGCTCAGCGTGCTCAGCGATACGTCCGACGCCAATGGCGACGTGAAGACGGTGTGGACGCTCGGCGCCGCGCTTGGCGCGCAGTCGATCAGCGCGACGGCGGACGGACTCACGGGCTCGCCGCTGAGCATCGCCGCGACGGCCGTGGCGGCGACGCCCGTGCGCCTCGAGATCACGCAGCACCCGACGGGCACGGAGGCGGGCGCGCTGCTCGCACCGGCGCTCACCGTGATCGCCCGCGATGCATTCGGGAACGCCATCACGAGCTTCACCGACGAGGTGACCGTGAGCGTGGCCGGCACCGAGCCGCCGACGTTGTTGGGCACGGCGTCGCAGGCGGCCGTCGCGGGCAGCGCCAGCTTCGGCGACCTCGCGCTCACGAGGGCGGGCGCGTTCCAGCTCGTCGTCAGCAGCGGCGCGCTGGCTCCCGACACCACGGAGATCCTCGCGATCGCGCCCGCCGCGGCGACGCAGCTCGTGATGATCGCGCATCCGACGAGCACCGTGGGTGCCGGCGCGACCTTCAGCGCCGGCGTCGAGGTGCAGGACGCCTTCGGCAACCGCGTCAGCGACTGGGCGACGCCGGTGCAGGCCGGCTTCGACCTCGCACCGAGCGGCGCGACCTTCGTCAGCGGCGGCAGTGCCGACGTGATCGACGGCGTCGCCGACTTCACGGACTTGCAGCTCGACCGTGCGGGCACTTACCGCCTGCGCTTCACCAGCGGCGCGCTGACGGCGGCGCTGAGCGATGACTTCACCGTGCTGGCGGCTGGCCCCGAGGCGATGAACGCCGTCGCCGGCGACCTGCAGTCGGCCGCCGCGGGCACGACGTTGCCCACGCCGCTCGCGGTCGTGGTCAGCGACAACTTCGGCAATCCCATCTCCGGCGTGAGCGTGACCTGGACCGTCACGGCCGGCGGCGGCTCGATGAGCGCGCCGTCGAGCGTGACTGACTCGCTGGGCCAGGCTTCCGTGACCTGGACGCTGGGCAGCGTCGCGGGACCGCAGCTCGCGACAGCCTCGGCGGGCTTCCTGCCGGAAGTGGAGTTCAGCGCCACGGCGACGATCGGGGAGCCGAGCGCGCTGTTGAGCGCGGGCGGCGATGCGCAGAGCGCCACCGTGATGGAGTACGTGGAGAGCCCGCTGCGCGCGCGCGTCACCGATGCGTTCGGCAACGGCGTGAGCGGCGTCATCGTGAACTTCAACGTGATCTCCGGCTTGGCCACCGTCGACGCGCCGAGCGTCGCGACGGATTCGGCCGGCTACGCCGCGACGTCCGTGCGGATGGACTCGGTGGCGGGCCCGGTACTGGTCGGGGCCTTCGCCGCGGGCCTGACGCCGGATTCCTTGCTCTACGAGCTCACCGCGCTGCCGGCCGCGCCCAACGCGCTGCTGATCGTCGCCGGGGACGGGCAGTCGATCGCCACCGGCGACACGACGGACACGCTGCGCGTGCGGCTGATCGACGGGTACGGCAATCCGATTGCCGGAGAGACAGTGACTTGGGATTCGCCGAGCGGGCTCACGTTCACGTCGACGAGCGGCGTCACCGATTCGCTGGGCGATGTGTCGACGACGGTGATTGCCGGCGGCGCCTTGGGCTTGCTGGACGTGTACGCACGACTCGCGCTGCCGGAGCTCTCGGCGTACTTCACGGTGAGCGTGGAGGTCGGGCCGGCGGTGTCGCTGGCGATCGTCAGCGCGCCAAGCGGCAGCAATGCCGGCCAGACGCTCTCGCCGCTCATCGTCGAGCTGCGCGATGCCTTCGGCCACGTGGCGAGGCTCAGCGAAGCGACGGTGGAGGTCGCGGTGGATGGCACGCTGACGCCGGGAGCGCTCGGCGGCACGCTCAGCGTGCTGGCCGACAGTGGCGTCGCGGTGTTCGCCGACCTCGCGCTCACGCAGGCGGGGCCGTATGCGCTGGTGGTGAGCGCGAGTGGCGTCTCGCCGGATACGACCGAGGCCTTCACGGTCGAGCCCGGCGAGGCGATGAGCATCGAGTACGCCAGCGCCGATTCCGTGAGCGCGGTGGTCGGCGGGGCCTTGGAGACGCCGTTGGCGGTGCTGCTGCGTGACGCATACGGCAATCCGGTCCCGAATTCGCCCACGAACTGGTACGTCAGCCTCAGCAACGCGGCGCAGCTGGATTCGTCCGATCTCCACACCGACTCGCTCGGCGTCGCGCGCGCCACGCTGCAGGTGCCGACGCTCGCGGAGACCTTCTTCGTGACGGCCGACGCGTTCGATGCGGGCAGCCTGATCTTCACCGTGCGTTCGACGAACGCGCCGGGCAGCACCCTCACCATCGAATCGGGGCCGGCCGGCGGCGAGTATCGCGCGGGCGACTCGTTGCAGCTGCTCGTCGCCCGCGTGCAGGACGCCTACGGAAATGTCGCCCTCGACTACGCCGGCGACGTGACCGTCGAAGTCGACAGCGGCCCCGCAGGCGCCACGCTGCTCGGGATGACGACGCGCGCTGCGACTGCGGGTGTCGCGACGTTCGACGACCTCGCGCTGGACCTCGCGGGTGAGTATCGCCTGCGGGTGTACGCCGTCGGCACCGACACCTCCGTGACGTCCGCGCTGTACGTGTACGGCCGAGAGGCCGAGCGCATCCAGATCGTGGACGGCGACGCGCAGACGGATACCGTCGGGCAGACGCTCGCACAGCCGCTGCGTGTGCGCGTGACCGACCGCTTCGGAAATCCCGTGAGCGAAGCGCGCGTAGACTGGGACGGCGGCGAGCAGGTGTTCATCGGCGAGCTGCCGGCGAGCACCGATTTCAACGGCGAGATCGCGGCACCCATCACCCTCGGCAGTAACGCGGGCACACATCCGGTGACGGCGTCGCTGTTCGAACTGCCCGACTCGACGGTGACGTTCACCGTCACCGCGGTGCCGGACGCGGCAGATGCGCTGTTCGTCGTGACCGCGCCGGATACGGCAGTGGCCGGTGACAGCGTCACGATCGTCATCGAAGCGCGAGACAGCTACGGCAACCGCGCGACGGGCTTCGCGCAGAACGTGACCATCGAGGCCACCGACGCCGCGGGTGAGGCGTTGGGCGTCACGACGGTGGCGGCGGACTCCGGCATTGCAACCTTCTCGGCAATCTACTTCGAGGCCTACGGCAACTACTTTATGCAGGCGATGGCCGACGGGCTGAGCTACGCATACATCAACCTCGACGTGCTACCCGGTACCGCGTCGCAGTTGACGGTCGAGTCCGGCGACAACCAGACGGCCTTCGCTGGTTCCTTGCTCGACTCGACGATCGTACTGCGCCTCACCGACGACTTCGGCAATCCGATCGAGGCCGCGGAGATCCTGGTGACGCGCGACATCGGCACCGGTGACCTCGGCGATTTCACCGACTCGCTGCGTGTCGAGACTGACTGGGACGGCCGCGCGTCGTTCCCCTGGACCTTGGGCCCTGAGCTCGGAGAACAGACGCTGCGCGCGCTGACCGAGAGCGCGGGCCCGATCGTGATCGCTGCGACCGCGCTGCAGCCGGTGGCGAACGTGGTCTGGACCGGCAATACCAGCACGAACCCGACGGATCCGTCAAACTGGAGCACGTTCACGGTGCCGACGCAGACGGATTCCGTCCTGATCCCGGCGGCACGCAACTTCTATCCGACGCTGACAGGATTCACGACCTGGGGACGTCTGACCGTCGCCGATGGCGCGTCGATCAACCTCGCGAGCTATTGGCTGAACGTGCGCGGCAGCGTGCGCACGCCTGAGACCGGCATCACCGGCGTGACGAACAGCGCGCTGGTCGCGCTCGACAGCGGCACGGTGAGCGGTGGCTTCCCGACGCTGCGCATCGAGGGAACGCACTCGACGGCGGGTTTCGTGCGGGTCCAGAACAGCTTGACGATCCCCGGTAGCCTGACTGTCGCCGCCGACGATTCCCTTCACGTGGTGGGTGGTGTCGAAACCTTCAGCGGCTTGCCGGGTTCCGGCCTCCACCAGGTCGGCCCGAGCGGCATCTACATCGGCGGCAATCTCAGCGGCGACGCGGAATCCACGTTCGGCGCCGGCGGTCGTCTCCATCTCCTTGGCGACCTGACGTCCGGGCAACTCGGATCCCGCGCCTTCGTTGCTGACTCCGCGCACGAGCTCTACCTGCTGCCGGGGCGGACGCAAGCGCTCTCGCTATGGGAGTACGACGATAACATCTCCGGTCCTTGCCTGCGGAGCTGCTTCGGTCGGATCATCGCGCAGAAGGCGCCCGGACAGGGTGGCATCAGCATCGGCAATCTGTTCGGCTCGCCGGTCACGCTTCGCGCGCGCGGCGGCTTCCTCGTGGACGTGGATGCGATCAACGCGAACACCTCTGCCCTCATCATCGGTGCGCCCTCGATGCTGCGCTCGCAAGACTGGGCCGCCTTCGGTCGCGTGACGTTCGACGGTGCGTTGGACGCACCCCGGATCACCGCCGACACCCTCGTCGCCCTCGGCACGGGCCTCCTCCCGCCGCAGATCGAGGCCCCCATTGTCGTCGTGGGCAACCGGCAGGTCGACAGCGAGCTCTACGGACCCGTCCTGGTCGACGGTTCGCTCGATGTGGTCGGACCCAATGCCATTGCGGGCGATCTCCGCACCCGTGGCAACGGCTACCTCCGGATGACGGAACCCAACGACACGCTGCTGGTGTACGGCGAGCTTCGGCTGGAAGGCACGGCCGCCGCCGGACAACTCACCGCTGGCTTCCTCGATGTCTTCGGAAACTTGTACATCGGTAGCGGCCCCGCCGTCCTCGCCGAGGCGAACCACACCACGAGGGTCCGTGATTTCAGTCCGTCGATCACGGTCATCGATCCGCCGTCCTCGCAGCTCGGCTCGCTGCTCGTCGACAGCAGCAATGTCCTCACCTTGATCGCCGATGGGCTCACCCTGCAGGGCGACCTCCGCCTCGACGGCGCAGGGGCACAGCTGGTCGAGGCGCGACCCAGCGTCGTCACGGTCGGCAACCGCCTGTTGGATCCCAACGGCAACCTCAACGTCAGCACCGTGATCGTCGACGGCGCGGACGGCGTGCAGACGCCGAGCGTCTCGGGCAACCTCATCGTGCGCGGACGCAGCCTGTTGTCCGATGACCTCGACGTCGCCGCCTCGTTGACGATCTCGGACCGCGGCGAACTCACGCTCGGTGGTCACCGCGTCAACGTCACCGGAGACTTCAGGACCACGGCGTCCGGATCGCTGCGGATGCAGGTGTCCGCGGATACGCTGCGGGTGCTCGGTGACGCGGTCTTCGGCGGCGGAAGCACGGAGGGCCAGCTCACGGCCGGGGTGCTTGAACTGCACCGCAACCTGCAGCAGCTGCGCGGCGACGAGACGTTCGCCACCTTCTACAGCAGCGTGGAACACATTGTGCACTTCGCCGGCGGCACGACCAACCAGATTTCGTTCGAATCGTCCAACGACACCGACGGCTCGCGAATCGGCAACCTGCGCATCGAGAAGCAGGACGGTCAGGTGACGTTGCCGAGCGGCAGTCTCTTCGTCGAGAACATCATCGGCAGCTTCTCGAATGCCGGCTTTAGCGTGGGCTCCTCGACGCTGGCGGCGAACCTCTACATCCTCGGCAGCGTGAGCCCGACCGTGAGCTCACTCGAACGCGGCTTCACCATTGACGCACTCGGCAACGTGCAGGTCCTGCGCGGCGAAGGACCCGGCTGCACCGTCAACAGCATCCGCGTGGACGGCAACAGAGCCAACTTCTCGCCGGAAGCCTGCCAGCTGCAGCCCTGAGCGCGCTCAGAACAACCCCAACTGCTCCACCAACTGGGCCGGGTCCTTCGGGACCTGGCCCAGCTTGCTTTGCAGCCAGCGCACATTCGCCGGACTATGCCCACTGAAATGGTTGTTCACATACCCGTACACCGGCACGCGCACCGCCAACGCCGGCAGTACCTCGGCCCAGGCCTCGAGCTCGCCCGTGCGGTCCACCTGCACGCGCGAGTAGTCGGTGATTGCCCGGTCCGGCCCCATCCAGCGCACATACGCGTGCGTCGTACTCGTCGGCCGCGCGGCGAGCTTGAGCATCCACGCGCGCGGGATCCAGCGCGCGTCCACCAGCGCCAGCGCGACATTGCGCTGCGTCAGCAGCTCCTGCGTGCGCTCGTTGATCCAGGCCTTCTGCCGGAATTCGATGGCAAAGCGGATGTCGTTGGGCAGCGTGTGCAGGAACTCTTCGACGGCATCGAGCTCGAGCACCGAAAGGTCCGGCCCGCACTGGATGAGGATCGGCCCGAGCTTCGGCCCCAGCTCGCGGGCCACATCATAGAAGCGCTGCGCCGTGTCCTGCGCGTCCACGAAGCGCCGCTCGTGCGTGATCTCCTGCGGCAGCTTGAGCGCGAAGGTGAACCCATCGGGCGTGCGGTCGGCCCAGCCGCGCACGGTCTTCGCGGCGGGCACGGCGTAGAAGGTCGAATCGACCTCCACCGTGTCGAAGGCGCGGGCGTAGGTCGTGAGGAAGTCCGCCGCGCGGGTCTTGGGCGGATAGAATCCGCCGACCCACGCGGGGTAGTTCCAGCCCTGGCAGCCGAGTCGGATGGGCATCCCCTTCAATATGAAGGCGGTCCGCCGCCCCGCGTGCCGCCTGGCCCCCCGCGAATCCGGCTGAAACCGGGGGGCTTGCGTATCGTATATCTAAGTGATATCATTCCAACATCACCCCCAACGGAGTCCCTCTATGTACGTCGAGAAGAAGTACAACGCCGGCAACGGCTTCCTGATGCTCATCGTCACGCTCGGCGCGATGATCGGCTCGGGTTACTTCGCGGTCCGCGCCTTCGGCACCGAGCAGCACCTGGTCGGCCTGATGTGGATCCTCGTCGCCTTCGTCTCGCTCATCGCGATGACCGGCCTCTTCATCGTGCATCCGAACGAAGCCAAGGCCCTCGTGCTCTTCGGCACCTACAAGGGCACCGTCCGCCAGGACGGCTTCTGGTGGGCCAATCCGTTCTTCACCAAGCAGGCCATCTCGCTGCGCGTGCGCAACTTCGAGACGGCCAAGCTCAAGGTGAACGACAACCACTCGAACCCGATCGAGATCGCGGCGATCGTGGTCTGGAAGGTGGTCGACTCGGCCGAGGCGCTGTTCGAGGTGGATGACTACGCGCGCTACGTCGAGGTGCAGTCGGAGTCGGCGCTGCGCGGCGTGGCGGTGCATTACGCCTACGATTCGCACACGCCGGGCGAGCTCTCGCTTTCGCAGAACACCGACGAAGTCTCGCAGGCGTTGGAGAAGGCGCTGGTGGACCGCCTGATGAAGGCCGGCGTGCAGGTCGTCGAGGCGCGCATCAGCCACCTGGCCTACTCGCCGGAGATCGCCGCGGCGATGCTGCAGCGCCAGCAGGCCAGCGCCATCATCTCGGCGCGGCAGAAGATCGTCGAGGGCGCGGTCGGGATGGTCGAGATGGCGCTCGGGATGCTCAACGAGAAGCAGATCGTCACGCTCGACAACGAGCGCAAGGCGGCGATGGTCAGCAACCTGCTCGTGGTGCTCTGCTCGGATCACGCGACGCAGCCCGTGGTGAACACCGGCTCGCTCTACACCTGAGCCGGTCGTGGCCGAGAAGAAGCCCTTCCTGCTGCGCGTCGACCGCTCGTTGCTGGAAGCCTACCAGCGATGGGCCGCCGACGAGCTGCGCTCGGTGAACGGGCAGCTGGAGTTCGTGCTGCGCGATGCACTGCGCCGCGCGGGACGGAAGACAGATGACGGAAGCCAACTGCAACCGGACGGAGAGTCCCCTGATGATGCATAAGATCGCGGAACGTGGTGTTGGTGCGCTGCTCACGGCGCTGGTAATCCTCACGGCGCTGCTCTTCGGCGGCCTGGCGCTGCTCTCGCGCACGGCCGCGGCGCAGTCCACCGAATGGCAGCAGCGGCTCGATTCCGCGATCACGGCGGAGATGACGCGCACGCTGACGCCGGGCGTGCAGGTCGCGGTGGCGCACAACGGCCGCATCATCTACGCCAAGGCCTACGGCGTCGCCGACAACGAGACCGCACGGCCGCTCACCAACGCCTCGTTGCTGCGCATCGGCAGCGTGACGAAGATGGTCACGGGGGCGATCGCCGCCGAGCTGGCCGAGCAGGGCAAGCTGGACCTGCGCGCGCCGATCAGCCGCTACGTGCCCGAACTCGAGGGCAGGAAGGTCGGCAGCGTGACGACGCATCAGCTGCTCACGCATACGGCCGGCTGGCTCGACAACGCCGTCCCCTACGGACGGATGGGCGAGGGCGCGCTCGGCGAAGTGATGCGCGAGGTGACGGACACGCTCTTCATCACCGAACCGGGCCGCGTGATTTCGTATTCCAACCCCGGCTTCTCGATGGCCGGCTACGTGATCGAACGCGCGGGCAACGCGCGCTACGGGGCGCAGGCGGACCGGATGATCTTGCGGCCGACGGGAATGCCGCACGCGACCTTCCGTCCGCTCGAGGCGATGGTGCGCGACTTCTCGCAGGGGCATATGGGGCAGCCGGGCCGCCCGGCGACGATGGTGCGGCCGTTCACGGAGAACACGGCGCAGTGGGCAGCCGGCTTCCTGATGGCCAGCGCGACGGATATGGCGCGCTTCGCCGCGATGTTGATGGACGGCGGCACGATCGACGGCGCGCGGGTGATCAGCGAGGGCGCGGTGCGGCGGATGACGACGCCGGACCCGGCGATTCCCGGCGACGCGAACGCGCGCTACGCCTACGGCCTGATGATCGCCGAGATCGAGGGCGTGCGGGTGTGGCAGCACGGCGGCTCGATCAACGGCTTCGACGCGAACCTCACGATGTTCCCGGACGAGAAGCTCGCGATCGTCGTCATCGACAACCGCAGCGGGCCTTCGGTGGGCAACACCACCTCGCTCGTGTACCGCGGCGTCACGGGTCGCGCGTTGCCGACGCCGCCGAACCCGATCGGCGAGGAGCGGATGCCGACGGCCGCGGAGCGTCGCGCACTGCTCGGCCACTATCGCTTCGGGCCGCTGCGCATCGAGATCGCCGAGCAGGCGGACACCTTGGTCTTCCGCCAGGGCGGCGGCTCGTTTGGCCTGCGGATGACGGCGCCGGACCGCGCGCGGGTGATGGTGCCGGCGATGTTGCCGCCGGTGCATCTCGTGATCGTGCCCGGCACCGACGGCCGCGCGGCCTACCTGCACCAGAGCCTGCGCGCGGTGCCGCGCGTGGAGCCCTAAGTGCCCGTGCTCCGCGCATTGCCGTGGGCGCTGTGGGCGGCGCTCGCGTTGTTCAGCGTCGCCACCTACACCACCCTGCCGGAGATGATCCGGCGAGACTTCGATGCCGCGGGCAACCCCACGGCGATGATGCAGCGGTCGCCGTGGAGCTGGGCGATGATTCCCATCATCGCGCTCGTCACGCAGGTCGGCATCGCGTGGACGGCTGCGGTGCTGCCGCGCAAGCCGCATCTCTTCAACTTCTCCGACAAGGAGCGCTTCCTGCGCATCCCGGCCGCGTATCAGGGGCCCGTGATCGAGAAGATGCGAGAGATGCTCGACATCACCGGCGCCTTCACGGTGTTGGTCTTCGCCACGGTCCAAGTGATGGTCTGGCGGTCGGCGATGGGTCACGCGGCCGACGGAATGTCGCTCGGCCTGATCCTCGTCACGGTAATGTTCACGCCGGCGATCCTCATCCTCATCTCGCGCGTGAACACGGCGGTCGAGGAAGCCGAGAAGCGCTGGAAGTCCGCCGAGGGTGAAGCGCGCGGGCGCTAGCGCCAGGTCTCGAAGAATCCGTACCCGCTGCCCGTCACCGGCGCGCCACGCAGACGACCCGTCAGCGTGGCGCGTCCTTTCATCTGGACGAACGCGCGGCTCGTGCCGTCGGTCGCCGTGCCGCGCCCGCCACGCATCGGGGTCGCGACGGCGTCCTCGACCTCGAGCTCGATGCGCAGCGTGTCCGCGCCCCGCGCATCGAACAGCAGGCCGCGTGCGGGCACCCGGATGCGCCGGCCGTCGACGCTGAGCGTGCGGCCCTCCTCGTAGCGTATCTCTGCGGGGCGAAAAATGCCGGCGAAGCCCAGCGAATCGACGAGGTACACGAACAGCGGCTCGTCCACCAGAGCCGTGCCCTCACGCAGCACGCGGCCGTACAGCAGCGAGTAGGCGCCGGCGCGCGCCGAGCCCCACTCCCAGGTCACGTCGCGCCACACGCCCCAGTTGTGGTCGTGGTACGACTGCGCGTCGGCGAAGCGCTCGCAGCGCCCGCTCACGCAGAGCGTGCCGCTGGCCGTCGCGCGCAACGCTGGAACGGCGTAGCCGCTCACCAGCGACTCGCCGCCGATGTTCGCGCCCGGAAAGTACGCCGCCGGTTCGGGCGTCACGAGCAGATCCACCTCGGCCACCGCCCCGCTCGCCTGCTCCCGCGCGCGCGCCCGCACGCGGTAGCGGCCATCGGCCTCGAGCGTGACCTCGCTGTCGCCGACGCGGAGATCGGCGCGCGCGGTATCCACGCGCAGGCGATTGGCGGGCCACAGCGTCTCGAAGCGCCGCTCACGCTGCCCCTCCTCGTGCACGGTGATCAGCACCTGCCCGCCGTGCTCGCCCTGCGGCACGTCGCCGCCAACCGCCAGCGTGATGAAGGCCCAACGCTTGGCATCGGCGCTCAGGACGTTGAAGTAGTGCCACTCGCCCCAGGTCTCGCGCTCCGCCGCGCCGACGACGCCCAGCGTGTGATGAAAGCGATCGATCTCGTGGCGGAGTTCGTCCGGCCGCGGCGTGAGGAAGCGACGGTCCTGCTCGTCATCTTCCCAGGCACCGGCGCGCAGGTCCGGCGCCGCACCGACGGCGCGCGTCGCCGAGGGGATCTCGCCCATCGCGCGCACCGGGATCTCCTCGCCGTCCGTCCGGAGATACAGCAACTGCCCATCCGTCTGCGGCGCGACGGCCGCGACCACGTCGCGCAGTCGCGGCGAAGCCAGCACCTGCCGATGCACGAAGCGCGCATTGGCGATGTTCACGAACATCCCGCCCACGCCGCCGGTCTTCATCACCTCGAGCGAGAGGCCTTCGGGCAGCACGGAGATCGTCCCGCCGCCGACGAGCTTCTCGTCCTTGCTCTGCAGCACCATCGCCTCGCCGATGGCGAGCAGCACGATCATCACGCCCACGCCGAGGCCGTAGCCGAGGAGCAGGAACAACGAGCGCCAGGGCCGGTCGCGCAGGCCGCCGAGGGCGAGGCGGAGGATCACCGACGCAGTCCCGTGTCATCCACGACCACGCCGTCGCGCAGGTGCACGACGCGCTTCGCGGCCTTGGCGAGATCCTCGTCGTGCGTCACGACCACCAGCGTGGTGCCGTCGTCGTTGAGCCGCGCGAACATCTCGATCATCTCGGCGCCCGTGCGCGCATCGAGCTCGCCGGTGGGCTCGTCGGCGAGCAGCAGCGCCGGTCGGTTGGCCAGCGCGCGCGCGATCGCCACGCGCTGCTGCTCGCCGCCGCTCAACTGGAACGGCCGATGGTCGGCGCGTCCGTCGAGCCCCACGTAGCCCAGCAGTTCCTGCGCCCGCGCCGTGCGCTCCGCACGCGGCAGCTTCGCCTCGGCCATCGGCAACTCGACGTTCTCCGCGGCCGTCAGCGTCGGCATTAGGTAGAAGCGCTGGAACACGAAACCGATCTCGGTGAGCCGGAACCGTGTCGCCTCGGCGTCGGAGAGCCGCGACACGTCGCGCCCGGCGATCGTGAGACTGCCCGACGTGGGGCGATCGATGGCACCGAGCAGGTTGAGCAACGTCGACTTGCCGCAGCCCGAGGGCCCGACGATCGCCACGTACTCGCCGGCCGCGATGTCGAGCGAGATCCCCCGCACCGCCGCGACCGGGCGCCCGGCGACCGCGTACTCGCGGCGCAAGTCGCGCGCCGAGAGCACGGACGCCGCCGTGTGCGAAGCCGACTCCGCCGCGACCCCCGGCACCTGACTTCCGTCTTCCGTCTTCCGTCCTCTACTCACGCCACTGCCTCTTCGCGAAGTGTCTTGGCGATCGGCAACGTACTCGCCCGCCACGCCGGCCACACGCCGGCGATGATCCCGCAGAGCACCAGCATCCCCAGCGACTTGTAGGCCGCTGCGGGTTCGAACAGGAAGAAGTCGAACGCCGCCGGCAGCCCCGGGAATGACGCCAGGATGCCGTTGAGCCACTGCGCGGTGATGAGCCCAAGCCCGAGGCCCAGCAGCGCACCGACCGTCGACAGCGCCAAGCCTTCCAGCATCACCTGCGCGACGATGCGCCAGCGCGCCACGCCGATCGCGCGCAGCACGGCGATCTCGCCGATGCGCTCGTTCACGCTCACCGTGACCAACGTCGTCACGAGCAGGAAGCCCACCGCCAGCGAGACGCTGGCGAGGATGAACGCCAGCTGGCGGAAGTATCCGAGGCGCTCGTCCACGAAGCGCAGCGCGGCGGCCGTGCTGATGGCGCTCATCTGCGGCTCGCTGCGCTCGAGACGTGCGGCGACGGAGTCGGCGTTCGCGCCGTCGCGCAGACGCACCAGCGCGACGCTGATCCGGTCCGCACGTTCGGCGCCGCCCATCGCCTGCTGCGTCGCGAGCGGCACGGCGCCTGCGAGTTCGCCGCCGGAGAGCATCACGAAGCGCCCGCGGCCGACAATCACCAACTCCCGCGCGCCCGTAAAGCGCCGCAGCTGCGGGTCGTAGCCCGCGCTCACGCGCACGGTATCGCCGACGCGGCGGCCGGCGGCTTCGAGCAGCGCCGCGTTCCACACCGTCTCGTTGGGCGCGGCAATCTCGCGGCCTTCGGCGATCACGTAGTCCGCCTGGATGCCGGGGGCGATGCCCAGCGCGAAGCCCGAGACCACGGAGTCGCCGCGGGTGACGAAGAGCTTGCCGCCGAGCACCGGTGCCACGGCCGCGACGTCCGGGTCGGACGCGACGCGCGCAATCAGCGCCGTCGCGTCGCCGACCGTGGCCTCGGAATCGAAGGGCATCGTGCCGCGCGGCGTCATCCGCAGGTGGTAGTCCTGCTGCTCGAGGAATCCGCGGAAGCTCGCGCGCATCCCGGAACCGAGCATCACCATATCGAGCAGCATCGCCGCGGCGACGGCGACGCCCGCCGTCGTGAGCGCGGTGCGGGCTCGGCGGCGCAGCAGCGTGGCGATTGCGAGGCGCATCAGCATCCGCGCAGGCTCCAGGGGTCAGCGGTGAAGGTCGACATCATCGCCCCACCAGCTCGAGCGGTGCGCGGCGCACGAGGCGCTGCGCAGCGAGCAACCCGGCGATCACGCCGAGCGCCAGCGAGAGACCGGTCGCGAAGAGCAGGATGCCCGGCGTGACGATCGCGAACTTGAGCGGCGTGCTGTACACGCCCTGATAGTGCCAGTTGACGATGCCGCCCGCAGCGTAGCCGATCACCGCGCCCATCGCGCTGCCGACGAGGGCCACCAGCGAGGCCTCGAGCACGACGGCGCGCACCACCGTGCGGCGCGAGACGCCGAGCAGGCGCAGCGCGCCGATATCGCGTCGACGCTCGTCCACCTTGAGCAGCGTGATGCAGAGCAGGAAGATCGCGCTGGCGACGATCGTGATCACGCCGATCGCGCGATGGAAGCGATTGACGACGCGGAACGTCGCGCTGGTTTCCACCGCGACCTCGGCGGCCGGATACGCGCGGAATCCGAAGGCCAGCGCGTTGATGCGCGCGGCGGCGGAATCCACGGCGCCCGGGACGTCGCGGGTCTGCACGGCGAAGCGACCGACGCGGTCGCCGGCACCGGTGATTGCCTGCAGGTGGTCGAGATGCAGGCGGACGCGGAACTCGCTGCGGGCGATCTCGCTGGGATCCGCCGTGCGTCGGGTGATGGCGGCGATGATGACCGAGTCGCCGATTGCGCCTGCGGCGGCGGCGAGCACGACGGTATCGCCGACACCGAGCGCCGTGCGTGCCGCGAGGCGTTCGTCGATCGTGATGCTGCGAAACGGCGCCTGCGCCTGGGCCCCTTCAGCCCCAAGCACAAGCGCCGTGAGCAGCGCCCAGTGGCGCCGCGCCATTCGCAGGCTCAGCTCCGTGGCTTGTTGAACGCCACGTCGAACTGGACCTTCACTTCGTGCTCGATCGGGTTCACCGTCGAGTTGTAGCTCACGCCGAACTCCGTGCGGTCGATGACGAATTCACCCGTCACGCGGCCCATCTGGTTCTGCGCGTCGTAGAAGTTGAGGCGCGCCGGGATCGTGATGCGCTTGGTCTGGCCGCGCACCGTGAGGTCGCCCGAGATGCGGAGGCGGCCGTTCTCACCGGCGTTGTTGACGAAGGTCGAGACGAAGGTGATCTGCGGGAAGGAATCCACCGCGAAGAAGTCGTTGGACTTCAGGTGCGCGTCGCGGCGGTCGATGCGCGTGTCGATCGACGAGGCGTCGATGGTGATCTTGAGCGAGGTGGCCTCGACGTTGGCGGCGTCGAACAGGATCTCCGCGTCCCAGCTGTTGAAGGTGCCGTGCGCCGACAGCAGGCGCGACTCGGCGACGAAGTTCAGCTGCGAGTGCGCGACGTCGCGCACGAAGCGCTCCGGTGCGGAGGCCGGCGTGGCGGCGACGAGCGCGGGCGCGAGGACGAGGGCGAGGGCAAGACGCTTCATTCGGTGTGTTCGATGGGGGTTCACGAAGGGCTGCGCAGGGTGTGGAGGTCCCCTGCGCCGGACTCGTAGTTAACACGTGAACTTTCGATTTGGTTCACCGCTGAGATGAGCTGGGTCAAATCCGCGCGCCGCGCGACGGCCTAGGTCTCGCGCTCGCCGGCCCGGGGCGCGGGGATCGGCGTGCCGTGCGGATCCTCCGTCGGGTTGCCGATCGCGGCCGCCATCCGCTCGATCAGGTCATCGCTGGCGGCGTGCTCCAGGCGCTCGGCTTCGTCGTGCACGTCGTCCACCGTATATCCAAGCCGTTGCACGAGATAGCTCTCGATGATGCGGTGGCGGCGGATCAGCTGGAGCGCCGCCGCGCGACCGGCATCGGTGAGCCGGGCGCCCTTGTAGCGCTCGGTCGAGGCGAGCCCGAGGCGTGCGAGGCGCTGCACCATCCCCGTGACGGAGGCTGGCGCGATGCCCAGCCGCGCGGCGATGTCGTTGGTGCCCGCCGACTCGCCGTGCCGCTCCAATTCATAGATGGCCTTGAGGTAGTCCTCGGCCTGTCCGGTGAGCGCGAGGCGCTCGAGGTCGTCGTGAGCCATTGACAGGAAGTTAGCGAGACCTAACTTATGGTCAATAAGTTAGGAGATACTAAAAATGCGATTCCTGCTCCGACTGCTGCGCGCAGCAGTCCTCATCCGATTGATTACGCTCATCCTGCCCAGTTCCGCTGGCGCGCAGGCGGCGCCGGCGCGGCCGGACAGCAGCACCGCGCGGCCCGCGCCAGTCGCGCGCGGCGACAGCGCTCGCGACAGCGTCGGCCGAGGCGCGGGGGTACGCCGCGATTCCGCCCAGCGCGTTGGCGCCTTCCAGGTGACGGCGACCTTCGCCGCGACGCGCGTGCTCGATGCGCCGCAACCGGTGGCGGTGATCGGCGGCGCCGAGTTGCGCCGCGCGCAGGGCGCCGCGGTGGGCGATGCGCTGGAGCAGTTGCCGGGCATCCGCTCGCTCTCGATGACCACGGGCATCGGCAAGCCGGTGATCCGCGGACTCACGCACAACCGCATCGTCACGCTCGACAACGGCCAGCGCTCCGAGACGCAGCAGTGGGGCCACGACCATTCGCCGAACGTCGAGACGGCCAACGCCGAACAGATCGAGGTGATCAAGGGTCCGGCGAGCGTGCTCTATGGCAGCGATGCCTTGGGCGGCGTGATCAACATCGTCGCACCGGCGCTGCCCGCGGCGGGCGACGAATCGCCGTTCGTGCGCGGTCGCGCGACGATGGCCTACAACACGAACGTGATGGGCCCCGACGCGACGCTGCGACTCGATGCAGCACGCGGTGGCTGGGGCGCGCGCGTTGCCGCGACCGGCCGACTGACCGGCGATATGCGCGCGCCGCGCGGCGTGCTGCGCAACACGGAGAACGAGACCGGCCACGTCGAGCTCGCGACGGGCTACACCGGCGCGTCCCGCAAGCTGTCACTGCGCGCCTCCGAGCGTCAGGAACGCATCGAGATCTTTGACGATCCCGTCGCCGTGCCGGGCTACACGGGTTACCAGCGCCTCACGACGCGACGCGGCACGCTCGAGGGCGAGACCGCGCTCGGCGCCGGCGGCGACCGTCTCCAGCTCCAGCTCGGCGTCGAGCAGAACTTCCGCCGCGAGTTCGCCGCCGCCGATGCCGCCGACATCACGCTCGGCCTGCTCGTGAACACCGCGAGCGGATTCCTGCATCTCCATCATCGGCCGGTCGGGCCGTTCAGCGGCGGCACGATCGGCGTGTTCGCGCTCGACAGCCGCTTCGAGAAGCGCGGCAGCACCTCGTTGATTCCCAACTCGCAGTCGCGGAATGCGGCCGTGTACGCGCTCGAACACATCGAGCGCGGGCGCTGGCGCGGCACCGTCGGCGCGCGCTGGGACCTGCGCACGCTGGGCATCGAGGACGACGCCGAGCTGGGCTTGAGCGCGCAGACGCAGCGGCACCAGGCGTTCACGGGGAGCATCGGCTCGTCGTATCGGCTTACTGAGTGGAGTTCGCTGGTCGCGAGCGTCGGTCGCGGCTTCCGC
>DAOMNV010000002.1:26812-37329 GCA_035444005.1 Gemmatimonadaceae bacterium
GAGGCTACGCGCGCCTTCTAGCGTGGCAATCCCGCCCTGCGTGTGGAGACGTCGCTCAACACAGACCTCGGCTTGCGCATCGAGCACGCGCGCGTGACCGGCGAGCTGAGCGTGTTCCGCAACGCCATCGACGACTTCATCTATCTCCGCCCGTTCGGCAGCGGCGGCGCGGCGTTCGATTCGCTGGAGGTCGTGCAGGGCAACGCACTGCTGCGCGGCGCCGAGGCGCGGGTGGCGGTGCGCACGTTGCCGTGGCTGACGCTGCAGGCCGCGGGCGACGTCGTGCGCGGCACCAACACCACGGTAGACGTGCCGCTCACCTTCGTGCCGCCGCCGCGCCTGCAGTTGGGCGCGCGCGTGGAGCCCAGGCGGCTGGGCCAGGTGCTGATGCGTCCGTGGCTCAGCGTGCAGGCCGAGCGCAATTGGCGGCAGACGCGGCTGGACCCGCGCGACGTCGCGCCGGCGGGCTACACGCTGTGGCAGCTCGGCGCTGGCGGGACGCTGCTCGTCGGCGCGCGGGTGCTCGTGGTGGATCTCGCCGTGCGGAACGTGTTCGACACGCGGTACCGGAGCTTTATGAGCCGGTACAAGGAGTTCGCGGACGGGCCGGGGCGGGCGGTGGTGTTGCGGGTGACGACGGAGTTCTGAAGCGGGCGAAGGTCACTCGCGGAAGAAGGCCACCACCCGCAACATTGCGCTGATGCATCATACGTACATATTGATACATATGCGTACGACAATGATCATCAATGACGAACTGCTCGCGAAGGCGATGCGACTCAGCGGATTGGACGAGAAGACCGCCGTGGTGCACGCCGGACTCGAGGCCCTGATCGCTCGCGAGAGCGCCCGCCGTCTCGCGCGGCTCGGCGGCTCGGATCCAGAGGCGTCGGTCACCCCCCGGCGGCGGCGGGCGGCCACGAAAGCGCGGTCTCGCTGACGTGTTGCTCGTCGACACCTCCGTCTGGATCTCGCATCTCCGCTCGACCGATGAACGGCTCGCGGACGCGCTGGAGGCGGGCGTCGTACTGACGCATCCGTTTGTCGTCGGGGAGCTCGCCTGCGGTTCGTTGCGCGGGCGCGATCGGTTTCTCCGGCTGCTCGCGGCGCTGCCCGCGGCGACCGAGGCCACGCACGCCGAGGTGCTGCAGCTCGTCGAGCGCCATCGTCTGCACGGCCGGGGCATCGGATGGATCGATGCGCACCTGCTGGCCGCGGCACGGCTCTCCGGCGCCGACCTGTATACGCACGACGCGGCGTTGGCGGAGGCGTGGCGGCGGTTGGCGTAGTCGTCGCGGATGCAGCGCGCGGCGACTCGGAGCAGAATGGAGCGTCCGTGGTCGGCGTCATTCGCCCGGCCTGAGTTTCTTCCCTCAGCCACCGTCGAGTGATGCCGTTTCACGCCAACGCCGGCGCTGCGGTTCGCTGCGTTAGGTCGTGAGACCCGGCGGGCGCCGCCGCTGCCGCATTGCGATGTACCAGCGGCGCTAGGCTAGGCAGACCGCGCACAGCCCTGCGCCGGCCGCTGATAGTCACAGTGACAGGCGCCGGGCGCGCAGGAGACTAACCAGACGTGCCCGGCGCGCGCACAGCGCCAGCACGGTGCGAGCACGTCGTCGCGCCGCGGTGCAAACGCGAGCGGCTGGCGGATGCCCTCGTGCGTGCGCAACGCCGGCTGTCCCTCGACGTCGAAGGACAGCTCCGCGGCCGCGCGGAAGCCGGCGCGGCGGATGCCGGCAGCCGACGCGTGGTTCTCGGGCGCGTAGACGATCCAGAATCGCTCGGCATCCGCCGCCTCCTGCCGCAGCACCTGCTGCAGCAACGCAGGATAGATGCCGCGGCCGCGGTAGGCTGGCAGCGTCGCGAAGTTCCAGAGATAGCGCTCGCCAGCGGGCACGTCGAACTCGAGCGCGAGTTCCCCGATGCGCGCGCGTCGCGTGGCCACCCAGCCCCAGGCGACGATCGCTCCATCGAGGCGCGCCACATAGGCGCGATGACCAGCGGCGAATCGCTCCGCGACCAACGCCTCCGTGCGCGACTGCACGCGCGCCAACTCCGTCGCGTCCTCGATCCGACCGACCATCAATCCGCGCAGCGCGTCGAGGCGCGGCAGCGGTTCGTCACGATGCCACACGGCTACCGACATTGGACCTCCCGAAGTTGCGCGCCGGCAAGGCGCTGATGATGTGCTGCGCGAGGTATGCCGCGTCCTTGGCGACCCAGCCGAGGAGAGCGGAACCGCGTGAGTGCAGCCAGGGCAAGCCGAGGAAGTAGGCACCCGGGACAGCCGTGACGCCGCGCCGATGGCGTGGTGCACCGTTGCGATCGAAGACGGGGAGGTCGACCCAGGGATACGTCGGTCGGAATCCCGTGGCCCACACGATGCTCGCGACGTCGTGACGCTCGCCGTCGGCATCACAGGGCATCCCGTCGCGGACGCCGACGATGCGCGGGACGATGCGTGCCCCGCTGCGCGCCGCGTGGCCGAATCCGCGGCCGATGAGGAACTCGACCTTGCGCGCCTGGCGTCCCATTCGCGAGTCGGCGGGCACGCCGAGCGCGCCGCTGCGGTCGAGCCACCAGAAGATGCTCTTGCCGAGCACGCGCGCCGGCAGCCGCGGCGGACGCGTCCCGACGGCGAAGATGACGTCGTGCGTCTGCGTGAGTTCCTCGGCGATCTGCACGCCGGAGTTGCCGCCACCGACGACGAGCACGCGTCCCTCCGGCAGCTCGCGCGGGTTCCGGTACGAGGAGGCGTGCAGCTGCCGGACCTGCGGCGCCACGGTCGCGGCGAGGGGCGGCACGTAGGCCCCGTGAAAGGCACCTGAGGCGATCACCACCTGCCGTGCGCGATACCGTGCGAAGTCCGTCTCGATGAGAAAGTCGAACTCGCGGATCTGCCGCAGGCTGCGCACGGACTCATCGAGTCCGATCGGCAGGTTGAAGGCGGCGGCATAGGCCTGCAGGTAGTCGGCGACTTCATCCTTGGTGGGGAAGTGTCCGCGACGCGCGGGGAACGGCAGGCCGGGAAGGCTGGAGTGTTCGGCGGGCGTGAAAAGGCGCAGGGAATCCCAGCGCGCACGCCAGGAATCGCCGACGGCGCGCGCGGCATCGAGCAGGAGAAAGTCGACGCCAGCTCGTTCGAGTTCGCGGCCAAGGGCGAGGCCGGCTTGGCCTGCGCCGACGATCAAGACATCGAGTGCCGTGCGTCGTGAAAGTCGGGACTTCATCGGGGTCGCTCCAGGAGCTGCGCCGGCGCCGCGATCGGCGACGACAGGGTGTGAAGGAAGGCGGTGAGTTGGCGGCGCTCCGCCGCGCTGAGCCGCAGTGGCCGCAGTTCGCTGTGGCCGCGCGGGGCGCGGGGCGCGCGATCGTAGTGCGCGATGACGGCGTCGAGCGACGCGAATTGCCCGGCGTGCATATACGGCGCGCGCTCGGCGACGCCGCGCAACGTCGGCGTCTTGTACGCGCGTTCAAGCTCCGGGCCCGTGGCGACCATATAGTCGAGCTCCGCGCAATCCGTCGCGGATCCGTCGCTCCACTTGCTGCGGCAGTTGAACTCGTCCGCGAGCACTTGCGGGGCGCCCACGCTGCGACCGCGATCGGTCGGCAGTCCGCGCGCCGCGGGCACGCCGGTGTTGTGGAAGTGTTGGTCCGTGAACAGCGGTCCGTTGTGGCAGTTGACGCACTGCGCCTTGCCCACGAAAAGCCGCGCTCCGGCGATCTCGTCGTCGCTGAGGATGTCCGTCGGCACGGGAGCGCCCGCGGCGATGCGCTCGGCGAAGGCATCGAAGCGGCTCGGCGCGAACGACAGCCGGCGTTCGTAGGCGGCGATGGCCTTTCCGATGTTCACGTAGACGCGCGTGATATCGTCCTGCACGCTCGGTGCGAGCCGCGCCCAGGCCGCGCGTGCGGCAGGATCGGCGACCGGTCCCGCCGCTGCTGGCACCCGCTGCAGGTCCGGCAGCGCACCGAAGATGCGCTCGTACTCATCGCGATGATGGCGCTGCACGACGTGGGCGTACTGCGCGCGCGTTCCTCCGTGCTCGACGGGGTTCTCCAATGGACCGAGCGCCTGCGCCCACTGGGAATCACGGCGGCCATCCCAGAACTGGAACGGGCTGTGCGCCGTGCCGGCGATCGGCATCGTGCGACGATCCGTCGTCCCGACGCCGTGGGCGAGCGGCGTTCCGTCCTGGAAGCCTTTCGCCGGTACGTGGCAGGTCGCGCAGGATACCTGGCCGTTCGACGACAGGCGCTCATCGAAGAACAGGCGGTGCCCGAACGCCACGGCTCGCGGATCGTCGGCCACGCGATTCGTCGGATCCTGCGGCACGGGGCCCAAGGCCGAGAGCCGCAGGGTAGCGATCACCTGCCGCTCGGCGTCGCTCAGTGCCGGCCGCGGCCAGGCCGAGCCGAGCGCTGAGACGATGCCGACAATGGCGGCGGCGCGGATGATGAGGCGGTCGAGGACGCGCATCGTGGCCTCAGAACCGCAGGTGGAAGGTGACGCTGTCCATCACGCCCGCATCGGCGATGGCGACCTTGAACTCCCACCAACCACCCATATTGAAGCGCAGGCCGTCGACGACGTACGTGCCGGGCCCAGCCGTGCCAGTCACGCGCGGCTTCGTCGGCAGACCGTGCCCGTGCTGCGGCATTCCGCCGTCGATGCCGAGCCGCGCGCCGTTCACGGGCGCGCCCGACGCATCGAGCACCTGGACGTGCACGCGCTGGAGGCGCCCGACGACGAGCGGCGACGGTGGCTGCAGCGTCACGCGATAGGCGCCCGTGGCGCTGCTGCGGGGGCCGAGGCCGAACTCCGACTCGGCGGGCGCGGGAATGCGGCCGTGCTTGATGTGGTGCAGGACCATCCCGCACGAAGCCATCGTGAACGTGCCCACCAGTACGACGGCGAGCGTGCGGAAGCGGCGAACTGCAGACGGGCGAATCATCGGAACCTCTCGGTCAGGGGAATGGGACTGCGGTGCGACGGCGGTACGATGCGTCGACCTCCCCTGCGCCCGATTGAACGAATCGCGCGAATCCTTTGTACGAACTGGCTACGTTGCGTCCCGTCGGCTAGAATCGCGGGATGGCCGCCAGCGACGCACAGACGGTGTGGGATCCGCTCGTCTACTTCTGGGACGGCGGCTGGATCGGGATCGGTCCGAGCCGCAGCGCCGGCCACGGGCCGGTGCCTCCGCACGCGCACCACGCGGTGCAGGTCTCGCTCGGGCTGGACGGCCCGTTGCGCATCGCCGATCCCGAGGGCACCTGGCACGACGCTGAAGGCGCTGTTGTCACGCCGAACGTGACGCACCAGTTCGACAGTCTCGGCGCATCGGTCGCGATGCTCTTCCTCGACCCCGAGTGCCGCGAGGGCCGCTGGCTGCGAGCTTCCTGCCGCCGCAGCGTCGAGCCGGTTCCGCGCGCACGATTCGAGGCCCACGTCCCGGCCCTGATGGGGTTCCGCGATCGTCGGCCGTCGGCGAGCGACGCCGGCCGCCTGCTCACGGAAGTCGTTCACGGCCTGTGCGAGGGCCCGCCGCCGCTGCGCGCGCTCGACGAGCGCATCGGCCGGGCGCTCGCGTTCATCCGGGCCCACGATGCTCGAGGACTCACGCTCGACGCGGTGGCGAAGGAGGTGTTCCTCTCGCCGAGCCGTTTCGCGCACCTCTTCACGGCCGAGGTGGGACTGCCGTTCCGTCGCTACCTGTTGTGGCGCAAGCTGAACCGGGCGATGGACGCCTTCAGCCGCGGCAGCACGCTGTCGGCGGCGGCGCACGCGGCGGGCTTCGCCGACTCCGCCCATCTCACGCGGACCTTCCACCAGATGTTCGGCATCCCGCCGTCGGTGATGATGGGCTCGGCGACCTTCTACGAGATCCCCGCGCCGTTCGAGCTATAGATTGCAGTAGACCCCACCCGCACCTATGTCCGTCGTCCAAGACCTGATCCGCCTCCTCGAGCTCGAACCGCTCGAACACAACATCTACCGCGGCCAGAACCGCGACATCGGCACCGGCCGCGTCTTCGGCGGGCAGGTGTTCGCGCAGGCGTTGGCGGCGGCCAAGAAGACGGTCGAGGACGGGCGCGAGGCGCACTCGGTGCACGGCTACTTCCTGCGCGAGGGCGATACGCGCGCGCCGATCGTCTACTTCGTCGACCGCCCGCGCGATGGACGCTCGTTCACCTCGCGCCGCGTGACGGCGATCCAACACGGCGAGGCGATCTTCCACCTCTCGGCGTCCTTCCATATCCACGAGCCGGGCCTCGACCATCAGGTCGCAATGCCAGACGTGCCGATGCCGGAGGAGCTCGAGGACGAACTCGATGTCATCCGCGCGAACGCCGACAAGTATCCGGAGTCGCTGCGCCCGCTGGTCACGCAGGACCGTCCGCTGGAGTTCCGCCGCGTGCACCCGCGCAAGCTCTTCGAGCGCGAGACCGTCGCGGCAGGCGACGCCAGGCGGATCATCTGGTTCAAGCTGCGCGAACGCATCCCCGACGCGGCGATCCTGCACCAGGCGACGCTCGCCTACGCGAGCGACTACGGCTTCCTGCCGACGTCCCTGCAACCGCACGGCGTGAGCTGGCGCGACCCGCGCCTCATCATCGCGTCGCTGGACCACACGCTGTGGCTGCACCGCCCCTTCCGCGCCGACGAATGGCTGCTCTACGTGAACGATTCGCCGGCGGCATTCGGCGCGCGCGGCTTCGTGCGCGGGCAGGTGTTCACGCGCGATGGCACGCTCGTGGCGAGCTCGGCGCAGGAAGGACTCATCCGCCTGCGCGACTCCAAGTGAGCCGCCCGATGACCCGCGGGACGATCCGCGACCTGGGCGCCGCGTGAGTCCTGACATCGCCACGGGACTGGCGTTCTTCGCCGTCTTCCTGTTCTCGACGACGCTGCACGAAGCCGCACACGCCTGGGCGGCGCTGCGCGGCGGCGACCCCACCGCTTACCACGGCGGGCAGGTCTCGCTGGACCCGCTGCCGCACATCCGCCGCGAG
Source organism: Gemmatimonadaceae bacterium (assembly GCA_035444005.1). GTDB lineage: Bacteria > Gemmatimonadota > Gemmatimonadetes > Gemmatimonadales > Gemmatimonadaceae > Pseudogemmatithrix. The sequence goes on from DAOMNV010000002.1 coordinate 33,830, forward strand.
CCCTTCGGGATGATCATCCTCCCGCTGCTCACGTCGGTGACGATGGGCTGGCCGATGGGCTACGCCAGCGCGCCCTACGATCCGCGCTGGGCGCTGCGGTATCCGCGGCGCGCGGCGCTGATGGCCCTCGCCGGCCCGGCCGTCAACCTGCTCATCGTGCTGCTCTGCTTCGCGGCGATGCGCGCCCTCGCGGCCTCGGGCACGTTCTTCCCGCCGGAGAGCGTGAACTTCGGGCAGCTCACCGCCACCGACGCCGGTGCGACCTGGGCCACGATCGGCCGCTTCCTGAGCATCGGCTTCTCGCTCAACCTGCTGCTCTGCGTGTTCAACCTGCTGCCCTTTCCGCCGCTCGACGGCAGCGCGGCCATCACGCTGCTGATGACGCGCCGGATGACGACGCGCTACCAGATGTTCGTGTGGGGCACGCCGATCCTCGGCTTCATCGGCATCTTCGCGGCCTGGCAGCTGTTTCCGCCGGTGTTCGGGCCGGTGTTCCGGATCGCGATCAACCTGATCTATCCGGGCGTCACCTACGGCTGAGCGCCGTCACGCCTCACGCGGCCGCCAGCCGCGCCAGAGCCACCAGCTCACGAGCCAGCCGATTCCCGCAGCGAACACCACATCGCTGACGAAGTGCGCACGCGCCGCGATGCGCGTGACACCGCAGCCGACGGCCAGCACGATGCCCACCCACTTGGCGCGCGGGAACATTCGCGCGAGCATAAACGCGCCGCCGAAGGCCACGGCCGCGTGCGAACTCGGGAAGGCCAAGCCAGCGCCGCTCCAGGTGCGTTCGTCCCACGGACGGAATCCGTACGCGCCATCGTTCAGCGCCGGCCGCTCGCGGCGCACGAGGATCTTCATCACCTCGGCGAGTGCGCCCGCAAGCAGCGGGCTCCACAACAGCAGCCAGCCGCGGCGCCGCGCAATGCGCTTCGTCGCGTCCGTGCCGTCGTGGTGCAGCGCGAGCGCGAGTGCCAGCGCCAGCCAGGTGCCGGCGAATCCCATCACGCGCAGCAGGCGGCCGAAGTCCTTGTCGTAGACACGCGGCGCATTGAACAGCTCGAACACCGTGCGGTCGATCAACATCGCGACGAGCGTCGCGGCGATGGTGATCGCCAATGCGATCCACCCCGAACGCGTGCTCGGCGAGCCGGCGTCATACGGGACCCTCGATTCCGTCATCTCCAGATCTCCTCGAACGTCGCAAGGATGCGCTCGGTCATCCCCCACACGGTGAAGTCGCCGAGTTGGTAAGCATCCACCTTCATCTGGATGTCGCGCACGCGCACGCTGGTGCGCACGCGCGTCTCGGGATGGAACAGCGTACCCAGACGCACCCACCGCAGCTCGGCGACCTCATCATTGGGCACGATGCTCGGCACGGCGTGCAGCGCGCAGACGAAGGGCCGCACGATGATCGGCGGCAGCACGGGCGTGCGCGGCCGCAGTTCGTCGAGCTGGCCGAGCACTTGGCCTTCGCGGCGAAGGTCGATGCCGACCTCCTCGAAGGTCTCGCGCAGCGCCGTGTGCTCGAGCGAGTCGTCCGTGGCGTCCCATCGACCGCCGGGAAGGCCGATCTGTCCGCTCCAGGGATCGCCTTCGCGCGCGGCGCGGCGCATCAGCAGCAGCTCGAGGTCGGCGGCGTCCGTGGCCGGACGCAGCACGAGCGCGACCGCCGCTTCCTTGTAGGGCTCATCGCGCTCGGCAAGCGCGGCCGGGCGCGCCGCGAGGGCGCGCTGCAGCCGCAGGAAGTGCGGCGCGATGTCCGCGCCGTTCATCTCAGCCCTCGACGGGCCCGTTCGCGGACACCCAGGCCGCCCAACCGCCGGCCATCGACGCGACGTTGCCGTAGCCCATCTGCTGTAGCGTATCGGCGGCGAGCGCCGAGCGATTGCCGCCGGCGCAGTAGATCACGAGGTTCGCCTCGCGCGGCACCAGCGGCTCGATCTTGCTTTCCATCTGCCCGCGCGGGATGACGATCGCGCCGGGGATGCGGCCGAGGTTGGTCTCGTTGGGCTCGCGCACGTCGAGCAGGACGGGGGCGCCGGGCTGGCCCAGCGTCTTGAGGACGTCGGCAGCCGTGACTTCGCGGATGCGCGACTTCGCCTCATTGATGAGGTCGGTAGCGGTCTTGTAGGCCATCTGGGGAATCTACAGGAACTCACGGCCCGCGGTCAGGCGTATCTTTCCGAGATGCCGCTCACCCTCCAGGTACTGCTCGCCCTGCTCGCCGGCCTCGGCCTCGGGCTGGGGCTCTCGGGGTCCGACTCCGCGTTCGCCCAAGGCGTGCTGGGCACGCTCGGCCCCGTGGGGACGCTGTGGATCAACGCGATCCGGATGACCGTCATCCCGCTGGTGACCGCGACGCTGATCGTCGGCGTGGGCTCGGCGCCCGACGCGCGGGCCGTGGGCCGACTCGGCGCCCGGGCGCTGGTGATCTTCGTGATCGTGCTGGCGGCCGCGAGCGCGGTGGGCGTGGTGATGGGCGCCTGGCTGCTCGGCGCGTTCAGCTTCGACGCGGCCGCCGTGGACGCGATGCGGGCGAGCGCATCGAGCGCGGTGGCCGGCAACGCGAGCGTGCCCACGCTCAGCGACTGGCTGATCGGTCTCGTGCCGGTGAATCCGGTCAAGGCCGCGGCCGACGGTGCGATGCTGCCGCTCATCCTGTTCAGCGTGTGCTTCGCGGCCGCGTTGACGCGCGTCGGCGACGAACGGCGCACGGCCGTGCTCCGTGTGTTCGAAGGCATCCAGGACGCGTCGTTGGTGCTCGTGCGGGCGATCCTCGCGCTGGCGCCGATCGGCGTGTTCGCCTTGGCCGTGCCGCTGGCCGCCAAGCTCGGTCTCGCCGCGGCCGGCGCGCTTGTGGTGTACATCGGCGTGGTGAGCGCGATCTGCATCGGCTTTATGGCGTTCCTGCTCTACCCGGCGGCGGTGATGCTGGGCAAGGTCTCGCTGCGGCAGTTCGCAGTGGCGTCGCTGCCGGCGCAGGGCATCGCGTTCAGCTCGCGCTCGTCGCTGGCCGCGCTGCCGGCGATGCTCGAGAGCGTGCGCGACACGCTCAGGCTCCCGCCGACCATCGGCAGTTTCTTCATTCCGCTGGCGGCGTCGATGTTCCGCGCCGGCGCGGGCATCGGCCAGACCGTCGGCGTGCTGTTCATCGCCAAGCTCTACGGCGTGGACCTCGGCACCGCGCAACTGGCGACGATCGCCGTGACCAGCGTGATCACGTCCTTCTCCGTGCCCGGCGTGCCCGGCGGCAGCATCCTCGTGATGATCCCCGTGCTGATGGCCGCGGGGATCCCCATCGAGGGCATCGGCATCCTGCTCGGCGTGGACACGATTCCCGATATGTTCCGCACGACGACCAACGTGACGGGGCATATGACGGCGGCGACGATCCTCGCGCGCGGGGAGCGCGACGCGCTCGGCGTGAATGCCGGCGCGTGATTCGCGTGCATAGGGAGCGGCTGGCGTGATCCTGCAACACTGGCTTTTTT
>DAOMNV010000002.1:37339-118046 GCA_035444005.1 Gemmatimonadaceae bacterium
GCGACCTTCGCGCTGCTCTGGGTGGCGCTGCTCGTCACCGTCGTCGTGCGCTTTCTCGACAGCAAGCGCCTCTCGGCGTACCAGCCGGTCGCGCGCGGCGACGCGCCGTCGCTCTCGCTGATCATCCCCGCGCGCAACGAGGCGCGCAACATCGGCGACTGCCTGCGCAGCGTGCTGGGGAGCGACTACCCGCGCCTCGAGGTGATCGTCGTGGACGATCACTCCACCGACGGCACGGGTGACATCGTCCGTGCGATCGCCGCGACCGACGCGCGCCTCCGCGTGGTGCCAGCGCCCGACCTGCCCGCCGGCTGGTTCGGCAAGCAGTGGGCCTGCCACACGGGGGCCCGCGCCGCGACGGGCGACCTGCTCTGCTTCACCGACGCCGACACGCGGCACGCAGCGACGCTGCTCTCGCGCAGCGTGGGCGCGATGCGCGCACGCGGGGCCGACCTCTTCACCGTGGCCGGCCACCAGGAGGCGGTCACGTTCTGGGAGAAGGTCGTCCAGCCCTTCGTGTTCAGCATCCTGCTCGCGCGGTACGGCGGGCTCGAGGCGATGAGCCGCTCCACGAAGCCGATCGACAAGATCGCCAACGGGCAGTTCATCTTGCTTTCACGACGCAGCTACGAGCGCATCGGCGGGCACGCGGCCGTGAAGGACCACGTCGCGGAAGACCTCCGTCTTGCGCAGGTGGTGACGGAACGCGGGATGCAGGCGCATATGCTGCTCGCGCGCGACGAGCTGCGCACGCGGATGTACACCTCGCTCAGCGAGATTCGCCGCGGCTGGGGCAAGAACGTCTATGCCGCGGGCCGCGACACGCTGCCGTTGAACGCGGTGACCGCGAAGATCTTCCCCTGGGTGTTCCCGTTGCCGGCGTTGTTGCCGGTGCTGCCGCTGGTCTGCCTGGCGTTCGGGCTCGCCGCGTTCGGTGGCGTCGATGGAGCCACCGCAAGCATCGGGGAGGTTGGCAGCATCGGTGGCGTGTTGCTGTTCGCTGCGATCACCGCGCCGGCGACGTTGCTGTACTACGCGGGCGTGTACGCGTTCGCGCGCTTGAACCCGCTGTGGGCGCTGAGCTATCCGTTGGCGGCCGTGACGTTCAGCGGGATCTGCGCCGAGGCCGCGTGGCGCGGCAGCAAGGTGCAATGGAAGGGGCGAGACTACGAGTCGCGGAGGGCGGCGTGAGCGATGGACGCGTGGCGGTGCTGTTCGACCTGGACGGCACCTTGGTGGATTCGATCGACCTGCTCGTCGCGAGTATGGAGTATTCGTTCGAGGGTCGCGAGCGGCGGCCGAGCGTGTCGGAGTGGCTAGCGTTGATCGGCACGCCCCTCGATGCGATGCTGGCGCGCTGGGCCGAGGGCTCGGCGGACGTGGAGCGGTTGCGGGCGCGGTATCGCGAGCATCAGCTGGAGCATCACGACGCGATGATCAAGCTGTATCCCGGGATGGTGGAGACCGTGCGCGAGTTGCACGCGGCGGGGCATCCGCTCGCGGTGGTGACGAGCAAGCTCGAGGTGGGCGCGCGGCGGGCGCTCAAGTTCGCGCAGGTCGAGGACTGCTTCGCGGCGGTGGTGGGGATCGACCACACGGCGAAGCACAAACCGGAGCCCGAGCCGGTGTGGCACGCGTTGGAGCGCCTCGCGATGCCGCGCGAGCGTGCGATGTTCGTGGGCGACAGCACGCACGATATGCACGCGGGGCGTGCGGCGGGCGTGTACACCGTGGCGGTGCTGTGGGGGCCATACACGCGGGAACAGCTGGCGCCGACGGCGCCGGATGCGCTGATCGCGGGCTTCGACGAACTCGCGCCGATCGTCGAGCGGCTGGCACGGGCCTGACCTGCGGCGGCTCGCCGAAGCAGGACGAGCCACCTAGATGCAATGATTTGATGCGGGCGCCGCGCCCGCCTTGGGCCACCCTGCAGGCGTGTTCACCTCCCGCGACGCCGCCTCCGCCCTCGCCGCGCTTTCCGATGCGCGTGCCCTCCCCGCCCTGAGCCAGCTACTGGGCTTCGATCCCCCGGTCCGGCTGGACCGCCACACCCTCCGTCGCCTCGCCCTCGGCGAGGACGCGACTCGTGTCTGGGTCGCTCCGCGCGCGGACACGCTGCGCGCGCTGCTCGTGCAGCTGCCGCGCTGCGACGACGCCGCGGCCCGCGCGACGGCGATCTGCCGCGCCATCGTGCGTGACGCGCCAGAGCGATGCTGGCTCGTCATCGTCCACAGCGTCGACGCGCCCTGCGTCACGCTCGCCGCCGCGCCGCCCGACCTGCGCGCGCCGGTACCACTGTGTGCGATCGACCCGCGCGCGCCGCGCGAGAGCGACGCCGAGACGCTGGCCGCGCTGGTGGGCAGCAGCGAGGGCCCAGACCTGCTCGTGCACCTGCGCTGGCGCGAGACTCTCGGCCGCTCGGCGCTCACCCGGCGCTTCTATATGGAACTCGAGCGCCACGTCACGGAGATGGCGCGGACGGCCGAGGGGCGGGCCGATACCGACACGCGGCGGACGATCGCATTGCTGCACGCCTCGCGCCTGCTCTTCGTCTCCTTTCTCGAGGCCCGCGGCTGGCTCGACGGCGATCGCGAGTTCCTGCGGCGACGCTTCGCCGCCTGCGCGCGCGGCGGCACCTCGGCGCACCGGCGACTGCTCGAGCCGCTGTGGTTCGGGACGCTGAACACGCCATTCCGCCAGCGTGCCGCGGCGGCGCAGGCCTTCGGCCGCGTGCCCTTCCTCAACGGCGGCCTGTTCACGCGCAGTCCCATCGAACGCCGGCACGCGGACCTGCGGATCACGGACGACGCGCTCGACGGATTGATCGGCGGCCTGCTCTCGCGGTATCGCCTGACGGCCCGCGAGTCGCGCGACACCTGGAGCGAGGCGGCGGTGGATCCCGAAATGCTCGGCCGCGCCTTCGAGTCGCTGATGCACGAAGGCACGCGTCGTGCACGGGGCGCGTTCTACACGCCGCCGGCGCTCATCACGCAGCTGACGCGCGAGGGCCTGGCCGCTGCGCTCACCGCACGCGGCGTACCCGATGAGCATCTCTGGAAGCTCTGGGATGGCGAGCGCATCACGCGCAAGGCACAGCTGCACCTGCGCGCTGCGCTCGACGGGTTCACGGTGCTCGACCCTGCCTGCGGCTCGGGCGCGTTCCTCGTCTACGCGCTCGAGGAAATCGCGTCGCTGCACCAGCGCGCCGGCGATACGCTCACGCTCGGCGCCCGCCGCCGAGACGTGCTGACGCGCAGCATCTTCGGCGTGGATCTCGATCCTACCGCAGTGTGGCTCTGCCAATTGCGTCTCTGGCTCTCGGTGGTCTGCGAGGAACAGGACGACGATCCGCTGCGCCTGCCGCCGCTACCCAACCTCGACCACAACATCCGCGAAGGCGACGCGCTGGCCGGACTCGGCTTCGACGATGGCTGGACACCGCCCCCGCAAGGCATCGCCGCGCTGCGCCTGCGCTACACGCGCGCCGTCGGCAAGCGCAAACGCGCGCTGGGGATGGTGCTGCAACGGGCAGAACGCGAGCGGGCGATCGCCGTCGAGGAAGCCCGCAGCGAGCGGCTGCAGTCCCGGCGCCGCGAGCTGCTGCTCGCGGCGCGTACACCGGACCTCTTCCGCGCCCGGCGAGGCGTGGACCGCGCGACGCAAGCGCAACTCGACGCACTGCGCGCCGCGATCCGGCGCTCACGGCGCGCCGTGCAGGCGCTGCGCGACGGCGCGGCCCTGCCCTTCAACTTCACCACGCACTTTCCCGACATCGCGGCGGCCGGCGGCTTCACGATGTTGCTCGGCAACCCACCCTGGGTGCGCACGCACGGCATCGCCGCCGAGCAACGGACGTCGTTGCGCGAACGCTTCACGGTGTTCCGCAGCGCCGCCTGGGACGCCGGTGCGGCGGAAGCGGCGGCCGGCAAGGGATTCGCCTCGCAGGTTGACCTCGCGGCGCTGTTCACCGAACGCGCCGTGCGCCTCACGCAGCGCGACGGCATCATCGCGCTGCTGCTGCCAGCCAAGCTCTGGGGATCGCTGGCCGGCGGTGGCCTGCGCGCCTTCCTCGCCGCACAGGCGCCGCCGCTGTTGCTCGAGGAGTGGCAGGACAGCTCGGCGGGCTTCGACGCCGTCGTGTATCCGGCGGCACTCGTTGCGCGACGACAGGCGGCCGCCGCCGCGCCGCCGCAGTTGCGCGTGGTCGCACATCGACGCGAGCTGCCGCTGCCGTGGACGATGCACCGCGAGCGGCTTGCGCTCGACGACACGCCGGGCGCGCCGTGGCTGTTGTTGCCGCCCGACGTGCGCGAGGCATTCGACGCACTCAGCGCCGCGGGCCTGCCCCTGGCCCGATCGCCGCTCGCGCGTCCACAGCTTGGCGTGAAGTGCGGATGCAACGAGGCCTTCGTGCTGGACCGTCGCGAAGCGTGGAGCGAGGCACTCGAGCCGCATCTCGTGCGACCGCTGCTGCGCGGCGAGCACCTCGCGCCGTGGCGGCCGGTGGACGGCGCGCGCGACTCGGCGATCCTCTGGACGCACGACAAGCGCGGCACGCCGCTGGCCGAGCTGCCGGCGGAGGCGCATCGCCGGCTCTCGCGCTGGAAGCGCCAGTTGGAGCAGCGCAGCGACGGCCGCGGCGGTCCGTGGTGGGCGCTGTTCCGCACGGAGGCGGCACGCGACGATCGTGCGCGAGTGGTCTGGGGCGACATCGGGCGCAGTCCGCGCGCGCTGGTGCTGCCGCGCGGTGACGCGACGGTCCCGCTCAACACCTGTTACGTGGTCCGCGCGCCGTCTGACGACGACGCGCACACGCTGGCGGTGCTGCTCAACTCGTCGGTGGGCACGGCTTGGCTCGCGGCGCTCGCCGAGCCGGCGCGAGGTGGCTACCGGCGATTCCTCGGCTGGACCTGCGCACGATTTCCGCTGCCGCGCGACTGGGCGCGCGCGGTGAAGCTGCTCGCGCCGCTCGGACGCGAAGCGGCGGAAGGCATCGTACCGGATGTCTGGACGTTGACCGAATGCGTGCTGGAGGCGTACGGCCTGGAGCACCCGGTGGTCGCGCCGCTGCTATCGTGGCACCAACTCTGACGGCGTTCGATACCGTCCGTGCGCAGATTGCCGAAGCGGCGCTCGGGGCGGGCACGCGAACCCGCGTGGGGGCGTTCACGCTCCGCGAGCCGCAGCGCCAGAGCGTGGATGCGATCCAGCGAGCGTTGCAGGCACACGGCGGCGCGCTGGTGGCCGATGCCGTGGGCAGCGGCAAGACCGTGCTCGCGTTGGCCGTGGCGGCGGGCTATGGCGACGTGCTCGTGCTGGTGCCGGCCACCGTGCGCGAGCAATGGCAGCGCGCGGCGGCACGCGCGGAGGTCTCGCTGCGCATCGCAAGCCACGAGTCGCTGAGCCACGGTCGGGCGCCGCCCAGCGCAGCGCTGATCGTCGTCGACGAGGCCCACCACTTTCGCACGCGAAGCAGCAAGCGCTACGGCGCGCTCGCCGCATTGGCGCGCGGTCGGCATCTGTTGCTCCTGAGCGCGACGCCGGTGGTGAACCGCCGCGCCGATCGCGATGACCTGCTGGCGCTGTTCCTTGGCAGGCGCGCCGTGACGCCCGCGGTGGTGGAGCGCGTGGTGCTGCGGCGGAATGCCGAGCGCCGCGACAGCGAAGCGCTTCGGCGATTGCCTCCGTTGCAGGGCGCATCCGACGTGCCCGGCGTGGCCGAACGTCTCGCCGCGCTGCCGCCGCCGCTGCCCACCGCTGACGGCAGCGCTGCGACCGCACTGGTCCGCCTCACGCTCGCGATGGCGTGGAGCTCGAGTCTCTCGGCGTTGGATGCCGCGCTCCGCCGGCGGCTCCAGCGTGGCCGCGCGATTGCCGACGTACTCAGCGAAGGCCGTTGGCCCTCGCGCGACGTCCTGCGCGACTGGATCCTCGGCGACGATGCCACGCAGTTGGCCATACCCTTCGCGACGCCCGATGCGGGACGTCCGCCTCCGCGCGATGCCGGCGCGACGCTCGCGATGCACCTCGAGGCAGTGCAGGCGCTGCGACAGGTCATCGCGCCGTGGATCGCCGGCGACAGCGCTGCCCGCGCGGCAGCCATCCGTGCGCTGATGCAGCGCGAGTCGCCGCGGCGCGTGCTCGTGCTCGCGCAGCACGCGGTGACGATACGCGCGCTGTGTTCCGAGCTGCGCAGCGAGCCCGGCGTGGTCGCGATCATCGGGACGCGGGTGCAGGCCGCAGCCGGGCGCTGGACGCGCGACGAAGTGCTGCGTGCGCTCGGGCCGCGACAACCCGCGTGGCGCGCCGACGACCCACGCGGCATCCGTCTGCTGCTCGCGACGGACATCCTCGCCGAGGGCGTCGAGTTGCAGGGCTGCGCGACGCTCATCCACGCGGACATCCCGTGGACGCCCGCGCGACTCGAACAGCGCCTCGGCCGCGTGCTGCGTGAAGGGCAGCTAGAAGTGGTACACGAGATGCAGTTCGCGCTGCCGAACGGCGCCGAGCGCTTGCTCGCCCTGAAGGAACGCTTGCAGCGCAAGCGCCGTGCGCGCACGCGATCGCTCGGTCACGCGGACGCCGTGGCGGCGCTGCAGAAGCAACTGCGCACGTGGCGCGATCCTGAGCGCGCGGAGTGCGGCGCAGGCGCGCCGCTTAGCGGAGACGGGCCGAGCATCGCATTCGCCTCGGCAGCGCTCGACGGATTCATCGCCGTGCTCGGCGGTCGCGACGCGACACAGCTGCTGGGCGGGATCTACCGCGACGGACGCTGGCACCTGAGCGCGCGCGCCGACCTGCTCTCCAGCCTCGTTTCCGGTACGGGCAAGGCGACGTCGCCTGACCGCCAGTCGGTGCATACGGCACGCCGCGTGATCGTCGCGTGGCGACGACGCCAGCGGGCACGGCTGGCCTTGCGCGATGCGCCGAGCGTTTCGGACGAGCTCCTGCGCCGCGTCGTGCGGCTGCTCAACGCCTGGCTTGAACGGGAGCCACTCGCTCGGCGCGACGCAGCCGTTACGCGCGTGGCGGGGATCAAGCGGGGAGTCTCGGTCCTGCGCGGCATTGCTGCGGAGACGGCCATCGCGGCGGCGCTGCGCGACCCGAGTACCGAGGCCGCGCTGAATGCGATCGAATCCCTCATCGCCGACGCACCCGTGGCTGGGAGCGCCGACACGACCCGCATCACTGCCCTGCTGATCCTCCGCCGATCGCCGGCTTGTCCCGCTCGGCGAGGATCCGCGCCTGAAAGCGCTGCGACTCGCTGATCCGCTCGACCTCGATGGCGAGGGTGTCGACGCTCTGCTGCAACTGCGCCAACTGTTGCGCCACTGCCGGTCCGTGTACCAGCGACTTGTCCGTGCGACGCTCGATCATCCGCATAATGCCGCGCACGATCGGCGACACGATCACCATCAGCGCCAAGCTGCCGAACACGATCCCGACGATCGGCACGACCTCAGGCGGGATGTCAGGATTCACCTGAACGACCGTCGGCACTGCCGTCCCCGCCGTGGTCTGCCCGACGTCCGGGCCCTGCGGCAGCGGCGGAATCGGGGGAGGCGTGGGGGCCTGGCTGGCCTGCGGCGCGATCGTCATTCCGGAAGACTCCGATAGGGGCTGCCCCCCGTACGGCTAGCGCTGGGGCGGGGTGTCAGGGACAATATCCTGCAACCGGCCGCAGCCAGCCAGTCATTCGGTCAAACCCGGTTCAAACCTTCCGAGCCTGCCTCCCATCCAATCCGGCGTACGACACACGGCGCCGAATGACCCTCCCTCTGACGCTTCCCACCAACCAGCACCAGCCGTCCGGCCCCGCCGACGACGTCGCGCTCGCCGCCAAGGGCGACCGCCGCGCCTTCGAGCGGATCTACCGGACGCACGTGGATCGGGTCTTCTCGATCTGCTGCCGGATGGTGGGCGACCGGGCCAAGGCGGAGGAGCTCACGCAGGACGTGTTCGTACGCTGCTGGGACAAGCTGGGGACGTTCCGCGGACAGTCCGCGTTCTCCACCTGGCTGCACCGGCTGGCCGTGAACGTGGTGCTCAACGATCGAGAGACCGAGGGGCGCCGCCGCAGCAAGCACGATGACGGGATCGAGGATATGGACGCGATCAGCAGCGCCGACGTGCGGCCGCTGCCCGTCCCCGGACTCTCGCTGGACCTCGAGGCGGCGATCGCCGCGCTCCCGGCCGGCGCCCGGAAGGTCTTCGTGCTGCACGACGTGGAGGGCTACACGCACGAAGAGATCGGCACGATGCTCGGCGTCACCGCCGGCGGCTGCAAGGCGCAGCTGCACCGTGCCCGAATGTTGCTCAGGAGGATGTTGACCCGATGACTACGCACACCGAACAGCACGACGTCGAGAACGAGCGGCACCGCGCCGACTGCGTCGAGTGCCAGATGCTCTGGACGGAACTCGAGGCGATCGCCGCGGAGGCCGCGCAGCTGCCGCTGCTCACGCCGTCGCGCGATCTCTGGAGCGGCATCGAGCCGCGCCTCTCCGCGCCGCCGCAGGCGATCCGACCGTTCTACACGAGCCAGATTCTCCGCCTCGCGATCGCCGCCTCGCTGCTCGTCGCGGTGACGTCGGCGGTAACCTGGCAGCTGGCCTCGCGCGGCGAGTCGCTGCCCGCCGCGACGCTGGCGCTAGATGACGCCGCGCCCGAGGGAACGGTGGACGCCGTCGCCGCGGAGATGCATCGCACGTCCTTCTCGGCGTCGGTCACGCAGATGGACCGCGAGATCGCCACGCTCGAGACCATCCTCACCGAACGGCGCGACGACCTCGACCCCGAGACGGTCGCGGTGCTCGAACGCAATCTCGCCGTGATCGACGCCGCCATCGCCGAAGCGCGCGACGCACTGGCGGCGGACCCTGCCTCGCAGTTCCTCGCGCAACGCTTCACGCGCGCCTACACCAGCAAGCTCACCCTCCTCCGCGGGGCCGCGCAGCTGCCCGCCGGAATCTGACGATGCCCACCACCCGACTCCTCCGCGCCCTGCTGATCGCCGGCGCATTCCCGCTCGTCGCCGCGGCGCAGGACCGCGTCGACACCACACTCGCGATCGCCCGCGACGGGCTCGTCGACCTCGGCAACGTCTCCGGCGAGATCCGCGTGAGCGCCAGCGACCGCCGTGACGTCCGCATCGTCGCCTCTATGGAACGCGGACGCTTCGAGCTCAGCGCATCGGAGACGCGCATCGGCCTGCGCACGCGATCGGTGGGCAACCGCCAGAGCTCGGCGACCATCGAGGTGCAGGTGCCCATCGGCACCCGCGTGACGGCGAGCACCGTCAGCGGACTGGTCGAGGTGCGCGGCACGCAAGCGGAGGTCGTCGCCAAGTCGGTGAGCGGACGCGTGGACGTGCGCGGTGCGCGCAATCGGCTCGACGTCGAGACGGTGAGCGGCACGCTCGATCTCCGCGACGTCCAGGGGCGGATGGACATCGAGGGCGTGAGCACCGACATCGAACTCGACCAGGCCGTCGGCGAAGTGACGGCCGAGACGGTGAGCGGCTCGGTGCGCATCCGCCGCAGCCGCCTGAGCGGCCTGCGCGCCGAGGCCGTGAGCGGGACGATCACCTACGAGGGAAACCTGGACGCGAACGGATCGTACAGGATGAACACGCACTCGGGCAGCATCACGCTCACGTTGCCGGTGGACGTGGGCGCGCGACTCGAGCTGGAGACCTTCAGCGGGCGCATCAGCAGCGACTTCCCGCTGACGCTGCAGCCGGGGCAGTCGACCGGCCGCGGTCGGCGGATGGAATTCACGCTCGGCAACGGCGGCGCGCGCGTCACGGCCGGGGCATTCAGCGGCAACATCACCATCCGCCGCGGCAGCGCGGCGGGCGACCGGGAGTAATCACGATGCACACGATCCGACGCTTCACCGCGGCAGCCCTACTGCCACTCGCCCTCGCGACGGCCGCGCTGGCGACGCCGCTGGCCGCGCAAGATGACCGCAGCAGCAGCGACTGGACCTGGAACGGTACGCTGGCCGAGGGCCGCACCGTGTTCCTGCACAACGTGAACGGCAGCGTGCGCGTCGAGAGCGGCAGCGGCAACCGCGTGGAGGTCACGGCCGAGAAGCGCTGGCGCCGCGGCGATCCGGAAGACGTGCGCATCGAGGCCAGGCAACTGTCCAACGGCAACGTCGTCGTCTGCGCGATGTGGCGCCGTGGCGACAGCTGCGAGGAGGGCGGCATCGACGGCGGCGAGCGCAACTGGAACCGCAACAACGACGTGTCGGTGCACTTCGTGGTCCGCCTGCCGGCGTATGCGAACGTCGACGCGAACACGGTGAATGGTGGCGTCGAGGTGTCGGAGCTCCGCGGCTGGGTCGAGGCCAACACGATCAACGGTAACGTCGAGGCCGCCTCGAGCGGCGGACCGGTGCGCGCCCGCACGGTGAACGGCTCGATCCGCGCCCGCGGGCAGATCACCGCCGACGGGCTCGACTACCAGACCGTCAACGGCAGCATCGAGATCGAACTGCCGGCCGACGCCAACGCCGATGTCAGCCTGCGCACGACGAACGGCCGCGTGACCAGCGACTTCCCGATCACGTTCACGGGCGAGATCAACCCGCGGCGCATCGAGGCCAAGCTCGGCAACGGCGGCCCCGAGTTGCGCGCCCGCACGGTGAACGGCGGCATCCGCCTGCTCAAGCAGTAGGCGGCGACTGGCGGGGCGGCCCTGCGCGGCAGCCCACGCGGCGGAAACACGGCCCTCGGCGGCTCCGTAGATTGGGAGAGTCCTCCCTCCCCTTCGGAGCCGCCGATGTCGTTCCGCCCGCTTCTCGCGCTCGTCGCGATCGCGCTCGCCTCCTGCTCGGCCGATGTCGATTCCGGCCCCGCGCAATCGCGCGCGGCAGTGTTCGCCTACTCGACGCCGATGCAGGCCGGCCAGACGCTGGCCCTGCGCAACTTCTCCGGCTCCCTGACCCTCGGCCCATCCGCAGACGACACGCTGCGCATCGTCGCCGACCTCACTTGGCGCGGCGACTCGACGCTGCCGCGCGACGTGAGCTTCCGTGGCGACACGATGCCGGGCGGCGTGGTCGTCTGTGCACTGGTCGGTGGCAGCCGCTGCTCGCAGGATGACTACGAGGTGAAGAGCAACGGCAGTGGCTTCTCGATCGGCCGCGGACGGCTGCGGCTCGGGATGGGCGGCGGCGCGCAGGCCAACGCGCACTTCCGCGTGCAGGTGCCGGCCGGCGTGCGCCTCGACCTCGTGATGATCGACGGCAGCATCGTCTCGGCGTCGTCGGCGCCCGTCAAGGCGCGCGGCGTCAACGGCAACATCACCGTCGGCACCAGCGTCGGCCCCGTGAACGCCAAGATGGTGAACGGCGACGTCGACATCCGGATGACATCGCTCACGGGCACCGATTCCGTCGTCGCCGAGACCGTGAACGGCGAGGTGGCGGCGTATCTCGCCGAGGGACTGGCGATGACCGTGGATGTGCGCGTGACGAACGGCAACGCACTGAGCGACTTCCCCGGGTTGAGCGGCGGATCGGAGCGACTCTCCAAGACGATCAGCGGAGTGCTCGGCGGCGGCGGCACGCCCGTGCGCGTGCGCAGCATCAACGGCGACGCGCAGTTGCGGCGGCTCGATGCAAGCGGGCGCCCGTACCAACTCGGCGGAAGCGCGACACCCTGACCGTCGGGCGGCGCCGCCGGTCGCTACCGGGCGCCGACGGCGCCGTCGACCAATGCCGCCAGCGAGAAGTCGAGATCGGTGAGTCCGCCCTGGTCGTGCGTGGACAGCGCGACGACCACGCGATTGTAGCGGATGTCGACGTCCGGATGGTGATTCAGCGATTCGGCCGGCTCGACGAGGCGCTGCACGAAACCCACCGCGTCGGGAAAACCCGCAAAGGTGAACGTGCGGACGATCGTCTCGCCGGCGCGCGTCCAGCCTGGCAGGCTGTGCAGCTTGGCCGTGATGCTGCTGTCATCGAGGCGTGGTGGCCGGCTCATCTGGCGCTCCCGTGAGGTAGGGGATGACGTGAAAGTGCAGCCCGGGCGGTTTACGTTCAACGGGTAGGGACGTCCTATTGATAGCCCAGACCCCGGAGATGCGATGACGACCGCTGACGTGCTGCCCCTGATCCGCCGCGGCGTGTTGGCCGTGCTGGTGTTCGGTTGCGTGGGACTGATCGGCGAGCTGGTGCTGCTCGAACACTACGCGGAGATCAACCAACTGCCGCCACTGCTGCTCTGCACGGCGATGATCGTCGCCGTGATCGTGCACTGGGTGGGCAACGGCGCGAAGTCCGTGCGCGCACTGCAGGTCGTGGCCCTGATGATGGTCCTCTCCGGCGCGCTGGGGATGTACTTCCACGGCGAGGAGAACCTCGAGCACGCGACGCGGGACGCCGAGGAGTACGGCGAGGCGACGAGCGGCTCGGCGTTCTGGATAAACGTCGTGAAGGGCGATGCGCCGGCGCTGGCGCCGGGCACGATGATCCAGTTCGGCCTGCTCGCGCTGCTGTACGCCTACCGCCACCCGGCGCTGAAGCGACCCGAGGAGTGAGTGCGTCGCGCCCCGCCGCTCAGCGCGGCGCGGCGCAGAGGTGCTGCATCGCCACGTGGGCGAAGGTACTCTGGAGCGCCGGCCCGAAGCCGGGCTGGCGAGGCGCACTCTGCCGGTAGATGCGGTTCGTGCGCTCGTCGTGGAAGATGATGCTCTCGAGCACCGCGACCCGCTGGTTGGCACAGTCGAACATCGCCCGCGCGCGCGATCCCGTGATCGGGCCCTGCGGCGTGCTCACCGCCTCGCCGTACACCGTACGCACGACGGCGACCTTCATCCCCAGCGAATCCTTGACGCTGCGGGAATCCACATAGACGGCGTTGCCGCTGGAGGTCTTGCCGATCTCCTGCCAACGGGAGTTGCCCTGCGCCTCGGCCAGCGAGGCGACGGCGAGCAGCGAGAGAGCAGGCAGCAGTCGCATCGGATCAGTTGAGTTGCACGAGGCGCACGACGCGCGCCCCGCAGGTTCCGCACTTGCCGATCAGCGCGAGTTCCTGGTTGCGCAGCTCGGCCTCGGTGAGCTCGAAGTGTCGGGTCGCGAGGCAGCGAGTGCAGAACCCGCTGTCGAGCAGCTTCGCCCGCGTCTCTTCCGGGACCTTGTCCCAGATGGCCTGCGCTTCCGGCGTGAACGCCATCGCCCGCTCCCGCGTGAGGGAAACCTCGCGACCCACCCTTCAGCTTGGCGAAGGCGCCGGCGAAACGCTAGGGCTGGGCTAACGAACCTCGGCGCTCAAGCGTTGTATAACCGTCAGCGCGACTCCATCACCGTCATCCGAGGGGTAGTCCGAATGCCGAACGATCCGCAGCAGCAGCCGCCCGATTCCTGCGAGACCGCCGATGCTTCCTGCGCGATGCAGGACCGTCGCGACTTCCTCCGTCTGGGCCTGATGGCCGTCGGCGCGATGGCCGCGCTGGGCGTGACGCCCGATCGCCTCGCGGCGATGGATCGCGTCTTCGCCACCGGCACACGCGTCGGCAACGACCTGCGCTATCCGCTGCCCACGGCCGACGGCGCGACGATCGACACGGAGAACAAGGTCATCATCGCCCGCGTCGGCGGCGAGGCGATGGCGTTCGTGCTCGAATGCCCGCATCGCGGCGAGAACGTGACCTGGGAGGCGGAGAACAACCGCTTCTTCTGCCCCAAGCACGAGAGCACCTTCCAACCGAACGGCACGCTGATCCAGGGCAAGGCCGAGCGCGGGCTCGACCGCTACGAGATCCGTCGCGAGGGCGACGAGCTGGTCATCACGACCACGCGGAAGTTCCGCAGCAGCAACGCCGAGGCCTGGGGCGCGGCGAAGGTCGCGCTCTAGGCGCGCGGGTCGGACGTGGCGCTCAGGGCGCCACGTCCGACTCCTGCACCGCCTTCTCCACGGCGCTGCGCAGGATGCTCATAAAGTCCTGGGCGTTCGTGACCACGCCGATCGCCTGGTGGGTGCCGCGGTCCTTGAGCTTGCTCACGAGAAACTCGCTGGCATCGACGCAGATCGTCGGCAGCTCCTGCAGTCCCCGCTGCGGATGCTCATAGTACGCCGGCAGCATATTGCCCACGGCGATCGAGTGCAGGGCCGTGGCGATCATCACGGCCATCGTCGCCTTCACCGTGTGCGCGCGCGTCGCGTCCTGCGCCTGCACGGCGTCGGTGTAGACGTCGGGTAGCGGACCGTCGTCGCGGATCGACCCGCCAAGCACGAAGGGCACGCCTTCCACCACGCAGGCGTGCATAATGCCGTCCTTGATGATGCCCTGCTCCACGGCGGCCTTGATGCTGCCGGCGCGCCGCACGGCGTTGATGGCGCGCATATGCGCGGAGTGCCCGCCGGCGGTGGGGTCGCCGTCGCTGGTCATCCCGAGCGTCGTGCCGACGGTCGCCGCTTCGATGTCGTGCACGGCGACGGCGTTGCCGGCGAGCAGCGCCTGCACGTAGCCGTTGCGGATGAACCACACGAGGTTGTCGCGGGCCCGTGAGTGGACGAGGGCCGGCCCGGTCACCCAGAGCACGTGGCCGCCGCGGCGCTTCTCCTCGACGAGCATTCGCGCGATCTGCGCGTAGTCGATCGGCTTCTCGCGGCTGACGCTGCTGCTCATAAAGTGGAACTCGCCGTCGGCGGCGGCCTCGCCGCTGAACCCACGCGCGTGCAGCAGGACGCCCTCACTACCGTCCTCGGCCGTGCCGACGACCACGTCGTCGCCGGCCTTCACGCGGCGGCCTTCGCGCACCCACCAGACGCCGTCGGCGCCGCGCACGAGCACGCCGTCCATCCGCGGCTCGCGCGGCAGCACCCAGCTGCCATCGGGGTTCTTCACGTAGGTCGGGAGGTTCGTCGTCGCGAAGAATCCCTCGGGCAGCACGCCATCGCGCTCAACGCGCGCGGTGCGGGCGGCGGGCGCCGTGGCCAGCGGGGACTTCGTGAAGTCCGGTGGTGTGTAGCGGATCGTCATTGTCACCTCAAAGGATGCGCTTGCCGAGCGCGGAGCAGATCAGTTCGCAGGCAATCTCGGCCGTTCGATTGCGTTCGTCGAGCACCGGATTCACCTCGACGACGTCGAGGCCGACGAGCTTTCCGGTGTCGGCGACCATCTCCATCGCGAGATGCGCCTCGCGGTAGGTCATTCCGCCGGGCACGGCGGTGCCGACGCCGGGCGCCTCCTCCGGATCGATCACGTCGACGTCGAAGCTCAACCAGAGGCCGGCCGTTTCCTTCGTCGCGATGGCGATCGCCTCCTCGAGCACCGTGCGCACGCCGCGCTCGTCGAGGGCGCGCATCGTGAACGCCGCGAGCTTCCACTTCTTGATATGCGCGCGCTCGGCCGCGTCGAGGTCGCGGAGTCCGACGAGGGCGAGGTCGGCGGCGCGCAGGGCTGGTGCGCTACCGCCGATCTCGGCCATCGCCTTGTCGCCGAAGCCGAGCAGCGCGGCCAGCGGCATTCCGTGGACATTGCCGCTCTTGGACGTGGCCGGCGTGTTGAGATCGCCGTGCGCGTCGATCCACACGGCGCCGATGCGCTCGCCCGTGGCGCGGAAGTGGGCCGCGGCGCCCGCGATGGATCCCGCGGCGAGCGCGTGGTCGCCGCCCAGCACGAGCGGCAGGCGTCCGGCGGCCAGCGCCTCGCGCGTGCGCGCCGCGACCTCGCTGCAGACGTCGGTGATGGCGCCGAGGTAGCGGGCGCCGCGCTGCGCACCGCGGGCCGCATCCTCGCGCAGCGGAACGTGCACGTTGCCGATGTCGTCGACGTCGTGCCCGAGCTTCACCAACCGCTCGCGAAGGTCCGTGTAGCGGACGGCGGAAGGACCCATATCCACGCCGCGGCGTGAGGCGCCCAGGTCCATCGGGACGCCGATGATGCGCACCTGTGTCATATGAGGGATGCTACACCCGGGACGTCACGCCGGAAGGGATTCGCAACCCTATGCAGGCTATGCGCGGCGTATGCGCGGCGGCCTGCATTGGCATCCAGCGCACGGACGCCTACCGCGCGCGCCGGATGCGTTCGGCCTGCGGTGCGCTCAGCCTTCGCTGCGCTGCGCGCGGAATGCGGGCGCCCGATAGTCCGCCGGCAGGTGCTGCGCGGGGATCGTGCTCGCGTTGCCGTCGCGCAGGGCGTGGTACTGGGGCGACATAATCTCGATGCCTGCCGCGTTGAACTCGTCCTGGATCGCGGCGTGCAGCGCGGAGTAGACCTGGGCGAGATCCCGCGCTTCACGCGTCATCGCATTGATCTCATACGCAACGGAGAAATCCCCCATCGCGGTCTGCAGCACGTACGGCTTGGGATCGCCGAGCAACCCGGGCACGCGCCCGGCGGCGGCGATGAGGGTCTCGTGGACCTTCGTCCAAGGCACGTCATAGCCGATCGTGACCGTGGTGTGGACCACCAGCCCTTCGGCGCGGGCCATCGCCGTGAAGTTGAGCACGTGGGCGCTGAGCACCATCGCATTGGGGATCGTCACGTCGACGTTCTTGATCGTGCGCAGGCGCGTGACGAGCAGCGTCTTGGCGACGACGTCGCCGGTGGACTCGCCGATGCGTACCCGGTCCCCGACGCTGAAGGCCCGCGTGTACGTGAGCACGACGCCGGCGATGATGTTGGAGATCGCCGACGACGAGCCGAGCGAGACGAGCAGGCCGAGGAACAGCGAGATGCCCTTGAAGGCCTCGGACTGTGCGCCCGGCAGGTAGGGGAAGATGACGACGAGGACGAAGGCGATGACGAGGAAGCGCGCGATCTTGTAGGTCGGCTCGGCCCACTCCGGCTCGAAGCCGCCGAGCGTCAGCGTGCCGCGTTCGACGGCCGTGAAGACGGCCTTCACCACCACGAGCGCATAGCGCGTGACGACGATGATCACGGCGATGAACGCGATGTTCGGCAGGAACTCGAGGACGCCCCAGCCCACGCGGCCGAGCGGGTCGAGTACGTAGCCGAGCAGGCGGTCGGCGTAGGGCGCCGTCCAGGGGAAGAAGCCGAGGATGAGCGGGAGGTAGAAGTAGAGCAGCAGCAGGATTACGGCGACGCGCAGGAAGCGCAGCGTGGCCGCGAGGCCCTGGGCGACCTGCTCGGCCGTGAGGATCTCCAGCGTCTTGATGCGCAGCGACGGGAGGCCGCCGTCCTTGCGCGCCTCGAGGATCGCCTCGCCGCGCGCGATGCCGCGGCGCACGAGACGCAGCAGGACGACGAGGACGAGGGTCGCGAGCAGCGTCAGGAGCGCACCGATGGCGATCACGCGGACGGTCTCGACGAACGACACCTTGTTGACCTGCGCCCAGAGTGCGTCGCGGAACTGCGCGGCGAGCACGTCGCGCGGCACACCCGTAGCCGCGGCGTCATCGTCGGTGACGGTCATCAGGATCACGTCGCCGGCGGTGATGTCGCTGCCGCGCTCCCCGACGACGATGCCGAGGGAGTCGAGCCGCACGCGGGTGAGGCCGCGCAGCCGCGCGGCGATGGCCTCGGCCCGCTGTGCCGCCGTGAAGGCGCCGAAGCGCGTGGGGACGAGGAGCGCGGTGTCGCCGCGGATCACCAGCGGCGCGGCCTGCGCCGTGCTGTCGGCCAGCGGCCGGCCGGGAATGCCGGCAGCGCCCGGCTGGGCACCAGCCACCGCGCTCGTCACGAGCAGCGCGGTGAGGAGACTCAGGAACGGACGCACGCGACCTCCGGAGGTTGGCGGCGCGCTCAGCGCGCCGGGCGCAGGCTGAGGAGCAGACCCACCGCGACGACGGTGAGCGCCCCGATCACGTTATGCCAGAGGAAGCTGACCTGCGGCGCA
Source organism: Gemmatimonadaceae bacterium (assembly GCA_035444005.1). Taxonomy (GTDB): domain Bacteria; phylum Gemmatimonadota; class Gemmatimonadetes; order Gemmatimonadales; family Gemmatimonadaceae; genus Pseudogemmatithrix. The sequence continues at coordinate 55,157 of DAOMNV010000002.1, forward strand.
CCGAACGCTACCGCGGCCACGGTCGACATCCCGGCGATCAGGCCGACGAAGGCGCCCACGCCGCGCGCCATCGGGATCATCGCCAGCAGGAACACGCCGAGGATCGAGCCGTAGAAGAACGAGCCGAAGCGGTTCACCACCTCGATCAGCGAGCCGAGCGTCGCCGCCTGCGTCGCGACGACGCAGGCGAAGAGTCCCCAGAACATCGTCGAGAGCTTGCCGACCTTCAACGACTTCTCGTCGCTTGCCGCCGGGTTCACCCAGCGTTGGTAGAAGTCCACTGTGGTGGCCGTAGCCAGCGAATTCAGCTCGGCGGCGATGCTGGACATCGCCGCGGCGAGGATTGCGGCGAGGAACAGACCGGCGAGCCCGATCGGCAGGTAGTCGGTGACGAAGCGGGGAATGATATAGTTGACGTCGCGCGTGGGCTGGCCGAGCACCTCCTGCGCCTCGGCGAGGGCCTCGTTGCGGATGGTGTTGACGGCGCGGTCGGCGGCGGCGAAGGCGGCGGCATCGCGCGCCTCCGCGGCGAGCTGGCGATCGGTCGTGGCGACGGCGTAGCGCGCATCGAGCTCGGCGAACATCGCCGGCTCTGCCGTGCGCACGGCGCGGTCCTGCACCGGATTGAAGAGCAGCGGCGCCGGCTTGAAGACGTAGAACAGGAAGATGCCCACGCCCAGCAGCAGGATCATCGCCTGCAGCGGGATCTTCCAATAGGCGCTCATCAGCAGCGAGCTGCGGGCCTCGTCGACGGACTTCGCCGCCAGGTAGCGTTGCACCTGCGACTGGTCGGCGCCGAAGTACGAGAGCATCAGGAAGGTGCCACCGATGATGCCCGACCAGAACGTATAGGTGTTGGTGAGGTTGAACGAGAAGTCGAAGGTCTGCAGTCGCCCCGTGGCACCGGCGAGACGCAGGGCGTCGTCGAGGGGCAGCGGCAACTGCATCACGATCACGACGAGCATCGCCGCCACCGCGGCGACGATGACGAACATCTGCTTGACGTCCGCCCAGGTGACCGCGCCGACGCCGCCGATGACGGTGTACATCACCGTCGGCACGCCGATGAGGGCGATCGACATCCAGAGCGGGATGCCGAGCACGGCCGTGAACACGACGGCCGGCGCGGCGATGATCGTGCCGCAGGACATCCCGCGCGAGAGCAGGAAGAGGAAGCTCGTCAGCGAGCGCGTGGCCGGATTGAAGCGGCGCTCGAGATACTCGTACGCGGTGTAGACCCGCGCCTTCATCAGGAAGGGCACGATCGTCACGCCGAGGATGACCATCGCGATCGGCAGGCCGAAGTAGAACTGCACGAAGCGCAGGCCGTCGGTGGCGCCCTGGCCGGTGGTGCCGATCAGCGTGATGGCCGAGAGCTGCGTGGCCATCACCGAGAGGCCGACGGCCCACCACGGCAGCGAGCGGCCGGCGAGGAAATACCCTTCGATGTTCGTGGCCCCGCGCGAACGGCGGATGCCGTCGCCCACCACCCACGCGAGATACGCCGCGACGACCAGCCAATTGGCCCAATGCATCGTCAGCTCCCGTAGCGTTGCTGGAGCAGCCAGAGCAGCACCAGGGCGACGACCTGGATGCCGAGGACCTTCACGAGGGTGTCGCGGACGCGCGGTGCGGTCATTGGGAATTCAGAGGTAGGGCGAGAACAGGCGGGCGAGGCCGTGGCCGAGCTTCTTCCATACAGGGCGCGAATCCACGTCCTCGAGCGAGAGTTCCGTCGCGCCGGCAATCCGCATCCGCACGTCCTCATCGAGGCGTTCGGCGAGCTTGGCGTCGAAGCATTCGACGTCGAGTTCGAAATTGAGTCGCAGCGAGCGCGGATCCCAGTTGGACGAACCGAACAGCGACCAGCTGCGGTCGACGACCATCAGCTTGGTGTGATCGAAGGGCAGCGGCGTCAGGTGCACGCGGCAGCCTGGCCGCAGCACCTGCCAAAGTTGCGCCGTGGCGGCCCATTGCACGAGGGGGATGTTGACCTTGGCGGGGAGCACGATGTCCACGCGCACGCCGCGCAGCGCGGCGACGGTGAGCGCGGAGATGAGGCTCTGGTCGGGCAGGAAGTACGGCGTGACGATGCGCACCGACTCGCGCGCCGAAGCGAGGGCACCGAGCAGCACGGTGCGGAGGATCTCGAGGTCGCCGTCCGGCCCGTCGGTGTAGGTGCGCGCGGTGGTCTCGCCGACCGGTCCGATCGTCGGGAACCACGCCGGCCCGTCGAGCACCTCGCCGGTCATAAACTCCCAGTCCTCGACGAACACTTCCTGCAGCTGGCCCACCACCGGGCCCTCGAGGCGGAAGTGCAGGTCGCGCACCTTTCGCGGCGGATCGTCGCGGTGGATGTTGCGCGCCTGGATGTTGAGGCCGCCGCAGAAGGCGATGCGGCCGTCGACGGTGAGCAGCTTGCGATGCGTACGCAGGTTGAAGAAGCCGAGCCCGGCATCGCGCACGCGCGGCAGGAAGAGTTCGGCGCGCACGCCCGCCTTGCGCAGCGCGAAGATCACCGGCGGCCAGGTGTAGCGCACGCCGACGCCGTCGACGAGCACGCGCACCGTGACGCCGCGGCGCACGGCGCGCCCGAGCGCCTCGACGAACGGCCGCCCGGCCGCATCGTCGCCGAAGATGTACGTCGAGAGCGCGATCGACGACGTGGCGTTGTCGATCGCGGCGAGCATCGCGGGGTAGGCCTCGTCGCCGTTGTGCAGCGGCTGCACCGCGTTGCCGGTGAGCAAGGGCCGGCCGCTCATCGTCTCGCCGAGCTTGGCCAGCGGCTCGAAGGCCGGCGGCACGCTGCGCTCGCTGCCCAGGCGGGCGATCGCGCTGTCGCGCGGCGTCGAGAGCGACATCCGCCGGCGGGCGCGTTGCAGCTCGGCGGCGCGGCGGCGGATGCGATTGAGGCCGAGCACCGCGTACAGCACCGCGCCGAAGAACGGCACCAGCCAGATCAGGCCCGTCCACGAGATCGCCGCGCGCACGTCGCGCTTGTTCACGAGCACGTGGCCCGTGGCCGCGAGATCCAAGGCGAGGACGATCGCACCGGCGGCGTACGCCCACCAGCCCGGCAGGTCCCGGAGGACGGTCCAGCTCATCGGCGGAAGGGACGCAGGAAGGTCACGTCAGAAATCGGTCAGGATGCGCGGAGGAAGGCAACCCTTCGCCCGACTGAAACGTACTCTCCGGTGACGGCGCGCGGATGCGTTGCGGCCCCGCGCCCCGCGAGCCAACTTGCACCCTTCTCCCTTTCCGGAGTGCCGATGCCCGTCACCCTCACCGTCAACGGGACCCGCCGGACGCTGGACGTCCCCGACGATATGCCCCTCCTCTGGGCGCTGCGCGAAGCCCTCGACCTCAAGGGGCCGAAGTTCGGCTGCGGCATCGGTCAGTGCGGCGCTTGCACCGTGCACGTCAACGGCAACGCCGTGCGCTCCTGCAACCTGCCCGTCTCGGCGGTCGCGAACGCCAGCGTCGTCACGATCGAAGGCCTCTCGACGGATGGCACGCACCCGCTGCAGCTGGCCTGGCAGGAACTCGACGTGGCGCAGTGCGGCTACTGCCAGGCGGGCCAGATTATGACGGCCGCCGCGCTGCTTCGCCGCACGCCGCGCCCGAGTGACGCCGACATCGACCGGACGATGAACGGGAATCTCTGCCGCTGCGCGACCTACCATCGCATCCGTGAGGGCATCCACCGCGCGGCGCAGATTGCCGCGAACGACGATGCCGCGAACGACGCCCCGGCGGCGCAGGAGGCCCTGTGACCAAGACCCTCGACCGCCGCGACTTCCTCCGCGTCTCCGGCATCGCCGGCGGCGGACTGCTGATCGGCACCACGCTGCAGTTCCGCGCCCGCGATGCACAGGCCGCCGAGTCCGTCGACGGAGACTTCGCGCCGAACGCGTTCATCACGATCGCCGCCGACGGACGCATCACGATCATCGCCAAGAACCCGGAAATCGGCCAGGGCGTGAAGACCTCGATGCCGCAGCTGATCGCCGAGGAGCTGGACGTCGCCTGGGATTCGCTGGTCATCGAGCAGGCAGATTCGGATCCGGCCAAGTACGGCCCGCAGGTGGCAGGCGGCAGCACGGCGACACCGACGAACTGGGAGCCGCTGCGCCGCGCCGGCGCCGTGGGGCGTGCGCTGATGATCAGCGCCGCCGCGCAGACCTGGAACGTGCCGGAGGCGGAGTGCCAGACGATGGGCGATGCCACGGTGCAGCATCGTTCGACGCAACGCTCGCTGCGCTACGGCGACCTGGCCGCCAAGGCGGCCACGTTGCCGGCGCCCGACCCCGCAACCGTGCGGATGAAGGCGCCGAGCGAGTATCGCATCATCGGCAAGCCGATCCCCGGCGTGGACAACCCGAAGATCGTGCGCGGCGCGCCGCTCTTCGGCATCGACGTCACGGTGCAGGGGATGCTGCACGCGCAGTACGTCAAGGCGCCGGTGTTCGGCGCGCGCGTGGCCAGCGCCAACCTCGACGAGATCAAGCGGATGCGCGGCGTGCGCGATGCTTTCGTGGTCGAGGGAGGCACGCAGCTCGCGGGCCTGCTGCCCGGCGTCGCCATCGTCGCCGACAGCTACTGGAACTCCCGCGTCGCGCGCAACGCGCTGCGCGTCACGTGGGCGGAGCATCCGACGGCGCAGCAGTCCAGCGCCGCCTTCCGCGCCAAGGCGACGGAGTTCCTCGGCGGCGAGGCGCAGCGCACGCTCTTCTCCCAGGGCGACGCGCCTGCCGCGCTGCAGGGCGCGCGAACGGTCGAGGCGGAGTACGAGTATCCGTTCCTCGCGCACGCGTCGCTGGAGCCGATGAACTGTACGGCGCACTTCGCCGGCGGCAAGCTCGAGGTCTGGGCCCCGACGCAGAACCCGCAGTCCGGCCGTGCGCTCTGCGCCAACACGCTGGGCATCGAGCAGTCCGACATCACGATCCACATCGTGCGCTCCGGCGGCGGCTTCGGCCGACGGCTCAACAACGACTATATGGTCGAAGCCGCGGCGATCTCCAAGCAGGTCGGCGCGCCGATCAAGCTCGTGTGGACGCGCGAGGACGACATCCAGCACGACTTCTACCGGCCGGCCGGCTACCACAAGCTGCGCGGGGCCGTCGATGCGCAGGGCAAGCTCGTCGCCTGGGACAACCACTTCGTGTCGTTCGGCGAGGGCAACGGCTTCGCGCCGGCGGCGAGCATCTCGAACTCGGAGTTCCCGGCCGGCTTCGTGCCCAACTTCCGGCTCGCCACCTCGACGATGCCGCTGGGCGTGCCGACGGGATTCCTCCGCGCGCCGACGAGCAACGCGATCGCGTTCGTGTACCAGAGCTTCATCGACGAACTCGCGCACGCGGCGGGCAAGGATCCCGTCGCGTTCCGGCGCGAGATGCTCGCGCAGTTCGCGCCGCCGCCGGCCAGCGGGCCGCGGCCGTTCTTTATGGACGCCGCGCGGATGCGCGGCGTGCTCGACCTCGTCGCCGAGATGTCGGGCTGGGGCACGACGCAACTGCCGCGCGGCACGGGGATGGGCGTGGCCTTCCACTTCAGCCATCGCGGCTACTTCGCCGAGGTGGTGCAGGCCACGGTCGCCCGCAACGGCACGCTGACCATCGACAAAGTCTGGGTCGCCGGTGACGTCGGCAGCGTGATCATCAACCCCAGCGGCGCGCTCAACCAGGTGCGCGGCTCGGTGCTCGACGGCATCAGCGAGGCGTTGGCGCAGGAGATCACCATCGAGGGCGGCGCGGCCAAGCAGTCGAACTTCAACGACTTCCCGCTGCTGCGGATGCGCGGCGTGCCGCCGGTGGACGTGCGGTTCCGCACCACCGACTTCCCGCCGACCGGAATGGGCGAACCGGCGCTGCCACCGGTGATCCCCGCACTCACCAACGCGATCTTCGCCGCGACGGGCAAGCGCATCCGCTCGCTGCCGCTCACCAAGCACGACCTCCGCTGGAGCTGAGATGAAGCAGTGGCTGGAGACGCGGCAGGTGCTCGACCAGCTCGCCGAGTGGCACGCGGCGGGTGTGCCCTGCGCGCTGGCGACGGTGGTCCGCGTGCGGGGCTCGGCGTACCGCCACGAGGGCGCGAAGCTCCTCGTGGCGGCCGACGGACGGCACGTCGGCAACGTCAGCGGCGGCTGCCTCGAGGCGGACGTGCGCGAAGTGGCCCTGCGCGTGATCCGCTCGGGAACGCCTGAGCTGCGTGAATACTGCGGCGGTGCCGACGAAGTGCAGGCCTGGGACCTCGGCGTCGGCTGCGAAGGCGTGGTCGAGGCGTACATCGAGCCCGTGCGCGATGCGCGCGAGGCCGAGCGCGCGATGATCGCCGCGGAGCGCGCCTACGTCGTGACCACGAACCTCGAGACGGGTGCCCGCAGCTGCCATCCGATGGACGGGCTCAGCCTGGGCGACCTCGCGACGCTCGGCGACGATGGCTCGGCGCTGCAGGGCGATCGCTTCGTCGAGCTCTGCTGGCCGCCGCCGCGCCTGCTCATCGTCAGCGCCGGGGACGACGCCGCGCATCTCGCGCGGCTCGCGGCAGCGGTGGGATTCCGCGTCGTCGTCGCGGATCGACGCCCGGGGCTGCTCACGCGCGAGCGCTTCCCTGCCCCGATCCAACTCGTCGAGACCGACGCCGCATCGCTCGGCGCACGCGTCGCGCTCGACACGGAATCGTTCGCCGTCGTGATGACGCACCACTTCGCCGACGACACGGACTACCTGCGCGCCCTGCTGCCGACGCCGGTGCGCTACCTCGGCGTGCTCGGCCCTCGGCAACGCACGGCGCGTATCCTCGGCATCCTCCGCGGCGAGGGGCCTCTCGACGAAGAGCGCATCTTCGGCCCCGTCGGGCTCGACATCGGCACCGACGGCGCCGAGCAGGTGGCGCTGAGCGTCGTCGCCGAGATGCTCGCGGTGCGCAGCGGCCGTCGGCCGCGTTCGCTGCGCGAGCGTCGCGCGCCGATCCACGATTTCGATCCGGTCGCCGACACCCCGTCGACCCCCGCACCGCGGTGAGCGAGCGACCGGCAGCGGCCGCGCCACGGCCACTGCGCATCGGCGCGGTGGTGCTGGCCGCTGGCGCGTCCACGCGGATGGGCCGCAACAAGCTGCTGCTGCCCGTGGAAGGCGAAGCGATGGTGCACCGCACGGTACGGCGCGTGCGCGATGCCGGCTGCGATCCGCTGGTCGTCGTGACGGGCCACGACGCCGCGCCCGTGCGCGAGCTGCTCAGTCCCCTCGAGGTGCGATTCGCCGAGTCGCCGGATCCCACCGGCCCCACCAGCGGCTCGCTGCACGCCGGCCTGCGGGCGATGCCCGAGGACGTCGACGCCGCGTTGGTGATGCTCGCCGATATGGTGCAGGTCACGACACCGATGCTGCGGGCCTTGGTCGACGGCCTCGCCGATGGCGACGAGCCGCTCGGCGTCTCACGCTACGGCGATGTGCTCGCGCCGCCGCTGGTGTTCCGCCGTGCGTTGTGGCCCGAGTTGCTCGCCTGGCACGGCGAGGGCTGCGGCAAGGCGGTGGTCCGGGCGCACGCGGCCGAGGCCAGGATGCACGAGTGGCCGCTCGATGCGCTGCAGGACGTCGACACGCCCGACGACTACGACGCCGTGCGCTAGGCGCTCAGGGCAACATCCGCGCGAGTTCCGAAGGCGCCGGCAGGTGGCAGGCCGCCGCGCCGCCCATAATCCGCTTCCGGACCTTCGCGATGAAGTTGTAGACCGGATCGCGCAGCAGGCGCGGCACCACGCCGCCCAGCGTGCCGAGGAACGCGTAGACGCCGCCGAGATAGCGCGCCGTCTGGAGCACGGCATCGGAGTAGATGTAGACGACCTCGCGGCCGTCGCGCGTATCCACCCACAGCAGCGACTCCACGGCCTGCAACGCGTGACGTTCGCGCAGGGCTCGGCCCGCGTCGCCGTCGCGGGCCGCGAAGCGCACGACGCCGCGTCGGTCGTGCTGCAGCACGAACTGCACCGAACGCGCGCAGAACCCGCAGTCGCCGTCATAGACGAGGATGGGACCGTCCGCCGCCTGCGGCGCGGTCAGCGGCATCGGCTGGCTCATCGCGACACCGTGGCCGGCGGCGTGAAGCGTCCGCTGCGCAGGAACTCCACCGTGAGGCGATGCACTTCCGGCTCCCGCATAATGAACGTGTGGTTGCCCTTCACGACGATATGCGCCGTCTCGCCGGCGATGTGCGTTTCCTCGAGGCGGACGGTGCTGTCGTCACGGCCGGCGATGATGCCGATCTCGATGCCCGCGGGCGTCGGGATGTTGCGCACCGTCGCCGTCGAGTCGTTGCGCAGCTCATCGATGGGCTCGAGCAGCCAACCGGCCAGCGGCGCGAACCGGTTGGCCATCAACGCACCCTGGTTCGGCGGGGCGAGCATCACCATCCGGCCGACGCCGGCCGGCGCATCCTGCTGCGCCACCACCCAGCGGGCGATGATGTTGCCCAGCGAGTGCCCGACGAAGTGCACGCGCGTGTGCGAGGGCAGGCGCTGCGCCTCGATCTCGCGCAGCACGGTGGCGCCGAGCTCGGGGATGCTGCAGCAGTAGCTCGAGTAGCCGATGTTGAGCACGTCGAACCCCGCTTCGCGAAGCGCCTCCTCGACCGGACGCATCGACCTCGCCGTGCGGCCCATCCCGTGCATCACGACGACGAGCTCGCGGGCGGCCGTGTCGGCCGGCAGCGGCCCCTGCGCGCGCAGCGCGCGCGGTCCGAGCGCCGCGGCCGGCACGAAAGCTAGCGCGAGGGTCAGGGTCCGGAGCAGTCGGAGGAATCGCATCGTGCTCGCAAAGTGCGGGGGGCGGGCCTAATCTTCCAGTCCAACTATATACCCGTGAACGCCGCGACAGACTCCCTGACCGCCCGCGATGGCACGCGCCTCGCGCTGTACCGCTGGCCCGGCGACGGCAGCCGCGGCACGGTGCTGCTCGTGCACGGGCTTGGCGAGCACGGGGGACGTTACGCGCACGTCGCGGCCTGGTTCGCCGACCGCGGGTTCCGCTGCATCGGCTACGACCATCGCGGACACGGACGCTCCGGCGGCGCGCAGGGCACCATTCCGCACGCCGCCGCCCTGCGCGACGACCTCGGGACGGTGGTCGACGCGCTGCGGCCCACCGACACGCCGTTCGTGCTGCTCGGGCATTCGATGGGCGGCGCGGTGGTCGCCGATTTCGTCGCGCGGCGCGTCCGCTCGGCGGACCTCGTGATTCTCACGAGCCCGGCGTTCAAGGCGCGGCTCTCGCCGATGCAGCGCTTGCAGCTCGCGATCGGGATTCGGTTGCTGCCGGACCTCGCCCAAGGCAACGGCCTCGACCCGCGCGCCATCGCGCACGATGCGGCGACGGTGCAGGCCTACATCGACGATCCCTTGGTGCACGACCGCGTCTCGGCGCGCCTCGCCACCGCCGTCATCGAGTCCGGTGCCGCAGCGCTCGCTGCTGCGCCCAAGTGGGACGTCGCGACGCTGTTGCTCTACTCCGGGGCTGACCGCCTCGTGGACCCCGCGGGCAGCGAACGCTTTGCGGCCAGCGCCCCGCGCGAGGTCGTGGAGTCGCAGCGCTTCGATGCGCTGTACCACGAGATCCTCAACGAGGGGGCGCTGGCCGCCCCGGTGTACGCGCGCATCGAGCGTTGGCTCGATGCGCGCTGGCCCGGCTAGCCTTACTGCGGAATCGTCACCTTCGCGTCGGCGATGCCGCCGCGGGTGCTGGTGACGCGCGCGTTGGCCTCGACGGCCTGGCCCTGCGGCGCACGCACGCGCACGGTGACGGTCTTGGTCTCGCGACCGCCGAGCCAGAACTCCTGCAGGCGCGGCCCGATCGTGCGCAAGCCCGGACCCTCGATGCTGAGCGCGTCCGGCCGGACGATGTGCACCCGCTTGGCCTGCTCGAGCGCCGTCGGGATGCGACCCGTGTTGCGCACGGTCACGCGCACCTCGTGCGTGGCCGAGTCGCGCTGCGTACCGCGCAGGCGCGTGACCTGCGTGTTGGTGATCTCGACCTTCGGCAGCTCCATCGCCATCGCGAGGTTGAAGCGCGCCTGGTTGCTGGCCCACTTCTCCAGCACTTCCGGCGGACCGTTCTGCGACCAGAACTTCGGGTCGGCGCCGCCGACTTCGACCTCACCGAGGTCGGGGTGCATCACCTTCGTCCACATCTGGTAGCCGCGGCCCCCGAAGTGCTCGTCGTTGTAGCGCAGCACTTCGTACTGGTCCCAGCGCCCGTCGCCGTTGTAGTCGCGCTCACGACCACCGTTCCACAGCTCGTCGCCGTACCACACCTGGCCCATCTGGAAGTAGCCGAAGTCCGGGCCGTGGCCGAAGAGCGGCTGCGGATTGCCCTGCGGGTTGAAGCGCGTCGCGTACGTGCGATACACGTCGCCGGCCCACGGATAGTTCGTGAAGCTCAGGCCCACGGAGTCGAAGTACTGCAGCAGGCGCAGGTCGCTCGGGAAGATGCAGTCCTTCTCCTCGCAGGTGCTCGGGCCGCGGAGGTGCATCGGCACCTGCGTGTCCATCGAGTTGGTGACGCTGATGTTCGGATGCGTCAGCTGCCAGAGGAACACGGCGCGGGTCTCGGGCTCGGAGAGCGGATACTCGCCCGCGCCGAACTGCGTCATCCCGCGACCGGTGGCCTCGCGCTCCGGGCGCCAGTTGTACGGGTAGTTGCGGTGCAGGTCGAGACCGCCGACGCCGTCTTCGTTGTAGCGGCCGTCCTTGTCGTTGTCGATGCCTTCGGGATAGACCATATAGTCGCCGCGGCCCATACCGACCATCCGCATCAGCCGTCCCTTCGCGTCCATCGTGTCGATCACGTGCGTGCCGTTGCCCGCGCCGACGAACTTGCGCATCTGGCGGATGTGGCCGTCGCCGTCGAGGTCCTCGCCCGAGTCTTCGTCGAACAGGCCGTCGCCGTCGTTGTCCACCGGGCGCACCGAGCTGCGGTTCGCCATCGGCGTGAGCTTGTACATATCCGCGCCGTCCGGATTGTTGTTCGGGCGCAGGTAGAGGACCTTCTCGTCGAGCAGGCGCGTGATCGCCGGATCCTTGCCGTAGTTCTCGATGACGTGCCACGCGAGCCAGAGGATGCTCTCGCTTGACGTGATCTCGCCGGAGTGGCGGCCTCCCTCGAAGAACGCCGCCGGCTTGTCCGTGTGCTTGCCGGTGGACTTGTTGGTCAGCGTCAGCTGCCAGATGGGCTGGCCGCCGAACGAGGTGCCGACCTGTACGAGCTCGACGATCTCGGGGCGCTCGGTCGCCCAGCGCTGCATCCAGTAGTTGAGCTCGGCGGTGGTGTGATAGTGCTCGAAGTCCATCACGCCCCACTGCTTGGGCTGCATCTCGCGATAGTTCGCGAGCGGGAAGGTGGACTGGCCATCGCGCTGGCCGGGAATGGTGAGCACGCGCCGCACGGTGTCACGCGGTGCCTGGGCCCCGCGACCGCCGCCCATCTGGGCGGCCAGCGGCGTGGCAAGCAGCAACAAGGCGAAAATCGAAACTCGCATCGGAAGTCCCGTCTGGAGGTGAAAGGCGACCCTCAGCCTACGCGTCCCGCGCGCCGACCGTTCAGCCGCCCCCGCAACTTGGCCCGTTTCGAGCCGCCCGCCAACTGGTGCATCGCGCGCGACGCGGCCATCTTCTTGCGCATCCCACCTCCCTCCGCCCACGCAGGAGCCCACCCGTGGCCGACGGTCGCAAGCCCCGCAGCACGCCCCTGACCCCCGAGCAGCTCCGGCGCTCGATCGAGTCCCTCGGTCCCGCCGAGGCCGCCGATGCCCTCGAACGGCTCGACCCGGCGCTCGCCGCCGAGCTGCTCCAGAGCATGAATCCCTCCGTGGCCGGCGACATCATCCCCGAACTCGAGGATGACAAGCGCGATTCGCTCTTCGCCGCCGTCCCCGAGGGCGTGACCAAGCAGTGGTCGCTGAACCTCTCGTTCCCCGAGGGCAGCGTCGGCCGCCTGATGGAATCGCCGCCGCTGACCTTCCATCCCGAGGAGACGGTCGGCCACGCCTCCGACCGCGTGCGCAGCGTGCCGCGCACGGTGTTCTTCACCTATGCCTTCATCGTCGACGCCGAGCGCCGCCTCGTTGGCGTCTGCACGATGCGCGACCTGCTCGCCGCCGACGACCACGCGACGCTCGGTGACGTGATGCTCAAGGACGTGTTCGCCCTGCGGCCGGAACAGCAGCTCGACGACGCGATGAAGGTCGTCGTGCATCGGCACTATCCGGTGTATCCGGTCGTCGACGACGTCGGCCGCTTCCTCGGTCAGGTCCGCGGCAGCGCGATGTTCCAGGAGCAGGCCATCGAGATCTCGGCGCAGCCCGGCCAGATGGTGGGTGTGCACGACGAAGAGCGCCTGCTCACGCCGTGGCCGCGCTCGCTGAAGTTCCGGCATCCGTGGCTGCAGCTGAATCTCGTCACGGCGTTCCTCGCCGCCGGCGTGGTCGGCTACTTCCAGGAGACGCTGGACCAGATGGTAATCCTCGCCCTCTTCCTGCCCGTGCTCGCCGGCCAGAGCGGCAACACGGGATGCCAGGCGCTGGCCGTCACCCTGCGCGGGATGACGCTCGGGGAACTCGACAAGGGCGCCGGCAAGACGCTCGTCGCCAAGGAAGCGCTGCTCGGCGTGCTCAACGGATTCCTCGTCGGCCTCGTCGCCGGCGTGGGGATGTTCTTCGTCGCGCGCGCGCAGGGCAATCCCAACGCGCTCGGCCTCGCCGGCATCGTCGTGCTCGCGATGATCGGCTCCTGCGTCATCAGCGGTGTCAGCGGCGCGCTGATCCCGCTCACGTTGCAGCGCGTGGGCGCGGATCCGGCAACGGCGTCGAGCATCTTCCTCACCACCGCCACCGACGTCGCGTCGATGGGAATGCTGCTCGGGCTCGCGACGATGCTGCTGATGTAGTCAGCGCGTCGCGGGCACCACGCGCAGTATGCGGCCGCTGGGGCTGTCGGTCACGAGATAGAGGTAGCCGTCCGGCCCCGGCACCACGTCGCGGATGCGCTCGCGCAGTTCCGCGAGATGCCGCTCCTCGTGCACGACGCGTCCGTCCCGCAGTTCGAGGCGCACGAGTCCTCCGGGATTCAGCGATCCCACGAAGAGACTGCCCTGCCAGCCCGCGTAGCGCGTGCCGGTGTTGAACGCGAGACCGCTGGGCGCGATCACCGGATCCCAGAAGTAGACGGGCTGCTCCATCCCCTCGCGCGCCGTGCCTTCGCCGATCGGCAGGCCCGAGTAGTCGCGACCGTAGGTGATGACCGGCCATCCGTAGTTCTTGCCGGCTTCCGGATGGTTGAGCTCGTCGCCGCCGCGCGCGCCGTGCTCGACCGTCCAGAGCGCGCCCGTCTCGGGATGCAGCGTCGCGCCCTGCAGGTTGCGATGCCCGTAGGACCAGATCTCCGGCTGCGCGCTCTCCTGCCCGACGAAGGGATTGTCGGCAGGCACGGCACCATCGCGTTCGATGCGCACGATCTTGCCCATCCCCTGCGCGAGATCCTGCGCGCGGTCGCGGTACGACTGCCGGTCGCCCTGCGTGATGAAGATCTTACCGTCGCGCGCGAACACGATGCGCGACCCGAAGTGGCCGTTGCCTTCGAGCTTCGGTCGCTGCCGGTAGATCACCTGCAGGTCGACGAGCGCGTCGCCGACGAGCCGCGCGCGCGCGGCCGAGGTGCCCGCACCACCCTCGCCCGGCTCGGCGTAGGTGAAGTAGACGAGCTGCGTGGTCGCGAAGTCGGGATCCACCGCGACATCGAGCAGGCCACCCTGGCCGCGCGCTTGCACCGCGGGCACGCCGCCGAGCGGTTCCGACACCGTGCCATCCGTCGCGACGAGACGCAGGCGGCCGGGCCGTTCGCTGACGAGGATGCGGCCATCGGGCAGGAAGTCCAGCGCCCAGGGATGTTCGAGTCCGCTGGCGACGGTCTCGGTGGTCACGACGCCTGTCGTGGCATCCGGCGTCGGCGACTGCAGCGCCAATGCGTCGGCATCGAGGGGACGGCGGCAGCCCGAGATGGCGGCCGCGGCGGTTACGAGCAGCATCAACGTGCGCATATTCCCTAGCGTAGCTCTTGGTCCGCCGCGGCGCCACTGCCGCGTCGCCGCTGCGCCCACGCCCGCCCTTCATCCGGAATCCGTCGCTTATGTCGTTGCTCCTCGCCGTGGCCCTCGCGGCCGACACGCTCACGTATCCGGTGATGAACCACGGCCGCCAAGCCGGCGAGATGCGCGTGCTCCGCGACGCGGACTCGGTGGTCGTCACCTACGCGCACATCGACCGCAACCGCGGCCGCTGGCTGCAGAACCGCTACACGCTCGGCCCCGACGGTCGCGTGATCGCCGCCGAGGCGCGGCCGATGACGCGCGACGGCATCGTCAGCGCCGCGACGGAGCGGTATCGCACGGACTCGGATTCCGTCTCGCTCCTGCGCGGCGGACAGGAACGTCGCTTCGCGCGACACGACGCCGCGCTCTCGCTCGGCAACTCCACACCATTCGACCTTGCCGTGCTTGCGCAACAACTGCTGCGCGATGACGATCGCACGGCGACGCTGTTGCCCGGCAGCGGACGTGTGCAGCTCGTGATCGTTGCCGACACGGCGCTGCGCACGGCGCGCGGCACGGCACGCGCGCGCTTCGCCGTCTTCCACGGCCCCGGGGCGAACCCGCGCGGGGTGTGGATCGACGCAAACGGCGCATTCGTCGCCGGCACCGCCGATTGGTTCGTCCCCGTGCATCCGGACTTCGTCGAGACGCTGCCCACGCTGCGCGCGATCGAGTTCGCGTACCGCGAACGCATCGCCGCGCGCATCGCCGCCGAGTTGCAGCCCAGCTACAGCGGCAGCGTGGTGATCGAGAACGCCGACGTGTTCGACGCGGCGTCCGGCGCGATCCTCCCCGCGTACAGCATCGCCATCGCCGACGGCCGCATCACCGCCGTCGGCCCGAGTCGCGGATTCCGCGTGCCGCGCGGTGCGCGGCGCATCGACGCCCGGGGCAAGACGGTCATCCCCGGGATGTGGGATATGCACACGCACGTGTTCGCCTCCTCGCCCACGGGCCAGTCGCTGCGCGACCTCTCGATCGGCGTCACCGGCGTGCGGGACCTCGCCGCCGACACCGACGCCGCCACCTCGCTGCGCGCGCAGGGGCGACCGCGCCAACGCGCTGCAGATCGTCTCGCCCTACGTCGTGCTCGGCGGCATCCTCGAAGGGCCGCAGGCCTGGGGCGGCCCCACCGACGTGCGCATCAGCACCGAAGCCGAGGCCCGCGCGGCCGTCGCCCGCTACGCCGAGCTCGGGTATCACCAGCTCAAGCTCTACAATCTCGTGCATCCCGACCTCGTGCCGACGCTGGTCGCCGAGGCGCGCAAGCACGGCCTGCGCGTCAGCGGCCACGTGCCGCGCGGGCTCACTGTGAACGCCGCCATCCGGCTCGGCTTCGATGAGATCAACCACGCGGCGTTCCTGTTCTCGACCTTCCACCAGGATTCGCTCTACGTGCCAGAGATGCGCGCGTATTCGTTGGTGGCCTCGGTCGTCGCGCCGCGCACGGACGTGGACGGTCCGGCGATGACCGCCCTGCTCGACGACCTGAAGGCGCACGGTACCGTGATCGACGGCACCTTCAACCTGTGGATGCGTCCCGAGAACGCCGCCGACTCGCTCGACGCGCGGGCCGGTAACGCGGCGTATCGCCGGCTCATCAAGCGGCTGTACGAGCACGGCATCCCGATGGTCGCCGGGACCGACGGCTCGAGCTACATCGGCGAGCTCGAGCAGTACGAGCGCGCCGGCGTGCCCGCCTCGGCGGTGCTGCAGATGGCCACGCTCAACTCGGCGCGCGTGATGGGGCTCGACGCGGAGATGGGCAGCATCGCCGTCGGCAAGGTCGCCGATCTCGTGATCGTCGACGGCAAGCCGCAGGAGCGCATCGCCGACCTGCGCAAGCTGACGCTGGTGTTCCGGGCGGGCCGCGGATACGAACCGGCGCGGCTCACGCAGCAGATGTCGCGCGTCGTGATTCCCTAGGCGCGCAGCGCGGCGACGGCGTCGATCTCGATCAGCAGGCCGTGATTGAGCGCCGGCACGGGCACGACCGCCCGCGCCGGCATCTCGCGGCCGACGACGCGCGCGTAGACCGCGTTCACGCGCGGCCAGTGCGCGATGTCCGTCACGTACACGTTCACCTTGAGCAAGTGCGCGAAGTCGCTGCCTGCGGCGTGCAGGATGGCCTCGACGTTGCGCAGCGTGCGTTCCGTCTGCTCCTCGATCGAGCCGTGCAGCTTCTCGCCCGTCGCGGGATCGATGCTCAGTTGGCCCGCGACGTACACGGTGCCGTTGTGCACGGTGGCCTGCACGTAGTGGCCGGCCGGCGTCGGCGCGTCAGGCGTGGAGATGCGTGTGATCGGCACGGTCAGTCGAGGTAGGGGTCGGCGTCGTCGCGATCGTGCGGATACAACTCGCGCCAGGCGCGGCGACGGCCCTGCGGCTTCGCCTTCTTCGCGTGCACGGGACCCGTCGGCAACGGCGGACGCTGGTCCTCGGGCAGCAAGTCCTTCACCATCTCGACGAGCTGGTGGCTCAAGTGCTGCCCGTACTTGTACATCGCGACGACGCGCGCGCGGTTGCCGAGCAGGAACGAAAGGATCGGCTTGTCGGCCTTCGCCGCGTTGCAGGTCTTGCAGCTGAGCACGAGGTTGTCGCGGCGGTCGTAGGCCGTGAGGCCCTTGCGCGGCGTGACGTGGTCGAGCGTGATCGTGCGCTCGGGCACGACGCGCTCGCAGTACGCGCAGACGGGGCCGTGCCGCGCGAGCAGCCACTTGCGGGTTTCGACGTACGCGGCGCGCCCGGTGGGCACGGACGTGAGCGTGGGCTGCTTCGCGGCGGGCTTGGCGCCGCTGCCGCCGCCCTTTCCGCCGCGGCGGCGGCCGCCTCGGCGCGAGCCGCCGGCAGCCTTCTTCTTGGCCGGGCCGCTCATCGGACCGACTGGGTCATCGTGTGATGCATCTATATAAAGTAGCCGCCCCACCCAGCCCCCGGACGCGGCGGCCGCGGCGGGATTTACTTGACATTTAAAACAATTGACCGCACACTCTCTCCGTCCCTTCCCGGAGTCGGTCGTGCGCGTGTTGGTCGTCGGAGGCGGTCCTGGCGGGCTCTACGCGGCGCTGCTGCTCAAGCGGCGGCATCCCGACGCGTCCGTCACGGTGTTCGAGCGCAACCGGCCCGGCGACACCTTCGGCTGGGGCGTCGTCCTCTCCGACCAGACGGTCGACAACCTCCGCGCCGCCGACCCGGAAAGCGGCCGCCGCATCGCCGACGCCCTGCACCGCTGGGATGACATCGCCATCCACTTCGGCGGCGATACCATCCGCTCCGGCGGGCACGGCTTCTCCGGCATCGGCCGCAAGGAACTGCTCGCGATCCTCCACGAGCGTTGCCGCGCGCTCGGCGTCACGCTCAGCTTTGAGCACGAGCTCCCCGCCGATCTCGACGCGTTGGTCGCCGCCGAGCATCCCGACCTCATCATCGCCGCGGACGGCATCAACAGCCGCATCCGCGAGCGCTACGCCGCAAGCTTCCAGCCGGAGACGGACCTCCGGCACTGCCGCTACGTCTGGCTGGGGACTCCCCGCAAGTTCGACGCCTTCACCTTCGCCTTCGCCGAGACCCCGCACGGATGGTTCCAGGCGCACGCCTACCAGTTCGACGACGCGATGAGCACGTTCATCGTCGAGGCGCCGCAGGAGAACTGGGAGCGCGCGGGCCTCGCCACGATGAGCGGCGAGGAGTCGATCGCCTTCTGCGAGCGGCTCTTCGCCGAGCAGCTCGGCGGCGCACCGTTGATCAGCAACGCCTCGCACCTGCGCGGCTCCGCGCAATGGATCCGCTTTCCGCGCATCACCTGCGCCTCGTGGATCCACTGGATCGCCGACGGCGTGCGCCGCGTCCCAGTCGTCCTGCTCGGCGACGCCGCGCACACGGCGCACTTCTCCATCGGTTCGGGGAGCAAGCTCGCACTCGAGGATGCCATCGCGCTCGACGCGATTCTCGCGGCCGAGCCGGATCGGGAAGCGGCCTTCGCGCGCTACCAGAGCGAGCGCTCGGTGGAGGTGCTCAAGTTGCAGAACGCCGCGCGCAACTCGACCGAGTGGTTCGAGTCGGTCGCGCGCTACGCGCGCCTTGCACCGGAACAGTTCGCGTACTCGCTGCTCACGCGCTCGCAGCGCATATCGCACGAGAACCTGCGCGTGCGTGACGCCGCGTACGTGGCGAGCTTCGAGCGATGGTTCGCCGAGCGCGTCGGGATGCCCCTTGCGGCCGACGCCGCCGCACCGCCACCGCTGCTTACGCCGTTCATCGCGCGCGGCGTCACGCTGCGCAATCGCGTGGTGGTCTCGCCGATGGCGCAGTACAGCGCCAACACCGACGGTACCGTCGGCGACTGGCATCTCGTGCACCTCGGCGCCCGCGCGACCGGCGGCGCGGGACTCGTGATGGCCGAGATGACCTGCGTGGCGCCGGACGCGCGCATCACGCCGTGGTGCCCGGGACTGTGGAACGCGGAGCAGCGCGACGGCTGGGCGCGCATCGTGCGCTTCGTGCACGAGCATAGTGGCGCGAAGATCGGCCTGCAGCTCGGACACGCCGGCGCCAAGGGTTCTACGAAGAAGATGTGGGAGGGTATCGACCAACCTCTGCCCGACGGCAACTGGCCGCTTATCGCGCCCAGCGAGATCGAGTACTTGAAGGGCGTCTCGCAGCGCGCCCGCGAGATGACCCGCGCGGATATGGACCGCGTGCGCGACGAGTTCGTGCAGTCCACGCGCTACGCGATCGAGGCCGGCTTCGACTGGCTCGAACTGCACTGCGCGCACGGCTATCTGCTCTCGGCGTTCCTCTCGCCGCTCACCAACCGCCGCAGCGACGAGTACGGCGGATCGCTGGAGCACCGCGCACGCTTCCCGCTCGAGGTGTTCCGCGCGATGCGGGCCGCGTGGCCGGCCGACCTGCCGATGTCCGTACGCATCTCGGCGCACGACTGGATGCCCGGCGGCAACACCGGTGACGAGGCCGTCGCGATTGCACAGCTGTTCAAGGTCGCGGGAGCCGATGTCATCGACGTGAGCGCCGGCCAGGTCGTGAAGGAAGAACGGCCCGTCTTCGGCCGGATGTGGCAGACGCCGTTTGCCGACCGCGTGCGGCAGGAAGCGGGCATCGCGACGATCGCCGTCGGCGCGATCACCGATGCCGATCAAGCCAACGGCATCATCGCGTCCGGGCGCGCGGATCTCGTCGCCGTGGGCCGTCCACATCTCGTGAATCCGGGCTGGACGCTCACCGAGTCGGCGAAGTTCGGCTACGCCGGGGCCGCGCCCTTCTGGCCGCCGCAGTACCGCGCGGCCAAGCAGCAGCTCGATCGCCTGATGGAGCGCGAGCGCGCGGCGAATGCCGCCGCCTCGGCCGCTCCGCCCAAGGGAGAACTGACGTGAGTGCATTGTCGGGCAAGCACGCCCTCGTCACCGGCGCCAACCGCGGCATCGGCGCCGCCATCGTACGCACGCTCGCGGCGCAGGGCGCGCACATCACGCTGATGGTGCGTGACCGCGCGGCCGCCGAGCGCGTCGCGGGCGAGGTGAAGACGCGCACGCACATCGTCACCGCGGATGTCAGCGACCGCGCCGCCGTGCGCGCCGGCTGCGAGAGCGCCGTCGCGGCGCTCGGTCCGGTGGACATCCTCGTCAACAACGCCGGCACGGTCGAGACGATTCCGTTTCTCAAGGCGCCGCCTGAGGTGTTCACGCAGATGTTTGCCGTGCACGTGATGGGCGCGGTGCACACGGCGCAGGCGGTGCTTCCCGCGATGCTCGAGCGCGGCCGCGGCACGATCGTCAACGTCGCGAGCATCGCCGGCCTGCACGGCGCGCCGTACGTGGCGCATTACGTGGCCGCCAAGCACGCACTCGTCGGCCTCACGCGCGCGTTGGCCGCCGAGTACAAGGGCAAGGGTGTGACGGTGAACGCCATCTGCCCGGGCTACGTGGCCACCGACTTGGTGAGCGGTTCGCTGGCGAGGATCTCCGCGAAGACGGGCCTCAGCGAAGCGCAGGCATTGGACGCGATCCTCACGGACGCCGGTCAGCCGCGCCTCATCGAGGCGCAGGAGGTCGCCGATGCCGTGCTGCACTTCTGCACCGGCACCGACGCCAACGGCGAGACCTACGTGCTGATGGGACTCGACGCGTGACGGGCGCTGCGCTGCGACAGTTGGACCCGGAGTCGTCGCTCGCGCAGGACGACCACGAAGCCCTGCGCCTGTGGCTGCGGCTCTTCACCACGACGACGATGGTCGAGCGCGTGGTGGACAGCACGCTCAAGCGCGAGTTCGGCTCGTCGCTGCCGCGCTTCGACTTGCTGTCGCAGCTGTATCGCGCACCCGACGGCCTGCGGATGGGCGAACTCTCCGAACGCATCCTCGTCACCAACGGCAACGTGACGTGGTTGGTGGCGGCGCTCGAGCGCGAGGGCTACGTGAAGCGACGCCCCGACACGGCCGACCGCCGCGCGACTGTGGTACGTCTCACGGCGACCGGGCGCCGCCACTTCGAGTCGATGGCGCAATCGCACGAGGCGCTCATCGCCGACATCTTCGCCACGCTCTCACCCACTGAACGCCGCGCGCTGCACGGCGCACTCGGCACCGTGAAGGCTCGATTCCGCGCCACCCCAGAGGACGCCCGATGACCGCTCCCGATCCGATGACCGCGATGCGCCGCCCCTTCGCGACGCGCCGCTTTACGCACTTCGGCTGGGCGGTGAGCGCCGACGGCCGCGTCGCGACCATCACGCTCAACCGGCCGGAGCGGAAGAACCCGCTCACCTTCGACTCCTACGCCGAGCTGCGGGATCTCTTCCGCGAATTGCCCTACGCCAGCGATGTGCGTGCCGTCGTGCTCACCGGCGCGGGCGGCAACTTCTGTTCCGGCGGCGACGTGTTCGAGATCATCGAGCCGCTCACGCGGATGTCCGAGCCCGAACTGCTGGCCTTCACGCGGATGACCGGCGACCTCGTGCTCGCGATGCTGCGCGCACCGCAGCCAATCATCGCGGCGGTGGACGGCATCGCCGCCGGCGCCGGTGCGATCCTCGCGATGGCCAGCGATATGCGCCTCGCCACGCCACGCTCGAAGACAGCCTTCCTGTTCACGCGTGTCGGGCTGGCCGGCTGCGATATGGGCGCCTGCGCGATGCTTCCGCGCATCGTCGGGCAGGGCCGCGCCGCCGAACTGCTCTACACCGGCCGCTCGATGGACGCCGCCGAAGCCGAACGCTGGGGCTTCTACAACGCGATCGTCGAACCCGATGCATTGCTCGCCGACGCGCAGGCGCGCGCGTCAGTGTTGGCCAACGGCCCCGCCTTCGCCCACGCGATGACCAAGAAGATGCTCCTGCAGGAGTGGAGCGTCTCGCTGGAGCAGGCCCTAGAGATGGAAGCGCAGGCGCAGGCGATCTGTATGGGCACGCAGGACTTCCGTCGCGCCTTCGAGGCCTTCGCGGCCAAGCAGAAGCCCGTGTTCGAGGGCAACTGACGTGAGCACCCGCACTTCGCATCTCGACTGGCCGTTCTTCACGGCCGAGCATCGCACGCTGGCCGGCGAGGTTTCGCGCTGGGTGGCCACGCAGCAGGTGGACCACCACGACGCCGATGCGGCCTGCCGCTCCTGGGTGAAGCTGCTCGGCGCCCAGGGCTTCCTGCGCTACTGCGTGCCGGCCTCGCACGGCGGCGCGCTGCCGAACATCGATTCGCGTGCGCTGTGCCTGCTGCGCGAGCACTTGTCCGCGCACGATGCGCTCGCGGACTTCGCATTCGCGATGCAGGGGCTCGGCTCCGGCGCGATCTCGCTGGCCGGCTCGGAGGCGATGAAAGCGACCTGGCTGCCCCGCGTCGCGCGCGGGCAGGCCATCGCCGCTTTCGCGCTCAGCGAGCCCGACGCCGGCTCCGACGTGGGGGCGATCGCCACCACCGCGACGCCGACCAAGAACGGCTGGCGCCTCGACGGCAGCAAGACCTGGATCTCGAACGGCGGCATCGCGGACTTCTACTGCGTGTTCGCGCGCAGCAAGGCCGAGAGCAGCGGGGCGAAGGGCATCACCGCGTTCCTCGTGCCGGCCGATGCCAAGGGACTGCGCATCGCCGAGCGCATCGAGACGGTGTCTCCGCATCCGTTGGCGACGCTGGAGTTCGACGGCTGTGAGATTCCCGACGCCAACCGCATCGGCACCGAGGGTGAGGGCTTCAAGCTCGCGATGCGCACGCTTGACATCTTCCGCGTCTCGGTGGCCGCCGCGGCCGTCGGATTCGCGCGGCGCGCGCTGCAGGAGACGATCGCTCGCGCCAACGACCGCGCGATGTTCGGCAGCACGCTCGCCGCGCAGCCGCTGGCGCAGGCGATCGTCGGCGATATGGCGACCGACCTCGATGCCGCCACGTTGCTCACCTACCGCGCCGCCTGGCAGCGCGACAGCAGCGACGCGCGCACCACGGCCGTCGCGGCGATGGCCAAGCTCAGCGCCACGGAGCACGCGCAGACGATCATCGATCGCGCCGTCCAACTGCACGGTGGCCTCGGCGTGAAGTCGGGGCACATCGTCGAGCGCCTGTACCGCGACATCCGCGCGCTGCGCATCTACGAAGGGGCGACTGAGGTGCAGCGTCTCATCATCGGCCGCGAGACGCTCGGTGCCGCAAGGGCTGCCGAGACGCCAGACGCGAAGTCCAAGCCCACCAGTTCTTCCGCTACCTGAGGATCGCCGGATGCCGACTGCCGCACCGAAGGACCTCGCGCCGAGCGCGCACGTGGACCACTGGCCGCGCCAGCAACTGCCGCCGGCCGAGGAATGGCCGACGCTCACGATGGACGGTGTGTACGCGTATCCGGAACGGCTAAACGCCGCGGTCGAGCTCGTCGACCGTGCGCTCAGCGACGGCCACGGCGATCGCCCTGCGCTCATCA
The DNA here is from genome assembly GCA_035444005.1 of Gemmatimonadaceae bacterium. Lineage (GTDB taxonomy): Bacteria > Gemmatimonadota > Gemmatimonadetes > Gemmatimonadales > Gemmatimonadaceae > Pseudogemmatithrix. The sequence goes on from DAOMNV010000002.1 coordinate 78,210, forward strand.
CGCCGGACGGCAACGGCGGCTGGATGCACACCACCTACGCCGAGCTGGCCGCGCAGGTGGATGCACTGGCTCACGTGCTTGTCAGCGATATGGGCCTCGAGCCGGGCAACCGCGTGCTGCTGCGCGGATTCAACGGCCGCTGGATGGCCGTCGCCTGGCTGGCGACCATCAAGGCCGGCCTCGTGGCCGTCACGACGATGCCGCTGCTGCGTACCAAGGAGCTGCGGATCATCGCCGAGCGGGCGAAGTGCCAGGCGGCGCTCTGCGATGCGCGGCTCGCGGACGAACTGCGGGTGGCGGCGGAGTCGCCCACCACGCTACGCGACATCCGCGTGTGGGGCACCAACGACGCCGAGGGCCTCGAAGCCCTGATGGCCGCGCCACGCGGCGCCTTCACCGCCGTCAACACCAGCCGCGACGACGTCTGCCTGATCGCGTTCACGTCGGGCACCACCGGCGTGCCGAAGGGCTGTATGCATTTCCATCGCGACGTGATGGCGATGTGCGACGGCTTCTCCAAGCAGGTACTCAAGGCCACGCACACGGACCGTTGCATCGGCACGCCGCCGTTGGCCTTCACCTTCGGGCTCGGCGGCCTGCTCTGCTTTCCGCTGGCTGCACGCGGCGCGGCCGTGCTCGTGGAGAAGGCCACGCCGGAATCCCTGCTCGACGCCATCGAGCAGACCCAGGCGACGGTGAGCTTCACCGCGCCGACGTTCTATCGCGCGATGTCGTTGGCGCTCAAGAAGGATCCGCGACGCTGGCGCACGCAATCGCTGCGCGCGTCAGTGTCGGCAGGCGAGGCACTGCCCGACGCGACGCGCACGCTCTGGCGCGAGACCACCGGCATCGAGATGCTCGACGGCATCGGCGCCACGGAGATGATCCACATCTTCATCGCCGCTGCGGGCAAGGACGTGCGGCAAGGCGCGATCGGCAAGGCGGTGCCGGGGTACGTGGTCGCCATCCTCGATGACGCACTGAAGCCACTGCCCACCGGCGAGGTCGGCCGGCTCGCGGTGCGCGGTCCCACCGGCTGCCGGTATCTCAGCGATCCGCGGCAACGCGACTACGTGAAGGGCGGGTGGAACCTCACCGGCGACGCGGCGATGATGGACGCCGATGGCTACGTGTTCTTCAAGGCGCGCACGGACGACCTCATCCTCTCCGCCGGCTACAACATCGGCGCGCCGGAAGTCGAGGCGGCCGTGCTGCAGCACGAGAGCGTCGCCGAGTGCGCCGTCGTCGGCGTGCCGGACGAAGATCGCGGGCAGGCGGTGAAGGCCTTCGTCGTGCTCAAGCCCGACCACGAAGGCTCGAGCGCGCTCGCCAAGCAGATCCAGGACTTCGTGAAGGCGACGATCGCGCCGTACAAGTATCCGCGGCACGTGGAGTTCGTGGCCGCCCTGCCCAAGACCGACACCGGCAAGCTGCAACGCTTCCGGCTCAAGGAGAGTACGTGACCCCACACACCTCGACGCGGGAGCGCGCGTGAGCCATCGTATCCTGCAGCCCGCTGCCTGGGCGCGCCCCAAGGGCTACGCCAACGCCGTCGTCGCGCGCGGCCGCACGATCTACCTCGCCGGCCAGATCGGTTGGGATGCGCAGCAACGCTTCGTCGGCAGCGACCTCGTGACGCAGGCGCGGCAGGCACTGCGCAATATCGTGGACCTCCTCGCCGAAGGTGGCGCGCGGCCCGAGCACATCGTGCGGCTCACGTGGTACGTCACGGACCGCGCCGCCTACCTCGCCGCGGGTGCCGCGCTCGGCGCCGCCTATCGCGAGGTGCTGGGCAAGCACTTCCCCGCGATGACCGCGGTCGAGGTATCATCCTTGATGGAAGCCGAGGCCGTCGTCGAGATCGAGGCCACGGCCGTCGTGCCCGAGTAGTCTCCCCCCACGTAACCCACCGATGCGATACGCCGAGATCACGGGCTGGGGCAAGTGTATGCCGCCGGCCACGCTGACCAACGAGGACCTCTCGACCTTCCTCGAGACCAACGATGAGTGGATTACCTCGCGCACGGGGATGAAGGAGCGCCGCATCTCGCACGTGAGCGCCGTCGAGCTGAGCACCATCGCCGCGTCGCGCGCGCTGGCCTGCGCGGGCCTCGACCCCAAGGACGTGGACCTCATCATCTACGGCGGCGTGAGCAACGAGGAACTCTGCCCCAACTCCGCCTCCGGCGTGCAACTCGCGCTCGGCGCCCACAAGGCGGCGAGCATCGACTTGAACACCGCCTGCACCAGCTTCTGCTACGGCCTCGCCACGGCGACGGGAATGATCCGCACCGGCGTCGTGAAGAACGCCGTCGTCATCGGCGTCGAACTGATCTCGCGCTATATGGACTGGAGCAATCGCAACGTGGCCGTGCTCTTCGGCGACGGTGCCGCCGCCGTCGTGCTGCAAGCCAGCGACGAGGAGACCGGGATGCTCGAGGCCGTGCTCGGCTGTGACGCCGAGGCCCGCGACTCGCTGCGCGTGCGCGGCTTCGGCTGCGGCTACTCCGGCGTCGGCGTCACGCTCGGCGATACGCTCTGGGACTTCGATGGCCAGGTCATCTTCAAGCGCGCCGTCCACGGGATGAGCGATGCCGCGAAGCGCGTGATGGAAGCGCGTCAACTCAGTGCCGACGACATCGGCTTGGTGGTGCCGCACCAGGCCAACCTGCGCATCATCGAGGCCGTGGCCAAGTACGCCGGCGTGCCGATGGAGAAGGTGATGCTCACCGTGCAGAAGTACGGCAATATGAGCGCGGCGACGGTGCCGGTGGCGCTGGTGGAGGCGCTCGAGGAAGGTCGTGTGAAGCCGGGTTCGTGGTTGTTGATGCCCGCGTTCGGCGGCGGACTCACGTACTGCGCGCTGTTGGTGAAGTGGGGCAAGCGCGTGACGCCGCTGGGCTCGAGCCCGATGGAGCTGCCGCCGCTCACGCAGACGGCGCTGGAGTTGGTGAATGCGGTGCGGGCCAACCAAGACCCGAACGGGCGGAGCAAGGCCGGACTGATGGCGCCGGTCTTCGCCAAACCACCGGCCGCCTGAACCGAGTAACTTTCCGGGGACGCCGTCCGTTGGGATTGGCGTCCCCTTTTTCCTTTGATGTGAGGCACTGATGGACCAGCACCTGGCCGTGATTTCCACCGCACTGCTCACGCCCAGCCCCGCTGCGTATGCCATCCTCGTCTCGCCCACATCTCACGGCCGACGCGCTCCGCGTCACGCTGCCTGACGGCCGTCTCCTCCTCGACATCCCCCGACTCGGCATCGCCGATGAGCGCGTCGGGCTCGTAGGTCCCAACGGCTCCGGCAAGAGCACGCTGCTGCGCGTGCTCGCCGGTGAACTCGCTCCATCGTCCGGCCGCATCACGCGCCGCGGGACGATCGCCGTCGTGCGCCAGGACCGCGCCGAGCACCAGACGCTCAGCGGCGGCGAACGCGCTCGCCTCGCGCTCGCCGAGCAACTGCGCGCGCAGCCTGACCTGCTCATCCTCGACGAGCCGACCAACGACCTCGATGCCGACGCGCGCGCCGACGTGCACCGGCTCGTCGCGCGCTGGCCGCGCGGCGTGCTCGTCGCCACGCACGACCGCGCCCTGCTCGCGCACGTGGACCGCATCCTGTGCATCGAGCAGGGCACGCTGCGCAGCTACGGCGGCAACTACGCGGCCTTCGCCGAGCGCCGCGCGACGGAACGCGCCGCGCTCGAGCGCGAGCGCGCCAACGCCGACGCCGAGCTGACGCGCGCAGAGCGAAAGCTGCGCGACGTGCGTGAGCGACAGGCACGTCGCGAGGCCTCGGGCAAACGTTCGCGTCGCGACGGCGGGATGCCGAAGATCCTGCTCAACACCCGTCGCGCGAACGCACAGGTCAGCACCGGACGCGTCCGCGACGTGACGGCGCGCGTCGTCGAGGACGCTGCCGCGCGCGCCAACGCCGCGCGCGCACCGCTGGCCGAACGCGATCGCCTCAAGATGGAACTGCCGCAGAGCCAGCTCGCTGCGGGCACGACGGTCATCGCGCTGCACGATGCAATGATCGGCCCCGCACCATCACACCCGTTGCTCGAACGGTTCTCGTTCGACATCGTCGGTCCCGAGCGCATCGCGATTGCCGGCCGCAATGGCGCAGGCAAGACGACGCTGCTGCGCGTGCTCGCCGGCGAACTCGCACCGCTCGCGGGCGAAGTCCGCCGCGGCGTGCCACTCACCGACGTCGCGTACCTCGACCAACACACATCACTGCTCGACGTCGGCCGCACGGTGCGCGACGCCTTCGCCGCGCGACATCCACAAGCCGAGCGCAACGCCGTACACGCCGCACTCGCACGCTTTCGCTTCCGTGCGCAGGCAGCGGAGCAACCGATCGCCACACTCAGCGGCGGCGAACGCCTCCGCGCCGCCCTCGCCTGCGTACTCGGCGGCCCCAGCGTCCCGCGGCTGTTGCTGTTGGACGAACCGACCAACCACCTGGATCTCGAGCACCTCGAGGCGGTCGAGGAGGCGCTGCGCGGCTACGACGGCGCGCTGGTCGTGGTCTCGCACGATGCGGAGTTCGTGGAGGCAGTCGGGACGAAGCGAATTGTGGAGCTGTAACAGTCTGGGGAATCACGACTTGGCGGATGACGGATGACGGATGCACGATTCCTTGCATCATCCGTCATCCGTCATCCGTCATAAACGACCCTTGCGCACTTCGGGTTTTGTTCGGTAATTACCTGCCCATAGACTTCGGTGTTTATTCGGTATGTCAGCCGCCCTCAAAATCCTCCGTGAACAGCTCGCCGCCGTCGTGGCGGGCACGCCCAGCAACACCCCGGGGCTCCCCACGGGCGTGAAGGGCTTGGATCTCGTGCTCCCCGGCGGCGGGCTTCCCCGCGGACGCATCACCGAACTCCTCGCCCCTACCGGACTCGGCAAGACCACCCTCGCCCGCAGCGTCGCCGCGAGCACCCTGCTCGCCGGCCACGCCGTCGCGTGGATCGATGCCACCCGTACGCTGGATCCGCGGGACTTCATAGATGTGGACGCCGCCGGCCGCGACGCGCTGTGGATCGTGCGACCCGGCGATCCCGCCCGCGCCGCCTGGTGCGCCGACCTCCTGCTGCGCACCGGTGCCTTCGCCTTGGTCGTGCTCGACGGCGCGCCCGTGCTCGCGCGCAACATCGCCGTGCGTCTCTCGCAGCTCGCCCGCGATTCCGATGCCGCATTGCTCCTGCTCGGCGAGGGCAGCAAGGCCTCGGAGATCGGTGGCGCGCTGCGTCTCGTGCTCAAGCGTCGGCCCGCGCGCGACACGCGCGGCGGGCCTCAGGTCGCCGCACTCATCGAGAAGGGCGGTCCGCATCAACTCGTCCCGTTGCATCTGGAGGTGGGCAATGCCCGCGCCATCGCCCGTGATCTCGCGCGCGACATCGCGCATCGCCTGTGTGCGCATCCCGAGGTTCCCGATCGGCGCGGCGTGGCTCGCGCGCGCAACGGCGCCACGCGCATCGGCAGCGTCCGCGGGCGCCGCGCCGCACAGCCGAGCTATCCCAAGCGCTGAGCACTGGGACGCCCTGCCGATCGCCATCGCTGACCGCGCCAAGCTCCGCACGGTGACCGCCGCCGCCGCACGCAGCGGCGTGCGCACGGGAATGACCGTCGCGCAGGGCAAGTCGAAGTGCGCCGCACTCACCGTGCTCCCGTGGGACGCCGCGGCGATCGCCCGCGAAGTCGCGCGCGCCAGCGCAGTCTTCCTCGCCGCCTCGCCGCAGGTGAGCCCGCTGCGCGACGAGCCCGGCACCTGGTGGATCGGCGCCGAGGGCTTCGAGGCCATCGGCGGCGAAGGCGCGCTTGCCACGCAACTGCTCGCACTCGCACGCGTCTGGCATCCGCGCGCGCGCGTCGCCATCGCCGACAGTTGCGTCACCGCCTACGCCGCCACGTGGAGCACGCGCGCGGCCAGCGCAGCGCTGCACGTTCCCGTCGGCGGTGACCGCGATTATCTCGCGCGCGTGCCGATCGCCCTCATCCCGATGGACGGTGAGCTGCGCGAGGCACTCAGCGCGCTCGGCCTGCGCACGGCCGGTGCGTTCGCCGCGCTCGATCCACTCGAAGTCGAACGCCGCTGGGGCAGCGATGGCTTGAGCGCCTGGCGACTCGCCTGCGGCGACGACGCACGCCGCGCCACGCTCGCGCGCACCGACGACCCGCGTGTCGTCATCCACGAACTCGCCAGCAGCGCGCCCACCGTGGAGCCCGTGCTCTTCCTCGTGCGCGCATCGCTCGACCGCCTGGTGCGCACGCTCGCCGCCGACGGCCTCGCTGCCGCCGCGCTGGGCATCACCTTGACGCTCGACGACGGCCGCCGCGTCTCGCGCGAGGTGCGGCCCGCGCGCCCCATCGCGCGCGTCGTGCCGCTCTTCGAGCGTTGTCGCGCCGCGCTCGACACGTGGACGCTCGAAGCACCCGTCGCCGCGCTCGAACTGCGCGTGAGCGAGACGGCGCCGTCGAGCGCCGAACAGGGCGACCTGCTCGCCCCCGCCTGGCGCGATCCGTCGGCGGCCGAGGCCGCGCTCGCGCGATTGCGTGCGACACTCGGCGCCGGCACGGTCGTGCGACCCGTCGCGCGGGATTCGTACGCGCCGGAGCGCGCGGGCGCTTGGGTCGAGGTCGAACAGGCGGCCACCGCGGTTCCGCTCGATGCGTTGCAGGCGATGCGTGCGGCGACCAACGGCGCGAGTGGCAACGGTGTGCCGGCGAACGGAATGCGCGGCGCACACGGCGGTGCAGAGGCCGCGCGCCCTGCGCCTGCCGCGCGCCTGCTCGAATCTCCCGAGCACATCGCCGTCGTCACCGATCGCTCGGGCGTGCCGTTGCAAGTGTTCTGGAAAGGTCGTCGCCTCGCGCTCACGCGCGCCGAGGGCCCCGAGCGATTGAGCGGCGAGTGGTGGCACGCGCAGCCCTTCGCCCGCGATTACTGGCGCTGCGAGTGTGACGAACTCGGGCAGGACTTGCTCATCTACCGTGACGCAGGCGGCTGGCACCTGCAGGGCTGGTACGATTGAGCGGCTACGCCGAGCTGCACTGCCACTCGACGTTCTCGCTGCTCGACGGCGCCTCGGATCCCGAGCGCTTGGTCGAGCGGGCGTTCGCGCTCGGACTTGGCGCGCTCGCGCTCACCGATCACGACGACGTCGGCGGCGCGGTGCGCTTTGCGACGGCGGCGAAGGAAGCGCAGCTTGCGGGCCTGCACGGTGCCGAACTCACCGTGGACGTGCCCTTGCCGCCAGGCTTCGAGCGCGGCGCCGCGGCGATCCCGCATCGCGTCGTCGGCGAGGACGGCGTGCCGCGGTTGCGCACGCATCTCGTGCTCTTGTGCGAAACGCGCGAGGGCTGGGGCAACCTCTGCACGTTGATCACGCGGGCGCGGCTCGACCATCCGCGTGGCGAACCGCGCGTGACGCTCGACCAGCTCGCGGCGCACACGGCGGGATTGTACGCGCTGAGCGGTTGTCCGCGCGGGTGGGTACCGCAGCTCTTGGCGCTCGAGCGCGGCGATGCTGTCACCCGCAGTGCGCTCCAAGCCGCCGGCCAACTCGCCGAGCTGTTTCCCGGCCGCTTCGCGATCGAGTGCTGGGATCACGCGCTGCCCGAAGAACGCGCGCTCGTCGCGCAACTCATCCCCCTCGCGCAGTCGCTCGGCCTGCCGTGGGTCGTCACCAACGACGTGCACTACGCGCTGCCGCAGGGCCGCCTGGGGCACGACGTGCTCAGCGCGCTGCGCCACGGCGCCACGCTCGACGAAATGGGCACGCGCCTGCGCCCCAACGGCGAGTGGCATCTCAAAGGCTACGCACAGCTCGCCAAGCGCTGGGGCGGCCGCGAGGAGGGCCTCGCGCAGACGCTGGCGATCGCCGAGCGTTGCGAGTTCCGCTTGGATGCGCTCAAGCCCAAGCTGCCGCGTTTTCCGTTGCCGCCTGGTGTGAGCGAAGACGAGTACCTGGCGCGTCTCGTCGAGGACGGCGCGCAGGAACGCTGGGGCTGGCGTCGCACCGCGCGGCACGACAAGCAGCTCCAGCACGAGCTCACGCTCATCAGCAAGTTGGGATTGAGCGGCTACTTCTTGATCGTGTGGGACATCGTGCGCTTCGCGCGGCGCGAGGGCATCCTCTGCCAAGGCCGCGGCTCGGCGGCCAACAGCGCCGTCTGCTACTGCCTCGGCATCACGGCGGTGGATCCGGTGAAGCTCGAGCTGCTGTTCGAGCGCTTCCTGAGCGAAGAACGCGCCGAAGCGCCGGACATCGACATCGACTTCGCGCACCGCGAGCGCGAGCGCGTGCTGCAGTACGTGTACCAGCGCTACGGTCGCGAGCACGCGGCGATGGTCTGCGAGCACATCACCTGGCGCGGCCGCAGCGCCGTGCGCGACGCCGCGCGCGTGCTGGGCTTCTCGCCCGAGCAGGCCGGCCTGCTCGCCAGCTTCAGCGATCGCTTCAGCGCCAAGAACACCGCCGCCGCACTGCGGCTCGGCACGCCCGGCCACGCAGCGGACGAGGCGACCGCCAAGGCCGCGCAGGAATCGAACCCCTTCGCGCCCGAGCGCAGCGATGCGATGGGGCCGGCCAACTACAGCAAGCGCGCGCTCGCCAACCCGCGCGACGTACAGCTACGCCGCAGCACGCAGCCCACCCGCCCCGCGACGCTCGTCGACGCCGTCTCGAGCGACCTCGTCGTCGGCACACACGCGAGCAACCTGATCAAGGCCTCGCGCGAGGAGCATCGCAAGCTGCGCGCCGTGCGCACGGGCGCGCCGGAGAGCGTGCGGACCGAGCAGAGCCGTGCGGGAGGCGAGGACGCGAGGGCTCCCGAAGCGAAGCGGCCGCAGGACCGCGCAGCGGTCCGAGAGCTTCGCGCAGGGAGTCCTCGCGGCCGCCCCGACCACGAACCGTCGCTACTCGAACGCGCGAACCTCGACCCCAGCGACCCGCGCGTGCAGAAGCTCGCCGACATCGTCGAGCAGCTCGACGCCGCACCGCGCCATCGAGGCATTCACGTCGGCGGCTTCGTCCTCACCGAGGAGCCGCTGCGCAGCGTCGTCCCCATCGAGCCCGCCAGTATGGAGGACCGCACCGTCATCCAGTGGGAGAAGGACGACCTCGATCCCGTCGGCCTCGTGAAGATCGACTTGTTGGGATTGGGAATGTTGACGGTGCTCCAAGACTGCCTCGCCTACGTCCGGCGCACGCGCGGCGTCTCCCTCGACCTCGGCCAGCTCGACTGCGCCGACCAAGCCGTGTACGACGATCTCTGCAAGGCCGACACCGTCGGCGTGTTCCAGGTCGAGAGCCGCGCGCAGATGAACACGCTGCCGCGTCTCAAGCCGCGCTGCTTCTACGACCTCGTCGTCGAGGTCGCGCTCATCCGCCCAGGGCCTATCCAAGGCGATATGGTGCATCCATACCTGCGCCGGAAAGCCGGCATCGAGGATGTCACCTACCCGCACCCATCGCTCGAGCCCATCCTCAAGCGCACGCTTGGCGTGCCGCTCTTCCAGGAGCAGGGAATGCAGGTGGCGATCACCGCCGCCGGATTCACGCCCGGCGAAGCCGACCTGCTGCGCAAGGCGATGGGCCACAAGCGCAGCCGCGAGCGGATGGCCGACATCTGCCAGAAGATGATCGACGGAATGCGCGCCAACGGCATCCCCGAGGACATCGCGCTCAGGATCTACAACCAGATCAACGCCTTCGCCGACTACGGGTTCCCCGAGAGCCACGCGGCGAGCTTCGCACTCATCGTGTATGCCAGCGCGTACCTGCGGCACTACTACGCGCCGGAGTTCCTCTGCGCGATGCTCAACGCGCAGCCGATGGGCTTCTACGCGCCGGGCACGCTCATCGAGGACGCCAAGCGCCACGGCGTGCAGGTGCGGCCCGTGGACATCACGCGCTCGCGCTGGGACCATACGCTCGAGCCCGGCAGCGGCCGCAACGCCGCGCCGGTCGTGCGGCTGGGGATGCGCTCGGTGCTCGGCCTCGGCTCGATTGCACGCCAAAAGACCGAGCGCGCGCTCGACACTGCGGGGCACCGCAGAGACGCAGAGACCGCAGAGCACGGCAACTGCACCTGTAAGACCCGGCACGCCGCAGCGTCCGCGCAGACCGTACAGGCCCCGGTTGCCGAAGGCCTCTGCGTCCTCTGCGCCTCTGCGGTGAATGCCGTTCCCTTCATCTCCATTTCCGACTTCGTCACGCGCACCCAACTCGACAAGCGCTCCCTCCGCGCCCTCGCCGAGTCCGGCGCCTTCGATGCGTTCGTGCAAGACGAACCCCCCGCGCGCCGTCGCCGCGTGGCGCTGTGGCGCGTGCTCGAGGCGCAGCGCGAAGGCCCGGGACCGCTCGCGTTATTCCCCGAGTCCACGGTACCCGCCGTGCTGCCGGGATTCTCCGCGCCCGAACTCACCGAGGCCGACTATCGCCTCACCGGCCTCTCGCTCAACGGCCACCCGATGCGCCACGTGCGGCCGCTCGTCACGCCGAACGGCGTGAAGACCGCGCGCGAGATTCACCAGATGCGCGACGGCGCACCCGTCGCCCACGCAGGACTCGTCATCTGCCGCCAGCGCCCCGGCACCGCCAAGGGCTTCGTGTTCCTCACGCTCGAGGACGAAACCGGCACCATCAACATCGTCATCACGCCGCAGCGCTTCGAGGAACAGGCGATGCTCATCTCGCGATCGCCGTTGCTGCTCGTGCGCGGCACGCTGCAGGTGGAAAGCGGCGTCTACAGCATCCGCGCCAGGGAGTTCATCGCGCTCGATGCCAACGTGGGCGAGAAGTCGGTGAAGGGGCACAACTACCGCTGAATCACGCCGCGGCGCGGCCGGCACGGCGATACGGCAGCCAGCCATTGCCAAGGCCAGCGCCTTGGACCAGCTTGCGCGAAGAACCTTCCCATCGCGCCCCCTGTCCCGCGAGCGCCGCGTATGCACGATGTCTCCCACTTGCTCGGACCGGGCGAGTCCCTCGAATGGATGGGCGCCCCCGCGGAACACCTGCACCGACACCTCGGCGCCGACCTGCGCTATCTCATCACGAACCGACGCATCCTCATCGCGGACGAGACGGGGACGGACAGCTTCACGCCCGATGCGCTGTCCAAGCTCGAACTGCGGCCCGCCGACGACGGAACGTCCGACGTGGTATGGGATGTGGTCGAGCAAATGCAAGACCGGAGGCACCGCACGGGACTGATCGTCCGGCTCCGCTCCCTGCGCCGCGACGATCGCGTCGGATTCATCGGCGTGCCCGACGGCGATGCCGTGATGCAGCGGCTCGAGGCGTGGCTGGCGGCGCGCAGTGCGGAAGCCGCGGCGGACGCCGACACGGCGTGGGCTTGGCATCGCGAGCCCGCGACCGGCTTCGCGATCCGCCTGCCCGCATCCTGGCAGCTGCGCTTCGGCACGACGAAGGAGTACAAGATCCTCGGCATCCGCATCCAACGCCCGCCGCAACTCACGACGCGCGCCGACGTGCCGTGGAACACGCTCGAGGCGACGGTTCCCGGTATGGCGATCGCCGTGGGTGTTATGCTGAATCCCGACGAGATGCCAGAGTCGCTCGATGCCGTGCTCAACAGCCGACTCGCCTCAATGCTGAACGTCCGCGTCGTCTCCTCTGAGACGGCCGTGCGTATCGGGGCCCTCGAAGGCTTTGGCGTCGTGCAGAACCTGCAGGGTGCCGCCGGTGGGAGCGTGCAACTCGGCCCCATCACCGTCAGCGCCGGCGGCTTCAAGGACAAGCTCCTGCAGCAGCAGGTCTGGTTGCGCAGCGCCGTCGGCAACGTGCACGTGCAGGCCGTCACGCCGGCCGAGGCGGATGCAGTACGCGCGGTGATCGACCGGAGCGTCGCGTCGATGCGATTCGGAGAGGTCGCGGCATCGACGTAGCCGCAAGGCTGGCGACGAGACGCTAGCTCGCCGCCACAAGCACCAGCACGGCAACCGCAATCCCGATCCCCAGCTTCGCCACGGTCGCCACCACGCGGCCGACCATCGCGCCCCAGGCCACCCGCTCCGCGCCGCCCGCAAGGCCGGTCACGCTGTACTCCGCGACCAGCGCGCCGATGAACGTGCCCAGCAACGCGCCGACCAGTGGACCGAGCAGCGGCACCGGGAATCCGACGATGGCCCCGGCAATGCCGCCGAACAACGCTCCCCACGCCGCACGCGGACTCCCGCCGTACTTGCGCGCATAGCGCGACGCCATCACCCACTCGATGCCCTCGGCAATCAGGCCAAGCACCACGCCGGCCACGAGCGACCACCACGCGACCGTACTCGTCGGATCGAACAGCGCGAACGCGCTGGCAACGGCCAGGAACAACCAGGTGCCCGGCAAGCCGATGGCCGTCAGGAAGAACCCAAAGAGCGCGACGAGCGCAAGCGTCAGGAGCAGCATAGTCTCACTACTCCACAGCCTGCGTGCAGGTTTCCCCGCGTGCTGCAGCCCCTTCCGCGCCAGCCTGTGCCGCGAGCAAGTTTCGCCTATGCACATCGCAGTCTTCGGCGGCACCGGCCGCGTCGGGTCCCGCGTCATCGAATATGCCCTCGCGGAGGGGCACAGGGTCCGCGCGCTCGTGCGCGACCCGGCCAAGGTCGCGGCGCGCCAAGGACTCGAGGTGATCGCGGGCGACGTTCTCGATCCCGACGACGTCGCGCGCACGATTGCCGGCGCCGACGCGGTCATCTCGGGACTCGGCGGCGCGGGCGTCGACAATCCGGGAGACGCGCAGTCGCAAGGGATGCGCAACATCGTCGCCGCGATGCAGCGGCTCGGCGTACGACGCGTCCTCGGTGTCGCCGGCGGAGGAATCCTCGACTCCGTCCACGGCGGACTTCGTCACGACCAGCCGACCTTTCCCGAGGTCTTCAAGAAGGTCAGCGCGAAGCACAAGGAAGCCTGGCAGGCGATGCGCGACTCCGGCCTCGACTGGACGATGGTGGCCACCGGCGACATCGTCCCCGGCGAGCGCACGGGCGTCTACCGCACGCTCGAGGATTTCCTTCCCGAGGGCGCACGCAAGATCAGCGTCGAGGATGTCGCCGACTTCCTCCTGATGGCGTTGCGCGATGGCAAGCACCTCCAGAAACGCGTCGGCGCCGGCTACTGATCAGCCGACGCCGACGCGAACGAGCAGCGGAGCCGAGTCCCCCGGCCCGGACTCCGCCATACGCAAGCTCGTGCGTGACGGCAGCCAGTGCAGTCGGGAGTGTTCACCACGCGCTGTGAGGACTCTCCCTATCGCCGCGGCGGAGGATTACGCCAGCAGCGCGCGCACGGCAGCGCCGGCGGCACGCACCGCCTCGAGATCCACGCCGGTCTCGTAGCCCTGCGCAGCAAGCGACTCCAGCACCGCCTCCGTCGCGACGTTTCCCGTCGCACCCGGCGCGAACGGACAACCGCCGAGCCCCGCCGCACTCGCGTCGATGCTGCGCACGCCAAGCGCGAGGCAGGCATCGAGATTCACCAGGGCGCGCCCGTACGTATCGTGGAAGTGCGCGTTCACGCGCGTCGCATCGGTGAGGCCGAGCACGGCCTCGAAGACCTGCCGCGTCCGCTCGGGCGTCCCGACGCCGATCGTGTCGGCGATCGACAGCTCATCGACCCCGAGCTCGAGCAACCGCGCCGCGACATCACGCACGGCCGCCGGCGCGATCTCGCCCTCGTACGGGCAGCCCAGCGCACAGGACACGGTCCCGCGCACGTGCAGCCCGTCGGCCTTCGCCCGCGCCACCACCGCACGGAAGCGCTCCATCGACTCGGCGATCGAACAGTTGATGTTCTTCTGCGAGAAGGTCTCGCTCGCCGCCCCGAACACGACGATGCCGTCGGGCCGCGTCGGCAGCGCACGGTCGTAGCCGCGCTCGTTGGGCACCAGCACCGTGTACCGCGTGCCCCGACGCCGCGTGATCGCCGCCATCACCTGCTCGGCGTCCGCCAACTGCGGGATGGCCTTCGGACTGACGAAGCTCGTCACTTCGATGACCGGCACGCCCGCCGCGGCGAGCGCATCCACGAGCGCGACCTTGCCCGCCACCGGGACGATCGCCTGCTCGTTCTGCAGGCCGTCGCGGGGCGAAACGTCGACGATGGTGACAGAGCGTGGCATCCTGAAGCATAATGAAGGACCTCGAGCCAGGAGTCCCCGTGCGCCGCCTGCCCCTCTCGCTCCCATTCGTCGTCGTTGCCGTCGTCGGCTGCGCCCGCGAGCGCGCCGCCGTCGCGGACCGTCCCCCCGTCGCCGACTCGGCCACGGTCGCCCGCGCGCAGGCCGCCGCCAACACCCTCGGACCCGACCTCGCGGGGACGCTGCAGCAGGCCATCCGCGATGGAGGTCCGGTGCAGGCGGTCGCCGTCTGCGCGGACTCCGCGCAAGCGCGCACGGCACGGCACGCCATCGACGGCGTCGCGATCCGGCGCGTCGGCACGCGCGTGCGCAATCCGGCCAACGCACCCGACACGCTCGAAGCGCGCGTCCTCGCATATCTCGCCGAGCAGAAGGCCGCCGGAACGATGCCCGGTGAGATCGTCGAGGTCGCGCGCAGTGGCCTCGACGGCGGATGGGAGCTGCGCTACCTACGTCCGGTGGTCCTGCAGGAGTTCTGCACCACCTGCCACGGCGCCGTCGAGAACATCCCGGCGGCCGTGCGCAGCGTCATCGCCGAGCGCTATCCCGACGACTCAGCCGTGGGCTACGCCGCCGGTGAGCTCCGCGGAGCGATCAGCGTTCGCATTCCCTTGCCGACCGAGCGCTGAGCGCGCGTGATCCTGCACGAGATCCCGCGCGGATTCACGACGCGCTTCGCCCCTGCCCCCACCGGACACCTGCACCTCGGCCACATCGTCAACGCGGTGTGGGTGTGGGGACTCGCCGGCGCCTACGGCGGACGCGTCCTCCTGCGCATCGAGGATCACGATCGCGGCCGCTGCCGCCCCGAGTTCGAGGAGAGCATCCTCGACGACCTCGACTGGCTGGGCCTCGCGCCGCACGAGCCGCGCACGCGTGACTTCCGTGAAGCGCCGGCGCTGCGATTCCGCCAGAGCGACAACGCGGCGCGCTACGCCGAGCGGCTCGCCGAGTTCGAACGGCGTGGCCTCGCATACGCCTGCCGCTGCTCGCGCGCCGACGTCGAGCGAGCCTGGGCCGCCAGCTGGGCCAAGGAGCATCCCGGACTCCCGCTGCTCGACGGCGTCGAGCCGCGCTACCTCGGCACCTGCCGACACGCGCAGGTCGATGCCGCGTCCACACCGGCGCGCCGCATCGTGATGGATGCCGACGACCCCATCGTGTTCGAGGATCTCCGCAAGGGACGCCAGGTGCAGGAACCGAGCCGACAGTGCGGCGACCTTCTCGCCCGCGACCGCAACGGCAACTATACCTATCAGTTCTGCGTCAGCGTCGACGACTTCGACCAAGACGTAAACCTCGTGATCCGCGGCGAGGACCTGCTCGAGAGCAGCGGTCGCCAGATCCTCCTGCATCGCCTGCTCGGCCACGACCGACCGCCGCACTTCCTGCACCATCCGCTCGTGCTGCATCCCGATGGGCGCAAGCTCAGCAAGTCCGCCGGCGACAGCGGCGTGCGCGAACTGCGCGCCTTCGGAGCGACACCAGAGGCCGTGCTCGGCCGCGCCGCGCAGCTCGGCGGCTTGCCGCACGACGGAACGCCGATCGCTGCCGACGAACTTCACCGCCTGTTCCGGTGAACCAACCGCTCATCGCGCTCGGCGCGTTCCTCGTCCTGCAGCTTGGCATCGGCGTCTGGATCTCGCGCCGCATCGCCACCGAGGATGACTACCTCGTCGCGGGTCGCCGCCTCGGTCCGCTGCTCGCGACCTTCTCGATCTTCGCGACCTGGTTCGGCGCCGAGACGGTGATCGGTTCGGCGGGCGAGGCATTCGCCAACGGCGTCTCGCTCGGCTCGGCCGAGCCCTTCGGCTACGGCCTCTGCCTCGTGTTGATGGGCCTTTTCCTCGCGCGGCCGCTCTGGAACCGCGGGATGACGACGCTCGCCGATCTCTACCGCACGCGCTTCGGCATCGGCGTGGAGCGTCTCGCCGCGATACTGCTCATCCCCGCGTCGGTGCTCTGGGCCGCCGCGCAGATCCGCGCCTTCGGCACCGTCGTGTCGCTCGTCGGCGAAATGCCCATCGACGTTGCCGTCAGCGTCGCTGCGCTCTTCGTGATCGCCTACACGACCTTCGGCGGCCTGCTCGCCGATGCCTACACCGACGTCATCCAAGGCATCGTGCTCGCGATCGGCCTGCTGTTCCTGCTCGTCGTCACCGTCGGACACGTCGGAGGTACCGGTGCCGCAATCGCGGCAATCGCCGATTCCGGGCGCATCAACCTCACGCCCCAGGCTGCGGGACCCTGGTACCTCACACTCGAGGCTTGGGCGATTCCCGTCATCGGCTCGCTGACGGCCACCGAAGTCGTGAGCCGCGTGATCGCCGCGCGTTCCGGCGAGGTCGCGCGCCGCGCCTCGCTCTCGGCGGGTGCCATCTACATCGCGCTCGGCCTCATCCCGCTCGCCGTCGCGCTGCTCGCCACGCAGTTCATCGGCCCGCTGCCCGAAGCCGAGTCCGTGCTGCCCGCCGTCGCGCGCGAGCTGCTGCCGCCGCTGGCCTTCGCCGTGTTCGCCGGCGGACTCGTCTCGGCGATCCTCTCGACCGTGGATTCCACGCTGCTCGTCGCGTCCGGGCTGCTCACGCACAATCTCATCGTGCCGCTGACCCGCATCACGGACGAGCGGCGGAAGGTCTGGATCGCCCGCGGGGGCGTCGTCGGCTTCGGCATCCTTGCATACGTGCTGGCGCTCAACACCAGCGGCGTGCTCGCGCTCGTGGAGCAGGCATCGGCGCTGGGCTCCACGGGCATCGTCGTCACCGTGCTGTTCGGGCTGTTCACCACCTTGGGCTCGCCGCGCAGCGCCGCCGCGACGCTTGTCGTTGGGCTCGTGAGCTATGTTGGTGGCGTCGTCGCCGGCCTCGACACGCCATTCCTCGCGTCGCTGGCCCTCTCGCTGCTCACCTGGGGACTCGGATGCACACTCGACGCACAGGCGTCCTCCTAGGCGCGGCCTTCCTGATGGCGACCTCGGCCATCGGGCCGGGCTTCCTCACGCAGACGGCCGTCTTCACCGAACGGCTGGGTCCGAGTTTCGCCTTCGCGATCCTCATCAGCGTGCTCGTCGACATCGCCGCGCAGGTGAGCATCTGGCGCGTCCTGACGATCTCCGGCAAGCGCGCGACGGAAGTCGGCAACGCGGTGTTCCGGGGTGTCGGCACGCTGCTCGCCGTGCTCGTCGCGTTGGGTGGCTTCGCGTTCAACATCGGCAACGTAGCCGGCACGGGCGTCGGCCTCGAAGCGGCCTTCGGCGTTCCCGTCACGACCGGCGCCGTGATCAGCGCGGCCTTCGCGATCGCCATCTTCCTCATCCGCGAGGCCGGCAAGGTGATGGACCGCCTCACGGTCGTGCTTGGCGCCTGCCTTATCCTGCTCACGCTCTACGTCGCCGTCGCCAGCCAGCCGCCGGTGGCCGAGGCGGCGCTGCGCAGCGTCTGGCCTGCGCGCGTGGACGCGCTCAGCATCGTGACCATCGTCGGCGGCACGGTCGGCGGCTACATCACGTTCTCCGGCGCGCACCGATTGGTGGACGCCGGCGTGCACGGCATCGGCGCGGTACGTGAGGTCACGCGCACCGCCGTCACGGCGATCAGCGCGGCGACAGTGATGCGCATCATCCTCTTCCTCGCCGCCCTCGGGGTGGTGAGCAAGGGACTCGCACTCGATCCAGCGAATCCGCCGGGCTCCGTGTTCCGCCACGCCACCGGCGAGGTGGGATACCGCATCTTCGGCATCGTGATGTGGACGGCCGCCGTCACTTCGCTGATCGGCGCCGCCTACACGAGCGTCTCGTTCCTGCGCGACCTGCATCCGCTCATCGACCGCCACTGGCAGCGCGCCGTCATCGTGCTCATCGCGCTCTCCACGGTGGTCTTCGCGCTCACGGGACGCCCGGCGCGCACGATGGTCGTCGTCGGCACGCTCAACGGCCTCATCCTTCCGCTCGCGCTCGGCACGATGCTCGTTGCCGCGCATCGGCGCGCGATCGTCGGCGAGTACCGGCAACCGCGCTGGCTCACGGCCGGCGGTGCCGTCGCCGCGATCGCGATGGCCATCGCCGGGGCCTACGTCGCTTGGCGCGACCTGCCGGGGATGTTCCGCTAGCGCTTCCCTCGCGGGAGCGTCGCGGCGTAGTTTCCTGCCGTCCCCTTCCGGAGCCGCTCGTGGCAGTCTCCCGTCGTTCGTTCGTCCGCGCCCTTGGCCTCGGCGGCACCGCCGCCCTCACCGCCCCGAGCTGGATCGGCGCCCGCGGCCTCGAGTCGCTTGGCGGCAGCGCCGATTTCGCCGCGCTCGAGCGCGAGCTGCAGGGCTCGGCGATCCGCCTGATGAGCAACGAGAATCCCAACGGCCCCGTGCCGGCGGCCATCCGCGCGATGCAGGCGAGCTTCCACGAGTCCGCGTGGTATCCGGCCAGCACCGAGGGACGCGTGCGACAGGCGCTCGCGCGCGCCAACGACATCCCCGAGCAGCAGATCCTCCTCGGCTCCGGCTCCGGCGAGATCCTCAAGATCGCGGTGCAGGCCTTCTGCTCGCCGAGCAAGCACCTGGTCACCGCCGTACCGACCTTCGAGACGTCCACCGCCACCGCGCGTGCGCTCGGCCTGCCGGTCAGGGAGATCCCGCTCGATGCGCAGCAGCGCATCGACCTCGACGCGATGCTGCGCGAGGTGAAGGGCGCCGGGCTCGTGTTCCTCTGCAATCCCAACAACCCCACCGGCCACGTGCACGGCAAGCAGGCGGTGGAGAGCTTCCTGCGTGCGGCGCTCGCCGCCGACCCCGAAGTCGTGATCCTCGTCGACGAGGCGTACCACGAGTTCGTGGACGATCCCTCGTACGCGAGCGCATTGCCGCTCATCGCCACGCAGCCGCGCATCTTCGTCTCGCGCACCTTCTCGAAGATCTACGGCCTCGCCGGCCTGCGCATCGGCTATGCGTTCGGCCAGCCGGCCACGCTGCAGCGGATGGCGCCATACCGCGTGAGCAACGGCGTCGGCGCGCTCGCCCAAGTCGCCGCCGTCGCCGCGCTCGCCGACGCGCCGCAGATGGTCCGCGAACAGCAGCTCAACCGCGAGGCCCGCGCCTTCACCGCGCGCGTCTTCACCGAGCTCGGCTACGAAGTCATCCCCTCGCAGACGAACTTCGTGTTCGTGAACATCAAGCGCGACGCACGGGAGTTCCAGACCGCCTGCCGCACGGAAGGGTTGATCGTCGGTCGCCCGTTCCCGCCGATGAACCAGTGGTCGCGCATCTCCATCGGCACGATGGACGAGATGCGGCGCGCGGCGCCGGTGTTCCGGAAGCTGCTCGGCTAGTCGATCGGCAACCAGTCGCACCTCGAGAGATCCACGCGGTAGCGACGGATCTCAGTGGCTGGCGACGGCGAGTCGTCATCGACTTGACCAACGATGACAATGTCGTTGCCGTGCACGGAGACCGCCGCCGGAAGGGATGCCCAGTTGAGCGGGATTGGCGTGTCGACGCACGCACGGCGCTTCACACGGTCGATGATGCTGGCGTATGCCTGCAGCGAGTCGGTGACCATCTCGCCGTCCACCGATGGACGATTCGTCGTGTCCTGTGTGAACCAATCGTGATGCATCGCCAGCACGCTGCCGTCGCTGCGCTGATCCAGGGATACCAGCATCGCGAAGTGGAAGAACCGCATACGCCCGCTCAGCACCGGCTCCAGCAACTCATCGAGCTTTGGCGGAATCGGCCGACGGCGCACGGCCGGCAGCGCGAACGAGCCCAGCGTGTCGCCCGCGGCCGTCACGAGGTGCAGGCGATTGCTGACGACGAATCCGACCAGCGCGGTGTCGCGCGCGGCCGCGACATAGCTGACGGGCCAGGCCGACATCGCGAGCGGGACCGCCCGTACGTCCTCCGGAATGGGCAGGATCGCCCGCATCGCCGTATCGCCGGGCGAGAAGACGCCTGCCGCGGTGCTCGACACCGGCGATAGCGCACCGATGAACAGATGCGTTTCGGTCGATGCGACTGAATAGGGGAATCCCCCGACGATTCGCAATGCGAGAAACTCGCCGTCGGATTTCCGGAAGAACGACACCCGCCGTTGGCTGAGGTTCACGAACACCAGCGAATCGCCCCAGGCCGCCAAGTCATTCGGGGAGTACGAGAACTCCCCCGGTCCGTCGCCGCTACGCCCGATGCGCCGCAAGAAGCGCCCGTCGCGATCGAGGTGCAGGACGTAGTTCGCGTACTGAATCGGCACGTACAGCGTCGAGTCCGCTGCAACCAAGACGCGCGAGAAGCGGCCCATCTGGCTCGCGGTCGCTTCAGGGATGGTGTCCACCGAAACCAGCGTGAGCGTCGCGGGAGCGCCGTTCGCTTGCTCTGGCATCGCCCCCCCGCACGCCAACGACACGACCGCCAGACAGACGTTCGCTGCCATCGACAACGCGCGAATCCGGTGCATACAGTCCTCGCGGCCAGGTGGGGATTGCCAGTCCTTAAGACCCTCCGCTCAACGCGCGTTTCGTGCGCTGACGCCGAAGGCGATGCTCCGCCGATGCGAGAAGATGAGGTTCGTCTCCAGATGCGCAACCTCCGTCCGCCCCGCGAACGCCGTCAGCACGAACTCCCGGAGGTGCGCCGCATCGCGCACCGCCACGTGCACCAGGTAGTCGTTGGCACCCGCCACGTGATGCCACGCCAGCACCTCGGGCAACGTGCCGAGGTGCCGCTCGAACGCCGCGATCGCGGCCCGCACGTGCTTCTCCAGCCGCACCGCCACCATCGCCTGTAACGTCACGCCGAAGGCCTCCAACGCCACATCGGCGTGGTAGCCGAGCAGCACCCCCGACTGCTCCAGCCGCCGCACGCGCGCGAGGCAACTCGACGGCGACAGCCCGACCTTCGCCGCCAGCTCCTTGTTCGAGAGCCGCGCATTGTGCTGTAGATGCGAGAGAATCAGGCGATCGATTCGGTCGAGTGCCGGAATTGCCCCTTCTGACAGAATCTTCTGCGGCATTTGTCGCTTCCTGTGTGATTTCCTGCAGAATTGTACTCAAGAACCGCACAGGAGACGAGCCGTGACCCAGTCCTTCAGCACCCGCGCCGTCCACGCCGGACGCGCCGACTTCACCGACCTCGGCGTCCACGCCCCCCCGCTCGACCTGAGCTCCACCTACCCGACGCCGGACCTCGCGGCCGCCGCCGCGTCCTATGACGCGCTCGCCTCCGGCGAAGCCCCGCGCGGCACCGCCGTCTACTCGCGGCTCTTCAATCCGACCACCGACCGCGCCGAACGCGCGCTCGCCGAACTCGAGGGCGCCGAGGACGCCGCCGCCTTCGCCTCCGGAATGGCCGCCGTCGCCGCCGTGCTGATGGACGCACGCCAGCGCGGCACGCACATCGTCGCCGTGCGCCCGCTCTACGGCGGCACCGACCACCTGCTCAACAGCGGCACCTTCAACCTCGAAGTCTCCTGGGTGCAGGCCTCGGAGATCGCCGCGGCCATCCGCCCCGACACCGCGCTGGTCTACATCGAGACGCCGGCCAACCCCACGCTCGACCTCGTCGACATCGCCGACGTCGTGCGGCAGGCGGGTCGCGTGCCGGTCTGCGTCGACTCCACCTTCGCCACGCCCGTGCTGCAACGCCCGATCGAGCACGGTGCGGCACTCGTCCTCCACTCGGCCACCAAGTTCCTCGGCGGCCACGGCGACATCCTCGCCGGCGTCGTCGTCGGCGCGCACGAACACATCGCGCGCCTCAAGCACCTGCGCGCCATCACCGGCGGCGTGCTGCATCCGCTCGCGAGCTACCTGCTGCACCGCGGACTCCCCACGCTCGAACTCCGCGTGCTGCGGATGCAGCAGACGGCCGACATCCTCGCCGCGCGTCTCGCCGAGTCGCCGCGGATCAAGCAGGTGTTCTATCCCGGACTTCCGGGGCAGGACCCGAAGGGCCTCATCGGCACGCAGATGGCGGGGCCGGGCAGCATCCTCGCCTTCACGCTCGTCGAAGACACGGCCGAAGCGATGCAGCGCTTCATTTCGGCGCTGACGCTGATCACGCCTGCCGTGAGCCTCGGCTCCACCGACACGCTGATCCAGCCGCCGGCCGCGCTCACGCATCGCATCGTCGATGCCGAGGCCCAGGCCGCGTCGCACATCACGCCAGGCCTCGCGCGACTCTCGGTCGGTCTCGAGTCCGCCGATGACCTCTGGAAGGATCTCGCGCAGGCCCTCGAGCGCGTCGCGCGCGCCGCGCCCCTCCACACCGGCGAGATGCTAGCTTCCAAGGCGTGAACGCTGTCGACGTACCGAACAAGCCACGCTGGGACGACCACGACTGGACCCCGCTGCCACCGCTGCTCCACGACACGGACGCCGATGTCTGCGTCGTCGGGCTCGGCGGCACCGGGCTCTCGTGCATCAGCGAGGCGCTGAACCTCGGCGCGCAGTCCGTCATCGGCATCGATGCGGTTGACGTCGCCGCCGGAGCGGCAGGCCGCAATGGCGGCCTGCTCCTCGCCGGGCCCGTCGACTTCCATCACGACGCCGTCGCCAAGCTCGGCCGCGAGCGCACACTCGCCATCCACGAACGTACGGAACGCGAGCGCGAGACCATCCAGCGCGAGACACCCGGCGTCGTCCGCATCACCGGCTCGCTGCGCATCGCCGAGTCAGCCGAGGAACTCGCGGACTGCGAGCGACAGTTCGCCGCGATGCGCGACGACAAGCTCGCCGTCGAACGCTACGAAGGCCCGGAAGGACGCGGGCTGCTATTCCCGGAGGACGCCGTCTTCCAGCCGCTGCGTCGCGCACGGATGCTCGCGACGTCGCTGCGCGCACGCGGTGCACGGCTCCACGGCCAGACGACGGCCCGCAGCATCGAACCCGGCCGCGTGCGCACCGACGCCGGCACGATCAGCGCGCGGCACGTGATCGTCTGCGTCGACGGCAAGCTCGAGCGGCTGTTTCCCGAACTGCTCGCTGAGGTGCGCACCGCGCGATTGCAGATGCTCGCGAGCGCGCCGCAGTTGCCGTTGACCTTCCCGCGCCCCGTCTCGATGCGCTACGGCTTCGACTACTGGCAGCAGCTCGAGGACGGCAGCGTGCTGCTCGGTGGCGGGCGTGACCACTTCGAGCCCGCCGAGTGGACCACCGACGACGCGCCGGATGCCCGGGTGCAGGAGTATCTCGAGCGGCGCCTGCGCGAGCGGCTCGGCATCGACGCCCCCATCACGCATCGCTGGGCGGCATCCGTCGCCTTCACCGATACCGGCCTGCCAATCGTGCGCGAACTCGGCGGCGGCGTCTTCGTCGTCGGCGCCTACAGCGGCACCGGCAATCTCGTCGGCGCCGTCTGCGGCCGTGGCGCCGCGCAGCGCGCGCTCACCGGCAGCGACTCGCTGCTCGCCCCGTTCCAGGACTGACCGTGCGCTGGCACCGCCCACCGATGCTCGACGCCACCGTCTCGCTGCCAGGTTGGGTGCGCGATACCGTGGACTTCGATGCGACGTACGCGACCGACGACGCCAAGATGCGCCTCGCCATCCGCCTCGCCGACGAGAACGTCACCCGGCAGACCGGCGGCCCTTTCGGCGCGGCGATCTTCGAACGCGGCAGCGGCCAGCTCATCAGCGTCGGCGTGAACTCCGTCGTGCGGCTCAACAACTGCACGCTGCACGCCGAGATGGTCGCCTACCAGCTCGCGCAGAAACGCATCCAGAGCTATTCGCTCGGCGCCGACGGGCATCCCGAGCACGAGCTGTTCACCAGCTGCGAACCCTGCGCGATGTGCCTCGGCGCCACGCTGTGGAGCGGCGTGCACCGCGTCGTCATCGCCGCGTCGCGCGACGATGCCATCGCCATCGGCTTCGACGAGGGCCCGGTGTTCGCCGAGAGCTACGGCTACCTGCGCGAGCGCGGCGTCGAGGTGGTGCACGGCGTCCTGCGCGACGACGGACGCGCTGTGCTGCAGCGCTACCGCGACCTCGGCGGGCCGGTCTACAACGGCTGACGGCTAGGGAGCCTTCGGCTCCCCGCCGCCCACGAGGTGGATGGTCTGCGTCGGGAACGCGAACGCCGCCCCGTTGCCTTCGACGATTTCCATAATCCGCAGGAAGATCTCCTCCCGCGCCTCGCGGAACTCGTCGATCTTCGTCGTCTGCAGCCAGCAGAACAGCTCGATGTTCAGCGACGAGGCACCGAACTCCGAGAAGCGCACCTGCACGCGATCCGGCCACGTGAGCGGATGGGCCCGCAGGCACTTCTCGATCTCGTCGCGCAGCAGGCGCATCGTCGCCGCACTGGTGCCGTACTCCACGCCGATCATCGCGCGCAGGCGGATGCGCTCGCGCGTCGCGAAGTTCTCCGTGCGCGATTCCGCCAACTGGCCGTTGGGGATCGAGATGATCGTGCGATCCATCGTGCGGATGCGCGTCGAGCGCAGCCCGATGGCCTCGATCTCACCCTCGGCGCCGCCGGCGTTCACCCAGTCGCCCACGCGGAACGGCTGGTCCACGCCGATGCTCACGGAGCCGAAGAAGTGCTCGAGCGACTTCTGCGCGCCGAGCGCCACGGCGATACCACCGATGCCGAGGCCCGCGAGGATGGTCGCCACCGGATAACCGAACTGCGCGATCACCGTCAGCACCGCGATCGCGAACACGATCATCCGCGCGATGCGCGCCCCGAGCGGGATCAGCGAGCGAAGCGCCGGATGCCGGGCGCCCCACGCGGAAATGGGGATGGTGGCCTGCAGCACGCCGATCGCGCGCAGGATGATCCAGAATACCGCCACCGTCCCGATCGCCTTCTGCAACTCGACGATGAAGGCCTGCACCGGCGCCGCCAGCGCGATCCACTGCAGCAGCACGCGGCTGGCCGCGACGCCCCAGAGCAGCGTCAGCGGTCCCTTCGCCGCGGCGATCAACTGGTCGTCGAAATCCGTGTTGGTCGTCGCCGAGACCTTGCGCAGCAGCTGCCGCGTCGGCTGCTGCAGCGTCCAGCCGATCAGCGCGGAGGTCGGGATCAGGATGAACAGCGCGATCCATTGCCAGTACAGGATCTCGAACGGGCCCGGACGCAACAGGGGCTCCGGCAGGTGCTCGCGGATCCAGTTGTCCGGCAGCGCGGCGAAGAGGGCGTCGACCTGCGTGAGCGTCGCCGCCGAAAACACCCAGCGCTGCACCCCGCCGTCACGCTGCCGAGCGAGCCGGATGGCGACTTCCTTGCCGTCCGGCAGCGCTACGCTGCCGAGCTCCTCGCGGTCACGCGGCAGTCCGTCGGTCGTGTCGCCGATCGCCCGCGGGGAGATCTTGTCGATGTCCAGCCAGAGCTTGGCGTCGAGCACTGCCTTGAGGCGCCGCGCCAGCTCCACTTGGCGCGTGGCCACCTCTGGGTACGACTGGTCCAGCCACGCGGCGGCCGCGGCGTAGTCACCGGCGCGGGCGGCGTTGAGGTACCCCAGCACCGAGGCGCGCGGCGAACCCGAATCCACCACCACGGCGGGCGCAGCCGGGGCCGGCATCGTGTCCTGGGCGTAGAGCGGCGCCGTCAGCAGCGCCGGGACGAGCATCGAATGGAGAGTCAGTCGAGTCAGTCGCATCTCGCAAACTCGGCCTTTGCCCCCAGCGAGGCAACCCTTGTACCGAGTAGATTTCGGGTTCATCCCTAGCCCTGCGACGGATCTATGAGCGCATCCAGCAAGACCCCGCATCTCGCCGACCCCGACAAGAACCCCTCGTTCACGCGCGGCGTGTTCCAGGGCGAGATCCACGAAGACCTCGTCTTCCCCTTCCCCGAGCCGTCGGCCGAGGAAAAGGAGACGCTGGCGCAAATCCTCGACAGCTTCCGCGGCTGGGCCGCCGAGACGGTCGACTCCCACAAGATGGACGCCGAGGGCAAGTTCACGCCCGAAGTGCGCCAAGGGATGGCCGAGCTCGGCTTGATGGGAATGAACATCCCTGAGGAGTACGGCGGCTTCGGCGCGAGCACGATGGTCTTCAGCCGCGTGTTCGGCGAAGTCGGTGCCACCGACGCCGCGCTGGCCGTGTACTTCGGTGCGCACCAGAGCATCGGCATCAAGGGCATTATCCTCTTCGGCACGGACGACCAGAAGCAGCGCTGGCTCCCGCGTTGCGCGAGCGGCGAACTCATCGGCGCCTTCTGCCTCACCGAGCCCGGCTCCGGTTCCGACGCGCAGGCGATGCTCAGCACCGCCGTGCCCTCGGCCGATGGCAAGAGCTACACGCTCAACGGCACCAAGATCTGGATCTCCAACGCCGGCTACGCGGGCGTGATGACCGTCTTCGCCAAGGTGCCGGTGGTCATCGACGGCAAGGAGAAGCAGCGCGTCACGGCATTCATCGTCGATGCCAAGGCCCCCGGCGTCTCGCTCGGCAAGATCGAAGAGAAGATGGGCATCAAGGCCAGCGATACGCGCACGGTCACCTACGAGAACGTCGTCGTGCCCGCTGAGGACCTGCTCGGTGAGGTCGGCGGCGGTTTCAAGATCGCGCTCGAGATCCTCAACTCCGGCCGCCTCGGCCTCGCCGCCGGCTCCTCGCGCGGCACGCGCGAGATGCTCAAGATGGCGATCGAGTACGTGAAGCAGCGCGAGCAGTTCGGTCGCCCGATCGGCAACTTCGAGATGATCCAGCGCAAGATCGCCATCGCCGCCGCGGACTGCTACGCGTCCGACGCCGGCTGGATGCTCTGCGCCGGAATGGTGGACCGCGGCGGCATCGACTTCTCGCTCGAGACGGCGGCCTGCAAGGTCTACGCCTCCGAGCTCGCCTGGCGCTCCGCGTCCGACGCGATGCAGATGGCCGGCGGCATCGGCTACTCCAAGGAGTACCGCTACGAGCAGGCCCTGCGCGACTCGCGGATCAATATGATCTTCGAGGGCACCAACGAGATCCTCCGCGCGCTCATCGCGCTGATGGGCCTCCAGCAGCCCGGCGAGGAGCTCAAGCAGGTCGGCAAGGCGTTCAAGAACCCGTTGCGCAACATCGGCGCGATCTCCAGCTACGTCACCGGCCGCGCCAAGCGCACGATCACCAAGAACAAGTTCACCAAGGTCCACGAGGCGCTGGCCGACGAGGCGGATCTCGTCGAGTCCGCCATCCACGACCTCGCCCTCGCCGTCGAGAAGGCGCTCATCGAGCACGGCAAGGACATCATCGAACGCCAGATGATCCAGGAGCGGATGGCGAACGCGGCCATCGACATCTACCTGAGCACCGCCGTGCTCTCCCGCGCGACGACGGCCATCAAGAAGCACGGCGAGGCGGGGGCCAAGGACGACCTCGACGCCGCCAAGATCTTCATCTCGATGGCGATGCGCCGCGCACGGCGCGCGATCCGCGCCATCGACAAGAACCAGGACGACCGCCTGCGCGCACTCGCCAAGCGGGCTTACGACACCGGGGACCTCACCGTCCCCACCCCGACGGATACGTGACCCTCATTTCGATGTCTGGCGTCGGCATTTCGTTCGGCGCCACGGAACTCCTCAAGAACGTCACCTTCACGGTCGGTGCACGCGACCGCTGGGGCATCATCGGGCGCAACGGCGCCGGCAAGACCTCACTGTTTCGCATTATGACCGGCGAGATGCCGCCGACGGTGGGCAACGTCGCGCGGCAGCCGGGCCTGCGCCACGCGCTGCTCGACCAGCACCGCGCCTTCGAGGGCGCGACCACGGTGTGGGAAGCCGGCGCCGCGGCCTGGCGCGAGGTCATCGCCCTCGAGAAGAGCATCGCCGAGCAGGCGATGCAGCTCGGCGAGATGGGCGAGAAGGTCACTGACGAGTTCCTCGAGAAGTTCGGCCGCGACCAGGAGCGCTTCGCCGACCTCGGCGGCTACACCTATCACGCCCGCGTGGACGCCGTGCTCCAAGGCCTCGGCTTCGACGCCGAGGAATCGAAGACGCGGCTCATCTCCACGCTCTCCGGCGGCGAACGCGGCCGCGTCGGCCTCGCCGCGCAGCTCATCGCGCCCGCCGACCTGCTGCTGCTCGACGAACCGACCAATCACCTCGACCTCGACACCACGACCTGGCTGCAGGACTGGCTCAAGGAAGCGGACGAGACCGTCATCGTCGTCTCGCACGATCGTGCCTTCCTCGACGCCATCTGCACGCACATCCTGCACGTCGAAGGCCGTACCAGCGAGTGGTACAAGGGCAACTACAGCCAGTTCGTGCCGCAGCGCGCCGAGCGTCGGCTCACGCGCGAGCGCGAGCTGCAGAAGCAGATTGCGTATGTGAAGAAGGAAGAGGAGTACATCCGCCGGAATCTCGCCGGCGTGAACTCCTTCCAGGCCAAGGGCAAGCGCAAGCGCCTCGAGCGCCTGCCACGCCTCGCGCCGCCGCCGGGCGATCCCGCGGCGATGACCCTGCACTTCGAGCCCAACGAGCGCGGCGGCGACCAGGTCATCGCCATCAAGGACCTGCGCGTCGAGGTCCCGCCCGACCGCGTGCTCGTGGACGGGTTCACCGCCACGTTGCGCCGCAACGACTTCGTCGCGCTTGTCGGTCCCAACGGCGCCGGCAAGTCCACGTTCATCCGCACCATCCTCGGCGATCTTCCCGCCGCCGGCGGCGAGGCCAAGGTCGGCGCGAGCATCACGCCCGCGTGGTTCCGCCAGGACCTCAGCGACCTCCCGCTGCGCAAGTCGTTGATGGACGCCATCCTCGACCAGCGCCCGCTGTGGAGCCGCGGCGGCGTGCAGAACCACCTCGGCGCCTTCGGCTTCAGCGGCGACGAAGTGTTCCGCGAGATCGGCTCCCTCTCCGGCGGCGAGCGCGCGCGGATGGCGATGGCCATCATCACGCTCTCGCACGCCAACCTGCTCGTCTTTGACGAACCGACCAATCACCTCGACGTCGAGAACATCGAGGCCTTGGAAGACGCGCTCGACGAATACGAGGGCACGGTGCTGCTCGTCAGCCACGACCGCGCTTTCCTGCGCGAGGTCGCCACGCGCGTGTGGGCCTTCGAGGGCAATCGTCTCGTGGACTTCGACGGCAGCTTCGTGGAGTGGGAGGAGTCGAAGCTCAGCAAGGCCTCGCTGCAGGCCAAGCGTGACGCCGAGGCGAACGAGGCGCGCAAGCAGGCCGAGAAGGAGAAGGCCAAGCAGAACGCCAGCAAGCAGGCTGACCAGCACGCGTCGCAGCGGGCCAAGAAGCAGGCCGCGGCGGACGCCGAGGCGGCGGTACAGCGCTGGGAGAAGCGTGTGAACGAGCTCGAGGTTGCGCTCGAGGACACGGATCTTTACGACGGATCCGCCGAGGGTGTGCAGAAAGCCGCGCGCCTTGACCAGGACTTGGCCAAGGCGCGGAAGGAGCTGGATGCCGCGATGGCGGCGTGGGTGGAAGCTACGGGCTGAGCGGTGGCTCCTCGCAGCTGACGGGCTTCTCTGCGCGCGGGTTCGCAGTCATCGCCACACGCACCTGCATTCGACCCGGACGACCTGGGTTGAAGATCAGGAATTCATCGTGGTAACCGCGCGCGCGCACCGAGGCCCAGATGTTCCCGCCGCCGCGCGTATAGATCGTGGCAACGCCGTCTGCATCCGCGACGACTGAAGTATCGAAACCGGAGCCGAAGCACACCAGCGCGCGGATCGGCGTGCCGCGCACCGCATCCGTTGCGATCACGCGCAGGCCGGTCGAATCGAGTTCCGCCGCCGGTCGTTCCCACACAGGGCGTTGCCGGACTACGTGGTCTGTCGCCGATGAACACGCGACGAGCGCAAGCACGGTTCCGAGGGGCCAGCGCATCAACGTACCCGAAAGAGCTTGAGCACAGGGACACGCTCTCCGTCGTCCTCTGCGGCGCAGGCCAGCAGCACGAACGGCAGCGCGACCGCGGCGGAGCCGTCGCGATTGTCGCAGGCCACACGCCCACGCGCGATCGATCCGCCGTCCAGGGCATACGCCGTGACCTGCGCGGAGTCTCCGAGCGACTCGACCATCAATACGCGACCGCTGCGGGCATCGAAATGCAGTCCACCGAGACGCGCGCTGAAGTAAGGAATCGGTGCCTCGAGTCGCCGGCGCGTGGCCTGGCGATCGAATGGTAGGGTCACGAATCGGCCGTCCGGCAATCGGAACGGCCGCTGCGATGCCCGTTCGGCGTCGCGAAGCTCGCGCGTCACGTCATCGGACGACCGAAAGCGCGGTGCGCGCGCGGGCTGTACCAGGCGCGGGCGGCGACCATCGGCATCAGCATACAGCAGCGCCCCGGTCTGCGGATGCGCGAGCACGAATCCGGTGCGCGCCGAGGCGAAGCCGGGACGCGGGAATCGAGTGCTGTCCTGCACTCCCTTCGCGAACGCACGGATGGTCGGATCATCACCGTCAAACAGTCGGCGCTCGCCACCGCCACGCCGCGTCGATCGTCGGTACGCCGATCCCACCCCGCGCCCATCGGCCCAGAATCGCGCATCGAGCATATCCAGCGAGTCGGCGTGCGCCCCTACCATCAGCTGCAGCGGAGGGACCGCGCGCGACCACAGATGTCGGCCTTGCAGCGTGAAGGCGGAGACTTGTCCGGCACCCCCGAGATACAACGAATCGCCGACGAACACCACCGACAGCACCGAGTTGAACTCGCCCGGTCCCGCTCCCCGAGCGCCAGCCCGCGCCATCAACCGACCGGTCACGCTGAGTATCGTCACGAGGCGATCGCCCGCGTCGAACCCCAAGGTGAAAGCCATCGTCCCATTGTCCTTGATCGCGACACTGGCGTTCAATCGCTCGGGTCCGCCGTCCGCCGCAGTTACCGTCGTGACGAGCTCAAGCCGGAGCGGCGCCTGCTGCGCGAGCGTCGGAGCGCTCGCTATCCCACTCGCCAACAGCGCTGCCAGGCTGAGGCGTCGAATGCGGAATCGATGCCAACCCAGGCGCATCCTCACGCGCCGGCATACTCCTTCATCGCCTGCTTCACCGCCATCCGCGCCGAGATCTCCAACTCATACTCGACCGCAATCTCCCCGAGCTGCGCCGCCGTATGCCGCTTCCGCCGCGATGCTGCATCCGCACTCGCCGCATACCGCCTCGCGTACTCGCGGCAGGCCATCCACAGCGCGTTCGCCCGATGCCACCAGTCCTCGGGCTCGGCGCCGCGGCCGGCCCCGGCAATCTCCTCATAGGCCTCAGTGCGCTTCCCCATCTGCGCCTCGGCCATATCCGCCATCGCCCACGCCGCCTCGAACTCTTGGTCGTCGGCGCCGACCTTGATCAACGCACCGATGCGCTCGTGCTGATGGCAGCACTCCTGCGCCGCGCGGTACAGCGCGTCACCGGCATCCCTGACTGGCTTCTGGGTTGGCATTGATTGACGGACACTGCTCTTGCTGGGCATCTGGCACTCTGAGGAGGATTTTCACCGACTGCCTTGAAGCTGTCTGGACTCCCACCGTGAGGCAAGGCGCTTCTGGCTCGAGACGGCGGCGGGATGTCCCTATTGGCGGGCTCCCGGTACGTAGTCGGCCGATGCACCAGCGCAATCTCCGTGCCCGACCGACATCCAGCCCAGCCGCTAGATTCAGGAGAGCCCCGTGCCTCGCCCCCGCAGACCACGACGCCGAATGCCGAACTCGACCG
This sequence comes from Gemmatimonadaceae bacterium, assembly GCA_035444005.1. Taxonomy (GTDB): domain Bacteria; phylum Gemmatimonadota; class Gemmatimonadetes; order Gemmatimonadales; family Gemmatimonadaceae; genus Pseudogemmatithrix. Next base: position 109,962 of record DAOMNV010000002.1, read on the forward strand.
TGCAGTTCCCCCTCTCAAAGTCCGATCTCGACACCGCCGTTCGCAAGGCCGTCGCCGCGTATTGGCGTGCTCGATCCGGTCAAGCGAAGAGACAGTCGCAACGGGGTGGATCCGACACCGGGACAAGGGGAGAGGTAACTGGAGGCCAGCATCTGAATGCCTTCAGCGAGTTGATTGTTGACGTGGTGCGGCTCGCGGGGTTCACAGACTCGGAGATTCGCCTAAAGTCCGGCGTTGAGCTCCCTGGCTACTTTCGTCCGACCAAGAAGTGGGACATTGTCGTCGTGCGCGACGGTCGCCTCTGCGCTGCGATCGAGATGAAGTCTCAGGTCGGTCCCAGCTTTGGTAACAACTTCAACAACCGAAGCGAAGAGGCTATTGGCAGCTCCACCGACTTCTGGGTGGCGTACCGCGAGGGTGTCCTAGGGCCGCATCAGCCTTGGGTTGGCTACTTCCTGCTCGTTGAGGAATCTGACAAGTCCGTTTCGCCGGTTCGTATGTCGAGAGCCGTCTTCGAGCCGATGCCGATCTTCAACAATACGTCGTACATCGACCGATACGCGATTCTTTGCCAGAGGCTCGTCCTCGAGCGGAACTACACGGCTGCTGCATTGCTGACATCGCCTCGTGGCATCTCTGGCGCCTTCCGCGAACCGACTTCGGCGCTGTCGTTCGAGCACTTCGTACGCTCCCTTTTTGGTCATCTGGTTGGTGTTGAGGGCTCGCGGAATGCTTGAGCTGTTCACGACTGACTGGCGACAGGTGTGGGCAAAGGACCTCGACACCGGCGATGTCGGCGTCGTCTATACCAAGCCCGAAATTGTGGAGCTCATTCTCGACCTCGTCGGGTACACTCCCAAGATGTCGCGGTTGGCGGACCAGACGCTTCTTGAACCGAGCTGCGGCGATGGTGCCTTCCTTGCCGCAGTCGTCGATCGTCTGGTGGAATCCGAACGAGTTCACAAGACTCGGGTGCGCTGGGAGAACAGAGCCCTGGAGAGTGCGATCTGCGCCGTCGACCTCAGCGAAACTGCGGTATCTTCGGCGCGAAGGGTTATCGTAGAGCGCCTTACTTTCGCCGGATGTCCCAAGCCGCGCGCGCGCGCGCTTGCGGCTAAGTGGGCCGTGCAAGGCGATTTTCTGTTACAGGAATGGGATCGTCGCTTCGATTTTGTAGTTGGCAATCCACCTTACGTTCGACTGGAAGATCTCCCAAAAAGAGTCCTCGCAGAGTACCGGAGGCGATTTGAGACTCTAACGGACCGCGCTGACGTCTACATCGCCTTCTTTGAGCAGGGATTGCGGTTGCTCTCCGCGACGGGCTCGCTCGCATTCATTTGCGCCAACCGCTTTGCGAAGAATCAATACGGTGCCGAGCTTCGTAAGCTCATCTCCGAAAGTTTCAGAGTTCGCCATTACGTCAACCTTGAGCATACCCAGCCGTTCCTCACCGATGTCTCTGCCTATCCCGCGATTGTCACCATCGACCGTCAGCGCGGAAAGCGGACGTTGGCTGGAACGCTGCAGGATGTCGAAACAAAGACCCTCGATTCCGTTCGAGCCCAAGCGCTCGGCGTGACGCGCAGAGGGCCGCTCAACGTCTTCTCCACTTGGTACTCTGACGGAGCGCCTTGGAGCACGACGTCGGCGAAGGAGGCCGCAACGCTCAATCGACTTTCGCAACGCTTTGCTCTACTCGAAGATTCCGCGCGCAGCACCCGTGTCGGAATCGGCGTGGCAACCGGCGCCGATGGCATTTTCATTCTCAAGAAGGGAAGCACGGCCATTGAGCAGGACCGTCTGATCCCCTTGGCTGTGCCGCGCGACGTATCGCCGAGCGGCATCCAGTGGTCTGGTCACCGCTTGGTGAATCCCTTCGCCGCAGCAGACGACGGCCAACTGATTGACCTCAACGACTACCCGGGGCTCGCAGCTCACTTCCATCTGAACCGAGAAGTACTCCAGAAGCGGCACGTTGCGAAGTCGCGACCTGCCAGCTGGTTCAGAACGATTGACCGGGTTTGGCCAACGCTGACCGGCACGCCGAAGCTGTTGCTTCCGGACATCCAGATCGGCGGCAACGTGGCGCTCGATACGGGCAAGTACTATCCAAGCCACAACCTTTACTTCGTCATATCCGCGGAATGGGATCTCTCCGCATTGCAGGCACTGCTTCGCAGTTCTCACGTGCTCCTTCAAGTTCGCGCCTTCTCCGTGCAGATGCGCGGAGGAAGCGTGCGCTACCAGGCGCAGACGTTGCGCCGGGTGCGGGTGCCTACATTCCACTCGCTTCCGCCTCGTCTCGTCGACTTGCTGCGCGACGTGTCCACGAGCAACGATCAGATGGCAATCGATGACGCTGCGAGTGAGGCGTTCGGAGAGTCCACGTCACGCCTCGCAAGTCGGCCTGCACTCTCCGCAGCGGGTTAGCCCTGCGTCGATGCGGTTCCGCGCGTCCGCAACAACCCCGCCGAAGCCAAACTGAACACCAACACCACCGGCAGCGGCTCCAACGCCGTGAACCCCATCCGCACCAGCGCGTTGTTCTTGTACGTCTCCCAGAACTTCGCCTGCTCCGCCGCCTGCGCCTCCAGGTCCGCGGCCGTCGCACCCGCCTCGCGCGCACGCTCCAGCATCTGCGCCATATACTGCTCGCCGAAGTCCGGCAGGAAGTTGGTGAACACGACCTCCCACGTGAGCACGTAGCACACGATGGCGATCAGCGAGATGAACATCCCGACCTTGAACGCCTGGCCGAACGCGATCGCGCCGCCGCACTCGACCTCCCGGTACTGCCGCACGCCGAAGTAGATCATCAGCGACGCCAGCACCATCGAAGCGTAGCCGACCGCCATCCCGAGTCCACTGCCAAGCTGTTCCTGGAAGGGCAACGACAGCACCAGCATCAACGACATCACCGCGCCGGCAATCAGGCCAAACGTCAGGACGATCTTCCGCATAGAGGCTCCAAGGGTTGGGTGCGGCGGCATCCTAGCGGTCCCGCGACTCGCCGCGCATCACCGAAAAGGATGATTTGTGCGACGGGGACAGGAAATCATCCTATCGGATGATACTGTTTGTGGGACATCCGGGCATCCAGGCGCGCGAGTCGGTGGCTCGCCGTGCGTCGATCGCCCGAGTCAGGGAACCAGCCGCAGTTCCCGCGCCCGCTGAATCGCCTGCGTTCGCCGCGCCGCCCCGAGCTTGTCGAGCACCCGGCTGGCGTGCGTCTTCACCGTGTTCTCGCTCACGAAGGCCCGCTCGGCGATCTCCCGATTGCTCAGGCCCTCGGCCATCAGCGCCAGGATCTCGAGCTCCCGGGGCGTGAGGCCGAGCGCACCGGCCTGGGCGTCGTCCCGCGCGAAGGGCTCCGCCACCGACACGGGCACCAGGACTTCGCGGATCTCGACCTGTTTGCGCGTGAGTTTCAGCCCCAGCCAGATCCCGAGCCCGGCGAACAGTGCGGCCACCAATCCGCCGTAGATCTCAAACGCGTGCTCGAGCACCAGCCAGCGGTACTCGATGAGCTGCAGCGCCGCCGTGCACAATCCGGCGACCACGCCGTACACGAGCACGCGGCGCATCAGGCGAGCCTCCCCGCACGCACGAACATCGGCCAAGCGACCTCGCGCGTCGGCACGTCGCCCCAAGCGTCCATCACCGCGCGCTCGAAGGCCTGCACCGCCCCCTCGCCGCCCGCAGCCAGCAGCCGCTGCGTCGCGCTCCACGAGCGGTGGAAGCCCAGGTACTGCTCCAGCGACATCGCACTGCGGATCTCGAACGGCGGTACCTCACGCCCGACGATCGGCAACGGCATCGAGCGGTAGCCCGCGCGGATCAGATGATGTTCCGGCGCCCAGTGCTCCGCGCAGGTGACGTCGTGGTAGTGCAGCGTCACTGCATCCACTGCCGGCGTGACCTGACTGTGTACGTAGGCGAATGCCGCGAAGAACCCACCCGGCACGAGCACGCGCCGCAGCTCGGCGAAGAACGCATCGAGGTCGAACCAGTGCAACGCCTGCCCGACGGTGACGAGCTCGACCGACCTGTCAGGCAAACCGCTGTCGTATGTCGCCTGGCGATACGTCACGCGCGGGTGCGTGGCAGCGGCGGCGAGCTGCGTCTCGCTCGGGTCCGTCGCCAGCACCGCGCCGAACGCCTCGGCGAGCGCGATGGCGACCTGGCCATTGCCGGTGCCCACGTCCCAGGCCTGCTGGCAGCCCGGTGCCTGTTGCTCTAGCCACGCGAACAGCGCCGGCGGATACGTGGGACGATACGCCGCGTAGGTCGTGGCGTGCCCGCTGAACAGATGTGCGAAGTGCCGACCGGCGCCATCGCTCACGGCCGCGGGTCCGCCCCGACCAGCGCCAAGGTTCTCCCGTCCGCGCTCAGCGCCAAGCGCGACACATCCTGGATGCCACGCGAGCGCAGGTCGACGAAGGTCTCCAACCGCCCTTCGTACCAGCGGTACAGGACGCCGTTCCCGCTGATCAGCGCGCTGCCGTCCGGCAACCACACGTGGTACTCCGCGCCCCGCGGCAAGCTGACGATGCGGCGCACGCCGCGCGTGCGCACGTCCACCTCACCCATCACGGCCGTGTCGCCGTGGAAATGCACGAACGTGAAGGCATCGCGCCCAGGCACCCGCGCGAACGCGCGCCCGATGCCACGGGCAAGCGTGTCCACGCGCGCCGTCTGCGGGTTCATCAGCACCAACGCGTTCGCGTCGCGCGGCGTCGGCTGGCTGAGCACGAAGGCACCGATGCTGGCGCCGCCGATCCACACGTGGTAACCCACCGGCTTGAGCGCCGGCACGATCACGCGCTGCGGCACGCCGTTCCAGTCGTAGGCCCAGAGGCGCTGCGTGGAATCCGCCTCCACGACGATGGCGCTGAAGCCGCGGCCATCGGGCATCGGCGTCGGCGAGTACTCCTGCCGCCGCTTGGTGCGCGTCACCGGCACGTTCGTGCGGCCGTTGAGCGGCGCGCGCCAAGTCTCGGCCCGGCCGTCCTCGTCGATGCGCGTATACAGCAACGAGTTCCCGTCAGGCGCGAACTGCGGTTGGTTGTCGTAGCCCGCGCGTCGCGTGACGTTGCGCAACTCACCGAGCGACAGCGCCGAGCCGCTGCCCCGCAGCTCAGCCACCCAGATGTCCGTGCCACCCTGCGCGCCAAGCGCCGTCGCCAGCAGCAGCGAACCAACCATCAGGAATCCCGCACGCATCTCCATCGCCCCCGTTGAGGTCACACCGCCGGCAACACCGTCCCACGGCATTCGCCAAACCCGATCCGTACCGCACCCGGCGCCTCGCACCAACCGCGAAGGATCAACTCATCGCCGTCGGCGAGGAAGCTGCGCGTCTCGCCATTCGGCAGCGTCAACGGCTCCGTCCCGCGCCAGGTCAGCTCGAGCAGGCAGCCGCGCGAGTCCTTGGTCGCGCCGCTCACCGTGCCGCTGGCGATCAGGTCGCCCGCGCGCAGGTTGCAGCCGTTGCTCGCGTGGTGCGCGAGCATCTGGCCCAGCGTCCAGTACATCCGCGTGAAGTCGCCGTGCGAGATGCGCACCGGCGCCTCGCCGGCCGCGCGCATCGTCGCCGTCTGCAGCCACACCTCGAGCGTGATGCCGAAACCGCCCGCACGCTCGTTCCGTGCATCCGACAGATATGGCAGCACGGCGGGGTCAGACGCATCGCGCGCCCGCGCCGGCACGCGGAACGGCGCCAGCGCATCCACGGTCACCACCCACGGGCTCACGCTCGTCGCGAAGTTCTTCGCGAGGAACGGCCCCAGCGGCTGATACTCCCACGTCTGCACATCACGCGCCGACCAATCGTTCACGAGCACCAAGCCCGCGATGTGCTGCTCGGCCTCGGCCAGCGGGATTGCGTGCCCCATCGCATTGCCTCCGGCGATGAACGCGCCCACTTCCAACTCGTAGTCCAACCGCGCGCTCGGTCCCCAGCCCGGCGGTCCCTCCGGCTTCGCACTCGTCTGCCCGTGCGGACGTTTCACCGCCGTGCCGCTCACCACGATCGAACTCGCGCGCCCGTGATAGCCGATCGGCACGTGCTTGTAGTTCGGCAGCAGCGGATTGTCCGGACGGAACATCGAGCCCACGTTCGTCGCGTGGTCGATGCTCGCGTAGAAGTCCGTGTAGTCGCCGACCTCGGCGGGCATCGTCATCGTCACCGTGCGCATCGGCACCAGCACGTCGGCCACGCGCCCCTGCTGCTCGAAGGACGCCGCGAGCAACGCGCTCACCCGTTGGCGCAGCGCCGAGATCCCGGAGCGGCCGGTGGCGAACAACGGCGTCAGCGATTCGGCGTCGAGCGCCTCGAGCACGTCGGCACGGAGGCCGTCGAGCAACCCCGCGTCTCGCGCCGCGCGCAGGTCGAGGATGCGGTCGCCGATCGCGACGCCGCAACGCGCCGCCTGCCCCTCGGCCACGATGAAGCAGCCGAGCGGGAGATTCTGGATCGGGAAGTCCGTTTCGGCCGCGTTGGCCGTCTCCACCCAGCTGCGCAGGGTGGGGTCGATCGTGGGATCGTGCGTCATTGCCGTGGGGGGAGGAGCTGAAGCGCCGCGAGGTCCTGCACCGGCTCTTCAAATGAGCAGGATCCGAACGATCCCGCAAATCGCGCGCGGGCCTGCGCCACCTGCGCCGCACTCGCGTGCAGGCCGCGCCAGGAAATTCCGTTGGCGTCCGCGACGATCGCAGCCGCGTCGCGCTCCTCGATCAAGCCGAGCAGCGTGGCGGGCGCGTGCCCGGCGTGCAGTAGCGTCGCCGCGAGGAACACATTGAGGAAGCCGTACATCGTGCCGCGCTCGGCGTCCGGCGCGTACGTGAGCGGATACTCCCCGCGCAGCGGATGGTGCAGCCCGGCCGTCGCCTTGAACGGCACCTGCCGCTGCGTGCACTCGGCGAGGAAGCGCAGCACGGCCTCCGGCGCCGGGAAGGCGTCACGCGTCACGCCGCCGGTGCGGATCTTCGCGCGGAGATTCGCCTGCGCGATCGCCTGCACGAGCGTGGACAGCGCGTCGTCGACGGGAATCTCCACGTACACGGTCAGTCTGCCAAACGCCGCCGCGAGCGCAGCGACGTCGTCCGCCGTCGTCGCCTTGGCCTCGATCGTATCGACCAGCCAGCGCGCGCCGTGCGCGCGGTTGAATGCGCCGATCGCCGGCGCATCGCCAGGGCCGGCCAGCACGGAGAGCGGCCAAGCGCTTCCGTCAGGCTCGAGCGCCGACGCCTCGCGCACGAACTCATCCAGCCGCGCGGCCGGCAGCACGAAACGGGCAAGCATCCCGCGCTGCGCTCCGGCGCGGTACGCCGCGTAGTTGCGCACGGCCGCGTCCATCGGCAGGGCCGCAGGTGGAAACAGGCCCGCGTAGTCCACCAAGCCATCGAGCAACGTCGAAAGGGCGCTCACGCCGTGCCTCCGCGAATCGTGACGCTCCACCGCCGCGGCTCGCCCGGCACCAGCCACGTCACGCTCTGCCAATCACCCAGCGCGTCCTTGTAGTTGTCCGGGGCGCCGAGCGCGGGCGCAAGGCACAGGCTTGGCGTACCGATCTTCTGCAGGCGCTGCGTGCGCGCGTGCTGCAGCCCGCTACGGTCGATGAACACGCCGCAGTACGGCACACCTGCGCCATCGAAGCTCAGCGTCAATCGCTTGTCGCCCTCCCAGAGCTGGATCATCGAACGACCCGGCCCGAGTTCGAGCCAAGCACCGAGCTGCGCCTTGCGCGGGATGCTCCACGGCGTCGAGAGATCGCGCGACTTTTCATCCATCACCAAGCGCGGCCACTTGCCGTCGCCCTCCATCACCTCGCCCTGCAGCTTCGCGCCGCCGAGCGACGCCACGCGGAATCGCCCGCCGTCGGGCAACCGCAGACGCGTGAGCTTCGTGAGCGGGAACGTCATCCACGCGCTCCAGAGGAACGGCAAGCGGTCCGCGCCCGTCGTCAGGGCCTCGTACCGCGCCTCGACCGCACCGTCGGGACGCACGAGCAGCGTGCGCGTGAGCTGCCAGGGCAGGCGCTCGCCGCGCCACGTGCAGCTGAGCTTGTGCCCGTCAGGATCCGT
>DAOMNV010000003.1:0-10132 GCA_035444005.1 Gemmatimonadaceae bacterium
CCAGCGCAGGCGCGCGCGGCCGACGAGGCGCGACGCCGGCGCCTCGCCGTCCACGTGCGTGATGTCGGCATCCCGCACGCGGAGGTCGCCCCAGGCGGAGTCGAGGATGGCGCGGCCGCTGAGGATGCCGTTGAGCTTCGGCAGCGACGGCTCCCAGGCCTGCGCGGTGCGGAGGTCGAAGCTCGCGATGTCCACGGCGACTCCACCGAAGACCGGTACGGCCGGCTCGGAGATGTCGATGGTGCCGCGGGCGCGGGCGCGCGCGGTGGCGCCCGGCACGTTGCGGTCGTAGAACGTCGCGGTGGCGTCGTCGACGACGAAGGCCGAGAGCGGGCCGCCGCGGGCACGCAGTCGCCCGACGAGGCGTCCGGCCAACGGGATGGCCAGCGGTCCGCGATTGAATCGCTGGATGAGCGCCGCGTCGAGCGGTGCCATCTCGAGGTCCACGTTGCGCAGCGCGACGTCGCCGCCCTTCACGCCCCAGGTCATCTGCCCCGCAAGGCGCGAGGCGTGCGCGCGCACGTCCATCTGCGTGATGACGTACTCGACGAGACGCGGGTCGCGTGGATCGTTGCGGATGTCGAGCCGCATCCGGCCGCCGCCCTCGGTGGGGATGGCCGGGTTGATCCAGGCGACGTCGGCCAGCGAGACGGAATCGCTGTCGACGCGGAAGGCATACTGCGCCGGGCGCCCGCCGCCCCAGGTGACGCGGCCGGCGGCGCGGCCGGTCGAGCCGGGCAGCGAGAAGCGTTCGAGCTCGGCGCGCAGCGTGTCGCGCAGGATGCGCACGTTGCCGACGAGGCCGCGGAACGCGAACGGCGGGTCGCGCTCGTCGACGTCGAGGCGTGCGATCTCAAGATGGATGCCGACGGAGTCGGGGTAGGCGAACCGGCCGCGCGGCAGATCGAGCGCGATGTTCTGCCAGCGCCAGGCGCGCGTGACGCGCGTCTGCGGCGCCGAGTCCGGCGTCCACGGCAGCAGCAGCGCGAACTCGCCGTCGCGCACGCTGAGCTGCTGCACCACGAACACGCCGCCGAAGGCCCGGCGCGAGGAGCTCACGCGGCGCGTGACGCGCCGCGGAAAGAGCTTCTGGTGCGTCCAGGTGCCATCAAGCTCGCGGCGCACGGCCACGAAGGGACGCTCGACCTCCACGGAGCGCAGGATGATGCGGCCGTCGGCGAGGTCGCGCGGATCGAAGGTCACGCGCACCGGGCCCGTGGCGACGAAGGTCGAGTCGTCGAGGTCGGCGATGCGCACCGAGTCCACGCGCAGGTCGGTGAGGAACGACCCGCTGAGCGTGCCGAGGTGGATGTTGGCGCGCAGCATCCGCGAGAGCTGAGCCTCGGCGACGCTGCGGATCCACTCGCGCCCGCCTTCCGACTGCGTCGCGGCGACCAGCGCGCCGATAGCCGCGGCCCCGATGGCGAGCATCAGGCCCGCGGAGACGAGGGCGACGGCGGCGCGGCGGTTGAAGGACATCGGTTAGAAGGCCTGGCCGATGGCGATCGACGGCGTCCAGCGGCCGAAGAAGTCGCGGCGCGTGCGCGGTACGTAGCTGCCGGGGCAGCGGCCCGTGGCCTGCGTGAGCACGCCGCCCTGCACGGTGGTCGGCAGTTGGTTGGTCGGGCTCACGCAGTACAGCGCGCCGCCGGCCGCGACGGGCGCGTCGAAGTAGGCTGCGCCGCCCGGTCGCGAGTAGCCGTTGTAGGCGAGGTCCGCGCGGAGGAAGCCGATCGGCGTGCGGATCGAGATGCCCGCCCCCGGCGTCCACTTGAGTTGGCGGAAGCCGAGGCCGCGCACGCCTTCGCCGCGGTTCCACAGTTCACCGACGTCGGTGAACAGCGTCCACTTGATCAGCGACGGCAGGATGGGACTCACGATGCGTAGCTCGAAGTTGCCGATGATGCTGGTGTTGCCGCCCGTCGGCACGGCCCGCTCGTTGGTCTCGGCGCTGTTGGCGCGGAGGAACACCGTGTCGCCCGGGGCGACGCTGGTGCGGAGCAGGCCGTCGGTGCCGACGGTGTCGTAGGACGTCGGGATGTACACCGAGGGCCCGAGCTCGTTCTGCCGGAAGCCGCGCACGGAGTTGGGGCCGCCGGCGTAGAGGCGTTCCTGCGGCGGGACGAAGGTCGCCGCGCGGCCGAACGAGAGGTCGGAGCCGAACACCGCGCCGAGGCGCAGGCGCATCGCGAAGGTGATGTCCGGCCCGAAGGGACGGAACACCGCGCCATCGAGCGTGACGCGCGTGAAGTCGATGTCGCGCTCCGAGCCGACGAGGCTCGACGAGTAGCGCACCTCGACGCGCCCCATCACGCCTGTCGAGGGATCGAGCGGATCGTTGGTGCGCTCGTAGCTCGAGCCGCCGCTGAGCACGGCGAGGCGCAGCGGGCGCTGCAGCGCGGCGCGGTCGCGGTCCTCGCAGGCGTTGAACACCGCGCAGAACAGCGCGGGCTGCGCCTCGGTGCGTCCGTACTCCACCGTATAGCCGAACGACTGCGAGCGCCGGCCGATGGCGCGCGTGAGGTTGAGGCTGCCGCCGGCGGGGATCGTGCGGAGATACGCGTTGTACTCGGAACGGCGCTCGGAGTACACCGTGAGCGTCGGCAGGAAGCTCGAACGCAGCACGGCGGGCTGCGAGACCGTCGCGCCGACGTAGTAGTTGAGGTCGCGCGAGTAGATGTCGTTCTGGGCCTGCGGGCACAGCGACGACGCGCCGGCGAGCGGCTCGCCGATGCCGATCTTCGAGACGCGGCTGCGCAGTTCCACGCGCGTGGCCGAACGCAGGAAGTTGTACTCGGTGAGGTCGCCGGTCATCCGGAAGCAGTCGAGCGAACCCCAGCCGCCGCCGAGGCGTGCCGCGCGCAGGAATCCTTCGCGCACGGCGACGTCGACGGCGAGCAGCGAATCGCCGAGCACATCGCCGGGTTCGACGGTGACCTGCGCGAAGGCCTCGCTCTGGTAGAGCGTGCGCTTGGCGCGCTCGAGCAGGCGCTCGCGATAGAGATCGCCCTCCTCGAGCCCCGCGAGCCGGCGCACGGCGGAGGCGGCGACTTCCGGCGGCTCGCCGTCGCGTCCGGCGCGCGAGACGTCGATGCGGCCGATGCGCCGGCGCGGGCCCGGCACCACGGTGAACGTGACCGTCGCGCGCTTCTCGTCGCGCAGCATATCGTAGCCGAGGAAGGTCTCGGCGTCGGGGTAGCCGTTGTCGCGCAGGCGGCGCGTCAGCGTGTCGCGCGTCGCCGCGGTAGCGTAGCGATCGAACCATCCGCCCTCGACGGTCGGCAGGCGACGGCGGATCTCATCGCGCTCGGGGACGTCCTCGATGCCGGCGATGACCAGCGAATCGATGCGCACCGGCGCGCCCTCGGCGATGAGGAAGCGCACTTCCACGCGGCGCGGCGAGACGACGCCGATGACCGTGTCGACCGTCGCGTCGATGAAGCCGTGATTGCGGTACCAGAGCTGCAGCCGGGCGACGTCGAGCGGCAGTTCTTCCTGGTCGAGGCAGCGCCGCGCGCCAAGCACGCGCGTGAGCCGGCGCACCCGCGAGCTCGGCGTGGTGACGATGCCGGCGGCGAGCTGGGCATCGCTGAACGCCGTGTTGCCCTGGAAGGTGAGCGCGGCGACCTCGAGGTCGCCGCGGTCGCAGCGCGTCTCCTGTGCCGCGAGCGCCGCCGGCGCCCCGAAGGCCAGCGACGCGAGTGCCGTCAGGAGCGCGCGCCGCGCCGACACCTGCTCAGTCGTCCTTCTGCCCGAAGACGGCGAGATTCGACGAATGGCCCGGGTTCACCTTCTTCTCCGGGTAGATCCAGTGCACGGCCTGGTTCACGGCGATCGCCGACTCGGCGAAGCCGAGCGCGATGAGCTTCAGCTTGCCGGGGTACGTGTTCACGTCGCCGGTGGCGTAGATGCCCGCGCGGCCCGTCTCCATCTGCGAGTTCACGTGGATCTCGTCCTTCTCCACGTGCAGACCCCACTGCGTGAGCGCGCCCATATCGGAGACGTAACCCAGCATCGGCAGCACGGCATCGCACTCGACACGCTTCGTGGTCTTGGCCTTGATGTCCTTGAGGTCGATCGCCGTGAGGCGGTCGCCGTCGCCGTAGACCTCGGCGATCTCGTGGAAGGTGTGCACCGTCGCCTTGCCCTGCGAGGCGGCGACCATCACCTCGTCCACCGTCGCCTGGTGCGCGCGGAAGCGGTCCGAGCGATGCACCAGCGTGATTTCCTTGGCGACGCCCTGCAGCTGGTGCGCCCAGTCGAAGGCCGAGTCGCCGCCACCGATGATCACGACGCGCTTGCCGGCGTACTTCTTGGGATCGAGCACGATGTCGTCGATGCCCTTGCCGTACCAGGGCTCGGCGCAGGCCTGCGGCAGGCGGCGCGGCGAGAAGGCGCCGATGCCCGCGGCGATGATCACCGAGCGCGTCGGGAAGCGGTCCGTCTCGGTGACGAGGACGAAGTGCCCGTCCTCCTCCTCGAGGCCGATGATGTTCTGGCCGCAGTGGATCGGCTGGCCGAACTGGCCGGCCTGCTGCACGAGGTTGTGCACGAGGTCCTTCGCGAGGACCTTCGGGTAGCCGGCGACGTCGAAGATGAACTTCTCGGGGTACAGTGCCGAGAGTTGGCCGCCGGGCTGCGGGAGGGCGTCGACGATTTGCGCGCTCGCGCCCCGCATACCAGCATAGAACAGCGCGAACAGCCCTGCCGGGCCGGCGCCGATGATCGTGATGTCACGGATGTCGTGGGTTGCCATCCATATAAAATCGCCCTGCGACGGCCCTCTAGACAACGGCCAGTTTGACGCCAGCTTGTAGCATCCGTCCTCCGTCATCCGTCCCCTTATGAGCCTCGGCCCCGACCTCCGCACCGAAACCCGCTTCCGCCTGCTCCGTGAACTCGCGCGGGGGGGGATGGCGACCGTGTACGAGGCCGAGCAACTCGGCGCGGCCGGCTTCTCCAAGCGGATGGCCGTGAAGATCATCCACGACCGCTTCGCCGAGCACCCGGAGTGGCTGCAGCTGTTCATCGACGAGGCCAAGCTCTCGGCCAACCTCGTGCACGGCAACATCGTGCAGATCTACTTCTTCGGGAACTCCGATCGCGGGCCGTTCATCGCGATGGAGCTGATCAAGGGCATCACGCTGCGGACGCTGATCAACACGCACCGCAAGCGGAAGGAGGCGCTGCCGCCGGACATCGCCGCGTACTGCGCGAGCCGCATCTGCCGCGCCCTCGACTTCGCCCACCACTACGTGGACGACGACGGCGAGCGGATGGAGATCGTGCACCGTGACGTCTCGCCGGGCAACGTGATGCTCACCTGGGACGGCCACGTGAAGCTGGCCGACTTCGGCATCGCGAAGGCGCGCACGATGTTCGATCCGTCCAAGGACAAGACCGTGCTGCTCGGCAAGAAGCACTATATGGCGCCCGAGCAGCTGCTGGGAAAGACGGTGGACGCGCGCGCCGACATCTTCTCGATGGGCGTGGTGCTCTTCGAGCTCTTCGCGCTCAAGACGCTGTTCACGGAGAACGAGACGCTGGCGGCGATCGAGGAGGTCGTGATCTCGCCCACGCCCGACGTGCGCTCGTTGCTGCCGCTCGTGGACACGGGGATCCGCGGGATCATCTCGGGCGCGATCTCCAAGGAGCCCGCCCAGCGTCCGAACGCGGCCAAGCTCGGGCTCTCGCTCGACCGCTGGAATATGGCGCAGGGCACGCCGGGCAGCCCCGAGCGGCTGCAGCAGCACCTCGCGGCGCTGTTTCCCGAGAGCTACGCGCCGCCGACGCGGCCGACGCAGGCGATCGCCGCGGTGGACATCCCCGACACGCGGCCCGACGGCCGCTAGATTTCGGGTATGACGCTCAAGATCTACACGAAGACCGGCGACCAGGGCGATACGGGACTGTTCGGCGGCGGCCGCGTGCCCAAGGACCATCCGCGGGTCAGCGCCTACGGCGAGGTGGATGAACTCAACGCCGTGATCGGCCAGGCCCGCAGCGCCGAGATGATGCCGCGCATCGACGAAGTGCTCGCGCCGGTGCAGCGCGACCTCTTCGCCCTCGGCGCGATGCTCGCGACGCCGGACCTCGACAAGATGAAGGAGCAGCTCGAGAAGGCGCGGATCTCCGACGCCCGCGTGGCGCAACTGGAGCAGGCGATCGACGACGGTGAAGCCGAGCTCGAGCCGCTGAAGGCCTTCATCCTGCCCGGCGGCACACCCAAGGCGGCGGCGCTGCACGTCGCCCGCACGGTCTGCCGCCGCGCCGAGCGCGCGGTGATCCACCTGCAGCGTGATACGGAAGTGCCGCAGATCGTGATCGTCTACCTCAACCGCCTGAGCGACCTGCTCTTCGTGCTGGCGCGCGTCGCGAACAAGCGCGCCGGCGCCGGCGAAGTGACCTGGTAGGCGCGTGACGACGCTCGCCCTGCACGGCTCGAGCATCGAGATCGCGCCGGGCGCCCTCGCGACGCTCGGTGCGCGCGTCGCCGCGCTGCATCCCGGCAAGCGCATCGCCATCCTCGCCGACCAGCAGGTCGCGCAGCACTACGCCGCCAAGGCCCTGGCGTCCATCGTCGGCGCGGGAATGGCGCTGGGCAGCACCGTCGGCGGCACCGTCGCACCGGGCATCTTCAGCTTCCCCGCCGGCGAACAGCACAAGACGCGCGACACCTGGGCCAAGCTCAGCGACCAACTCATCGCCGCCGGCCACCGCCGCGACTCCGTCTTCGTCGCCCTCGGCGGCGGCGTCACCGGCGACCTCGTCGGCTTCGTCGCCGCGACCTACCTGCGCGGCGTGCCCTTCGTGCAGGTGCCGACCTCGCTGCTCGCGATGATCGACGCCAGCATCGGCGGCAAGACGGGCGTCGACACGCCGGCGGGCAAGAACCTCATCGGCGCATTCCACCAACCGTCGCTGGTGCTGATCGACCCGCAGGTGCTGCGCACGCTACCGCCGCAGCACCTGCGCCAGGGGCTCGCCGAGGCGATCAAGCACGGCGTGATCGCCGACGCCGCGTACTTCGCGTGGATCGCCTCGTCGCTGCGCGAGATCCTCGACGCCGGGAGCACCGACGACGCGACGGCGCTGCGGCTCGTGCAGCGCTCGGTCGAGATCAAGGTCGGCGTCGTGGCGCAGGACGAGCGTGAGGGCGGCGTCCGCAAGATCCTCAACTTCGGCCACACGATCGCGCACGCGATCGAGCACGTGACGGGCTACGGCGTGTCGCACGGCGACGCCGTCGCGATCGGGATGGTCGTGGAGGCGACGCTGGCCGAACGAATCGGACTCGCGACGCCGGGCCTCGCCGACACCATCGCGACGGTCTGCGACGCGGCGGGCCTTCCCGTGCGCCTGCCCGCGGGCTTGGACCCGGCGGAGATCGTCATCGGAACGCGCAGCGACAAGAAAACGCGCGGCGGCGTGGTGGAATACGCCCTCCCCACCCGGCTGGGCGCGATGGCCGGCGAGTCCTCGGACTTCGGGATTGCCGTGCCAGAGGCCGAAGTGCTCCAGACGCTCCAACATTTGTGAGCGAGCGCATCTCGTTGCCCAGCAACGGGATGGCGCGATACTGGCGGCAATGCCACGGTTTGGCACGTTTCTTGGCTGTTGACCGCTTCCTGCCCCAAGCCCTAGCCTAACGGTCCGTGCCCGGGTCCGGCCCGACCGGCGCACCAGTCTGTGTCCTTGGGGTGCCCCCCGGCACCGCTTCCCTTCACACGCAGGTTTGGGGTGGGTATGCAGCACGCGTCCGAGACGAGAAAAGGCTATTTCCGATCTGCTCCGTCATCCGCGTTCGACCAGTACCTGCTGGACATCCAGAAGCTACCGCTCATCACCGACGTCGCCGAGGAGAAGCGCCTGGCGCGCCTCGCGCAGAAGGGCGACGAAGCCGCCGCCGAGCGGCTGGTGACGGCGAACCTCCGTTTCGTCATCTCCTATGTAAAGAAGTACCAGGGCCACGGCCTCGATCTCTCCGAGCTCGTCGCGATCGGCAACGAGGGCCTGCTGAAGGCCGTGCGGAAGTTCGATCCCGACCAAGGCGTGAAGTTCATCTCCTACGCCGTGTGGTGGGTGCGCCAGGCGGTCTTGAAGGCGCTGGCCGAGCAGACGCGCTCGGTGCGCATCCCGCTCAACCAGAACTCGGCGCTCATCCGCCTCTCGCGCGCCGAGACGGTGCTGGCGCAGGTGCTCAAGCGCGACCCCACCGACCACGAACTCGGCCGCCTGCTCGACGAGACGCCAGAGCAGGTGCGCAACTCGAAGTCGATGTCGTCCACGGAAGTGTCGCTGGACGCGCCGGTGGACCGCTCCGACCGCGAGGCCTCGACGCTGGGCGAACGCTTCGCCGGCGGCGACGGCGTGGAGATCGAGGAGCGCACCGACTTCAACCTGATGAAGGAGACGATCGAGCGCGTGTTCCGGCAGTACCTCACGCCGCGCGAGCGCAAGATCCTCAACCTGTACTACGGCCTCGACGAAGGCGGCGAGGCGATGACGCTGGAGAAGATCGGCGCGTTGATGGGCGTGACGCGCGAGCGCATCCGGCAGATCCGCGAACGGGCATTCGACAAGCTGCGTACGAGCCCGGAAGGGCGGGCGCTGGCGGGGTTTTGGGGAGTTGCATAGGGGCAGACGTGAGATGTGAGACGTGAGATGTGAGTGCGTCGTCGCGCGCCCGGAATCCGCGGGACGACGGACGGCAGACTGAAGACGGAAGGGGCGCGCTGGCCGCGCTCCTTCCGTCTTCAGTCTTCTGCCCCCTAGCTTGCACAGATGCCCGCCGCTCCGGTGCTCGCTTCCGATCTCGCCCGCATCGTCGGGGCGGCGCAGGTGCTCACGCGCGCGAGCACGCTGCTGGCGTATGAGTCGGACGCGTTGCCGGGTTACCACAAGCGTCCGCGGTTGGCGGTGTTTCCGGGCACGCGCGACGAGTTGGCGGCGGTGCTACGCCGCTTGGCGGCCGATGGCGTGGCCTTCGTCGCCCGTGGCGCGGGCACGGGACTCTCGGGCGGCGCGCTCGCCGACGACGTGGTGCTCATCGGCCTGCAGCGATTGCGGCGTATCGTCGCCATCGACCCCGTGGCGCGCACCGCGACGGTCGAGCCGGGCGTCGTGAACGCTACGCTGACACGGGCGGCGGCGCCGTTCGGGCTGCACTACGCACCCGATCCCTCGAGCCAGGCGGCGTGCACGATCGGCGGCAACGTCGCCGAGAATGCGGGCGGCCCGCACTGCCTCAAGTACGGCGTCACGCTCAACCACGTGCTGCGCGCGACGGTGCTGCTACCCGATGGCGAGGCGGTCACGCTGGACCGCGGCGACGCCGGCGGCTACGACCTGCTCGGCGCCTTCGTCGGCAGCGAGGGCTGCTTCGGCATCGCGGTGGAGCTTACGGTGAAGCTCACGCCGAACCCCGAGGCGGTGATCACGATGCTCGCCGATTTCACGTCGGTGGCGGCCGCCGCCGACGCGACCTCGCGGATCATCGCGGCGGGCATCGTGCCGGCGGCGCTGGAACTGATGGACCAGGCGACGATCCGCGCCGTCGAGGAGAGCGTGTACGCGGCGGGGTATCCCACCGATGCGGCGGCGGTGCTGCTCATCGAGGTGGACGGCCCGCGCGCCGGGCTCGACGCCGATGCCGACGCGGTCACGGCGCTGTGCCGTGCCGCCGGCGCGCGGGATGTGCGGCGCGCCACCGACGCCGGCGCGCGCGAAAAGCTCTGGCAGGGTCGCAAGAAGGCCTTCGGGGCGATGGGCCGCGTCGCGCCGCATCTCGTCGTGCAGGATGCGGTCGTGCCGCGCACCAAGCTGGCCGAGTTGCTGGCGGAGATCGCCGCGATCGGCGCGCGGCAGGGCGTGCGCGTGTGCAACGTGTTCCACGCCGGCGACGGCAACCTGCACCCGAACATTCCCTACGACGCCAACGACTCCGACGAATCGGCGCGCGTGCACGCCGCGATGTCTGAGATTATGGAAGCCTGCATCGCGGCCGGCGGGACGATCACCGGTGAGCACGGCGTGGGGCTGGACAAGCTTCCATATATGGAACGCCTCTTCGGCGGCGACACGCTGGATGCGATGTGCTCGCTGCGCGAGAGCTTCGATCCCGAGCGGCGGG
>DAOMNV010000003.1:10142-84656 GCA_035444005.1 Gemmatimonadaceae bacterium
TCCCGGCAAGGTGGTGCCGGTGCGCAGCTGCCGCGAGTGGCAGGGCCTGCCGGCCCTGCAGGGTCGCGGCGGGGACGCGAGGCACGGCGACGGAGACTTCGCGTGAGTCTCGCACGTAGCGCTCTGCACCCTCACCGCGTGGAAGACGTCGCGGCAATCGTACGCGACGCGACCGGCGGACTGCGCATCCGTGGCGCGGGCACCTGGATGCACGTCGGCGGCGCGGTGACGGCGGCGCAAGAGCTGAGGCTCGACGCCTTTGCCGGCGTACGCGAGTACACACCCGGCGACCTCACCATCGGCGTCGGTGCGGCGACGACGCTCGCCGAGCTCGATGCCGTCACGCGAGCGCAGGGGCAGTGGTGTCCGTTGCAGGCTTGGGGCGACGACAACGGAACCGTCGGCGCGACGCTGGCCACGGCGACGGCGGGTCCGTTCGCCGAGTCGCTCGGGCGCCCGCGCGATCTCGTGCTCGGGCTGGAATGCGTTGACGGACGCGGCCGCATCCTGCGCCCCGGCGGGCGCGTGGTGAAGAACGTCGCGGGATTCGACCTCACGCGGCTGATGGTCGGGAGCTGGGGCACGTTGGCAGTGATCACCGAAGTGCATCTGCGCCTGCGCGCGCGCCCTGCGGTGGACGTCACGCTGCTCGTCGAGGGCGCCGACGCCACTGCGATGCGCGCGTTCGCCCAAGGCCCCGCCGCGCCGCTGGCAGCGATGCCATTGGGCGCCACGGTGGCGCAGGCGATCGGCCACGGGGGCAACGGCTACTGGCTCGTGCGGCTGGGTGGCAATGCGCCGTTGGTCGCGGCGGCGCGCGAATCGCTCGCGCGCCTCGGCGCCTGCATCGAGCTCGGCGCCGACACCTGGCAGGTGATCCGCCGCGAGATGGCGCCGGCGCCGCATCTCGCGCACTGGCCTTGGACGCCCCTGATGCGACGCGTGCGCGAGGCCTTCGACCCGCGCAGCGTGCTCAACCCCGGACTTCTCGCCGGGAGCGCAGCGTGAGCGAGCACGCGCGCCTGGCAACCACGGCGCGTCACGGCGATCGGCGCGACGACGAGATGCGCCGCGGCCTCGATGCCTGCGTGCACTGCGGCTTCTGCCTGCCGGCCTGCCCCACGTATCTCGCGCTGGACGATGAGAACGACTCGCCGCGCGGACGCCTTGTCTTGATGCGGGCACTCCTCGATGGCGCGGTGGCCGCCGACGATGCAGACGTGCATCGGCACCTCGACCAGTGCCTCGGCTGCCGCGGCTGCGAAACCGCCTGCCCGAGCGGCGTGCCCTACGGCCGCCTGCTCGAAGCCACGCGCGAGCGCCAGCGTGAGGTCGCGCCCCTGCCCTTCGTGGCGCGGGTAGTGCTCGCGGTGTTCGCACGCGAGTGGCTGCTGCCTCCGGCCCTGCTGGCCGCGCGAGCGCTGCGCGCGCTCGGGCTGGCCGGCCTCGCCGCGCGATTCGGGCCGCGCGCACTGCGCCCGAGCGCCGCGATGCTCGCGACGACGGCACGCGATTCAGTCGCCGACTACGAGCCGCGCGGCGATGGCAGCCGCGGCCGCACCGCCCTGCTCAGCGGCTGCGTGATGGAAGGCCTGATGCCCTCCCTCAACCGCGCCACCGAGCGCGTGCTCGTCGAGAACGACTACCGCATCGTGGATGCGCCGGATCAAGTGTGCTGCGGCGCCCTGCACGCGCACGCCGGCGACGCCGACACCGCCCGCGAGCTCGCACGCCGGAACATCGCAGCCTTCGAGGCAAGCGGGGCCGAGTTCATCGCGATGAACTCGGCGGGCTGCGGCGCGATGTGCCGCGAGTACGCGCATCTGCTCGCCGACGATCCCGCCTGGGCAGCGCGTGCCGCCGCGTTCAGCGCGAAGGTCCGCGATGCCTCGGAGCTGTTGGCCGCCGCGGGGCCGAAGCCCAGCCCGACGGTGGCTGCACCGATTCCCGTGGCCTGGGATGCCCCCTGTCACCTGCAACACGCCCAGCGCGTGGTCGAGCCGCCGCTGCAGTTGCTGCGTGCCATCGGCAGTCTCCGCGTGGTCCCGCTGGAGGACAGCGCCCAGTGCTGCGGCTCCGCCGGGATCTACGGCCTCCTGCAGCCGGAAGTCGCCGGGCGCGTGCTCTCGCCCAAGCTGGCCCGCATTCACGAGAGCGGCGCGGCGGTGGTGGCGACGGCCAATCCCGGTTGCCTGATGCAGATCGGCGCGGGACTGCTGGTGGAGGGCTCGGCGGTGCAGGCGCGGCATCCCATTGAACTGCTGGACGCCGCCTACGCGAGGGCGCGACGGACCGATTAGGATTCGAGTATGGAACTGCCGGTGCTGCTGATCGAGTTCGAGGACGTCCTCGCCCACACGACGGCGATGCGCCACGCGGCGCTCGCCGAGGCACTCGCGGCGGACGGCATCGCGCTCAGCGCCGAGCTGCTCGCGCTCGCCCAGGGCCGCAACTTCGAGGCGGGCATCCGCGGCATCCGTGACGCGGCCGGTGCGCCGGACGACCCCACGGCGGTGGAACTCGCGCGCCTGCGGGCCGAGCGCGCCTTCGCCGCACGGTTGGGCAAGGGTGTCACGCTGCCGGTTGGCCTGCGCGCCACGCTTGAGCGCCTCTCGGCGGTGTCGCGACTCGCGTTGGTGACGCGCGCCTCGCGCCGGGACGTGGAGTTCGTGCTGCAACTCGCCGGGCTCGACGGCCTGTTCCGTCCGATCATCGCGCAGGAAGACGCAAGCGCGGCGAAGCCGGCGCGCGCGCCCTACGACGCCGCGCTCAAGCGCGTCGGCGAGCTGTTTCCCGGCCAGGTGCTGCGCGGCGTCGCCATCGAGGATTGCGTCGTCGGCGTGCGCGCGGCGCGCGAGGCTGGCCTGCTCACGGTGCTCGTAGGGGCGCATCCGCCGCAGGACGCGATGGAAGCCGATTGCTGGGTCGAGACGCTGGCTGACTTCACGCCGGAACGCCTGCGCCTGCTCCTCAGCCCCGCCGTGAAGGGCATCGGATGAGCGCCATTCTCGTGGACCGCAGCGCGCGGCTGCGGATGCTGTTTTCGGGCGACAAGGCGAAGGAGTCGCTGGGTGGATTGGTGACCAACGACGTCGTCGCGCTGACGCCAGGCCAGGGCCATCGCGCCGTCGCGCTCACGCCCAAGGGTCGCGTGATCGCGATGGTCCGCGTGTTCGATCGCGGCGCGGACCTGCTCGTCGACTGCGAACCCGCGTCGGCCGACGGCTTCGTCGGGATGATCCGGAAGTTCGTGAACCCGCGCACGGCCAAGTACACGGTGATCACCGAGCAGACGGTCTGCCTCGGCGTGTACGGCGCGAATGCGACGAAGCTCCTCGCACCGTTGCTCGGTGCCTCGCACGAGACCTTCGACCTGCTTGCGCCGCTGGCGCTCTGGCGCAACGAGGACGTCGACGTCGTGCGCTCGGACGACCTGAGCGTGCCTGGCCTCGACGTGATTGCCGCACCGGCGCGCGTCGCCGAGCTGCGTGCCGCGCTCGAGGCGCAGGGCGTGCGCGAGGCGAGCGCCGAGCGGCTCGAGACTCTCAGCGTCGAACGCGGCCTGCCGCGCTTCGGCATCGAGATGGACGGCGAGACGATCCCGCAGGAGGCGAACCTCGACGCGCACGGCGCGATTTCCTTTACGAAGGGCTGCTACACGGGCCAGGAAGTCGTCGCGCGCATCCACTTCCGCGGCCACGTGAACCGGCACCTGCGCTGGCTGCGCGCCACGGCGCCGCTGCCGCGCGGGGCGCAGGTCGTCGACGCCGATGGCAAGGAGGTCGGCGAGGTGCGCTCGAGCGTGCAGTCGCCGGAGCGCGGCGCGCTGGCCATCGCGATGCTGCGGCGTGAGGTCGTGCCCGGCAGCGCGGTGCAGGTGCGCGACGGCGACCGTATGGTGGCCGCGCAGGTGGAGGCAATCGCGTGAGCGCCACCGTCGTGCGCGGCGCCTGCCCGCATGACTGTCCCGACACCTGCGCCACGCTGGTGACGGTCGAGGACGGCCGCGCCACGCGCATCCAGGGCGACAAGGACCATCCCTTCACGCAGGGGTTCCTCTGCACGAAGGTGAACCGCTACCTCGAGCGCACGTACCACGCGGACCGCGTGCTCACGCCGCTCAAGCGCGTGGGGCCCAAGGGGCCCGGCGCGACCTTCGTCGAGGCGAGTTGGGACGAGGCGCTCGACGCGATCGCCGCGCGACTCAACGACATCCGCCGCTCGGCCCATGGGCCGCAAGCCATCCTGCCCTATTCGTACGCCGGCACGATGGGCATGCTGCAGGGCGAGAGCATCGACCGCCGCTTCTTCCACCTGCTCGGCGCGTCGAAGCTCGACCGCACGATCTGCGCGACGGCCGGGATGATGGGCATGCGGATGACCGTCGGCGCGAGCATCGGCGCCGACGCCGAGCTCGTCCCGGAAAGCGACCTCGTGATCCTCTGGGGCACGAACACGCTCACCAGCAACCCGCATCTGTGGCCCAAGGTGCTGGAGGCTCGCGCCAAGGGCGTACCGGTGATCTGCATCGATCCCATCCGCACGCGCACGGCCGAGCAGTGCGACGAGTGGATCGGCATCCGTCCGGGCACCGACGCAGCGCTGGCGCTCGGCCTGATGCACGAGATCTTCGCCGAGGGCCTGCAGGACGACGACTATCTCGCGCAGTACACGCTCGGCGCCGAGCCACTCCGCGAGCGCGTGAAGCGCTACCCGCCGGAGTGCGTGGCCGAGATCACCGGCATCGATGCCGGGCGCATCGTGGCGCTGGCTCGGCAGTACGCGCAGGCCAAGGCGGCCTTCGTGCGCATCAACTATGGATTGCAGCGCCACGGCGGCGGGGCGATGGCCGTGCGCACGATCGCGTGCCTGCCGGCGGTCGTGGGGCACTGGCGGCGCCCGGGCGGCGGCGTGCAGCTCTCGTCGAGCGCGAACTTCCAGTTCAACAAGGCCGTGCTGCACCGCGAGGATCTCTCGCCCGCCGGCACGCGCACGATCAACATGTCGCTGCTCGGCGATGCGCTCACGACGCCCGATGCGGGCGTGGGCGGGCCGCCGGTGCAGGCGCTGGTCGTGTACAACTCGAACCCCGCGGCCATCGCGCCGGACATCCTGCGCGTGATCGAGGGATTCAAGCGCGAGGACCTGTTCGTCGTCGTGCTGGAGCACTTCCGGACCGACACCGCCGACTACGCCGATTGGATCCTGCCGGCGACGACGCAGCTCGAGCACTGGGACGTGCACCTTTCGTACGGACACCTGTACGCGTCGCTGAACACGCCGGCGATCGAGCCGCTGGGCCAGGCGCTGCCGAACACGGAGATCTTCCGGCGCCTCGCGGCGCGGATGGGCCTCGACCACGAATGCCTCCGCGACGACGACATCACGCTGGTGAAGCAGGCGCTGGACTCGCAGGCCGAGTCGATGCAGGGGCTGAGCTTCGAGGCGCTGCGCGAGCACGGCTGGCTGCGGCTGAACCTGCCGAAGCCCTACGTGCCCTTCGCGCGCGGCGGCTTCCGCACGCCGAGCGGCAAGTGCGAGTTCTACTCGCAGAGGATGGCCGACATGGGCCTCGATCCCCTGCCCGACTTCACGCCGCCGCATGAGTTTCCGGAGAATGCGCCGGAGCTCGCCAAGAAGTATCCGATCGCGCTGATCTCGTCGCCGGCACACCACTTCCTGAATTCGACCTTCGTGAACGTCGGCCCGCTGCAGCGGGCGGTGAAGGAGCCGGAGATCTCGTTGCATCCGCGCGACGCCGAGCGCCGCGGGATCGTCGACGGCCAGATGGCGGTGATCGAGAACGATCGCGGGCACTTCGTGGCGCGGGCGCGCATCCGCGAGGGCATCCGCGAGGGCGTGGCCTGGGCGCCGGGCGTCTGGTGGGCCAAGCTCTCGGCCGACGGCCGCAACGTGAACGCCGTGACCTCGCAGAAGCTCACCGACATGGGCGGCGGCCCGACGTTTTACGACTGCCAAGTCGAGATTCGCGCGGCGGAGTAACCCGCGCTATCACATTCTGACGGCCGTCCTAGACACCGGGACGCGAGCGTCCGAGAATCGCCGTGACGTACCACACACGGGAGACGCTCGGGGATGCAGCCGTACACGGACCGCGGCGGGGACACGACGGTGATCGGCTTCGAAGACGGGGACGATTTCATCCGCATTCAGTATCGTGACGGCGCGATCCTCGAGTTTCGTGTGGGGGAAGTCAGCGCCGCGCACGTCTTGAACCTGCGGCAGCTGGCCCAGCTCGGCGAGGGGCTGCAGAGCTACCTGAGCCGCCACGTCTCGACACGCCTCGCGCGACGCATCAAGTGACCGCGGCGCGCCGGGGCCGGACACCGCCTGAACCGATCGCGCGCGTCGTGCGTTAGTGCACTGGCCCCAACCCAGGCGCATCGTGACGACGTCCCTGCCCCAGACCCTCGGCGCCCTCCGCGCCTCCCCGTTCGGCGCCGCGCCGCTGCGCGGCCGCACCGTGAAGGACGAGCTGCGCGCCAATCTCCTCGCGCGCCTCAGGGATGGCCAGCCGCTGTTCAGGGGCGTCCTCGGCTACGAGGACACCGTGATGCCGCAGATCGTCAACGCGCTGCTGTCGCGGCACAACTTCATCCTGCTCGGCACGCGCGGGCAGGCCAAGTCGCGGATCCTGCGCGCGCTGACGACGCTGCTCGACCCAGCGATCCCCGTGATCGCCGGCAGCGAGGTGAACGACGATCCGTTCAATCCGATCTCGAAGTTCGGGCGCGAGCGCATCCGCGAGGCCGGCGACGACACCCCGATCGCCTGGCTCGCCCCGGACCAGCGCTACGTGGAGAAGCTCGCCACGCCCGACGTGACCGTGGCGGACCTCATCGGCGACCTCGATCCGATCAAGGCGGCGCGCGGCGGGCACCTGCTCGCCGACGAGCTGAGCATCCACTACGGGATGCTGCCGCGCGCGCATCGCGGCATCTTCGCGCTGAACGAGCTGCCCGACCTCGCCGGCAAGGTGCAGGTGGGCCTCTTCAACGTGATGCAGGAAGGCGACGTGCAGATCAAGGGCTATCCCGTGCGTCTCGCGCTGGACGTCGTCCTCGCGTTCACGGCGAACCCCGAGGACTACACCGCCCGCGGCAAGATCATCACGCCGCTCAAGGACCGCATCGGCTCGGAGATCCAGACCCACTACCCGAGCACGGTGGACCTCGCGCTGGAGATCACCGCGCAGGAGGCCTGGACCGCGCGTGACGGCCTGCCGGTGCGCGTGCCGGAGCTGGTGGCGGAGGTCGCCGAGCGCGTGGCCTTCGAGGCGCGCAAGGAGAAGCGCATCGACCAGCGCTCGGGCGTGTCGCAGCGGCTGAGCATCACGCTGATGGAGAACATCGTCTCGAACGCCGAGCGGCGGGCGGTGCGCTTGGGCGAGCCGGCGGTGGTGCCGCGCCTGGCAGATCTCTACGCCGCGCTGCCGGCGATCACGGGCAAGATCGAGCTCGAGTACGAGGGCGAGCTGATCGGCGGAGCGGTGATCGCGCGGGAACTGATTCGCCGCGCGGCGGATGCGACGCTCAAGGAGCGCGAGCCGGTGCTGTCGCTGGACGAGGTCATCATATGGTTCGACGAGGGCCAGATGCTGCAGGTGAGCGACGATGCGACGGCGGCGGCGGCGAAGGCCGGCTTCGCGGCGGTGCCGGGACTGGTCGACATCGTACGCGGCACGGCGTTGCCGCAGGACGACGACGACGCGTTGGTCTCGAGCTGCGAGTTGATCCTCGAGGCGCTGGTGGCGCGGCGGAAGCTCTCGCGCTCGGAGGGCGGGCAGTACGGGCGCTCAGTGCGCCGTGAGCGCGGGTTCCCGCCGGAACATCCAGAGCGCGAAGACTAGCATCAGCGCCGCGGTGCCGCCGATCGCCCAGGCGACGCCGAAAGCCTTGGCCAGCGTTCCGCCGAGGAAACTGCCGATCGGCGAGCCGCCGATGTACACCATGATGTAAAGCGACATCACGCGGCCGCGCATCGCGTCGGGGACGATCTCCTGCAGGCGCGAGTTCACCAGCGCGTTGTTGACGATCATCGTGATGCCCGTGACGAAGAGCAGCAGGCCGTTGAGCTGCGGCAGGCGCACGAGGGCGAAGATCACGAGCAGCAGCGGGAAGGCATGCGAGGCGATCCGCAGCGTGCGGCCCTTGCGCGCGCCGCCACCCGTGGCGGCGATGGCCAGCGCGCCGGCCATCGCGCCGATGCCCAGCGACGCCATCAGCGCGCCGTAGCCCTCGGCGCCGAGTCCGAGCAGGTCGCGAGCGACCACGGGCAGCAGCGTGATGACGGGCACGCCGAGGACGGAAAAGACCATCGCGACCAGCATCAGGGCCGGCAGCGGCTTGGTGGCGCGCACGTAGCGCAGCGCGTCGAGCATTCCCTCGAGCGCGCCCTTCCGAGCGCCCTCGAGGTCGCGCGCTTCCGGCGGGATGACGATCATCGCCAGGCCGATGAGCACGGCGAGGAAGCTCAGCGCATTGATGCCGAAGGTCCAGGCGATGCCGAACTTGGCGATGATCACCGCGGCGATCGTGGGCCCGAGCACGCGGGCGAGGTTGAAGCCCATCGAATTGAGGCCGATGGCCTTCGGGAGGTCCTGCCGGTCCACGAGGTGCACCCAGAGCGCCTGGCGCGCGGGAATCTCGAAGGCGGCGAGCAGGCCGCCGATGGACGTCAGCGCGATCAGCCAGCCGATGGTGAGGTGGCCCGTCCAGGCCAGCCACCAGAGTGCGCTGGCTTCGAGGAGCATCAGCGTCTGCGCGGTGCGGATGATCTTGAGCTTGTCGCTGCGGTCGGCGAGCAAGCCGCCTGGCATCGAGAAGATGAGGATGGGCAGCGTGCCTGCGGCGGCCACGAGGCCGACGATGAACGCGTCGTTCGAGAGCTCGAGGGCCAGCCATCCGACCGCCACTTGTTGCATCCAACTGCCGATCAGCGAGATGCTCTGCCCGATCCAGAAGATCCGGAAGTTCCGGTAGCGGACGAGGGTCCGGAACGGATTCAGGGAAGGCGCGGCAGACATCGGTCCCGAAATGTCGCCGCTGGGTCCCCCCCGTGACAGGCCCGACGCGATGCGCCAGCTTTGTCGCGTGCGGATGCTCATCGACATCGCCCTCGTGGCGATCGGCGTGGCCTTGCTGGGCTACGGGGCGGATCTCCTGGTCCGCGGCGCGGTCACCGTCGCCAAGGCCGCGCGCCTGTCGGCGGCGGTCATCGGCCTCACCATCGTATCGATGGGCACGTCGCTGCCCGAGCTCACGGTCTCGCTGGCGGCGGCGCTGAAGGGCTCCTCCGACCTGAGTCTTGGCAACGTCGTCGGCTCGAACCTCTTCAACATCGGCGTGGTGCTCGCCACCTCGGCGTTGGTGTTCCCGATGCGGGTGCACAGCAGCGCAGTGCGACTCGAATGGCCGTTCATGTTCCTGGTGAGCTTCCAGCTTCTGCTGCTGGCGCGCGACGGACGCTTGGACCGCCTCGAAGGCGGGTTCTTCATCGTTGGACTCGTGCTGTTCACGGCGTATGCCGTCTTTATCGGCCGCACGGCCGTGGCGGGCGAGGAGGCGGCGGACCTGGCCGAGGAGGTGGCGCGGTTCGACGTGCCGCCGGCCGGCGCCGTGCGGCCACGGGCGTCCTTCGCCCTCGCCATGGGTTTGATCGTCGGGGGCATCGCCCTGCTCATGCTCGGGGGCGAGGCGCTGGTGCGCGGCGCGGTGAGTCTGGCCCGCAGCTTGGGCTGGTCGGAGCGCGTGATCGGCCTCACGATCGTCGCGGCGGGCACCAGCGCGCCGGAGCTCGCGACGAGCATCGTCGCCGCGCGGAAGGGCCAGAGCGAGATCGCACTCGGCAACGTGATCGGCTCCAACATCTTCAACGTCCTCGGCATCCTCGGCGTGACGGCGGTGGTGCGTCCGCTCGACGTCTCGGCGAGCGTGCTCGGCACCGACCTGTGGTGGATGCTCGGGCTCTCGGCCCTCCTCTTCCCGATGATGCGCACGCGGTACGTCGTCGGGCGCGCTGAGGGTGGCGTGCTGCTGGCGCTCTACATCACGTACGTCGTGGTGTTGCTCGGGCAGCGCTGAGCGGGCGCGGCGCGGCCGGAACGAAGTCGCGCAGCGGGCAGTTGGTCAGGAGTCACCGGAGGGCCGGACGTGTCGCGCTTCCATACCTACAAGAAGTTCAGCCCGGAGTCCGCGGATGCCGTGGATCTGCAGGCATTGCTGGACAAGCTCGCCGACTTCCTGCTGCAGTCGGGGTTCGCCGGCGGCGGTCCGGCCAATCCCTGGGGCTACGAGGACGAGGAGCCGGGCGGCGACCGCTCGCTCGACGCGCTCAAGCAGGCCATCCTCGACGCGCTGATCCAGAGCGGCCAGTTCACGCCCGAGATGCTCGAGGCGCTGCGCGGCGACGGCGACGAGATCTCCGAGGACAAGCTCGCGAAGCTGCTCGACGACATCGTGCAGCGGTTGATGGCCGAGGGTTTCCTGAAGGCCGAGCAGCCGCCGCAGGCACCGGCCGGCCACCAGGGCGTGTTCGGCCCCGACGGGCTCGCCAAGGCCGCGGCGCAGGACGTGAAGTTCGATCTCACGTCAAAGGGCATCGACTTCCTCGGCTACAAGGCGCTACGCGGCATCCTCGGCGGCATCGGCAAGAGCAACTTCGGCTCGCACGACACGCCGTACCTCGCGACGGGCATCGAGGCCGATGCCGGCAGCAAGCCGTATGAGTTCGGCGACGTGCTCAATCTCGACGTCAACGAGACGCTCAAGGCCGCGATGCTGCGCACCGGCTCGCTCGACGTGCCGATGGACCTCGATTACTCGGACCTGATGGTGCGGCAGAGCGAGTACCGCTCGAGCTGCGCGACGGTGCTGATGCTCGACTGCTCGCACTCGATGATCCTCTATGGCGAGGACCGCTTCACGCCGGCCAAGAAGGTGGCGCTGGCGCTGACGCATCTCATCGCGACGCAGTTCCCCGGGGACTCGATCAAGACCGTGCTCTTCCACGACTCCGCCGAGGAGATCCCGCTCGGCGCGCTGGCCAAGGCGCAGGTCGGGCCGTACCACACGAACACGGCGGAAGGGCTCAAGCTCGCGCGGCGCATCCTGATGGCGCAGAAAAAGGATATGCGCCAGATCATTATGATCACGGATGGCAAGCCATCGGCGCTGACGATGCCTGACGGCCGCATCTACAAGAATTCGATGGGGCTCGACGCCTACGTGCTGCAGGAGACGCTGCAGGAAGTGGCGGCCTGCCGGAAGGGGGGGATTCCCGTGAACACGTTTATGCTGGCGCGCGACCGCGCGCTTGTGGAGTTCGTGAAGATGGTCAGCGCGATCACGCGCGGGCGGGCGTACTTCACGAACACGATGTCGCTGGGACAGTTCATCCTGATGGACTTCCTGAAGCGGAAGACCAGTCGGGTGAGCTGAGCGTACGCGCTACGCAGGCCCCGCGGACACTAGCGGCGGCCGCCGGTCCAGATGGCGACGATGCCGCAGGTACCGCGGCCGGAGGACACCGCGGCCTGGATCTCGAACGGCGCGTTCGCCACGCTGGGATAGATCTCGATCGCCGCGATCTCGTTGCCGCCGACGATGTTGTTGATGTCGAGGTTCGTCCCGCGGCTCGACAGTGGCCGGTAGGTTCCCTCGCGGCGGATCGACGTCGGCACCTGCTCCACGACCTCGTCCTGCGCCGTGCCCTGCACGAGCATACCGTCCACCACGAGGTTCATCGGGCAGCCGCCGCGGCCCAGGAGCACGTCGCGGCCGGGGCCCACGCGGTTGATGCTCACGTAGCGCGCCGTGCGCAGTGATTGCACCAGCGTCATCGGCAGTTGCAGTTCGAGCTGCTCCGGCGTGACGAAGTGCCCCACCGTCGCGCCGCGCTGCACGCGGTCCATGCGGTCGTAGAATCCGCGCTGTCCGAGCGGCGTGTCGCGGACACTGACGACGCGCATTGCGTCCAGTGTCTGGACGACGCGGCCCATCGTCAGCACGAGGGTGTCTGGCGCGGGCAGTCGCACCCAGCGATCGAGCGGCGTGTAGCCGATGCGCCGCACGCGCACGAACAGCGAGTCGCGACCTCGCAGCTGCATCTCGGCGCGACCCGCCGAGTCGGCCGTGACCGCCGCGCCGGACGCCGGCGCGACGTACGCGTACGCCACGGCCGCGCCGGTGCCGTCGCGCACGACGACCGTCGTGCGCTGGGCCTCGAGCGCGGTGGCGCCGAGGCAGATCAGCAGTGTGAGGAGCGAGACTCGCATGGCGATCTCCGGAGATCGGTCGAGTTTCCGATGCTACCCTCGGGGGGGGAATTCGGCTAGTCGGCGTGAAGGTGCCGGTTGCCACGCTCCCTCGCCAGACCCAGATTCGCCAGATGGACCGACGCTCCCTCTTCAAAGCCGGCGCTGGTGCCGGACTCGCCCTGCTCGGCGCCCCCGCCATCCTGCGGCAACGGTACCGGGCCTTCGCCTTCGCGCCCGACGAGTATTCCGCGCGCACGATCCGGCTCATCCAGGAATCGCCGGTGGTGGATATGCTCTGCCAGTTCGCGTTCTCCGACTTCCGCGAGGAGCCGGGACCGCCGAAGGCGCAGCGCTGGCTCAACGACCCGCGCAGCTTCACCGCCGAGGACTTCGCGACCTTCCGCTCGTCCGGCGTGACGGCGCTCGCACTCGGGCACGGCGCGCCGAGCTTCGAGGCCAGCGTGCAGTGGGCGGCGGCGTGGAACGGCTTCATCGCTTCGCGCAGCGAGTGGTTCCGCCGGGTCGACACCGTCGACGACCTGCGGCTGACCGCCGCGAACGGCCGCATCGGCATCATCCTCAGCACGCAGGACGCCAGCCATTTCCGCAGCGTCAACGACGTCGAGACCTTCTACCGGCTCGGCCAGCGCGTCGCGCAGCTGACCTACAACACGCAGAACCGCATCGGCGCGGGATTCCTCGAACATCGCGACGGCGGGCTCACCGTGTTTGGCCACGACATCCTCAAGAAGATGGAAGACGTGGGGATGGCCGTCGACCTCTCGCACTGCGCTGACCAGACGACGATGGATGCAATCGCGGCGGCCACGAAGCCGCCGATCTTCACGCACGGCACGGCGCGCGGCCTGCTGCCCGACTGCCTGCGCTGCAAGACCGACGAGTCGATCCGCGCCCTCGCCGCCAAGGGCGGCGTGGTAGGCATCGCGATGATCCGCTTCATGGTGCGTCCCGAGGCGCCCGTCACCGTGGAGCACGTGGCGGACCACGTCGAGCACGTCATGAAGATCGCCGGCGCCGAGCACGTGGGCATCGGTTCGGACCTCGACATGGCCGGCTTGGCGAACGCGATTCCCCGCAGCGGACCGATCGCCCCGACCTCGCAACCCAACTTCTCGCGCTACAACGCCTACTTCGCCGAGGACGGCGGGGCGCACGTGGACGGGATGAACCACCCCAAGCGCGTCTTCGACCTCGTCGAGACGATGCTGCGCCGCCGGCACTCCGACGCGACCATCCGCGGCCTCCTCGGCGGGAATTTCATCCGGGCGATGGCGCAGGTGTGGCGCTGACCCTTACGGGCCTGTAAGGGTTTCTCGGCAGGGGATTAAGGGAGCGGCCGACTTCGCGCTCCGCGGTCCATGGCGACATTAAAGGTGCATCTAATATGCATCTTTAACGAGGATTCCCCCAATGACTGACTCGCGCGTTTCGACCACCCGCGGCCTCCTCCGCACCGGCCTCGTCGCCGTCATCTCGGTCGCCGCCACGCTCACCCTGCTCTCCGGCGCCCGGGCGTTCTCGGGCGGCAGCTCGGCCCGGCCCGCGGTGCCGGTGCGCGAACTGCCCGCCATCCGCGGCGAGGAGCGCGCGGAACTCTCCAGCGCCCCGATGGTGCCGGCGCCGATCACGCGCAACCACGCGACGAAGGTCATCGTGGAGCTCGAGACCACCGAGATCGTGAAGCGCCTCGCCG
Source organism: Gemmatimonadaceae bacterium (assembly GCA_035444005.1). Classification (GTDB taxonomy): domain Bacteria; phylum Gemmatimonadota; class Gemmatimonadetes; order Gemmatimonadales; family Gemmatimonadaceae; genus Pseudogemmatithrix. Next base: position 24,134 of record DAOMNV010000003.1, read on the forward strand.
ACGGCGTGGACTACACCTTCTGGACCTTCGGCAACGACGTCCCGGGCAAGTTCATTCGCGTGCGCGAGGGCGACCTCGTGGAGTTCAAGCTCACCAACTCGCCGACCAGCGGCGTGCCGCACAACATCGACCTGCATGCGGTCGCGGGCCCGGGCGGCGGCGCGGCGGCGACGCTCACGCTGCCCGGCGGCAGCTCGACCTTCTCGTTCCGCGCGCTCAACCCCGGCCTCTACATCTATCACTGCGCCGTCGCGCCGGTGCCGATGCACGTCGCCAACGGGATGTACGGCCTGATCCTCGTCGAGCCGGCCGAGGGGCTGCCGCCGGTGGACCATGAGTTCTACGTGCTGCAGTCGGAGTTCTACGCCAAGCCGGGCGCGGCGGGCCAGCCGCACACGCTCGATATGGAGCGCGGCGTCGAGGAGCGTCCGACGCACGTCGTCTTCAACGGCTCGGTCGGCGCCCTCACCGGCGACAACGCGCCGACGGTGCGCGTCGGCGAATCGGTGCGGCTCTTCGTCGGCAACGGCGGCCCGAACCTCAGCAGCTCGTTCCACATCATCGGCGAGGTCTTCGACCACGTGTACGGCGAAGGCGGCTCGGACATCACGCAGCGCAACGTGCAGACGACGATGATTCCCGCCGGCGGCTCGGCGATCGTCGAGTTCCGCGCCGAGGTGCCGGGCAACCTGGTGCTGGTGGACCACGCGATTTTCCGCGCCTTCAACAAGGGCGCGATCGGGATGATCAAGGTGGTCGGCGACGACCAGCCGGCGATGTTCCGCCAGATCCAGGGCCTCGGCATCATGGATCACTGAGCGAGCCGCACGATGCGCCGCGTCCTGCCTCTCCTGCTCCTGCTCGCGGTCTCGGCACCAGCCGAGGCCGCGGGCAGCGGTGCAGATGCGGCACCGGCACGCCGCGAAGGGATGGTGCGGCTGCCGGCCGGCAGCACGTCGCGGCTCTTCGCGATGGCCGGTGACACCGTGACTCGGCAAGCAGTCGGGGCATTCTGGCTCGACCGCGATCCGGTGACGCGGGCGCAGTTCCTGCAGTTCGTGCGCCGTCATCCACAGTGGCGGCGCAGCAACACGCCTGGCGTGTACGCGGCGGGCGGCACCTACCTGCGCGACTGGCGCGGCGACCTCGACCTCGGCGATGCCGCGGCAGCGCTGCCCGTCACCTGGGTATCGTGGCACGCGGCGCGCGCGTACTGCGAGGCGCAGGGCGCGCGCCTGCCGACGCTGGCCGAGTGGGAGTACGCGGCAGCGGCGGACGCGACGCAGCGCGACGCGTCGCGTGATCCGCAGTTCATCCAGCAGCTCACCGCGCTCTACGCACGCCGCGGCCACGGCGTCGAGCCATCGTCGCGGCTGCGCGCCAACGCTTGGGGCGTCCGCGGCCTGCACGAGTTTGGCTGGGAGTGGGTCGAGGACTTCAACGCGACCATCGCGTCCGACGACTCGCGCGGCTTCGGCGGCCGCGACGTCGATGCCGTCTGCGCGTCGGCGGCGATCGGCGCGACCGACACACGCAACTATCCCGCCTTCCTGCGCTCGGCGCTGCGCGCCGGGCTCGAAGGCAACAGCGGAATGGCCTCGCTCGGCTTCCGCTGCGCCGCTTCCTGATGTCTGTGTTCCACGAGGACTCTATGTCACGCCGTTCGAACAGCATCCGCATCGCGCTCGTTGCCGCCTCGGCTCTTGCGCTCGTGACCGCCTGCAGCGCGCCGGCCGCGGACCCGCACGCCGCGCACGCCGCACAGGCGGCGTCAGCGGACGTCGTCGTGCAGCCGACGGCCGCGGCAAGCGGCCGCGTGTCGATCTACGACCTCCGAGGCGAGTGGACGGACCAAGCCGGTCGCACCGCGCGACTCGGCGAGATGCCGCGTCGACCGCTCACGGTCGTCACGATGCTCTACACGAACTGCACCGTCTCCTGCCCGCGCATCCTCGTCGATCTCAAGCGCATCGAGGCCGGCCTGCCGGCCGACCGCCTCGACGACGTGCGCTTCGTGATCGCGTCGATCGACCCGGCCCGTGATACGCCTGTCCGGCTCGCCGGCTGGGCACAGGACGTGCGGCTCGACACCGCGCGCTTCACGCTGATCACCGCGCCAGACGCCACCGTCCGCGAACTCGCCGCGGCCCTGCGGGTGCGCTACCTCAGCGAGCCGAACGGCGAGTTCGGACACAGCAACCGCATCGTCGTACTCGACGCCGACGGCGCGATCATCCATTGGCAGGCGGGGCTCGGTGCCGGCGCCGACGAGACCATCGCGCTGCTCGCAAGCGCGGGCCGCCAGCCGGGGACCAGCGCGGGACACTGAGGCGGCAGACGCCGGCGGACGCGGCTGCGTATATTCCGCAGCCGTATGCTAGAGTCGCTGACACCTATCCTGCTCGGAGTCCTGCTCGGACTCCGTCACGCCACCGATGCCGACCACGTCGTCGCCGTGACGACCATCGTCGCGCGGGAGCGCTCGCTCGCCCGCGCCGCCTGGGTCGGCGCCATCTGGGGCGTCGGACACACGCTGACGCTGGTGCTGCTCGGCGGCGCGATCATCGCGTTCCGCCTGGTGATCCCGCCGCGCATCGGCCTCGGGCTCGAGTTCGGCGTGGCCATTATGCTCATCGGGCTTGGCTACTCCAACATCCGCCGCCGCGGCGCGGACGAAGTGCCCGCGCTGACGCGCCCGCTGCTGATCGGCGTCGTGCACGGCCTCGCCGGCTCGGCGGCCGTCGCGCTGCTGGTGCTCGCGACGATCCGCGAACCGTGGGCGGCGGCGGCCTACCTGCTGATGTTCGGCCTCGGAACGGTGCTGGGGATGATGATCGTGACGGCGATCCTCGCCGTGCCGGCGCTGTACGCAGGCAACAAGATGCGGAAGATGCGCGTGTCCATCCAAGTGGCGGCCGGCGCGCTGAGCATCGTGTTCGGCGTGCTGCTGGCGCGCGAGCTCATCGTGGATGGCGGACTCTTCTCGGCGGCGCCGACGTGGGAACCGCACTGACGCAGGCGCGCCGGGCGACCGCCCCTCGCCTCGACCAAGAGAAGCTGCGGACATTCGGCAAGCGCCTGCGCGCGTGGTATCGCCGCCACGCGCGCGACCTGCCCTGGCGCAAGACGCGGGATCCCTACGCGATCCTCGTCAGCGAGCTGATGCTGCAGCAGACGCAGGTGAGCCGCGTGCTCGACTATTGGCAGCGCTTCCTGCAGCGATTCCCGACGCTCGAGCACTTGGCGCGCGCACGGGAGTCGCAGGTGCTCGCGCAGTGGAGCGGGCTGGGTTACTACGCGAGGGCGCGGAACCTGCACAAGCTCTCGCGCGCGGTCGTGCGTGAAGGCGCGACGGCGTGGGGAGACGCACCGCCGACGACGGCGAAGCCGCAACGGAAGCCGCTTCCCGTGGCAATCGCCGCCGACGGCGCGCCTTCGCTGCTCCCAGCGGAGGCCGAGAAGCTGCGTCGGCTCCCGGGCATCGGCGCGTATACGGCGGGTGCAGTGAGCACCTTCGCCTTCGAGCGTCGCGCGGCACTGGTCGACACGAACGTCGCGCGCGTCCTGGCGCGCGTGTTCGCGCCGCAGCTCAACCCCAAGCGCTCGCGCGACCTTACGGTGCTGTGGCAGATCGCCGAGGCATCGCTACCGCGCACCGGCACCGCGACCTGGACGCACAACCAGGCGCTGATGGAGCTCGGCGCACTGGTGTGCACGGCACGAGTGAAGCGATGTGGGAGCTGTCCGGTCCGGCGGGTGTGCCTGAGCCGGGACGGATGATGGATAACGGACGCTAGATGTGAGAAGGGGGCACCGAGCAAGCTCGGCGCCCCCTTCTCACATCTCACGTCTCACGTCTCCCGTCTCACTTCACGACCTTGTGCGACAGATCGATGTGCTGCGACTTGTAATCGCGCGTCTCGTAGCCCGTGTAGATCTGCCGCGGGCGGGCGATCTTCTGCTCCTTGTCGAGCAGCATCTCCTCCCACTGCGACATCCAGCCGGCGGTGCGCGCGATGGCGAACAGCACGGTGAAGTAGTCCGTGGGGAAGTGCATCGCGCGGTAGATCAGGCCCGTGTAGAAGTCCACGTTCGGGTAGAGCTTGCGCGAGATGAAGTACTCGTCGCTGAGCGCGATGCGCTCGAGCTCGAGCGCGATCTCCATATCCTTGCTCATCCCGGCGACCTTGAGCACCTCGTCGCAGAGCTTCTTCACGATCTTCGCGCGCGGATCGTAGTTCTTGTAGACGCGGTGGCCGAAGCCCATCAGGCGGTTGCCGCCCTTGCCGCTCTTCACGCCCTCGATGAACGCGGGGATGTTCTTGACGTCGCCGATCTCCTCGAGCATCCGGAGCACGGCTTCGTTGGCGCCGCCGTGCAGGGGGCCGTAGAGCGCCGCCACGCCGGCCGCGACGGCCGAGTACGGGTCCACGTGCGAGCTGCCCACCGCGCGCACCGCGTTCGTCGAGCAGTTCTGCTCGTGGTCCGCGTGCAGGATGAACAGGATGTCGATCGCCCGCGCGTACACCGGATGCGCCTCGTACTTCGGCTCCGACATCCGCGCGATCATCGAGAGGAAGTTCTCGGCGTACGACAGCGAGTTGTCGGGATACACATAGGGCATCCCCTTCACGTGGCGGTACGCAAACGCCGCCAACGTCGGCATCTTCGCCAGCAGGCGGATGAACGCGATGTCGCGCTCGCGCGGGTCGTGGATGTCCTTCGAGGTCGGGTAGAACGACGAGAGCGCCGCGACGCCGGCCGTCAGCATCGCCATCGGATGGGCGTCGTAGCGGAAGCCCTCCATAAAGCGCTTGATGTTCTCGTGCACGTACGTGTGGTACGTGATGTGGTGCTGGAACTCGTCGTATTCCTTCTGCGTCGGCAGCTCGCCCTTGCGCAGCAGCCAGGCCACTTCGAGGAAGTTCGAGTGCTCGGCCAGCTGCTCGATCGGGTACCCGCGGTAGCGCAGGATGCCCTTGTCGCCGTCGATGAAGGTGATCGCCGAGCGGCAGGACGCCGTGTTCATAAAGGCCGGGTCGTAGCCCATAATGCCGAAGTCGTCGGCATTGACCTTGATCTGCTTGAGGTCGGCGGTGCGGATGGTCTCGTCGGTGATCGGGACGTAGTAGACCTTCCCGGTGCGCGAGTCCTTGATCTCGAGATGGTCGCCGGCTGGGGCGGCCGCGGTATTCGGAGTTCCTGCCATCGACGGGTTCCGGCTGGGGTAATCACCTCCGAGCCTTCGCAGAGCTCTGGCTCGAGCGCAGCCTGCTGTGACGCGCTGCAGAAATCTAACGAGTGTACCCCCCCGAGAGGGTGGGGACTGTGCGGGGCGACTATCCTTCCTGCAGTATGGACGCCCCGTATTTCCTGCCCCTCGTGGGCCTCGCCGCGGCCGTCGGGGCGATGATGAACGCCGTCGCCGGCGGCGGCACGCTGGTCACCTTTCCCGCCCTGGTGGCCCTCGGCGTGCCGCCGATCACCGCCAACGCCACGTCCACCGTGGCGCTCTGGCCCGGCACGATGCTCTCGATGTGGGGCTACCGCCGCGAACTGGTCGGCGCGCGCCGCTGGGCGACGGCCTTCGCCGTGCCCTCCTTCGCCGGCGGCATCGTCGGCGCGCTGCTCCTGCTCCAGACGCCGGAGAAGCGCTTCGCGGCCCTCGTGCCGTGGCTGATCCTCGGCGCGACGGCGCTCTTCATCCTCCAGCGGCCGCTGATGCGGCTGCTCGCCGAGCGCGGCGGATTGCGCCGCGAGATCGCCGGGGCCGACGGCCACCTGCTGCCGCCGAGCGCGGCGTTCCTCGCCTACCAGTTCGGCGTCAGCATCTACGGCGGCTACTTCGGCGCCGGCGCGGGCATCCTGATGCTCGCCGCCCTCGGGCTGATGGGCCTGACGAACATCCACCAGATGAACGGCCTCAAGAACTGGGGCGGCGGCGTGATGAACCTCGTCGCCGTGGGCGTATTCGCCGTCTCGGGCATCGTCGACTGGCGCATCGCGCTGGCGATGGCCATCGGCGCCGGCGCCGGCGGCATCGCCGGCTCGCTCCTGGCCCAGCGCGTCGGCCAGGTCTGGGTGCGCCGGGCGATCGTCTCGATCGGCCTCGGATCCGGCCTGGCGATGCTCTTCGGCTTGATCTAGCCGCCGCTTAGCCGCCGAGCCGCGCCTCGAGCAGGGCGGCGAGGCGATAGCCGGCCAACGCGAGGCGGTCGCGCGCGATGCGCTCGCCCTGCGCGAGGTAGGCCTCGCTGAGCGCCGGCGGGCCGTCGCCCGTGCGCGGTGGCAGGTCGTAGGCCACGTAGCGGGCGATCGTCGCGCTCTCGTCGGCCCAACCGCGCACCGTCGCGGCGAGCTCCGCACCCCGCGGGATCTGCAGGGCATCGCTGGCGTCCTCTACCGGGAGGGGCAGGCCGGCGGCGAGACGGCGCGCGATGTCGTCGATGCGCACGTTGCGCTCCGCTCTGCCGATCCACCCATCCCACACGCCGTGGAGATTGGCCGAGTCCGGGCGGTCTGCCCAGAGCCGCACGAAGACGCGGTTGCCGCCCGCGTCGGCCTCGGGCTGCGCGCGCGTGGAGCGCGAGGTGCCGTGGAGCGGCTGGTGCAGGTCGCCGACGATGTGGATGATCCACACCAGGTTGTAGGCGCGCACGCTGGCGGCGATGGTCGGGTCGGCCATCTCGTCGGCAAGACGCGGCATCTCCGAGGCCACGTGCGGTTCCTCGAGGCGCAACGTCGGCGCGCCGTCGGTGGAGAACGAGCGCGTGAGATAGTGCCAGGTATCGCGGCGGGCCATCGTCGGGAAGCCCGGCTGCAGCGGCGTCGGCCGCGCGCGCGGATCCGTCTCGCGGTAGAAACGGTTGTCGCTGCGGATGCGGTCGGCCCAGATCGACGCACGCAGGAACACCTCGCGGATGCCCGCGGCTGTCGCGGCGTTCACGCCTTCGGAGAGTCGGTCGAAGTCCGGATGCGCACGCAGCAGCGCGTCCACGCGCTCGCGCGTGGCGGGGCGCAGGCGATCGTAGGCGACGGCGGCCATCGCGCGGTGGCCGACGGCATCCCAGCGCCGTGCGGCGACGGCGGAGGCATCGGAGTTCGGCAGCGCCAGCGCCGCCGCGAGCAGCAGGGTCGTGAGAGCCATACGTCCAAGCTATCCGCCGCGGATGCATCGGGACAGCGCCGGATCCGCGCGACGACGGCGACGCTGAGGCCGCGGGCACCGCCGACGCAGCAGTAGGTCGATAGCTTCCAGAGACGCCGCAAGAATCGTGTCGCGTTCACGCGCGCCGCCGCGCATACTGCCTATTATGACGCCCGACCACGCTGACCTGACCCCGCTCGACCCCAGGGACTGGGAGTCGTATCGCGCGCTCGCGCACCGGATGCTCGACGAGTCGCTGGACTACCTGCGCGACGTGCGCGAGCGCCCGACTTGGACGCCCACCCCAGGCGATGTGAAGGCGGAGATCCACGCCGAGCCCGTACCGCGTAGCGGTCGCGGCGATGCCGCGGCCTACGAAGACTTCCTGCGCCTCGTGCGTCCCTATCCCAACGGCAACATCCATCCGCGCTTCTGGGGCTGGGTGATGGGCACGGGCACGCCGCAGTCGGCGATGGCGGACTTCCTCTCGTCGGTGGTCAACCCGCAGATGGGCGGACTCGACCACGCACCGGTGTACGTGGAGCAGCAGGTGGTGAAGTGGTTCGCCGAGCTGTTGCGCTTTCCCGCGGCGGCTGGCGGCATCCTCATCAGCGGCGGCACGATGGCCAACGTGCTCGGCCTCGCCGTCGCACGTGTGCAGCGCGCCGGCTGGGACGTGCGGAAAACGGGCGCCGCCGGCGGACCACCGCTGCGCGTCTATGCCAGCGGCGAGGTACACAGCTGGCTGGCCAAGGCCTGCGAGTTCCTCGGAATGGGCAACGACGCTTTCCGCCGCGTGCCCGTGCACGGCGACTTCACGGTCGACGTCGCGGCGATGGCGCGGATGATCGCCGAGGACCGCGCCGCGGGGGCCAGGCCGTTCTGCATCGTCGGCACGGTGGGTACCGTGCAGACCGGCGCCAGCGACGATCTCGTGGCGCTCGCTGACCTCGCCGAGCGCGAGGGCCTCTGGCTGCACGTCGACGGCGCCTTCGGCGCGATGGCGTCGCTGTCGGAGATGCCCGAGGCGCAGGCCGCCGTCCGCGGGCTGGACCGCGCGGACTCCGTGGCCTTCGACCTCCACAAGTGGGGCTATATGCCCTTCGACGTGGCGATGCTGCTGACGCGCGACGACGCGCATCTCACGCAGACCTTCGCCAACCAGGCCCCGTATCTCACGGCGATGCCCGGCGGCCTCAACGCCAGCGGCAGCGTCTACTTCAACGACCGCGGCATCGAGCTTACGCGAAGCTTCCGCGCGCTGAAGGTGTGGATGACGCTGCGGGCACAGGGCAGCGAACTCCTCGGCGCGCACATCGGCCGCAACATCGCGCAGGCGCAGTACCTCGCCGGGCTCGTGGCGCGGGAGGCGGAACTCGAGTTGCTCGCGCCGGTGCCGCTCAACCTCGTGAACTACCGCTTCCGCGCCACGGGCCTCGACGTCGACGCGTTGAACGCGCTCAACCGCAACATCCTCGTGCGCCTGCAGGAGGATGGCATCGCGGTGCCCAGCGGCACGATGATCCGCGGGCAGTTCGCGATCCGCGTCGCGGTGACGAACCACCGCTCGCGCGACGAGGACTTCGAGCTGTTGCTGCGGGAGACGCTGCGGATCGGGCGCGAGCTCACGCGCGCCCGGACGGGTCCCTAGCGCCCGACGTGCGGTGGGGGCCCAGGCGTGCTATGTTCGCGACGTTGGCCCCCCAACCCGGAGACCCGATGCTCTCCCTTCGTCCCGCCCTCGGCCTCGCGCTGCTGCGCGTCACCGTCGGCATCATCTTCGCCGCGCACGGCTACCAGAAGTTCTTCCAGTACGGCATCGCCGGCGTCACGCAGGGTTTCACCCAGATGGGCGTCCCGCTCGCGTCCGTGGCGGCGCCAGCCGTCGCGACGATCGAATTCGTCGGCGGCCTGCTGGTGATCCTCGGCTTCTACCATCGCCTGGCCGGTGCGCTGCAGGCCTGCGTGATGGCCGGCGCGATCGTGTTCGCCAAGCTCTCCGGCGGGTTCTTCGCGCCGGCGGGCATCGAGTTCGAGCTGATGCTCGGCGTGGCGGCGCTGACGGTCGCGCTGGCGGGCGGCGGCTCCTACACGGTCGAGGAGATGCGCGGCAAGAAGTAGCGCATCCCGCAGGCCGCGGGCGTCGCCCTCAGGGTGCGACGCCCGCGTGCTTGCAGACGATCGCCCATTCCTTCGCGGTCACCGGCTGCACGCTCAGGCGCGAGCCCTTCTGCAGCAGCACCATCTTCTCGAGCCCCTTCACCGACTTCAGCTCGGCGAGGGTGATCAGCCGCGGCATCGCCCGCACGGCTTTCACGTCGACCATATACCACGTCGGCGTGTCGGGGTCCGACTTCTCGTCGAAGTGCTCGTGCCCCTTCTCGAAGGCCGTCCAGTCCGGATAGCCCTCCTTCACCACCTCGCAGATCCCCGCGATGCCGCTGGGCTCGGCGTTGGAGTGGTAGAAGAAGCAGCGGTCACCCTTCTTCATCAGGTCGCGCAGCGTGTTGCGCGCCTGGTAATTGCGCACGCCGTCCCAGTAGGTGGTCTTCTTCGGGGACTGCTCGAGATCCGCGTAGGAGCACATCTCGGGTTCGGACTTGATCAACCAGTAGTTCATTCTGAACGAATAGTCGGGTGTGGGGACGGATGACGGATGACGGATGACGGAAGCTCGAAGCATCCGTCATCCGTCATCCGTCCAGTCCAGGTCACGCAATCCCGCGCCTGATCGCGACAGTCACCGCACCCACGAACGTATCCAGCTCATCCACCGTCGTGTAGATGCTCGGCGTGATGCGGATGCCATTGAACTCCGGGTGCACGATCGGCGTGTTCACGATGCGATAGCGGCTCATCAACCAGCCACCGAGCTGGCCGGGGTCGATGCCCTCGACGTTGAACATACAGATGGCGCCGGCCTTGTCGGGCCCGAGCTCGGTGAGCACCTGGACGCGCGGGCTGGCGGCCTTGAGGGCGTTGGCCCAGCGGTCACGCAGGTAGCGCAACCGCGCCACCTTGCGCTCCACGCCGATGCCGCGGTGGAACGTCAGCGCCGTGCTCACGGCGTTGAAGTTCGCCTGCGGGTGCGTGCCGATCTGCTCGTACTTGCGGATGTTGTGCGTCTGCGGCTCGTCGGCGGCCATCAGCGGCCAGAGGCCGGGGATCTTCTCCTTCCGCACGTAGAGGAAGCCGGCGCCGATCGGGGCGTGCAGCCACTTATGCAGCGACGTGCCGTAGTAGTCGCAGTCCAGCTCGTCGCGCGTGAACGGGAAGTGCGCGAAGGCGTGCGCGCCGTCCACGAACACGGGGATGTTGCGCGGGCGCGCGATGCGCACGATGTCGCGGATCGGTAGGATCTGCCCCGTGAGGTTCGTGATGTGCGGCAGCTCGATGGCCTTCGTGCGCGGCGTCATCTGCTCGGCGATGCGGCGCACCAGCACCTGCGGGTCGGTGAGCGGGACGGGGAAGCTCACGTACTTCACGACGATGCCGTCGCGCCGCTCGCGCTGCTTCCAGGTGGTGATCATCCGGCCGTAGTTCTGGTTGGTGATGATCACCTCGTCGCCGCGCACGAGGTCGAGGCCGAGGATCATCGTCTCCAGCGACTCCGACGCGTTGCGCGTGACGGCCATCTCCTCGGTGTCGCAGCCGAACTCCTTGGCGAGTTCGCGCCGCGTGCTCTCCATCCGCGGTTCGAGCACGCGCCAGTTGTGCTCCACCGGCAGCTCGTTGACGAACTGCAGGTCGCGCACCATCTGCTGCAGCACGTGCGTGGGCGTCGGCGAGATCCCCCCGTTGTTGAGGTTGATCATCGTCCGGTCCATATCGAAGGCGCGCTGGATGTGGCTCCAGTACGATTCGTCGTCGGCAAGCGATGCGGCGCTACGGTCGCCGGCCACGAGCTCGGCGTCGAAGAGGCGGCGGAACGCCGTCTCGTTCAGCGCAGGCAGCGCGGCGACGCCAGCCGAGGCGGCGCTCAGTCCGGCGAGAAAGTCACGGCGGGAAGTGATGGGCACCGCGGTCGCTCCGGTCGGGGGGTGATGGGACCCCTCAAGGTATCACGACCAGTCCCGCTTCGCCGCCGAAATCGTCGCGCACACGCGCCAGGTTGCGCGGCGCGCGCCACTCGCCGCCGTTGACCTGCACGGCCACGCGGAACTTGCCGCTCGGCAGGCGCACGCGCGCCACCCAGGTGCTCTGCTCGCGTTCCATCCGGATCGGACGCCAGTCGCTGAAGTCGCCGGCGATGATCACCTCCAGCGAATCGGCGGCAAACACGCGGACGACGAGCTCGCCGCCGCCGGCGCTCATCGGCTCCACCGTCGCGCGGGCGATCAGCGAGCGCTCGAGCACCGGCAGCGGCTTGGGGCCCAGCGAGACGCGCACCGAGGCCGTGATCACCTCGGCCTGCGGCAGCCCGCGCAGCGGGTCGGCGAGCTGGCGGCCGATCGCGCCGACGAGGGCCACGCGGTCGGCGATCTGCAGCGTACCGCTCCACATCAGCGCCTGGAACGACGCGTCGGTGCCGGCGATGCCATCGCGCGCGGTGTAGGTCACCGCGAGGTCGTGCGGGCCAAGCCGCAGCTGGGCGGTGAGCTGCGCGTCGCGCAGGTCGTAGACGTCGTCGGCGGGATCGCGGGTGACGCCCGAGGCGAGGAGCAGCGGCCAGTCCGCCGATTGCATCCTTGCGGCTACGGCCGACACGTACAGCGGCCCCCAGCGCTGCCAGAGCCCGAGGTCGGCCGTGACCGTGCGGCTGAACACGCCGTCGCGGTCGGTGTTGCCGAGCCCGAAGCCGGCCCAGACGCCGTAGCTGGAGGCGACGGCGTGCTGGCGCACGAAGCCGTTGCCATTGCCGCCGCGGCCCGCGGTACGCAGCGAGAACGACGCACCGGCGATGCCCGCCTCGGTGCGGAAGCGTTCGCTCGGCCCCCAGGGCACGTCGATGGCCGCGACGCCCTGCGCCGCGGCCAGCGAGTCCTGCGCGTACGTGAGGTTGGCGCTGGTCACGAAGCCCAGCTTCTCCGACTCCGGTCGCCAGAGCACGGCGAGCAGGGCCGCATTCTCGAGCGAGAAGCCACGCTGCGTGATGGCGGCGATGCCGCCTTCGATGCGCAGTTCCGGCAAACGCTGCGCGCCCGCCGCGGGAGCGGCGAGCGCGAGGAGGACGAGCCCCCACGCCGCGAGGCGGCGGGGCGTCACGCCACCACTATGGCCTCCCGCCGCGGGGAGCGAGCGCGGCGGCGGCGGCGGGTGACGGGAGAAGCGACATCACCCCGCGAGCCCGCACTTCCAACGCCGCATCGGGCGTCAGGCCGGCGGCCACGTCGGATTGCACCGACGCGCCGAGCCCGGCGATATGCGACGCGGTGGCACCGCGACGCATCAGTTGCGTGATCTGCTCGAGCGCGTTGGACGCGGGGACCCCCCGCGCGACGAGTTCGGTGAGCACGTCCAGTGGCATCGCCACGGACTGCGTCGCCGGATACGCCGCGCGGATCTGTCGCAGCATCGGGGCGGGCACGCCCACCGCGAGCGCATCCGCGCCGGCGATGACGTCCGCTTCCGATGGCGAGGGAGCGAGAAGGTCCCGCGCCTGCTCGAGGCGCCTGGCCAACGTCGACACGGCCACCCGGATGCGCTCCCCGGTGGCCTGCTTCGTGACCCCTTCGTTTGCCTTCGCGACGAGGGCCCGGACCGGCAGCCCGCGCTGGGCGGCGCGCGAAATCTCGCGCTCCACCGCTTGGCGCGTCCTCGCATCGGCGATGGTGAGCACGGACGCCCCCTGCTGCGCTTGAGCTTCGAGCGCCTCAGGAGCGACCATCGCGCTGCCGAGCAGCAGCGCGGCGATTGTCGGTACGAATCGCGGCATCATCATCGGGCGAAGACCATCACGACACTTCCCTCGCGGCCGTAATCTGCGTCGCCCGCCTTGGGCGCGCGCGGATCGGCGACGAGCAATGTACCGTCAACGAGGAATCCATACACGTGGCGGCCCGGCGGCAGCGGCACCGTCGCCTCCCAGACCCCGGGCGTCACCTGGGTCATCGGGAGGTCCGTCGCGCCCCAGCCGTTGAACTCGCCCACCACCGAGACGCTGCGCGCGCCCGAGCGCTCGAACACGAACTGCGTCGCCACGCGGGCCTCGGCCCCCTCGGCGGACGCCAAGGTCACCGGCACCACCGGCGCGGTGCCCGTCGCCGGGCCCGTGGCCATCGTCGGCTCCGATTCCAGGCGCGACCCCACAGCGCCGCGCGACACGAAGCCGATCACCAGGGCTGCGGCCGCCACGGCCGACGCGCCGAGGCCGGTGAGGGCCACGGAGCGCCACGCGTCCATGGTGCGGCGCCACAGCGACGGCCGCGGCGCCGACCACACGGCGTGCAGCAGGCGTCCGACCGCCTGCGGATCCGCCGCCGCTCGGGCGTCGGACCGCAGCGTGCCGCGCACGCGTTCGATCACAGGGTCACGGGTCATCTCAGTCATCTCGCATCATCTCCGTCAGCCGCGCTCGCAGCGTATCGCAGGCGCGCTTCACGCGCATCCGCAGGGCACTCAGCCCCACACCGGTTATCGCGGCAATGTCCTCGTAAGCCATATCCTCGACGTGCCGCAGCAGGAACGCTTCCTTCTGCTCCGCCGGCAGCGTGTCGAGCACCTTGTACACCTCTTCCGTCCAATCCCGCTCGACGTCCGTCGTCGCACCGATCCGATCCGGCAACTCGCCGTATTGGATCACCGTCGAATGCCGTTTGCGCTTCGCCAACAGCGTCCGGCAGCGGTTGGCCAGGATGCGGAAGAGCCAAGGCTCGAAGCGCGCATCGTCGCGGAACCGCCGCAGGTTGTGATGGACGCGGATGAAGGTGTCCTGCACCGCTTCCTCGGCGTCCTCGCGGTTCGCGACCATATGCAGCGCAAACCGCAACGCACGGGGATAGGTTGCATCCACCAACTGGGCGAACGCCTGCCGGTCTCCCGCCTTGGCCCGCAGCGGAAGAGTCGGATCGATTGAGGGCGCGCCCGTGGGTTCGGTCATAAGCGAAGTCTGGGGAGGATATCCCTCTCGCTCCCTTCCTCGCCACGGCGCGCCGCCAACCAGCGACTCGTCCATCGTGTTGTCCATCACGTCCGGTAATACCCCACGGGGGTTGCCGGTGTCACATTTGGTGGCCCAGGCCGCCCCCTCCCCGATGCCCGAATTCATCCTCCTACTCCACGTACTCAGGGTTTGGCTCCAGATCGGCATCGCCATCGCGCTGCTGGTGTCGCTGCCGCTCGCCGCCTGGGCCTGGATGGAGCGGACGCGCCGCCTGAGCCCCTTCGGCGCCGCCGCCCGCCTCGCGCGGACGCTGCTCGATCCGCCCCTGCGGCCCGTCGACCGGTTGGTCGCGCGCTTCGGCCAGCCGCGCACGCGCGCGCCCTGGTGGGGTGCGCTCGGCGTGCTACTGATCGGCGCCCTGCTGCTCGGCGTGATGGACTTCGTGCGCAACACGCTGTCGGACATCTACTACGCCAGCTCGCAGGGGCCGCGCAGCGGCGTGCTGCTCCTCGTCGGCTGGACCTTCGCCATCCTCCAGCTCGCCGTGATGGTCCGCGTCATCACCAGCTGGGTCGGCGGGCAGTACAGCCGCGTCGGCCGCGTCGCGATGCTGCTCACGGAGTGGTTCCTCGCGCCGCTGCGCCGCGCATTGCCGCGTTTCGGGATGGTGGACCTGTCGCCGCTGGTGGCCTGGTTCGCGCTGTCGTTGCTGCGCGGCATCGTGCTCGGCGCCCTCGGCGGCTGAGACGCACGCGATGCTGCACGTCACGCCGACGGCGCAGGGAATCCGCCTGACGGTCCACGTACAGCCGCGGGCCAAGGCACCGGGCGTGGGCGGCCTGCACGGCGATGCGCTGAAGGTGCGCGTCAGCGCCGCGCCCGTGGATGGCGCCGCCAACGAAGCCGTGGTGCGCGCGATTGCCGACGCCTTCGGTCGCGCCGCGCGGGATGTGCGCGTGGTAGCCGGCGCGAGTGCGCGCCGCAAGATCGTCGAGGTGGATGGCGCGACGATCGCCGCGGCGATGGCGCTCGCAGTCGCCGGTTCGTGACCGACTCCCCAGTGGCGTCCAATCCTCCCGTGGCCGATGCCTGAGTTCGATCTCCGCTCCCCCGCGCTCGCGCTGTGGTCCGCGGCGGCGGCCGGCGTCGCGACGGGCATCCTGCCGATCGGGTTGGCCGAGGCGACGGCGCTGGCGATCGGCTTGGTGATGCCCCGCTGGCTCGCTTTCGCTATGGGCGCCGCGTTCACGCTCGGTCACGTCGCCGCCAAGCTGCCGTGGTACGCGGTGGGGTTGCACGCGGACCGCGCGGTCGGGCGGTGGGGCGCACCGTACGTGGCACGTGCCCGCGCGATGCTCGCGGCGCGGCCCGGCTACGGACTCGGCGTCCTGGCGCTGAGCGCCGTGCTGTCGGTGCCGCCGTTTCATCTGTCGGCGATCGCCGCCGGGATGATCCGCCTGCCGTTCGCACCCTTCGTCGCCACCTGCCTCGGCGGCCGCCTGCTGCGCTTCGGCGTCCTCGTGACCGCGCCCCAGCTCCTGCGTCCACTGTTTGGATAGCTTCGCCCCGCGATTGCGCGGCGGACGCACGCTCCACAGACTCCGACTATGCCGCGCTTCCATCAGCTGACGATCGCCGCCGCGAGCGGCGCCCTCCTGCTCTCCGCCTGCGTCGAGGCCACACCCCCGCAGCCCTGCACCACGGGCGGCACCGGCGACCTCGCCATCTCCGTGAATGGCGTGCCGACGGGTGGCACGGCCGCCGTGCAGGTGACCGGGCCGGGCGGCACGTTCAACGTCACGGCGTCGCAGACGCTGAGCGGCATCGCGACCGGCAGCTATACGGTGACGGCGTCGGCGCTGGCGGTGGCCGACTCATTGATCGGCGCGGTGTACTCCGCCGGCAGCGGCTCGGGCACGGTCTGCGTGCGCGACGCCGCGAGCCGCTCCGTGCTCGTGGGCTACGCCAAGGTGCCGACCAGCGGCACGCTGTGGTTCGGCGCCGGCTACTACACGCTGGGCTTCCGGTCCACGCAGCTGACCACCACCGCGACGCTCTCGCCGGCGGTGACGGCCGGCACGCGCGGCGGCTCGGGCGTCACCTTCGACAAGTCAGGGAACCTCTGGGTGCGCGGGCAGTCGGCGAGCGATCCCGTGCTGATGCGCTACGCAGCGAGCCAGTTGGCTTCGACCGGCAACCCCCTGCCCGACCGCACGATCGGCATCTTCGGCCTCGACTGCGTGAGTCCCGGCGGGCTGGCCTTCGATGCCGCCGGCAACCTCTGGCTCAGCCTCGGCTGTCAGGGCCGCGTCGTGCGGCTCACGGCGGCTCAGCTCGCTGGCTCCGGCACGGCCACGCCGACGGTGCAGATCACCGGCCTCGTCAACCCGCAGGGACTCGCCTTCGACGCCGCCGGCAACCTATGGGTGGCCGACCAGACGCATCTGCGCCGCTACGACGCCGCACGGCTCGCTGCGACGATCACGGGCGCGGCCGACCTCGCCGTCACGTTCACGACGCCGTCGCCGCCGACGCCCGGCGCGACGGCGCTCAGCGCCTTCCACGTGGCGTTCCGCCCGAACGGCGAGCTCTGGGTGAGCAGCTACGAGCAGAAGGCGCTGTTCCGCGTCGAGGCGGCGGTGGTCGCGGCCACCGGGACGCAGGCGACGCAGGTCTCGCGCATCGTCTACCTGAACGAGTTCACGATGCCCAAGGGCTTCGCCTTCGACAACGCGGGCGGACTGTACGTCGGCTTCGAGCAGTTGAAGCTCGCTCGCCTCGCGCCGTCGCAGCTCGATGCCAGCAGCACGCCGGCCGCACCGACCGTGCCGCAGCGCGTCATCGCCTCGGGCTCGATCCTCGGCTTCGGCGACGACGTCGCGCTCTTCCCCGCCCCGACCAGCACGCCGCTGTATCATCGCGTGCCGTGACGAGGGCGTGACGTGACGGGCCTGTCGAGCGCCGAGGCCACACGTCGGCTCGCCGAACACGGCCCCAACGTCCTGCAGCACGTCGCGCGGCCGTCGCCGCTGGCGCTCCTCGGCGCGCAGTTCGCCAATGTCCTGATCCTCATCCTGCTCGCCGCGGCGGCAGTCTCGGCGGCGATGGGCCACGCCATCGAGGCCGTCGCCATCGCCGCGATCGTGCTGCTCGCGGTCCTGCTGGGCTTCGCGCAGGAGTACCGCGCCGAGCGGGCCCTGGAGGCGCTGCGCGAGATGGCGGCACCGCACGCGACCGTGATGCGTGATGGGCGCGAGACAGCCATCGACGCGCGGGAGTTGGTTCCCGGCGACTTCCTCGTGCTGCGTGCCGGCGACCGCATCGCCGGCGACGCACGGCTGCTGGAGGCCGCGCGCCTGACCGTGATGGAGGCCCCGCTCACGGGAGAGTCCGTCGCGGTGGAGAAGCAGGTTGGGGCGGCCGCCGAGGCGCCGACGCCGCTCGCCGAGCGCCGGGGTGCCGTCTTCGCCGGCACGTCGGTGGCGGCCGGACGCGGCATCGCCGAGGTGATGGCGACGGGGATGCAGACCGAGTTCGGGCGCGTCGCCGCGATGTTGGGAGCGGTCGAACACAGCCGAACGCCGTTGCAGGGATCGTTGGATCGGCTGGGGCGCACGTTGGCGAAAGCCGCGCTGGTGGTCGTCGCGGCGATCATCGCGCTGGGCCTGTGGCGCGGGCAACCGTTCATCGAGATGCTGGTGTTCGGCGTCGCGCTCGCGGTGGCCGTGGTTCCCGAGGCGCTGCCGGCAGTCGTGACGATCTCCTTGGCCCTCGGCGTGCAGCGCCTTGCGCGGCGACGGGCGCTGATGCGGCAGTTGCCGGCGGTCGAGACGCTCGGCGCGACGTCGGTGATCTGCACGGACAAGACGGGCACGCTCACGCGCGACGAGATGACGCTGCGCGAGCTGTGGATCGACGGCGCGCGCGTCGAGCTGAGCGGCGTCGGCTATGCGCCGGAGGGTGCGCTGCGCGTCACGGCTCCGCGCGGGGCAGGCGGGTCGAGCGACGGCGAGGCCGCCGCACGCGACGCCTCGCGGGAAGCGACGCTCGACGCGGCGCGCGCGCTACTCACGGCGGCGGCGCTGGCGTCCGACGCGCACGTGGACTTCGAGGACGGCGCGTGGCGGCTGCACGGCGACCCGACCGAAGGTGCGTTCGTCGTCGCGGCGGCGAAGGCCGGCGTGGCGGTCGATGTCGAAGCGTCGCGCGCGCCGCGCGTCCACGAGTTCCCGTTTTCGTCGGAGACGCGGCGGATGACGACCGTGCACGCCGTGGGCGGTGGGCAGGTGGCGTACGCGAAGGGTGCGTCCGAGGCGATTCTCGCCGGCTGTCACGACGAGTGGACCGCGGCCGGCCCGCGCGCGTTGAGCGATGCGCGCCGACGCGAGATCCTCGCCGAGGCGCAGCGGATGGCCGACGCGGCGCTGCGCGTGCTCGGCGTGGCGCGCAAGGACGTCGCGGCGCGTCCGGGCGGAGGCGCATCGGTTGCGGGCGACGATCCGCAGTCGGGAATGACCTTCCTCGGGCTGGCCGGGATGATCGATCCGCCGCGGCCGGAGGCGGCCGCGGCCGTGGCGGCCTGCCGCCGCGCGGGCATCCACGTGGTGATGATCACCGGCGACCATCCGCGCACGGCGCTCGCCGTGGCGCGCGAGGTCGGCATCGCGCGCAACGACCGCGTCGTCACGGGCAGCGAACTCGCGACCTGGGACGATGCACGGCTTGCCGCCGAGATCGAGACGCTCGACGTGTTCGCGCGTGTCGCACCGGCAGACAAGCTGCGCTTGGTCACGGCGCTGCAGGCGCGCGGGCACATCGTCGCGATGACCGGCGACGGCG
Source organism: Gemmatimonadaceae bacterium (assembly GCA_035444005.1). Classification (GTDB taxonomy): domain Bacteria; phylum Gemmatimonadota; class Gemmatimonadetes; order Gemmatimonadales; family Gemmatimonadaceae; genus Pseudogemmatithrix. The sequence goes on from DAOMNV010000003.1 coordinate 43,162, forward strand.
TGAACGACGCGCCGGCACTCAAGCAAGCGGATATCGGCGTGGCGATGGGCATCGGCGGCACCGACGTGGCGCGCGAGGCTGCGGCGATGACGCTCACCGACGACAACTTCGCCACCATCGTCGAGGCGGTGGAGGAAGGCCGCGGCATCTTCGCCAACATCAAGAAGTACCTGATGTTCCTGCTGAGCTCGAACATCGGCGAGATCGGCCTGATGGTCGGCGCCACGCTGCTCGCGCTGCCGCTGCCGCTCACCGCGGTGCAGGTGCTCTACGTGAACCTCGCCACCGACGGACTGCCCGCGCTGGCGCTGGCCGTCGATCCGCCGGAGCGCGACCTGATGGCGCGGCCGCCGCGCGATCCGCGCGGGTCCATCTTCACGCGGCCGGTGTTGCTGTTGGTGATCGTGGGCGGCATCTGGTCAGGGCTCGTGAACCTCGCGGTGTTCACCTGGGCCCGCGCCGATGGCCACGGCCTCACCGCGGCGATGACGATGACGTTCGCCTCTTTGGTGCTGATCCAGTTCTTCAAGGCGTTCAGTTTCCGTTCGGACCGCAATCCCGTGTGGCAGGGCCTCTTCGCCAACCGCTGGCTGCTCGCGGCGATCGCGTGGGAATTGCTCCTGCTGGCGGCCATCATCCACTGGCCGGCGTTGCACCGCGCGTTCGGGACGACGGGGCTGTCGGGAGACGAGTGGTGGGTCGTGGCGTTGGCAGCGGCGACGATCCTGCCGGTGCTGGAGCTGACGAAAGCGCTGATTCGGCGGCGGTACCCGCTCGCAACGTAGGCGCGATGAGCGCCTCACTTGCCATCCGTTCATCCGGATGCTAGGATATAACGCACAACCGATTTCGTGGCGATTTCGAGGCAACTTGCGGCCACGTTAAACATTCCGCTAAAGCGCCAGCCCGGTGCGCCTCGTCGCCCCGGGCTTTGGTGTTTTCAGGAGCACTGTGAGCCCCGCGTCCGCTGCACCCATCGAAGTTTCGTTCGAGTTCTTCCCGCCGAAGACGGCGGAGATGGAACAGACGCTCTGGAAGTCGATCCAGCGCCTGGCGCCGCTGGCGCCGCGCTTCGTCTCGGTCACCTACGGCGCCGGCGGCTCGACGCGCGAGCGCACGCACCAGACGGTGCACCGCATCCTGTCCGAGACCGATCTCGTCCCGGCAGCGCATCTCACTTGCGTGGCGGCCACGCGCGGCGAGATCGACGCGGTCGCCGACGACTACTGGGCGGCCGGCGTGCGCCACCTGGTCGCGCTGCGCGGCGACATCCCCGGCGGCGAGGCGCCCTACCATCCGACGCCCGGTGGCTACGCCTATGCCACGGAACTGGTCGAGGGACTGCGCCGCCGGCACGACTTCGAGGTGTCCGTCGCGGCGTATCCGGAGACGCACCCCGAGGCGCGCAGTTCCGCCGAGGACCTCGACAACCTGAAGCGCAAGCTCGACGCCGGCGCGACGCGCGCGATCACGCAGTTCTTCTTCGACAACTGGACCTTCCTGCGCTTCGTGGATCGCGCGCGCAAGGCGGGCATCTCGGCGCCGATCGTGCCGGGCATTATGCCGGTGACGAACTTCACGCAGACGGCGAAGTTCGCGAAGTCGGCGGGCGCGAGCATCCCCGCGGAGTTCGCGAAGCACTTCGACGGTCTCGAGGACGACGTCGAGACGCGCAAGCTCGTGGCGGCGGCGGTGGCGGCGGAGCAGGTGACGCAGCTGCAGCAGGCGGGGATCCGGGAGTTTCACTTCTATACGTTGAATCGGGCGGATTTGTCGTATGCGATTTGCCATTTGCTCGGCCTTCGGCCGGGAAGACTTGGACGGATGACGGATGACGGACGCTCGTCGGGAGCGGAGCGATGAGCTTTACGCGAACCTCACGCATTGCGGCGCTGCACGCCGAAGCCGCCAAGCGCCTGCTCATCATCGATGGCGCGATGGGCACGATGGTGCAGACCTACGGGCTCACCGAAGCCGATTATCGCGGGGCGCGCTTCGCCTCGTGGCCGCGCGACCTGAAGGGCAACAACGACCTGCTCATCCTCACGCGGCCTGACGTGGTGGGCGGCATCCACCGCGCCTACCTCGAGGCCGGCGCGGACATCATCGAGACGGCGACGTTCAACTCGACGCGCGTCTCGATGGCCGACTACGGGATGCAGGAGATCGTGCGCGAGCTCAACGTCGAGGGCGCGCGCCTCGCGCGCCGCATCTGCGACGAGTTCGAAGCCACGGACGGGCGTCCACGATGGGTGGCTGGCGTGCTCGGGCCGCTCAACCGCACGGCCTCGCTCTCGCCGGACGTCAACGACCCCGGCGCACGCAACATCCATTTCGCAGAGTTGGTCGAGGCGTACGTTGAAGCCACCGAAGGCCTGCTCGACGGCGGCGCGGACATCATCCTCATCGAGACGATCTTCGACACGCTGAACGCGAAGGGCGCGATCTTCGCGGTGGAGCAAGTGTTCGAGCAGCGCGGCGAGCGCGTGCCGGTGATGATCTCCGGCACCATCACCGACGCTTCGGGCCGCACTCTCACGGGCCAGACCACCGAGGCCTTCTGGAACTCGGTGATGCACGCGAAGCCCTTCTCCGTGGGCCTCAACTGCGCGCTGGGCGCGAAGGATCTCCGCGCCTACGTGCAGGAGCTCTCCCGCATCGCCGACTGCTACGTGACGGTGCACCCCAACGCCGGCCTGCCGAACGAGATGGGCGGCTACGACGAGACGCCGGCGTACACGTCGAGCATCCTGAAGGAGTTCGCGGAGGCCGGCCTCGTGAACGTGGTGGGCGGCTGCTGCGGCACCACGCCGGCGCACATCAAGGCGATCGCCGAGGCGGTGACGGCGCTGCCGCCGCGGAAGATCCCCGAGATCCCGAAGCGCCTGCGCCTCTCGGGCCTCGAGCCGCTGGTGATCGGCCCAGACTCGAACTTCGTGAACGTCGGTGAGCGCACGAACGTCACGGGGAGCAAGAAATTCGCCGAGCTGATCATCGGCAACCGCTACGACGAGGCGCTGGAGGTTGCGCGTCAGCAGGTAGAGGCGGGCGCTGTGATCATCGACATCAATATGGACGAGGGGATGCTCGACGCCGAAGCGGCGATGACGCGCTTCCTGCACCTCGTCGCCAGCGAGCCGGCGATCTCGAAGGTCCCGATTATGCTCGACAGCTCCAAGTGGAGCGTGATCGAGGCGGGCCTGCGCTGCGTGCAGGGCAAGGGCATCGTGAACTCGATCTCGCTCAAGGAGGGCGAGGCCGAGTTCATCCGCCAGGCGACGTTGGTGCGCCGCTACGGCGCGGCGGTGATCGTGATGGCCTTCGACGAGCAGGGCCAGGCGGATACCGTGGAGCGCAAGGTCAGCATCAGCGAGCGCGCGTACAAGATCCTCACGGAGTGCGTGGGCTTCCCGCCCGAGGACATCATCTTCGACCCGAACATCTTCGCGATCGCGACGGGCATCGAAGAGCACAACCGTTACGCTCTGGACTTCATCGAGGCCACTGGGCTGATCAAGCAGCGCTGCCCGGAGGTGCGCATCTCCGGCGGCGTGAGCAACGTGTCGTTCTCGTTCCGCGGCAACAACCCCGTGCGCGAGGCGATCCACTCGGTGTTCCTGTACCACGCCGTGAAGGCGGGGATGGATATGGGCATCGTGAACGCCGGCGCGCTGGTGCTCTACGAGGACATCCCGGCCGACTTGCGCGAGCGCGTGGAAGATGTCGTGCTTGCGCGCCGCGCCGACGCCACCGAGCGCCTGCTCGCCGTCGCCGACCAGGCCAAAGGACAGTCGCAGGCCAAGAAGGCAGACCTCAGCTGGCGCCAGGGCCCGGTACACGAGCGGCTCTCGCACGCGCTGGTGCACGGCATCGCGGACTTCGTCGTCGAGGACACGGAAGAAGCGCGGCATCTCTTCGACCGTCCCATCGAGGTCATCGAAGGCCCGCTGATGGCGGGGATGAACGTCGTCGGCGACCTCTTCGGCGCCGGCAAGATGTTCCTGCCGCAGGTGGTGAAGAGCGCGCGCGTGATGAAGCGCGCCGTCGCGCACCTGATTCCGTACATCGAAGCCGAGAAGGCGCAGAACCCGGAGTCACGGGCCAAGGGCAAGATTGTGATGGCCACCGTGAAGGGCGACGTACACGACATCGGCAAGAACATCGTGGGCGTGGTGATGCAGTGCAACAACTTCGAGGTGGTCGACCTTGGCGTGATGGTGCCCTGCGCCAAGATCCTCGAGGCGGCGCGCGAGCACAACGCGGATATGATCGGGCTATCCGGCCTGATCACGCCCTCACTCGAGGAAATGGCCTTCGTCGCCGGCGAGATGCAGCGCGAGGGCTGGACGATCCCGCTGCTCATCGGCGGCGCGACCACCAGCAAGGTGCACACGGCAGTGAAGGTCGCGCCGAACTATTCCGGCCCGGTGGTGCACGTGCTCGACGCCTCGCGCGCGGTGGGTGTGGCGAGCTCGCTGGTGAGCGACGGGCTGAAGGAGCAGTTCGTGCGCGACATCGCCGACGAGTACGACGCGGTGCGCAAGCACCGCGCCGCGCGGCAGAAGGACCAGAAGCGACAGACGATCGCCGAGGCGCGGGCCAACAAGCCGAAGCTCCAGTGGGACGGCGACGCGCCGACCCCCAGCTTCGAAGGCGTGCGCGTGTTCGACGACTTCCCCCTCGACGAACTCGTCCCGCGCATCGACTGGACGCCGTTCTTCCAGACCTGGGAACTGGCGGGGTCGTATCCGGCCATTCTCGAGGACGAGAAGGTCGGCGAGGCAGCGCGCAACCTGTTCGCCGACGCGCGCGCGATGCTCGAGAAGATCGTGGACGAGAAGTGGCTCAAGGCGAGGGCGGTGGTCGGATTCTTCCCGGCGCATTCCGACGGCCAGGAGCAGATCATCGTTGGACGGAAGACGGATGACGGAAGCGTCGAACGGCGCGCCACCATCCAGACGATCCGCCAGCAGATGGTGAAGAACGACGGGCGGCCGAACTACGCGTTGGCGGACTTCGTCGCGCCGGCCGACGCTGGCGTGCGCGATTGGATCGGCGGCTTCGTCGTGACGACGGGGCTCGGGCTCGACGCGAAGGTCGCGGAGTTCGAGGCGGCCAACGACGACTACAACTCGATTATGGTGAAGGCGTTGGCCGACCGGCTGGCCGAGGCATTCGCGGAACGGCTGCACGAGAAGGTGCGGCGTGAGCTCTGGGGCTACGCGCCCGACGAGCATCTCGACAACCAAGCGCTGATCAAGGAGCAGTACCAGGGCATCCGGCCGGCGCCGGGGTATCCCGCCTGCCCCGACCACACGGAGAAGCGCACGCTGTTCGACTTGCTCGACGCCGAGAATCTCTCCGGCGTGCATCTGACCGAAAGCTTCGCGATGCAGCCGGCCTCGGCCGTGAGCGGCTGGTACTTCTGGCATCCGCAGGCGCAGTACTTCGGCGTCGGGAAGATCGAGAAGGACCAGGTGGAGGCCTACGCGGCGCGGAAGGGCGTCTCGTTGGCCGAAGCCGAGCGTTGGCTGGCACCGATCTTGAACTACGATCGCTGAACCGAGACTGGCGCGACGGTCACGGATCGCCCGTCGATTGCGCCCGAAGATTGTCCGACCCGAGATGCCGTGACGATGTGACGGAGAACGGGCGCGGGGCACCCCGAGTCGGCCCAGGGCGTTAACTTTCGGCCCTATGTCCGACCACCCGCGCCGCGTCCTGATCGTGGACGACGACCCTGCCGTGCTGCAGGCGTCGTCGATCCTGCTCAGTCGCTCCGGCTTCGTGGTGGACCCCGCCTCGTCGGGCGAAGTCGCGCTGCGACAGCTGCAGGAGCGCAGCTACAGCGCGATCCTTTCGGATATCAATATGGAGGGGATGAGCGGCCTCGACCTGCTGCGGACCATCCGCGAGCGGGATCTCGATACGCCCGTCATCCTCATCACCGGCGGCCCGTCGCTGCAGACGGCGATCGACGCGATGGCGTGGGGCGCGCATCGCTATCTCCTCAAGCCCGTCGCGCCGAAGGAGCTGATCGAGGCGGTGACGCGCGCGGTGCTGCTCTCCGACCTCGCGCGGCTCAAGCGCGAGGCCTTCGCGCTGCGCGGAGCACACGGCCTTCCCGTCGACGACGAAAAGGCGCTCAACGCGTCGTTCACGCGAGCGCTGGACCGGCTCGCGATCGTGTTCCATCCCATCGTGTCGATGGCACAGCAGCGCGCGATCGGCTTCGAGGCGCTGGTGCGTTCCGCCGAGCCGACGCTGGAGCATCCGGAGGCCCTGCTCGGCACGGCCGCGCTGCTCGGGCGCTCCGACGAACTGACGCGTGCGATCTACAGCAAGATCGCCTCGCACGCGCCGCAACTGCCGGATGATCGCCTGCTGTTCGTCAACGTGCATCCGCCCGACCTGCTCGACCATTCGCTGCACGGCATCGGCTCGCCGCTCGCGCCCTTCGCCGAGCGTATCGTCCTCGAGATCACCGAGCGGGCCAGCATCGAGAAGATGGGCGACATCACGAGCATCGTGAAGAACCTCCGGCTGCTCGGCTACCGCCTCGCCGTCGACGACCTCGGCACCGGTTACGCCGGACTCTCGAGCTTCACCCAGCTGAGTCCGGAGATCGTGAAGCTGGATCGCTCGCTCGTGGACGGCATCGACGGGAATCCCACGAAACAGCGCGTCGTGCGCGCGATGCTGCACCTCTGCGCCGACCTCAAGATGCAGGTGATCTCCGAGGGCATCGAGAAGGCCAGCGAGCGCGATGCGCTCGTCTCGCTTGGCGCCGACCTCCTGCAGGGCTACCTGTTCGGGATGCCGGCGTCGCATTTCAACGACCCACCGATCTGACCGGCGCGCTGCGCCGCGAAATCTCCCACCGCTCCACTCCAATGTCGTCCGACCTCCTGACTCCCCGTCCCGCCCTCACGCAGCTCTCCGAGGACGAGCAGGCCTTCAAGTCCGCCGTCGCCGAGTTCGTGAACGGCGAAGTCCGCCCGCGCATCGCCCAGATGGAGCGCGAGGCCAAGCTCGACCCCGCACTCATCAAGGGCTACTTCGAGATGGGCCTGATGGGCATCCAGGCCGCCGAAGCGCACGGTGGCGCCGCGGGCTCCGTGATGATGGTGACGCTGGCCGTCGAGGAGATCTCCAAGGCCGACGCCTCGAGCGCGATTATGGTGGACGTGCAGAACACGCTCGTCGCGCACCCGCTGCTCTCGGCGGGCACCAAGGAACAGCTCGACAAGTGGATGCCGGCGCTGTGCTCGGGCACGGTGGGCGCCTACGCGCTGTCGGAAGCATCGAGCGGCTCCGATGCCTTCGGCCTGCAGACGCGCGCCGTAAAGGTGGACGGCGGCTGGAAGCTCAACGGCCGCAAGATGTGGATCACGAACGGCGCCGAGGCGGGGCTGTTCATCCTCTTCGCGACGGTGGATCCGTCCAAGGGCTACAAGGGCATCACGGCGTTCATCGTCGAGCGCGAGATGCCGGGCTTCAGCGTCGGCAAGAAGGAAGACAAGCTCGGCATCCGCGCGTCGAGCACCACCGAGCTGATCCTCGAGGACGTGTTCGTCCCCGACTTCAACGTGCTCGGCCCCGTCGGCCAGGGCTATAAGATTGCGATCGAGACGCTCAACGAAGGGCGCATCGGCATCGGCGCGCAGATGATCGGCGTGGCGCAGGGCGCGCTGGACGCCGCGATCGCGTATGTGAAGGAGCGGCAGCAGTTCGGCAAGGCGCTGGCAGAGTTCCAAGCGATCCAGTTCCAGCTCGCCCAAGCCGCGACGGAGCTCGAGGCGGCGCGTCTGATGGTCTACAATGCGGCGCGACTGCGCGACAACGGCGGCGACATCGCCCAAGTCGGCGCGATGGCCAAGCTGTACTCGAGCCAGGTGGCCGAGCGCGTGACGTCGATCTGCGTGGAGCTGTTCGGCGGCTACGGCTACACCAAGGACTATCCCGTCGAGAAGTTCTATCGCGATGCGAAGATCGGGACGATCTATGAGGGGACGTCGAATATGCAGCTGGCGACGATTGCGAAGGGGTTGCTTAAGTAAAGTGGACGGATGACGGATGACGGAAGCTTGATGGGCGCGTGGAGCTTGGCTCCGCGCGCCCATTTGCCATCCGTCATCCGCCATCCGTCCCCACCGAGACCCCTACGTACACGAGGATACTCATCACCAAGCTCATTCCGCTGACGGTGACGCCAACGGGGAGGCTAATCAGTTTCGCGTATGCAGCGCTCTCGAGTGCGAGCGTGAGCACGAGGCCGGTGATGATGCTCGCGAGTGCTGCTTGCTTCGTGCCGCCCTTCCAGGTGAGGCCGATGGCCAGCGCCGGCACGAGCGTGCTGGCGAAAAGTCCGTAGCCGAAGATCCCGAGGAATGCGACGAGCGTCCCGCTGAGTTGCGCCGTGAGCGCGCCGGCGATGGCGAGCACGACGGTCCACACGCGGGCGCCGCGCAGGCCCTGCGTGGCATCGAGACTGCCGCCGAGGGCCTTGGGGATGTCGCGCGTGATCGCCGCGGCACCGATGTTCAGGAAGCTGTTCACCGTGCTCATAATCGCGGCGGCGACGCCGGCGAAGACCAACGCGCTCACGAACTGCGGCACGTAGCGGAGCAGGAACTGCGGGGTGGCGTCGTCAGGCGTGGCGAGCGCCGGCATCTCACCGCGCGCGACCAGCGCCTTCACGGCGAGTCCCACGCCGACGAAGAGCAGCTGCGCGAGGATCATCGCGACGGTCATCAGCGCGGGATACCAACGCAGGCGCCGCGGATCCTTCAGCATATAGTACTTGTGCGCGATGTGCGGCTGCCCAAGCGAGCCGACGGCGAACACGAAGAAGAAGCTGAGCGCGACCATCGCGCCGCGGGCGCCCCAGGGGCCGATCAATGCGGGATCGACCATCTCGATGGCCCGCGTGATCGCCGCGAGCCCGTTGCCGGAGTCCAGCGCGAACACGAACACGATGGCGCTCGCGACCGCCATCAACGCGCCCTGGAACACGTCCACCCAGATACCGGCAAGGATGCCGCCGCTGGCCGTGTAGGCAAGCAACACCGCGGTGCCGAGCCATAGCGCGAGGTGCAGTTCGATGCCGAACAGGGCACGCACCACCAGCGCCAGCGCGAGGATGTTGGTACCGAGGTATCCGACCACGCCGACGAGGATGGCCACGGCGCTCCAGCCCTGCACGGCGCGCGAACTGTAGCGCAATGCGAGCAGGTCGGGCACCGTGACCAACGCGTGGCGCTCGCCGAGCGTGCGCATCCGCGCGCCGAGCACGAGGGCGCCGTAGGTGTTGGTGAGCGCAGCGGGGAGGATGATGAACAGCGCGGTGAGGCCGATCGAGTAGACCAGCCCCGGCCCGCCGATGAACGAGAAGCCCGAGAGCGTCGTCGCCATCGCGGCGATCGCGAAGGGCAGCAGCCCCACCGACCGCCCGGCGAGGAAGAAGTCCTCGGCGGACTTCGTGCGGCGTGCGGCGAACCAGCCGATCAGCGCGCAGGCGGCGAAGTACGCGAGGCCGACGGCGATGATCGATGGCGACGGGCCGGCGTCAGGCACCGTGACCGCCGTCGACCTCTCGCGGGAACGCCCACGCGTATGCCAACGGCAACAGCACGAGCGGAATGCCGCCGGTGAGGATGAGCATCAGCGTGGTGGCGCGCGGCAGCCCGAGCAGCAGCGGTCCGGCGACGACGTGCGGCGCCAGCGTCAGCGCATAGGCAAAGCCGAGCATCGTGCAGCTGCAGGCCACGAGTACGGCGGAGGCGAGGCGCGGCGCCCGCGGGCCGGCTCCGAGCAAGCCGAGTCCGGTGAGCACGAGCGTGGCGCCGATGGCGAGCAGCCAGGGTGCCGTCGCGCGCGCCGTGGCTGACGCGGTCGGCGTCAGCGTCGCGAACGATTCGATGAAGCCGAGCCCGTAGGCGGCGAGCACGGCGACGGCGCCGGCCGTGAGGACGGCGATGGCAACGGACGGGCGCATCGGCGAAAGTTACTGACTCAGCGCGAGGCGGCGCGCAGATCGTACACGCCGATGCGCTGCTCGCCGGAGGCGCCTTCCTCAGCGAGCCACACGCGATCGCCCTGCGTCGCCATCAGCTGCGTCGCGTACGGGAACGCGACGCGCCCGATGTACGCACCCGTATGGCTATCGAAGAGATCGTAGGTGTTGCGCTCGCGCCAAGTGAGTAGCGGGCGCGCGTCGCCCGGCGCGCGCGGCGGAATCGGTCGTTGCTCGGCGCTGACGTGCACCTGCACCCAGACGCGATCGATGTCATCCACGCGGACGGCGCGGATGAACGGCTTGAGCTCCGGAATCGGGGCCAGCTGCTGCTGGGGATTCCGCCCCGAGAAGTAGCGCTGCCAAGCCAGCCACTCCGCGCGCTCGGCGTCTCCGTACGGGACGGCCGCGACGTCGCGCGTGACCTCGAGCGTGCGCTCGCCGCGTACGATCTTGAGGTGGTAGCGATGCGGACTTGCCGTGACGATCGCAGCGTCGGCGCCGATGGCGTAGAGCGAGTCGTAGGGCACGGTGGAGTACATCCCGTCGTTCGTGCTGAGCGCGAATCCGCGCCCGCCACTCTGTCCCGGCGCCGGCACGTGCAGGGAATCCACGCGGCGGCCGCCGCGATCGAGGATCACCATCTGGGTCGGGAGATCGAGCTCCGACGCGCCCGGCGTCGGAATCCACGCCTTGCGCCAGTAGCGACCGTCGCGATCCACGTAGAAGGTGCCGGGACCGCCGAGTCCGCCGTAGGTACTCACGCTGATGACGTCGCGCGGCGCGCCGTCGGCGGTGAAGCGCACGAGCCGCGCGTTGGGCGGGTCGTTCACGACGATGCCGCTGTCGATGTCGACGAGGACGTCGTAGCAACCGGCGTATTCGCCCGGCCCGGCACCCGTGCGCCCAATGGTCTTGAGGAAGACGCCTGCGGAGTCGTAGCGCCGCAAAGTCTGGTCGGCGAGATCGCAGGTCAGGAAGCCACGATCCGGCGTGGGGACGATCGTGTACACGCGTCCGAACGCGAGTTCCGGCGGCCCTTCGAGTTCGCCGAGCGAGAACAGCGGCGCCGCATCGATTGCCCCCGTCCCGACGCGCAAGGCGGAACCGGGAATCGCCGAGCCCGGTACACCGTCGCGGCGCGCCGCCTCGTCGGAGGAGCCGCAGGCAGCCACGGCCAGCGCGATCGCCGCCAGCGCGAGGGTTCCGAATGGTCGATGGATGCGCATCCGCATATCCTGCTGCCCGGTGCGGAGCGTCGCAAGTCGCAGGAATGCCAGAAGGGGGCGCAGCCAGGATCGGCCACGCCCCCTTCCGTCATCTGTCTTCCGTCATCCGTCCAATCAACGCGTCCCAATCAACCCATTGAACACGAGCTTGAACGTCCCGTGCGGCTGCGCACGGAACAGCGCCTCGGGGCCGATCAACCGCACCGTGCCGCGACCGACTCGGGCATCGGCGGCAGCCACGCCACCCTCGAGATACGTCTCGCCCCAGGCCCAACCGCTGCGCAGGGCGTTCGGCACGTCGAACCACGCGATCGGCGTCACGCCCTTCTCGCGCGCATCCGGCGCGAGACGGAACACCGGCGAGTTGTCGAACATCACGATCGCGCGCGAGGTCATTCCGCGACCGGCGGCGGTCGTCGAGTCCACCGCAACCTCGAGCAACGAGCCCGGCACGTAGAACTTCTCGCTGCCGAGTCCGCGCTCCTCGCCCGTGGGCTGACGCTCCACGAGATGGTTGCTGAGCGGGAGCCCGAAGTGCTGGGCGATGTTCGTCGAGCTGCCGATCGTGATGATCGTGCCGCCGTTCTCCGCGAACTGCTTGAGCTGCGGGATCGTGCGGTCCTGCGTGACGCTGCCCAGCCAGCCGCGGAACTCGGCGGGGATCGCGTCGGCGTTGGTGTTGCCACCGCCGCCGAAGCCGCCGCCACCGCCGCCGCCCTGCGCCGCGCCGTCGCGACGGGCCGGGATCGCGCCGTCAACGAAGAGCAGCGCGTCGTACTTCGCGTTCAGGTTGCCGGCGTCGAGCTCCTGCGGATACACCACCGTGAACGGGAACTCGTACTGCTCGAGCAGCCAGCGCGTCCAGCCGCTGGGCATCGAACCGCCGTACCGGTCCCAGAGGCCGATGCGCATCGGGCGCACGGCGGTGGCACCGCTGTTGTTGCCGCTGGTGAACGAGAGGCCGAGCTCCTGCGCGGCGCGCTGCACGATCGGGCGGCTGCCGCCCGTCGCCGGAATCACCCAGGTGCCGTCGGCCTTGCGGAGCACGGACTGATTCGCCTTGAGCAGGCGGTTCACGACGATGAACGCGTCGTTCTGCGCACCCGAGAGGTGCCAGACGTTGGCGCTGGCCACCGTGCCAGCCGCCGGACGCACCCGGTTGGTCGGCGCGATCTTCTCGAACGGACCCGTGAGGTTGTCGAGCACGCGATCGTAGACAACGCCCATCTGCATCGCCAGCGTCCAGCCGGCGTTGTCGTAGGGCGGCGTCGGCGGGCCACCCGGCACGCGGAAGTCGTTCGGGTGATCCTGCGGCTCGAACATATCGAGCACGTGGGCGCCGAAGGCCTGACCGACCTTCACGACGTACGAGCCTGCCGGATACTGCTTGCCGCCGTGCGAGAAGGCGGCGGTGGCGCGATGCACGTCGATGCCGGCCTTCTGCAGCGCGACGATGAAGCGCACGGCCGTCGGGAAGTCCCGCTGGTTGCTCGGGAGGATGTACGCGCGCGGGTCGCGGTTCTCCGGCGACTTGAGCTGCGCCATCATCTGCTGCGCGGCCTCGCCGGTGCGCTGCTGCGCGGCGTTGCCGAAGCCGCCGAGGAAGGCCATCGGGTTCTCGGCCTGCTGCTGCGCGCGACGCGCGCGGTTCTCCGCGTCGATGCGAGCCGCCACGGCCGCGTTGCGCTTCGGCCAGACCGTCCAGCTGTCGCGGTTGCCCTGCTCGATGCGGTCGTTGCCCATCTTCCAGATGTTGAACAGGAAGTGCTCGCGGTTGCGCGACACCACGTCCAACACGGCCTTGTTGGCCGTCACCGAATACTCCACCGAGGAACGGAACTTCCACGGCCCCGGCTGCACCGGCAGCGGGAGGTCGGCGCTGGCGAGCTGCCGGCTGGCGATGAACGGAATCTCCATACCCGACGGATTGCCGATGGTCTCGGTGAGGAGGCCGATCATATTGTGGAAGTACACCGTCGTACGCAGGCCGCCGTTCCACCACGTGGAATAGCCGGCACCGGAGCGCATCACGACGCCGCCCTTCTCCTCGAGCACGAAGCGGTTGTGCATCGCGCCGCCGACCACGTCCAGCCCCGTCTTGATCAGCGGGTGGATGTTGAAGTTCATCGGGTCACGGAACGGCGGGGCGAACATCACGGTGCCGGCCGGGCCCGTCTGGTGATGGTTGTACATCACCTGCGGATACCACTCCGTGTACAGCACGCGGTTGAGGTTCTCGGTCTCCGGCTGCGCCGCGAGGTAGAAGTCGCGGTTGTTGTCGTGGCCGATGTACTTCTGGTAGAGCCGCGGGATGTTGTTGTACGAGCGGCGGCGCGGATCCGGATTGCGCATATACCAGTCGCTCACCAGCTCCATCCCGTCGGGATTCGCGTGCACCATCACGATGATCAGGTCGTTGCGGAAACGCTGCGTCTCCGCATCGTCGCCGCTGACGAGCTGCCAGCTGGTCTCGATCAGCTGCTGGGCGCCGAGCACCTCGGTGGCGTGCAGGCCGCCGTCGATCCAGACGATGCCCTTGCCTTCCTGCGCCAGCTGGCGCGCCTGCGCGGCCGTGACGCCCTCGGCGCGGGCCAAGCGCTCGGCGATCTGCCGGTAGCGCTCCTTGTTGCGCAGGTTCTCGGGGCTCGAGATGATCGCCATCACCTGCGGGCGACCCTCGGCCGTGAGACCGATCGTGTCGAGTTCCATCCGGTCCGACTCATTGGCGAGACGGATCCAGTACTCGTGGAACTTGCTGTAGTTGGGGAGGACGTAGTCGGCGCCGATCTGGTGGCCGAAGAAGCTCTCCGGCGAGGTCAGCCGCTGCTGCTGCGCGGCCAACGGAAGGGCGGCGACCGCCGAGAACATCAGTGCGGTACGCAAGGAACGCCAAGACATCGCGAGCGACTCCAGGTGGGAGTGAAGGTCAGCCTAAACCTACGCGCCCGGCGCGGGAGACGTTGGGGCGGCCTAGATTCCCTGCATCCACTCCCGACGAGCCCGATGCATCCCGTCCGATTTGCCCTGACCGCGCTGTTCCTGGCGCTCATCGCGGCGCCTGCCGCCGCGCCGCTGGCCGCCCAGATCGCCCCAACGGAGTTCTCCGCCCGCCGCGAGGCGCTGGCCGAGCGCCTCGACGACGGCGCGATCCTCGTGCTCGCCGCGCCGGAAGCCGCGCAGGATTACCTGCCCTGGTCGCAGTCGCGCCCCTTCTATTACCTGACGGGATTCCGCGAGCCCGGCGCGGCGCTGCTGATGGCCCGCGTCGACGGCAGCCTGCGCGCGACGCTCTTCGTGAGCCCGCGGGATCCGGCCCAGGAAGTGTGGACCGGCGCGCGACTCGGCGTCGAGGGCGTCCGCCCCGCGATGGGCATCGAGGGCCGCAACCTCGCGGAGTTGCGCGCCGCCGTCGACTCCGTGCTGCGCGCCGACGTGCAGCTCTACGTGATCGGCGACTTTCACGGCGGCCCGACCTCCCTCTCGCCGCACGAGCAATTCGTGAACGCCCTGCAGTCGGCGCATCCCAGCCGCCGGATCACCGAGGCGACGCGTGCCGTCGCCGGTCTGCGCGGCAAGAAGTCGGAGGCGGAGCTCGATCGCCTGCGTATCGCCGCGGAAATCAGCGCGCGCGGCCATCTCGCCGCCTTCGCCCTCGCCCAGCCGGGAATCGGAGAGTGGGAGCTGCAGGCCGCCGCCGAGCAGCTGTGGCGCCGCGAGTCGGGCGACGTGCCGGGCTATGGCTCCATCGTCGGTTCCGGCCCGAACGCGACGACGCTGCACTACAACGCGAACTCGCGCATCGCGCAGGCCGGCGAGGTCATCGTGATGGATATGGCGACGCAGTTCGACGCCTACTCCGCCGACATCACGCGGACGATTCCCGTGAGCGGGCGCTTCACGCCGGCGCAGCGCGAGATCTACGACATCGTCCTCAGGGCGCAGGAGGCGGCCGAGGAGTTGATCGCGCCGGGCGCGCGCTGGGCCGCCCTCAACGCCGCCGCCACGACGGCACTCGCCGAGGGGCTCACGCGCATCGGCTTGATCGACAGCCCCACGGCGACCTACGATTGCGGCAGCACGGAGCGCCCGCGCAGCTGCTCGCAGCTCTCGCTGTTCTATATGCACGGCCTCGGCCACGGCATCGGCCTCGACGTACACGATCCCGACCAGTACGAGCTGGGTGCGATCGGCGTGGGCAGCGCGTTCACGATCGAACCCGGCATCTACGTGCGTTCGTCGCTGCCGCAGATCCTGCCGCGCACGCCGAACAACGCGGCCTACCTGCAGCGTACGGCGCAGGCCTTCGCACGGTACTCGGGGATCGGCGTGCGCATCGAGGACGACTATCTCGTCACGGCACGCGGCGTCGAGCGGCCGAGCGCGCTGGTGCCGCGCGAGGCGGAGGAGGTCGAGCGCCTGATGCAGCAGCCGCGCGCCCCGCGCGACACGGCCGTCACGAACCGCGTACAGCGGATGCGCACGGGCGCGCCGTAAGCGGCGCTACGGCCGCGGGATGCCCTGCAGGATCCCGGTGCGGATGCGCCGGGCGCGCGACGTCGCGGCGGGATCGGGCTCGATGCGGCGTTCGACGCGCGTATCGAGTTCCACGCGGGCGGTAAGCGCGAGCCGCGATTCGGCGCGCTGCGCGACCAGCGGCAGCGCGGCGCCGGGCCGGTTGCCCCAGACCTCGCGCCACTTGCGGCCGAACTCCGGATCCGTCGTCGCCACGCCGCCGATGCTGATCAGCACGTCGCCGAGCTCGACGCCCGCGCGCGCGGCCATCCCGTCGGGATCGAGGCCGGTGACCATCACGCCCTCGGCGTGGCTGCGCAGCAGCACGCCGAGCCGAGGCTCGGTGACGGTATCCTGCACGAGGCGCCAGCCGCCGAGCGGCAACCACGCGCTCCACGGGTAGGGCTCGCGACCGTCGATGTAGCGGCGTTCGAAGTCGCCCCAAGCCTTGCCGCGCGTCGCGCGGGCGACGGCGTTCCAGACGTCATCGTGCGTGAAGCCACGCCCCGCCCGGTACGTGCGCTCGTAGAGCTCGCGCATCACGGCGTCGAGGGAGCTGCGGTTGTCGGAGGCATCGCGAATGAGGATGTCGAGCGCGAAGCCGGCCAGCGAACCCTTGTCGTAGTAGAGGTCGCCGGTGGCATCGCGCATCCCGAGCCAGGTCTGCAGCGACGCGTCCTCGAGGGCCGTCGCCGGCCGGTCCTCGACGCTGGCGATCTTGCCCAGCGTGGTCTCGAGGAACTGCACCTCGTCGATGAGACCGCTGCGCAGCAGCGCGAGGTCGGCGTAGTAGTCGGTGATGCCTTCGCTGACCCAGAGCCAAGGCGTCGGTTGCGCCGCGTCGTAGCGATACGGCCAGAGCTCGGCCGGCCGCAGGCGCTTCACGTTCCAAGCGTGGGCGATCTCGTGCGCGTGGATGCTCGCGACGAACGGTTCGTCGAGGAATGGCGTGCCGACCAGCGCCAGCTCGCTCTCGGAGTGCTCGAGCGCGGCCATCCCGCCGATCTCCGGATGCGCCACCTGCAGCACCGTGTACGCGCGCCACGGCACCTCGCCGAAGACGAGCGCCAGCGGCTCGACGCTGCGCGTGAGCGCATCCCAGAGCGCGGCGCGGCGCGGGCCGGCCACGCTGCCGACGGGCCAGGTGGCGAGGCGCATCCAGCGATCGGCGACGCGCGCGCTGTCGATGTCGAAGCGACCGACGAAGATCGGATGGTCGAGCAGGTCGTGCACGTCGCTGGCGCGGAACGCGTCCGGCGCACCGTCGGGCGTCATTCCCGTGGCGACGCGCCAGTCGGCCTCGGTGCGCACGCGCAGCTGCGCCGGCGAATCGGGATGGCCCTCGACGTACAGCAGCACGTTGGTGCCGTTGAGGAACGCGAAGTCGCCATCGCTCCAGCTGCCGGCCACGTCGAGGATGTCGGTGCGCACGCGGTAGCGCAGCGTGACCTCGCCGGCGCGCGTGGCGTGCACGCGCCAGGTGTCGGGATCGAGCTTGTCCCAGCGCAGGGGTTGGCCGGCCGATTCGACGCTGACGTCGGACACCGCGCGGGCGTAGTTCGCGATCTCATACGAACCCGGCGTCCAGGCGGCCATCGAGAGCAGCACCGCGCCCGCTTGGCGTACGCGGAAGCGCAGCGTCACGTCCACGCGGGACTCGGCGAGTTGCTCGCGACCGGCGTGGACCTCGTAGCGGAGATCCTCGAGCGCAACGGAACGCGGGACGCGCGCCTGGGCGTGGAGCGGCGCGGCGGCGGGCGCGGCGGCGAGGAGCGTCGTCGCGAGAAGCGCGGTGGCGAGGCGCCCGAGGGCGGCGCTCAGGGGGCGCGTCGGTGGGCGGAATCCGGTCGGCATCCGCGAAGCCTCGGGGGTCCGGCCCCCTGCCCGCAAGGGCCGCCGTGCCGTTTGCGGGGGCTGGCTCGTCTGGCCATCGTACCCCACCTTATCCGCTATGACATCCCCGATCGCTAGCCGTGCCCGCACGCAAGAGAGCAAGCGCATCCACGTCGTGATGCGCGACGCCTCGCTGCTCGAAGGCTCCATCTATATCGCCGAGGATATGTCGCTCGTCGCGTTCCTCGGGAACCGCAAGGGCGGCTATATGAATATGGTGGATGCGCGCCGCCCGAAGCTGCAGGAGGCGCCCGGCCACCTCATCGTGCAGACCGACCTGGTCGTGCTCGTCTCCGCACCCGACGCCAACGTGGTTGTCGTGGGCCAGACAGGGGCCGGCGCCGGCGAGCGTGAGGTCGAGGTGCACCTCATCGGCGGCAAAGCCCTGCGCGGCGTGATGTACGTGGCGCCGATGCAGCGGATGAGCGACTACCTGCACCACTGCGGCAAGTTCGTCGGCCTCGCCCGCGCGGTGCTCGCGGCCGACAACGCCGAGATCGGCGACGTCGCGGTCAACACCTCGGCCATCGCGATGATCCGCGAGGCCAAGCCGATCGGGGCCGCCGAGTAGCCAATCGCCGCGGGCAGGTCGCGAGACGGGCCCGCATCGCGCAATCTTTCCGTGTCACGACCCTGACCCGGACTCCGATGCGCGCGTTCCCTGCCCTGCTGCTCGCCCTGGCCGCCACGGCCACGTCCCTCGTCGCCCAGCGTTCGCCCGAACCCACGCGCGACGCGACCTCCGCGTACATCGCGTTTCCCAACGCCGTGCAGCGCGAGGCGGAAGTCTCGCTGACCTTCCGCGCGGTGCCGGCCGGGCCGCTGGAAGTGCGGATGGCCCGCAGCTCGCCGGGCCGCTACGCGGCGCACGACTTCGCCAAGAACGTCTATGCGGTGCGCGCGACGGACGCCGATGGCCGGCCGCTGAGCGTCGAGCGCGTGCGTCCCAACGTTTGGCGCGTCAGCGGCCATCGCGGCACGGTGCGCTTCGCCTACACACTGTTCGCCGATCGCGCCGACGGCACCTACGCCGGCGTCGACCAAACACGCGCGCACCTCAACATCCCGGCCACGTTCGCCTACGCACCGGCGCTCGCCGACCGACCGATCTACGCGACCTTCGTCGCGGCGGACAGCGCCTGGCGCATCGCCACGCAGCTCGAGCCGACGACCGATCCGCAGACCTTCCGTGCGCCGCAGCTGCAGTACTTTATGGACTCGCCGACGCACCTCGGCCGGCTCGACGTCCGCGAGTGGCAGGTGGGCCCGGCCGACGCCCGCCAGACGATTCGCCTCGCGCTCAATCACCTCGGCAGCAGTGACGAGGCCACGCGCTTCACCGATCTCACCAAGCGTGTCGTCGACGAGATGGCCGCCGTCTACGGCAGCTTCCCGCGCTTCGACTTCGGCAGCTACACCTTCATCGCCTGCTACCGACCCAACTGCGCCGGCGACGGGATGGAGCACCGCAACTCCACGTCGCTCACCTCGTCCAACGCGATCGCCCAGGCCAGCCTCCAGCTGCTCGGCACGGTCTCGCACGAGTTCTTCCACGCGTGGAACGTCGAGCGCATCCGCCCCGCCTCGCTCGAGCCCTTCGACTTCTCCGACGCGAATATGAGCGGCGAGCTCTGGTTCGCCGAGGGCTTCACGAGCTACTACGGTCCGCTGGTGATCCACCGCGCCGGCATCACCAACACGGCGCAGTACGCGCGGCAGGTCTCGAACGCCGTCAACACGCTCACCAACCATCCGGGCCGTAACTACGCCGGACCGGTGGGGATGAGCCAGCAGGCGCCATTCGTCGATGCGGCGACGAGCATCGACCCGCACAATCGCTCCAACACCTTCATCTCGTACTACACGTACGGGGATGGCATCGCGCTCGCGCTCGACCTCACGCTGCGCGGCCGCGGCCACACGCTCGACGAGTTGATGCAGCTGATGTGGCGGCGCTTCGGTCCGCAGACGGCGGCGCTCGCGCCGCAGCGCGGCTATACGGTGGCCGACATCGAGGAAGCGCTGGCCGAGGTCTCCGGCGACCGCATCTTCGCGCGGCAGTTCTTCCAGCGCTACATCCACGGCAGCGAACTGCCGGATTACAACGCGCTGCTGGCGCAGGCTGGCTTCCTGATCCGTCGCCCCGAGGCGCAGGCGCCTTGGATGGGCGACACGCGGCTCTCCGCGTTGGACGGCGCGGTCATCGTCGCCGGCCCGACCACGGTCGGCACGCCGATGTACCAGGTGGGACTCTCGGCGGGCGACCGCATCGTCGCGCTCGACAGCATCCGCGTCGAGACGGAAGCGGACGTCGCGCGAGCGCTCGCGGCCTCGCGGTCGGGTGCCGTGATGCGCGTGACCTGGCGCGCGCGCGACGGCGAGCGCACCGGGACGATGACGCTGCGCGGCAATCCGCGCGTGGAGGTCGTGCCCTACGAAGACGCCGGCCGCACGCCGACGGAGGAGCAACTGGCGTTCCGCCGCGCCTGGCTTTCGAGCAAGCAGCGCTAGCGGGCGGCGCGGGCGGCGGACGCTGCGCGACTAGTCGAGCCGCCAGGCGTCGATGTTGATGGGCGGTTCCGCGCCCAGCGCCAGAGCGGCGAGCGCCTCGCCCACGGCTGCGGAGAACTTGAAGCCGTAGCCGTTGCAGGCGCTGGCGAAGACGACGTTGGGCGCACCAGGCATCCGGTCGATCACGAAGTGCCCGCTGGGCGTGCGCGTGTAGAAGCAGCTTCTGCTCTCGAGGTGCGCGCCGGCGTGGTGCGGAAGAAACGCGCGAAGCATACCCTCCGCGCCGGCGACGTCGTCCGCCTGCACCTCGCGCTCGAGCGCGTCGATCGGCCCGATGCGGCCTGAGCCGTGTCTGGCCACCTTGATGCGTCCGTCGCGCGTCGGGAACACGGCGGTGGCGTGGTCGGCGCCGTCGCTGAGCAGTAGCACCGGCAGCTCCGCACGCCGCGAAGCGCCCGCCGACTCGGCGAACCAATGCTGCGTCACGCGCTCCACATTCAACGCCGGGCCCGCCCAGCCGTCTAGCGCCGCCATCCAGCCGCCGGCACAGAGCACCAGCGCGTCTGCCGTGAATCGACCCGCCGAGGTATCGACACTCACGCCGGCGCCGCGTGTCGAATACCCGCGCACGGCGACGTCGAAGTGCAGATCGGCGCCGAGCGCGGAAGCGGCGGCGAGTTGATCCTCGACGATGCGCTCCGGCGCGAGCACGCCGGCGGCCGGATCCAGGAAGCCGACCATACCCTCGGGCACCACGAGCCCAGGATAGCGACGCGCAAGCGCCGCGCCGTCGAGGACCTCGTGCGCCAGCCCCGCCTCGCGCGCCGAGCGCAGCGAGCCCGCGACGTGGTATTCCTGCGCGTGGCCGACGAAGAGTCCGCCGCAGGCGTCGAAGTACCGAGCGCCGGTGTGCTGCGCGAGCTCCTCCCAGAGTCGCTGCGCGCGCGCCATCAGCGGCGGGTACTGCGCGCCTTCCCAGGCCGTGGCGCGCGTGATGCGCGACTCGCCGTGCGTCGCACCCCAACGATGCGGCGGGCGCCAACGGTCGAATCCGACGACCGCGGCGCCCGCACGTGCGAGGTGGTACGCCGTCGCGCTGCCGACGGCTCCCAATCCGATGACGATGATGCGCGGGCGGCTCACGCCGCCCAAGCTACCGATAGCGGAACTTGTACGTCAGGCCCGCTTCGTAGGCCGGCCCCTGGTAGGTGCGCTCGCCGCCGAAGTCCTCGAGGAATCGCGTCCACTGGTAGCGCGCGCCGACGTTGAGTGCCAGCGACTCGCTGAACCACCATTCTGCGCCCACGCCACCCTGCAGCGAGAAGCCGGGAATGATCCCGACGCCCGCGCCGCCGGCGCTGCCGCCGAGCACGCCGCCACCGCTGGTCTCGCGATCGTCGATGCCGAGCGTGAGGCCGGCGCCGCCGAGCACCCAGGGCTCGAAGCGCGCGCCGGCGTCCGTCGCCGGATAGAAGCGGATCGCCGTCGTCTGCGCGACGACCCAACTCTGCACCGACTCGCCCGGCGTGCCACCGAGTCCACCGGTGGCCGGCGAAATCTGCTCGCGACGCCACACGCCGATGCCGTTCTCCAGCGCGAGGCGCGCATCGAGGCCGCGACGCATAAAGCCGTAGAACATCGGCAGCGTCGACACCTCGACGCCGCTCGGCGGCTCGATGCCGCGGAGTTCCCACGGGCCGACCGTGAGGCCCGCGGCCTTGCGCGCCAGACGCGCCTTCGATTCCGCCTCGGTCTCGCCCGCCGCGTCGCGGGCACGCGTCGAATCCTGTGCCTGCGCCTGCTGCGCGGTGAGACCGAGAACCAACGTGAGCGTCAGGATGTTTCTGATGTACATTTTCTTCTCCGCCAAGTGGGGGATGCCGTGAAGGAGACTGCCTTCCCTACCGCGAAAGTCACGGGCGAGTTCCGTTCGTGACGTCGTGCGCCGCCCGCCTGTGATGGACCTCACCCAGGACCGCATTGCTATGTCACGTTTCGCCATTTTCGCGACGCTCCTTGCGCTAGTCTCCGCCCCGCTCGCCGCGCAGCAGGCCGCGCCCGCGCCCGCCGACGTGGTCGTGTACAACGGCCGCATCTACACGTCCGATGCCGCGCGTCCCGTCGTCCAGGCGATGGCCATCCGCGGCGGCCGCGTCGTGTTCACCGGTGACGCCGCCGGCGCGCGCGCGCTCGTCGGCGCCAACACGCGCAGCGTCGATCTCGGCGGCCGCACCGTAATCCCGGGAATGACCGACGCCCACGCGCACGTCGTCGGCCTCGGCGACAAGCTGCAGGCCGTGGACCTGATGGAAACGCGCTCGTACGACGAGGTCATCGCCCGCGTCGTCGAACGCGCACGCGAGACGCCCAAGGGTCAGTGGATCCTCGGCCGCGGCTGGGACCAGAACGACTGGGGCAACACCGCCTGGCCGACGCACGACGCGCTCTCGCGCGCCGTGCCCGACCACCCGGTGATGCTCACGCGCGTCGACGGCCACGCCGTGCTCGTCAACGCCGCCGCGATGCGCGCGGCGAACCTCACGCGCGCGTCGCGCAGCCCCGCCGGTGGCGAGATCATCGCCGACGCGCAGGGCAACCCGACGGGCGTGCTCGTCGACAACGCCGAGAACCTCGTCGCCCGCGCGGTGCCCAACCCCACGCGCGCGCAGGTGAAGGAGATGATCACCGACGCGATCGCCGAGATGCATCGCTGGGGCCTCACCGGCGTGCACGACGCGGGTGCCTCGGGCCAGACGCTCGAGCTGTACGAGGAGCTCGGTCGCGAAGGCAAGCTCAACATCCGCCTCTACGCGATGATCTCCGACCACCAGCCGACGATCGAGGCCTGGTTCCGTCGCGGTCCGCTGGTCGGCGCGCACGACGGCACGCTCTGGGTACGCAGCATCAAGCTCTACCAGGACGGCGCGCTGGGCTCGCGCGGCGCGGCGTTGCTCGAGCCGTACACCGACGACGCCCGCACCAGCGGCCTGCTCGTCTCGCCGGCCGCGCACATCAAGGACGTCGCCAGCCGCGCGCTGGTCGCCGGCTTCCAGGTGAATACGCACGCCATCGGCGACCGCGGCAACCGCCTCGTGCTCGATTCGTACGAAGCCGCGTTCAAGGAGCGCCCCACCGCCGACCACCGCTTCCGCGTCGAGCACGCGCAAATCCTCCACGCCGACGACATCCCGCGCTTCGCGCAGCTCGGCGTGATCCCGTCGATGCAGGCCTCGCACCAGACCAGCGATATGTACTGGGCCGGCAACCGCCTCGGCGAGGGTCGCCTGCGCGGCGCCTATGCCTGGCGCTCGCTGATCAACACCAACGTCGTGATCCCCAACGGCTCCGACTTCCCCGTCGAGTACGTGAACCCGCTGATCTCCTTCAACGCGTCCGTCGCGCGGCAGGACGCCAATGGCTGGCCGGCGGGCGGCTGGTATCCCGAGCAGCGGATGACGCGCGAGGAAGCGTTGCTCTCGATGACGCTCTGGGCCGCCTACGCGGGCTTCCAGGAAGCCGAGCTGGGATCGCTCACGCCGGGCAAGCGCGCCGACTTCGTCGTGCTCGACCGCGACATCATGCGCGTGCCCACCGAGGACATCCTCGGGACGCAGGTGCTCTCGACCTGGGTCGGCGGCCGCGCCGTCTACGAGAGGCGCTGAGCGATGCCGTACCGCAACCTCTTCATCATCCGCATCGCCCTGATGACGGGCGTGTTCCTCTTCGCCGGCATCGCGTACTTTGGGCCGCGCTTCGGGATGGCGCCGGCGCTTGGGCTCGGCGAGTCGCTGGAGGCGCTGCGCTACGCGCTGTGGGGCTTCCTCGCGATCGCCGTCGGCGGCGCGCTGCTGTTGCGCACCAAGCTCGAGGGCGCGGCGCCGGACCGGCTCTCGCAGTACCTGATCATCGGCTGGGCGCTGGGTGAATCGGCCGCGCTGATGGGCATCATCCTCTATATGGGCGGCGCCGGGCTCGGCCCGCTCTCGTTGGGGCTGATGGGCTTCGTGTCCACGCTGGTGCTGCTGCCGATCCCGAGGCCGCGGCGCTGATGCGCAGCGCCTTCGACGACATCGATGCCGATGCGCGAGCGCGGATCATCCGCGTGCACGAGACGTTGAAGGCGGCAAAGGCCCCACGGCCGCGCGTTGCGGTCCTCGCGCGCGGCGAGCCGGTTGTCGCCGCCGGCGATTGGGTGCCCGAGATGGTCAAGCGCGCCGGCGGCATCGACGTGCTCGCCGTCGCCAACGCGGCTGCGGTGGAGACGACGCTCGACGCGCTTCGCGCGGCCGATCCCGAGATCCTGCTCATCGCGCCCACGGGTCACGACCTGCCGCGTGCCGCCGCAGAAGCCGAGCGCCTGCTCGCACTCGATGGCTGGACCTTCGCGCGCGAGCGGCAGGTCTTCGCCCTCGATGCAGTTGCCCTGCTCTCGCAACCCGGCCCGCGCCTCATCGATGGAATCGAAGTGATGGCGCGCCTGTTCAACCCGCAGCTCTTCTCGCCGCTCGACCTCGCCGTCGCGCGCGCCATCTGAGGACCCAACCGATGCTCAAGCCAGCCTCCGTCAGCTTCCTCAAGCAACTGCTCGACACGCCCGGTCCCTCGGGCTACGAGTCCGCGGCCGCCAAGGTCTGGCGCGATGAAGCCAAGACCTTCGCCGACGATGTCCAGTCCGACGTCCACGGCAACTCGATGGCCGTCGTCAACGCGTCGGGCGGCCCGACGATCATGCTCGCCGGCCACATCGACGAGATCGGCGTCATCGTCAGCTACATCGACGACGACGGCTTCGTGTACATCGCGCCGATCGGCGGCTGGGATCCGCAGGTGCTCGTCGCGCAGCGCATCCGCTTTCAGGGGCGCGACGGCGAAGTGCTCGGCGCCGTCGGCAAGAAGCCGATCCACCTGATGAAGCCCGAGGAGCGCGAGAAGGCCTCGAAGATGACGGACCTCTGGGTGGACATTGGCGCGACGACGCGCGCGCAGGCCGAGGCGGTGCTCTCCATCGGCGATGCCGGCGTGATCGACTCGCGCACGCTCGACTTCCCCAACGATCGCATCGTCTCGCGCTCGATCGACGACCGCATCGGCGCCTTCGTGGTGCTCGAGGCGTTGCGGCGCTACGCGGCCGAGCCGGGCGAGGCGCGCGTCGTCGCCGTCGCGACGACGCAGGAGGAGATCGCCTACCGCGGCGGCGGCGCCTTGGTCGGTGCGCAGCGCGTGAACCCCGCGATGGCCATCGTCGTCGACGTCACCTTCGCGACGGATCACCCGGGTGTCGAGAAGAAGGAGCTCGGCCACTCACCGCTCGGCTCGGGCCCCGTGCTCACGCGCGGCTCGGTGATCTCGCCGGTGGCCTTCCGCATCCTGCGCGACACCGCCGAACTGGCGCGCATCCCGTTCACGCTGCACGCGGCGGGCCGCGAGACCAGCACCGACGCCGACGCCATCCACCTCGCCCGCGAGGGCGTGGCGACGGCGCTGCTCTCGGTGCCGAACCGCTATATGCACTCCCCCAACGAGATGGTCTCGCTGGTGGACCTCGATCACGCGGCGGCGCTGATCGCCGCCGCCTGCCGCGCCGTCACGTCGGACACGGACTTCACGGCGCGCTGACCTCCGCGCGCGCCGGCGATCGCCTCAGGCGTCAGTCAGCGCGCGCTGGGCCGTCGTGCCGCGCCGCGCCGCCTGCGCGACGAGCCGCATCGCGCCCTCACGCAGCTCGCGATCGCGGTCGTCGCGCAGCGACTGCACCGCGGCCATCGCCTGCGGCGTGCGGATCTGCGCCAACGCCGCGCAGGCCTGCAGTCGGTACGCGGCACTGCGGCGCTTGGCGTGCTGCGTCTCGCCGTTCACCGCGCGGATCAGCACCTGCACGGCCTCCGCGCCGCCGACGCTGCCGAGAGCGGCGATCGCCGCGTAGAGCACCTCGCGGTCGGGTTCGGTGTCGAGCAGCGGCGCCAGCAGCTTCACCGCCAGCGCGCCGCGCGGCGTGACCGCGGCGATCGCGCGCAGCCGCACCGTGGGCTCGTCGTCGAGCAGGCCCACGCCGATCGCGTCCAGCGCCGCCACCGACGGAAACCGTTCCAGCGTCGCCATCACCTCGCGCCGCGTGCGCGCGTCGGGATGCCGCAGCTGCTCCAGCACGAGCTGCTCGGCGCGCGCATCGCCCAGCGCGCCGAGCAGCGCGATGCCCTGCCGCACGCGCTGGTCGTCGGTATGGCGCACGAGGTCGAACAGCGCGTCGTGCGTGCGCCGCAGCGCACGCAGCGCCTCGACGCAGATGGCGCGCGCGGCCGCGGACGGCGCGTTGGCCCACTCGTCGATCAACGCCTCGGCGCCATCCGTGCCGTAGCGGTGGAGGATCGCCTGCACGCGCTGAATCGTCGCGGCATCGTCTGCGCGCTTATGCCGCAGCGTGGCGAGCTGCCGGAGGATCGGCGGGGTCGCGAGCTTGCGCACCGCACGGGCGAACTCGCGCCGCCGCTCGTCGGACGCGTCACGCTCCAAGTGGAGATGCTCGATCGCCACGAGGCCGGCCATCGCGACGAGCATCGTGGCGCTGTCGCCCGCGCGGAAGGCGAGGTCCGCGCGCGTCACGAGGCGCTCAAGCGGATCGCGGAGGTGCTCGACGGGATCCGTCTGCTGCAACGTCGCGAAGAGCGCCGCGAGCTCGGCGTCGTCGGTTTCCGGAATCGGCAGCGATTCCGTGAGCCGGTCTGATCGCTTGTCCGGCGTTTCCTGCGACGGCGCTTCGACAACGACCGCCTGGCTTCCTGACGGACGCGTGACGCGCGCGGATGCCCGTTCCTTCACGGAGGCGGGCTCCTTCACCGAGACCGGTTCCTCCACCGACGGAGCTTCCACCACCTCCGCCGCGCGCAGCGTCCGCGGAATCGCGCGCGCATCGACAGCCGCCGCCCGCGCCGCGAAGAACGCCAGCGGATCCGGCTGAGTCGGCGGCGTCGCCAGCAACTTCACGAGGTCGAACAGGTCGGCCTCGGCCGCCGCATCCGAGAGCACCAGCCGCTCGACGCCGTATGCCTCAAGCCGCGTCGCGAGCAGCGCGACGGCGTCCCGCGCCGCGTCGTCATCCGTGACCACCGCGACACCGCCGTCGAGCAAGGTCGCATCGGGCCCGGGGGCAAGCTCGGCCTTCGCCTTCTTCAAGGCCTTGGCCAGCGCGCGCACGTCGCTGCGGTGCTCGGCCACCGCCGTCGGTTCGTGCACGACGCGCGCGACCAGCCGGGCGAGCCGCAGGGCCAGCTTCGACGGAGAGGGTGCGGTGTCGCTCACGCGGTGCTGGTGCGCGTCATAGGTAGCGCATAACATATGCGCTCCACCCCTGCCGAGACCAATATGCGCGCGATCCGACTCCTCCTCGCTCTCCTCGCGATCTCCACCGCGGTGTCGGCCCAAGGGTATCCCACGCGCGGCAGCGGCACCGTCGCGCTGCGCGCCGCACGCGTGATCGACGGCACCGGCGCCGCGCCGATTCGCGACGGCGTGGTCATCGTTACCGACGACCGCATCGTCGCCGTCGGTGCGGCGAGCGCCGTGCGCATCCCGGCGGGCGCGCGCCAGGTGAACCTCGGCGACGTCACGCTGCTCCCGGGCTTCATCGACCTGCACGTCCACTTGATCGGCCGCGAGGTCGAGGACGCAGGCGCCCAGACCGCCGCGACGCGCGACTATCCCGGGTTCCACGCCGCGCTCGGCACCGAGCACGCGCGGCTCACCCTGATGGCGGGCTTCACCAGCGCGCGGATGGTCGGCGCGCCGGACTTCCAGGACGTCGGCCTGCGCGCGGCGATCGACGGCGGCTACGTGCCCGGCCCGCGGCTGCAGGTGGCCGGCCACTCGCTGGGCATCACCGGCGGCCACTGCGACGAGAACAACTACCGGCCGGGTCTCTTCGATGGTACTCCGGAGACCGGCATCGCCGACGGCGTGGACGAAGTCCGCCGCGCCGTGCGCTACCAGGTGAAGTACGGCGCCGACGTCATCAAGACCTGCGCCACCGCCGGCGTGCTCTCCGGCGGCACGCAGGGCATCGGCGCGTCGCAGTACAGCGTCGAGGAGCTCGAGGCGATGGTCGCCGAGGCGCGGACGCTTGGCCGCAAGGTCGCCGCGCACGCCCACGGCACGGAGGGCATCAAGCGCGCGGTGCGGGCCGGCGTGGCAAGCATCGAGCACGGCTCGTTCCTCGACGAAGAAGGCGCGTGCCTGATGGCCGAGCGCGGCACGTATCTCGTCGCGACGCTGATGGCCGGCGAGGCCGTCGAGCGCGCGGCCGCTGCGGGTGGCTTGCCGCCGTACATCGCCGAGAAGGCGCGCGCCGCGGCCGCCGCGATGCGCAACGGCATCAAGCTCGCGCGCGCCGCCGGCACGCCGATCGCGCTCGGTACCGACGCCGGCGTCGGCCGCCACGGGCAGAACGGCCACGAGTTCACCCTGCTGGTGCAGTGGGGCGGCTACTCGCCGATGGAAGCCATCGTCGCCGGCACCTCCAGCGCCGCCAAGGTGCTCGGCTGGGAAGATCGCGTCGGCGCGCTGCGCGCGGGTTTGCTCGCCGACATCGTCGCGGTGCCCGGCGACCCGCTGCGCGACGTCACCGTGCTCGAACGCCCGAGCTTCGTGATGAAGGGCGGCGTGGTCTTTCGCGGCGAGGGCGCCGTCCGCTGAGCGCCAGGCCGTGACGCTGCACTGTTGGTCGAGCGCGCACTATGTGATCGCGCTGCCCGAGGGCCATCGCTTTCCGATCGCCAAGTACGCGCTGCTGCGTGACGCCGTCCTCGCCGAGGGCGTCGTCGCGCCGGCGGCGATGCACGACCCCGCCCGCGCGCCGCTCGAGGACGTGCGGCGCGTCCACGACGCCGACTATATCGCGCGGCTCGTCGGCGGCACGATGCCCGCCGCCGAGCAACGCACGCTGGGATTCCCGTGGAGCGAGGGCTTGGTCGAGCGCTCCTTCCGTGCCTCGGGCGGCACGCTCGAGGCGGCGACGCACGCGCTCGATGCCGGCATCGCGATGAACCTCGCCGGCGGCACGCACCACGCCTTCGCCACGCACGGCGAGGGTTTCTGCGTGCTCAACGACGTCGCCATCGCCGTGCGCGCGCTGCGCGCGCAGGGTCGCATCCGTCGCGTGGCGGTCATCGACCTCGACGTCCACCAAGGCAACGGTACGCACGCGATCCTCGCCGGCGACGAGCGGGGCTTTACGTTCTCGATGCACGGCCGGCGCAACTATCCCTTTCGCAAAGTGCCCGGCTCGCTGGACGTCGAACTCGAAGACGGCACCGGCGATACCGAGTACCTCGAGAAGTTGGCCGAGGCCCTGCCGGGCGTGCTCGCCGCGGCGCGCCCCGATCTCGTGCTCTACCTCGCCGGCGCCGATCCCCACGAAGGCGACACGCTGGGCCGGCTCAAGCTCAGCTTCGACGGCCTGATGCGCCGCGATGCCCTCGTGCTCGAGGCGGCGCGTGCCGTCGGTGTGCCCGTCGCGATCGCCATCGCCGGCGGTTACGGCGCCGACATCCACGACACGGTGCGCGTCCACGTGAATACCGCTCGCGTCGCGCGCAGCTTTCTTTAGGTATGCCTCCGATCCCGCCGCCAACCGCCGAGGGCTACACGACCTCGACCGCCATCCCGCTCTACTGGTGCCGCTACGACGCGCCTGCCGCGAAGGGCCGTCTCGT
Organism: Gemmatimonadaceae bacterium; assembly: GCA_035444005.1. Classification (GTDB taxonomy): domain Bacteria; phylum Gemmatimonadota; class Gemmatimonadetes; order Gemmatimonadales; family Gemmatimonadaceae; genus Pseudogemmatithrix. Next base: position 73,026 of record DAOMNV010000003.1, read on the forward strand.
GCTGCTCCACGGCGGCCCGGGCGCGCACCACGACTACCTGCTCCCGCAGATGCTCGAGCTCGCGCGGCAGCGCGACGTGCTGCTCTACGACCAGCGCGGCGGCGGCAAGTCCAAGACCGACGACCGCACGCCGATCACCTGGCAGACGCAGGTCGAAGACCTCGCCGCCGTGCTTGGCGAGTTGCACGAGGGACCGCTCACGCTCGTTGGCTACTCGTGGGGCGCGATGCTGGCGATGCTGTACGCCCTCGCCGCGGCGACGGGCCGCGTCTCACCGCGGCCCGAGCGACTGGTGCTGATCAGCCCGGCGCCGATCAACCGCGTCTGGCGCGCTGAGTTCGACGCCGAGTTCACGCGACGCCAGACGGGCGAGGCGGTGGCCGCGATGCGTGCCGAGCTCCAATCCAGCGGCCTGCGCGAGCGCGACCCCGACGCCTTCAAGCAGCGCAGCTTCGAGCTCTCCGTGGCCGGATACTTCGCCGATCCCAGCCGCGTGCACGACCTCACGCCCTTCCGCGTGACCGGACGCGTGCAACAGTCGGTGTGGGAATCGCTCGGGGAGTTCGACCTGCAGGAGGGCCTGCGGCAGCTACAGGTTCCGGCCCTGGTAGTCCACGGCCGCCAGGATCCGATCCCCCTCGCCTCGGCGCAGGCCTGTGCCGCCGCGCTCGGCGCCGAAGGCGTCTGGCTGGATGACTGCGGCCACGTGCCGTATGTTGAACAGCCAGCGCAGCTCTTCGCCGCCGTCGAGGACTTCCTCGCACGCACGGCCTCCTAACCCGGTCACCAATGGCCACGCACGACGAGATCATCCAGCCGTACGTCGCGACCATCGAGATGGACGGACGTCGCTACAACGTCTCGGTGCGCATCCTGTACGACGGTATCGAGTACGTCGGGCGCCTCTGGTTCGCCGACGAAGCCTGGGACGACCTCGGCCTGCCTGATCGCGGCCCGCTGCCGGGCCGCTCGCGCGAGGAAGTCATCGCCCTCGCCAAGCGCCTCGCGCCGGAGGAGTTGATCAAGCGGCACCGCCGCGCCCTCGCCGAGAAGCGCCGCTTCCTCGGCCTGCGCAAGCACACCGACGAGATCCTCGCGAAGATCCGCTACCTGAACCAAGTGGCCGTCTCGATGCGCGCGGGCCTGCTCGACGTGGAAGCCGCGGCGGAGGAGATCGACCTCACCGAGAAGCAGCTGCACGGGTTGATCGATGCGTTGGCGGAGCACGCGGGCAAGGAGGAATGACTTGAGACGTGTGACTTGAGACGGGGGGTCGAACGTGTCCGGGAACCCAAGGTCATTCGACTAGATTCCCTCTCAAGTCTCCCGTCTCAAGTCTCCCGTCGCAGATGGACAGCAAAGCCGCCTCCCACCTCCTCCACGAAATCGTCGCCCTGCTCGAGTTGCAGGGCGAAGATCCCGCCGTGCCGGCGCCTTTCGCCGACGCGGCGCGCTCGCTGGCGGCGGACGAGGCCAAGCCGCTCAAGGAGCTGCTCAAGCGCGACAAGCGCCGCTTCGCGCCCGAGGTGATCGAGGTCCTCGAGCAGCTGCGCGATACGGGTGACGCCGAGCTGCTCGACCGCCTGCGCGAGAGCACGCCGGAAGGACTCTTCGAGATGATGCGCGTGCCCGGCCTCGGCCCCTCGCGCATCCGCCGCATTCACGAAGGACTCGGCATCGACACGCTGCAGGAACTCGAGGACGCCGCGCGCGACGGCCGCCTCGCCAAGCTCCCGCGCTTCGGCGAGCGCACGGCCGAACAGGTGCTGCGCGGCATCGCGTGGCTCAAGGAGAGCGGCGCGCAGATCCTGCTGCCGCACGGCCGCGCCGAAGCCGAGCGCCTGCTCTCCGCGGTCCGTCGCCTCCCGGGCGTCGTGCGCGCCGAGATCGCCGGCGCGGTGCGTCGCCACTGCGAGACCGTGCGGGACGTGGAGATCGTCGCCGCCTGCGTGGGCGAACCCGAGGCCGTCGCGGCCGCGTTCGCCCGCACGCCTGGCGTGCGAGACTCCGTGGGCAGCGGCACGCGGCACGTCGCCATCCGCTTCGACGACGGCGTGCGTCTGCAGCTGCACTGCGTGCCGGCCAGCGAGTTCGTCGTCGCGTGGTTCCGCGCCACCGGCTCCGCCGCGCACGTGCAGGAGGTCGTCGCGCGGGCCGCGCGGCGCGGCCTCACGCTCGGCGACCACGACCTGCGCGATGCCGCGGGGCGCAGCGTCGAACTCGCCGACGAACCTGCGCTCTATGCGGCGATTGGCCTGCCGTGGCTCCCGCCGGAACTTCGCGAGGGGATGGGCGAACACGAGCACGCCGAGGGCGAAGGCTTCGCTGGTCTCGTCACGCTCGACGACATCCGCGGCGTGCTGCACTGCCACTCGCAGTACTCCGACGGCGGCGCAACGATCGCCGAGCTCGCGGCGGCGGCGCGTGCGCGCGGTTGGAGCTACCTCGGCGTCTCTGACCACTCGCAGAGCGCCTTCTACGCCGGTGGACTCAGCGCGGAGTCGCTCGCCAAGCAGCACGACGAGATCGACGCCATCAACGCGTCGTTCGCCGACTTCCGCGTGCTCAAGGGCGTCGAGGCCGACATCCTGCCCTGCGGGCGCATCGATTACCCGACGGACGTGCTCGATCGTTTCGACTACGTGATCGCGTCCATCCACTCGCGCCTCGGGATGAACGAGCGCCAGATGACGGACCGTGTGCTCAAGGCGCTGGATGACCCGCACATCAGCGTGCTCGGCCATCCGACCGGCCGCCTGCTGCTCACGCGCGAGCCCTACGCGATCGATATGGACGCCGTGCTCGAGAAGGCCGGCCGCCTCGGCGTCGCCGTCGAGCTCAACGCCGATCCGCATCGCCTCGACCTCGACTGGCGCCTCGCGCGGCTCGCCCGCAAGTATGGCGCGACGATCGAGATCGGACCGGACGCGCACTCGGTGGACGGACTGGACAATATGGCGCTCGGCATCGGGATGGCCCGCAAGGCCTGGCTGCGGCCCGAAGACGTCATCAACACGCGCAGCGCCGAGGACTTCGTGGCCTTCGCGACGCGCCGGCGCCGCGAGGCGGCCGCGCATTGAGCGCAAAGAAGCCCGCGACGAAGCAGGGCAAGGCCGCGACGATGCGAAAGACCGCGGCGAAGCCTGCGAGGTCGAGAGCGGCGAGACCCAAGCCGCTGCGCGGTGCAGCCCTCAAGGCCCACGCCGACGAGATTCTCCGCCGGCTGCTCGCGCTGTACCCCGACGCCCACTGCGAACTCGACTACCGCAACCCGTACGAGCTCGCCGTCGCAACAATCCTGTCCGCGCAGTGTACTGATAAGCGCGTCAATATGGTCACGCCGGATCTCTTCCGGCGCTGGCCCGACGCCGAGGCGCTCAGCGTCGCCCCGCGCGAGGAGATCGAGCAGGTCATCCAGAGCACGGGCTTCTACCGCAACAAGGCCAAGTCGCTGTCGGGCTTCGCCACGCAGGTGGTGGAGCATCACGGCGGCGAGGTGCCGGCCGAGATGGACGCGCTGGTCGCCCTGCCCGGCATCGGTCGCAAGACCGCCAACGTCGTGCTCGGCAACGCCTACGGCATCAACGAAGGCATCGTCGTGGATACGCACGTACAGCGGCTCGCGCGGCGATTCGGATTGACCAAGGAGAGCGACCCCGTGAAGGTCGAACGGGCGCTCATCCCCTTGTTCCCGCGCGAGCGTTGGACGATGCTCTCGCACCTGATGATCTGGCACGGTCGCCGCGTCTGCGACGCCCGCAAGCCAAAGTGCGGCGACTGCGCACTGGCAGATATCTGTCCCTCCGCTGACCTTCCCTAGATGCCCAAGACCGCCCTGACCCCGTTGGTCGCGATCGCGCTCGTCGCCGTCGTGTCTGCCTGCGCCACCGGCACCCGCGAGCCCGAGACCCGGAACGCGCAGGTACTCGCGCCGCCCAAGGACTCCTGCGAACTCGCCCGCGAGGACGCCGCCCTCGACCCGCGCCTCGATGTCGAACGCGTCCCGACGCCCATCCGGATGGTGCCGCCTCCGATCCGCACGCCCGTCCCCCGCACCGCCCTGCGCCGCGACGGCAGTTCCTCGCTCAAGGTCGAGGTCCTCGTGGACACCCTCGGCAAGCCGGATATGAGCACCTTCCGGATGATCGAGTCCACCAGCGCCTGGCTCACCACTGGTGCGCGTCGCGCCATCGCCCAGTGGACCTTCGAGCCCGCCCTGCGCAACGGCTGCAAGGTGCCGCGCTACTACCAGTTCTCGGCGAGTTCGCCGCCGCGGGGGCGGTAGGCGGACGGGAGATGTGAGACGGGAGACTTGAGAGGAGCTTCGTGCTAGATTTCCCAGAGGCGACACTTTTCCTCCAGTCTCACGTCCCCCGTCTCACGTCCAGAATGAAGACCGCCACCATCGAGACCAACAAAGGCACCATCACCGTCGAGCTCTTCGAAAAGGACGCTCCCGGCACGGTCGCCAACTTCGAGAAGCTCGCGAACGAGGGCTTCTACGACCAGATCCGCTTCCACCGCGTGATCCCCGAGTTCGTCGTCCAGGGCGGCTGCCCGAACGCGAAGATCGGCGGGACGCCCAAGGGCCCGCCGGGCACCGGTGGCCCGGGCTACCAGATCAAGTGCGAGACGGCGGGTAATCCGCAGACGCACAAGGTCGGCGCCCTCTCGATGGCGCACGCCGGCAAGGATACCGGCGGTTCGCAGTTCTTTATGGTCCTCAGCGAAGCCAACACGAAGCACCTCAACGGCGTGCACACCGTGTTCGGCCAGATCACGGGCGGCCTCGACGTGATGAACACGCTGACCGACCGCGACCATATGGTGAGCGTGCGCGTCGCCTGACGCGCATCGCCACCTGACCCCTCACCCTCCTCCGGACCCCCCAATGACCGCCGGAACTCCGATGACGGGCCGCGACACCAAGGCCCAGCTGACCGGTTTCTTCGTGGGCCTCGCGTTTGTCCTCGCCGTCGTGCTGATCACGATGACGCTCACGAACAAGAAGTTCGAAGGCCACGCGGCCGAAGGCGCCGCCGCGACCTCGTCGCAGCACTAGTCCCGTGAAGGGCGCAGCCCGCGCGCCGGCGTTCGCGATCCTCGCGCTCGTCGTCGGCGGGCTGCTCCACATCGGCGAGCGCTTCGACACGCTCGCCTTCTGGCTCCAGTACGGCGCGCTGATCCTCCTCGGCGCGCCGGTCGCGCTCCGGACCCTGCGCGGGATGCTGCGCGGCCAGTTCGCCGCCGACGTCGTCGCGATGCTGGCCATCGTCACGGCCATCGCGCTGCGCGAGCCCGTCGCGGGCCTCGTCATCGTCCTGATGCAGACGGGCGGCGAGCTGCTCGAGACCTACGCCGAAGGCCGCGCCTCGGCCGCCGTGCGCGAACTCGAGGCCGCCGCGCCGCGCATCGCGCATCGCGTCCGCGGCGACGATCCACACGCCATCGATGACGTCCCCGCCGAGGACATCGCCGTCGGCGACACGATCCTCGTGCGCCCCGGCGAGATGCTGCCCTGCGACGCCACCGTGCTCGAGGGCTCCAGCTCGCTCGACACCTCGCGCGTGACCGGCGAACCGCTGCCCGCGCGCGTCGGCCCGGGCTCGCACGTGAGTTCGGGTGTCGTCAACCTGCAGAGCCCCTTGCTGCTGCGCGTCACCGCGCCGGCGCGCGAATCGCTCTACGCGCGCATTGTCGACCTCGTGCGCACGGCACAGGCCGAGAAGGCGCCCATCCAGCGCCTCGCCGACCGCTGGGCCGTCTGGTTCACGCCGCTCACGCTCGCCGCCTGCGCAATCGCCTGGTGGATTTCCGGCGACGTGGGCCGCGTGCTCGCCGTGCTCGTCGTCGCGACGCCCTGTCCGCTCATCATCGCCACGCCGGTCGCCGTGATCGGCGGCATCAACCGCGCGGCGCGCCGCAGCATCGTCGTCCGCAACGGCATCGCGCTCGAGCTGCTCTCGCGCGTCGACACGGTCGTCTTCGACAAGACCGGCACCCTGACCATCGGCCGCCCCGCCGTGGCCGGCGTGGACGCGCTGCGCGGCCTCGACGCGAACGAACTGCTGCGCTTAGGCGCCGCCATCGAAGTCGGCAGCGGCCACCTGCTCGCGCGCTCGACCGTCAGCGAGGCGCTGGACCGCGGGCTCGCGCTTCCCCGGGCCAGCGAGATCACCGAGTACGCCGGCCGCGGCGTCAGCGGCACGGTCGAGGGACGCCGCGTCACCGTCGGTGAGCGCTCGATCGTCAGCGAACGCCATCCCGCCCTCGCCGCGGCCATCGCCGAGGCACTCGGCGGCCAGGACGGCGGCCTGCGCGCCTTCGTCGCCGTCGGCGACGACGCGCTCGGCGTCATCCGCTACGCCGACCGGCTGCGCACCGGGCTCGAGGACTTCGGCCCGCGCCTCGCCGCGCGCGGACTCTCGCGCGTGCTGCTGCTCTCCGGCGACCACAGCGACAACGTGCTGAAGGTCGCCGCCGAAGTGGGCATCACCGAGGCGCGCGGCGACCAGTTGCCACAGGACAAGGTCGCGGCGGTGAAGGCGCTCGAAGCCGAGGGCCGGCGCGTGCTGATGGTCGGCGACGGCACGAATGACGCGCCGGCCCTCGCGGCGGCGACGGTCGGCGTCGCGCTCGCCGCGCACGGCGGCGGCATCTCGGCCGAGGCGGCCGGCGTGGTGCTGCTCACCGACGACGTAATGCGCGTGGAGGAGGCCGTGGCGATCGGGCAGCGCACGGTGCGCATCGCCAAGCAGAGCATCGGCGTGGGACTCGCGCTCTCGGCCGCGGGGATGGTCGTGGCGGCGCTGGGGTACCTGCCGCCGACTGCGGGCGCGCTGGTGCAGGAGGCGATTGATATCGCCGTGATCGTCAATGCGCTTCGGGCGGCGGCACACGCTTGAGGCCGGGTTGGAGATGAACAGGCGATCGAGTGAATGGCAGGTTCAAAGACCTCCTGCCGGCGTCCACGACGCCCGGGTGTAGCTCCTCGATCTCACGTAGCGGGGTCGCCGGCGAACCTGGGGCGATTCAGTGGGCATCAGGGCGTTGCGGTAGAGTCAATCAGGTCATCCGCCGTCGCGATGTTTCTATCCGGACCTGCGGATCGCAATCGATAGCCATTGCCACGGCGCTCATATCCGTACGGAGTACCCCAGCCATCGCGCAACCAATCTGGCGCTGGGGTCAAGGCCGGGACCTCGTGACGCAACTCGAGAATCTGGCTGAGGCTGTCCGGAAACTGCCCTCGCATTGCGCGGAAGTCTCGCAACGCGCCATGCAATGCCTCCAGCCCCAGATTCGTCTCGCGGCATTCGGCCGAGGGAAACGAGTCCGAGTAAGCCTGGTTGATGAGCGCCCCTCCTGTCGAGGCGCGAGCAACTCGCCTCACTTCACAACGGTCGGCGACGCCGGTGGCACGATTCTCGGGCCGCGATTCGGCGCGCCCGCACCCTAACACGGCGACGATGAACAGGGACCCGAAAAGCGGAAAGTGGTTCACTGGCACACCCCATTGATTCGTATGCACACATTCGACCGAGCCCACGCCTCCGCCTCGCGATCCAGCGGAGCGAAGTTCTGAAACGCCGCACGCAGTTGGCCCGGAGACAGCCCGCGAAACTGCATCGTGTGTTTCACTTCGTGGAGGACCGACTCTGCCAAGAGGATGGACGGCGCATCGAAGACGCTGCCAGTGAAGTTCATCCTGGGAGCAAGGGCACCGGCGAAGTTCGTGTTTATCCGGACCGTCCCGGGAGAGTTCTCGAACACCGCACCTGATGCTCCTGGGTGTGAAACCCCGTTTGCATCAACGCCATCCCATGGCGAGATCTTCCCGTCGTTCAGGAGCCGGAGAGTCTCCCGGCGTGCGCCTGCCTTCATATTGTTATTCGCAGCGTATTCGACTTTGTTCCACTGGTCGACGCTCAGGCCTCCGGGGCAGTTTCCATTTGCATCACGTTGTTTCTCTGGGCAGAGTCCAAAGGGATCAGCAAAGTTGATCGGATCCCCACCCGCATACCCATACAGGTTGTACCCACCCGCAAACCCGATGGGATCCTCCTGCGTGAACCGCGCCGTCGACGGGTCGTAATGTCGGTTGCGCCGGTAGTAGGTACCGGTCCCGTCCCGCTTGCCCGAGAGCAAGGTGCCGTGCCACTGCAGGATGATCTCCTGCTGGAAGCGCGCCGTCGCCAACTCGTCCATAGTCCAGGGCACCACGGCCTCGCCGTGGTAGTCGTCCGCCGGAACGTCGAGCACGTGCCGGACGGCACCGTTGGCGAACGTGCCGCTGCGCGCGGCGCCCCGCGCGTCCCAGTGCGGGATGATGGTGAACGGCGCCCAGCGCTTGTGCGGATCACCGGCCCCGGTGTCATCCCGATACTCGAACCCCACGCGCGTCATACTGAGCGGCCGGTCGATGCCGAGCCCGTGCAGGTAGGCGACCGTCCCGAAGAGCGTGCCAGGGTCGAGCGCGCGGTTGTACCCATAGCCGGAGACGCCGCTGGGTCGGATGGGCAGGGCGAGGATGTCGGTGTCGCTCTCCATCATCGCGGTGGTGACGGTGTCGCCGAGATACAGCAACGGCATACCAGAGGCAGGCCGCTGGATCTCGAGGAGCTCCGAATCGCCCGCCCAGACCGTGCGCCGCACGACGCTAATGTCGCAATGGGGCTTCAATCCCTCGACTGAGTAGCAGTCATTGTCCGAGCGCATCAGGACGCGTCGTCCAAGTGGATCGTATCGGTAAGTCTCGCGTTGCCGGTGGAACTCGGCGTCGATGGTATACTCTGGAGCCGGCCCTCGCCGCCACGAGCGATTCTCCGCGTGCCGCACGCGCCCCGCGGCGTCGTAGTACGCGACGCGGTCATCCCAGCGGCGCTCACCGTTCCCTGAGTTGTGCAGGTTGTCGCTCATCGATAGCGTGGTGTTGCCCTGACGGTCGTAGACGAAACGCTGTACCGTCTTACGCGAGCCGGAGCTAAAGGACTCCTGGCCGAGGATGCGGCCGGTCACGGTGTCGTAAGCGAAGATCCGCGGAATGCTCGAGAAGATGTGCGTATCATCCCCGAAGGGCCCCGACGCCGACGCTGCCTGCCCCACGACGGCGAAGACCGTGTTGCCAATGGCGTCGCGTCGATACAGCTCGGACGTCTGGGCGTAGACCGGCAGGCCGAACACGCTCTCGCCAGTCGCCGAGAACGCGTGCTCGTACATCTGGCCCAATCCGTCGTACGATACGGTGCGCTCCTCCTCGGTGCCGTCGGTGTTCACGGACGTCAGCAGCAAGCCGCGGCCATCATACGTCATCGACGTCTGCTCGATCCACGTGCCGCCGTAGCGGTAGGGAAGCCCGCCCGGAGTGGCATTTCGGATCTTGTGCGTGCTGCGCAAGCCGTCGGCATCGTAGGTGTTCGTCTCCACGACGCTGTCGGGCATCGCCACCTGCGTCAGCCGATTCCGGGTGTCCCACGTGAACGCGTGCACCTCGTCCTGGAGGCCTTGGACCTGCTGCAGCAATCCGGAGGCTGAATCATAGGCGTACAGGGCGCGTCCCACGGTCCCCGCGACCAGTTGGCTCGGGTAGTCGATCCGCGTCGTACGACCGTTGCGGTCATAGTGGTACTTAATGCCGTAGGCGTGGAACGAATCGCGCGCCCACCTCGCGATGTAGAGACTGTCGCGGATGAGGCCGCCCCACGGAGCGTACTCGCGCGCGATGCGCGCATCGGCGTTTACCGCCGCGATGAGGCGACCGGCCACATCGTACGTGAAGCGGGCGGTGTCCAGCGGGATCGCATAGGCGCCATAGGCGGGGTTGTTGGCATCACCGGGATTGATCGCGGCCGCACCGAGGCGGAACGCGGTATCGACCGCCGCTACCCCGACTCTGCGGGTCAAGTTGCCGGCGGCATCGTAGAAGAGCGAATCCCGATCCCCCCGACGCGAGAGCTGAAGGATCGGCAGTCCCGCGTGGTTGTACTCCGTGCTGTCCTTGTAACCGTCTGGTGCTACGGCCGCCCGAACGCGACCGGCGCCGTCATACCGCCACGTGTGCGTGATCGGCGGCAGACACACAGTCGCGCAGCGCGGCAGCGCCGTCCGTGTCGTCGTGAGCACGTTGCCGCCGGCATCGTACACGTGCGTGACGACCAGGAGCAACGAGTCGGTCGCCGTCTCCGGCCCATACGCCACGGACCGTACCACCCGCCCCATCCGATCGTACCGCACGGAGTCGTTCTGCGTCACGGTGTCCGTCATATTGATCCGCGTGCGCGTCACCGTCACGCGGCCGATCCGGTCCGTCTCATAGCGGGTCCAGCGGCCGAGCGGACTCAGCGTCCTCGCGACGTTCTCTCTCGTGCCGTCGAACTCCAGCGAGTCCTTCGCGCCACCGGGATGCACCACGGCCCGCAGCTGGCCAGACGCCGTGTACCGGAAGCTCGTGCGGCTCCCCGCGCCGCGCCCGTCCTGCTGCCACGCCACCGTACCGTTGCCGTTGTACTCGAACTGCGTGTAGGGGCCCTCGGGCGTGAAGATGGCCGTGGGCAGGTTCAGGCTCGGATGCCACGCGTAGCGCGTCGTCGCATAGGTGCTGTCGCCGCCATCGACCGTGACGTGGGTCGAGTCCACGACCGCGAGGATGTTGCCGCGATAGTCGTAGGTCGCACCGGTGATGCGGCCCGCGCCGTCCTGCGCCCGGGTGGGCAGCGCGGGGAATCGCGGGTCGTCGCGGGCGATCGTGGTGACCGCCCCGAGCGGGCCCTGCACCTTCCAGACCCCGTGGCGATCCACCCAGAGCGTCGCCGTATCCGCGACATCGGTGCGCGGACCGTCGACGACGGTCCGCACCGCTTCCGGCGTCGGGAGCGACGGGGCGCAGGCCGTCAGCCCGCGGGACTCTGCGGGGCACAACGTGTACGTGATTGCCTGGCCGGTGAGGACCATCGTGCTCGTCGACAGTCGGCGACCGGCGTCGTATCCGTACACCGTCGTCGTCCCGCGGCGGTCCGTTGCGGACCCGATGAACGCCGTCACCGTCGAGTCGTAGGTGAACGACACGCTCCCCGAGTCCGGATCGACGATGCCGGTCAGGCGGCGCGCACCGTCGATCGTAAGCGCGGTAACGCGCGCCTCGCTCACGGCCGAATCCGCGACGATGATCGACGCGACTCGAGATCCAGTGGAGGTGTCGACGAAGGCGAACTCATATTCCAGGGCAGCAGTGGCGGGCGGGACCGTGAGCTTCCACAGCCGCCCCTTGCCGTCGTAGGCAATCGTCGTTGTGTGACCGAGCCGATTGACCGTTGAACTGTGCCGCAACTGTGCGTCGAAGTGGACCGCCCCGCCTCCGCGTAGTCGGCGAATGAACGCCCCGGTGGCGTTCACCTTGAGCAGCGTGTCGGAGCCGGTCAACTGCGGCGCGATGTAGACGGTGTGGGCACCGCTTGTGCCCATTGGTTCATAGACCCGCGCCGAGCCGTCGCCGCCCACCCAGAGCACGCGGGCACCGGAGACGGCGTACAGCTGCTCGACGCCGGTGAGCCACCAGCCGGCGCCGAACGGGCTCTGCGAGCGATCGACGATGATCGTCTCCGCGCTGTCGCTTGCGAGCAGCGACGAATCGCT
>DAOMNV010000004.1:0-83220 GCA_035444005.1 Gemmatimonadaceae bacterium
CGGTGTTCGGGCGCGGTGTTCGGGCGCGGTGTTCGGGCGCGGTGTTCGGGCGCGGCGTTCGGGTGCGGCGTTCGGGTGCGGCGTTCGGTCTCGGTGTTCAATCCCGGTGTGCGCGAACAGGCCCGCGCACCGCGTTCGCACTATAGTCTGCACCGCGTTCGCCCTGCGATGGTGCGTTGAGGCGCGGCTGCGCTCGCCCGCGTGCGGAGGCGCGAATCTGATGCTGTGACTCGGCTCCGGCGGTGGTATCCTGGCGGCGTCTGACGTACGTCGAGCGCGTCGGGCGCGACAGGCACCTCAGGGCACATCGCGCTTTCGGTACGCGGGTGACAGCGGGTGACAGCGGTGACACGCGGCGTTGCGGGCACGCGCAAATCGCCTCGCAGGGCACGAGCTGTGCCGGATCCGACACGGGCACACCACAATCGCGCAGGTGGACGCGCACATAAGGGGATCACCTATTGTCCAAAGTGGCCGAGCGTGGAAAACGCACACAGGCACGCCCGTCGGTGCCCGACGGGAATGCGAAGCGGGAGCTTGCGGAGCAGCCTGGGTTCCCAGACCTTCCACTGCACGCCGCGCGGCGTCCGCGGCATCCGTCGATGACGCCGTATCCCCGGCTGCTACGGCAGGCTGACCCGGCACTGCCGGCGAAAGCGCAGCACTTCGCCAAGGCGTGGATGGCGCGCCTGCGGGCGTGGCGTGTCGAGCAATCGCTCACGCGCGAGGCGCTGGCGGAGTTGAGCGGCCTGCCGGTCTCGGCGATCAAGCGCGCGGAGCGGGACGGTGAGATCCAACTCACGCGCTTCCTGGCGTTGGCGCTGTCGCTCGGGCTCGAATCGGAGCTGAGCGGACAGTTCATCCACCGGCGCGTCGATGCCCCGGCGGTGGTGCTACTCTCGCGTATGCGGCGGCGTCAGCGGGGTTGGCGCCGAACGCACGAGCGCCACACGCGCAACGCTCTCAGGCCACGCGATCCCGCTTGAACTGCAGCAGGACCACCGCCGCGACGATCAGCGCGCCGCCGAGGATCGTCGGCAGCGTCAACGCCTGCGAGAGCACGACGACCCCGAGGAGCGCGGTCAGGAACGGCTCGACGGTCGAGACAATCGCCGTGCGCACGGGGCCGAGGCGCACGAGGCCCATCAGGAAGAACACGCCGGGCAGCACGGTGCTGAAGATCGTCAGGGCGGCGATAACACCCCAGGTGGCGGCGGACATCTGGTACGTGAACGACCCGTCGGAGACGGCGAGCACGAGGAAGGCCAGCGCAGAGCCGATCTTGCCGTAGGCGCTCACCGGCGCGACGGGATGGTCCTTGGCCAGCGCGCGCATCATCGGGATGTAGGCGCCGTAGACCACCGCCGCGCCGAGCGCGAGCGCGATACCGCGCCAGTCCAGCGCCTCGGCGCCCGGGCTGGCCGCCGGCAGTCCGACCATCACGCCGATGCCGGCGAAGCTCAGCGCCAGTGCGAGCGCGCGACGTCCGTCGAGGCGCTCGGCGCCGCGCACGGCTTGCACGAGGGCCACCCACGCGGGATAGGTATAAAAGAGGAACGCCAGCGTCGCCGCGGGGATGTACGCGAGCGCGCTCAACGCGACGAACACCATCAGCGCCTGTCCGCCGCCACCGAGCGCGACGAGCTGCAGCATCTCGTTCGGTCGGATGCGCTTGTACTGCCGCGCCCCGACCCAGCCGACGAGCACGACGGCCGAGAGCGTGTACCGCCAGGCGAGCACGGTGGCGAGCGTGAGGCCCGCGGCCGTGGCCAGCGACGTGAGGATGCTCACCGCGGCGAAGCCGGCGGCGGCGAGTAAGGTGTAGAAGGTGCCGGCGCCGAGGGCGCCGGCCTCAGGCCGCGTGGGGGAGGGCATCGGTCGGGGGCGTGGCGCGTTCGAGAACGAGGATGGCGGCGACGATGCAGGCGCCGCCGAGCAGCGTGGGCAGGCCGAGCGGCTGCTGCAGGATCAACAGCGCCAGCACGGCGGTGAACAGCGGTTCGGTGGTCGAGAGGATCGCCGCGCGCACGGCACCCAGCACTTCGAGGCCGCGCAGGAAGGTCAGGAAGGATACCACCGTGCAATACAGCGCGAGGATCGCCGCGTAGGTCCACGCCAGCGGTGCCACGGTGGCCGCGAGCATCGGCGCGAGCGCGCCGCCATTGCGACCGGCCGCGACGAGGAAGATCGTGGCCGCACCGGCGATGAGGTAGGTCGACGCCGCGGCCGGCGAGAGCGGCCCGCGCAGGCGGTGCAGGAGCGGGATGTAGGCGGCGTAGATCACCGCCGAGAGCAGCGCGCGCCAGACGCCGGGCCAGGGCAGGGCGAGGTTCCACGGCGCGCCGACCATCAGCGTGATCCCGAAGAGCGCAAGCACCAGCGCGCCGATGCGCGTCGCCGTGAGACGCTCGGTGCCGCTCACGGCGGCGAAGATCGCCACCCACGCGGGATACGTATAGAAGAGGAAACCCAGCGACGCGGCGGGCATCCACTGCAGGGCCGACAGCGAGAAGTACGTCACCAGCGACTGCCCGCCGCCGCCGATGACGAACAGCGCCAGCGCCCGCCGCCACGGCACCGCCGCGAGTGCCCGCGGCCCGGCGATCGCCGCGAGGACCGGCGCGGCCAGCGCGTAGCGCCAGGCCATCAGCGTCAGCAGGCCCACGCCGATGCGTCCGCCGAGCGTCGTCAGGATGCTCAACGAACCATACGCCGACGCCGACACGATGACCAACAACGCTGCGCGCCGCGGTGTTGTCAGAGCAGCGTCCCGCGCAGGAGCAGCAGCGCCATCGAGAAGTAGAGCACCACGCCGGTGACGTCGACGAGCGTCGCGACCAGCGGGGCCGACGCGCTCGCCGGGTCGAAGCCGACCTTGCGCAGCACGAAGGGCAGCATCGCTCCCGTGAGCGTGCCGAAGAGCACGACGCCGAGCACCGTCGCGCCGATCGTCGTCGCGAGGATCGCATAGTGCTCGCCGAAGGGATAGAAGCCCATCCACTGCCAGACGACGATCCGCAGCGCCCCGACCAGCCCGAGCAGCGCGCCGAGCACGAGGCCCATCCCGGCCTCGCGCAGCAGCACGCGGCTCCAGTCGCGCGCGCGCAGCTCCTGCAGCGCCATCGCGCGGATGATCAGCGACGTCGCCTGCGACCCCGAGTTGCCGCCCGACGAGATGATCAGCGGCACGAACAGCGCCAGCACCGTCGCCGCGGAGATCGAGTCCTCGAAGAAACCCATCGCCGCGGCCGTGAACATCTGCCCCACGAAGAGCACGATCAACCACGGCGTGCGCTTCTTCAGCAGCTCCACGAAGCTCACCTGCAGGTACGGCTCCTCCAGCGCCTCGAGGCCGCCGAACTTCTGCACGTCCTCCGTCTGCTCTTCCTGGATCACGTCGATGACGTCGTCGACGGTGATCACGCCGAGCAGCCGGCGCTCGGCGTCGACGACGGGAACGGCGACGAGGTCGTAGTTGGAGGTCAGCTGCGCGACGGTCTCGCGGTCGGCGTCGGCGGGCACGGTGACGATCTCCGTCCACGCGCTGTCGCCGACGCGCGTGCCCTCCGCCGCGGCGAGCAGCTCGCGCAGCGACATCACGCCGGTCAGCGCCCCCTGGCCATCGACGACGTAGATCGTCTGCATCCCCTCGCGCCGTCCCTCGCGGGCGATCGCGCGGATCGTCATCAGCGCCTCGTCCACCGTCTGCGACTCCGGTACGGAGACGAACTCCGTGGTCATCAGGCCGCCGGCGCTGTCCGGCTCGTACTGCAGCAGTCGCTCGGTCTCGGCGCGCTCGCGCGCCGGGATGGCCTCGAGGATGTGGTCGGCGACGTCCTCGTCCATCTCCTCGAGGGCGTCGGCGCGCTCGTCCGGATCCATCTCCGTGATCAGCGCCGCCGCCTGCGTCGCGGGCATCGTCTCGAGCAGCTCGATGCGCAGCTCCTCGTCGAGATACTCGAGCACCGCCGCCGCGCGCTCCGACGGCAGCGCCGCGAGCAGCTGCGGCACGAGTGCGCGGTCGATCAGCTCGGCGACGTCGGCCAGGTCGGCCGGATGCAGCTCCTCCGTCTCCGCGGCGACGCTGCGCGGATCCGTCTCGAGCAGGTCGACGATGTCCGGCGCCACCAGGGCGGCGAGGGACCGCTGGTTGTCGTCAGGCGCAGTGTGCATAGGCGGGGCGGACGGGGACTCCCGAAAGTAAGCCGCGCGGTCACGCGTCGGAACCCGCGGCGTCGACGATGCCGCCGATCGCGTCGCCGATCGCCACCTGTCCGGTCCCGCGCGGTGCCCGAGCAATTGTCAGGAACTCGTCAGCGCAGGGAAGAACGCAACCCTTCTGCGCGTCTGGATGTCGAAACAGGCAACGCAACACCGGCGTAGGCTCGCCTACGTCGTCCCACGCAGGGCCCGACCCCCACCGGGTACCTCCTTCACCCGGATCGGACCTATGTTCGCCCAGCTCGCTCTCGCCTTCCAGACGGTCGTGGCCGCAGGCCCCGCCACGCCACCGCGCGATGGGGTCGTCGTGCCGCCTGCGCCGAAGACCGTGCCCGCCCCGACCGCCCGAGGCGCCACCGCGATGCGCGCCACCACGCCGCCGCAGCTCGACGGCACCGACGACGACGCCATCTGGCGCGACGCCCCGGCCATCACGCAGTTCCGCCAGCACGATCCCGTCGAGGACGGCGATCCGCGCTACCGCACCGAGGCCCGCGTAGCCTATGACGAGCGCTACCTCTATGTGTTCGTGCGCGCCTTCGATCCGTCACCCGACTCGGTGATGGCCTTCCTCTCGCGCCGCGATGCCCACACGCAGAGCGACTTCATCCACCTGATGGTGGACGGCTACCGCGACAAGCGCACCGGCTTCCGCTTCACCGTGAACCCGCGCGGCGTGAAGCGCGACTTCTACATCTCCAACGACGGCAACGAAGACGCCTCCTGGGACGGCGTGTGGGACGTCGCGACGACGATCGACGCGCAGGGATGGACGGCCGAATACCGCATCCCGTTCAGCCAGCTGCGCTTCCCGGCCGCGGCCACGCACACCTTCGGCTTCGCCATCTGGCGCGACATCGCGCGGCACAACGAACGCATCTCGTGGCCGCTGTTCCGCCGCACGCAGATGGGCTTCGTCTCGCAGTGGGGCGAGGTCGACGGATTCGCCGGCATCGCCAGCCCGCGGCGCCTCGAAGTGCTGCCGTACTCCGTCTCCAGCGACGCGCCGCGCCCGACGGCCAACGGCTTCGCCCGCCAGCAGGACATCACATTCGGCGCCGACGTGAAGTACGGCATCACGTCGAACCTCACGCTCGACGCCACGGTGAATCCCGACTTCGGCCAGGTCGAAGCCGACCCCGCCGTGCTCAACCTCGGCGCCTTCGAGCAGTTCTTCGAGGAACGACGCCCGTTCTTCCTCGAGGGGGCGGGCATCTTCAACTTCGCCAACAACCTCTTCTACTCGCGCCGCGTCGGCCGCGCCCCGCAGCTCGGCGGCGTCTACGCCGCCCAGGACAACCCGCTCAACACCACGATCCTCGGCGCCGCCAAGATCACCGGCCGCACCGCGAGCGGACTCAACGTCGGCTTCATCGACGCCGTCACCCAGCAGGAACTCGGCGCCGGCGCCAGCACGATCGAGCCGCAGACCAACTATATGGTGCTGCGTCTCGCGCAGGACCTGCGCAACGGCAACTCGGGCATCGGCTTGATGGCCACGGCCACCAACCGCTCGCTCGACGGCGACACCCGTCGCTACCTGCGCGACGGCGCCTACGCCTTCGGGCTCGATGCCAGGCATCGCTTCGGTCCGAACAACAACTTCCAAGTCGCCGGCTCGGCGGTCGGGTCGCACGTGACCGGCAGCGAGGAGGCGATCTGGCGCACGCAGCGCAGCGCCGTGCAACAGTACCAGCGCCCCGACTCCCCGCTCGAGGTGGACTCGACGCGCACGTCGCTCAGCGGCACGCGCTTCAACGTCAACATCGGCAAGCAGGGCGGGGGCATCACCCGCTTCAACACCGGCGTGACGCGCATCGGCGCGGGCTACGAGGTCAACGACGCCGGCTACCAGCCCCGCGCCGACATCACGCAGAACGGCAACTGGTTCGGCCTCGCCTTCGTGCAGCCCACCAAGCTGTATCGCCGGCTCTTCGTGAACTTCAACCAGTGGAACGACTGGAGCACCGACGGTCTGCCGCTCAACAGCGGCGGCAACGTCAACATCGACGGCGAGTTCCAGAACCAGTGGTCGTTCTGGGCCGGCTATAACGTCAACGGTCTCGGCGCCGTCTACGACGACCGCGTTACGCGCGGCGGTCCGGCCCTGCGCCGGAACTTCCGCCAGAACGTGTGGCTGGGCTTCGAGACCGACCGTCGTGCGCCGGTGACCGGGACGATCCAGGGCTTCTACGTGTTCCGCGACGTGTCTGGGTCGGAAGAGTGGGGACTCGATCCCCAGCTGCGCTTCCGTGCCGGCGGCAACGTGCAGGGCAGCGTGACGCTCAACTACTTCGAGGGCGTCAACGACCAGCAGTGGTACAACAACTTCGCGACGCCCGGCGGCCCGGCCTACACCTTCGCCCGCCTCGACCAGCAGACGATGGGCGTGACCACCCGGCTCGACTACACGATGACGCCGACGCTGTCGCTGCAGCTCTATGCCCAGCCCTTCGTCACCGCCGGCGACTACTCGGAGCTCAAGCAGGTCGTCGACCCGCGCGCCGAGCGCTACGCAGACCGCTTCGCGCCCTACACCGACGCGACGCCCACGGACTTCAACTTCAAGCAGTTCCGCTCCAACACCGTGCTGCGCTGGGAGTACCGCCCGGGTTCGGTGCTGTTCTTCGTCTGGCAGCAGGGCCGCCAGGACTTCCGGGACCCCGGCTCGTTCGACTTCGGGCGCGACTACGGCAACCTGTTCCGCACGCGCTCGGACAACACGTTTCTGATCAAGGCGAGCTATTGGTTCAGTCTCTAGGACGGATGACGGATGACGGATGACGGATGACGGATGCTAGAGCCTCCGTCATCCGTCCCAAGTCTTCAGTGGGCCAGCCCCAACTGAAACCCAGTAAACCCTCCGCCCGTACCAAGTGTCTGAAGGACTGCAGGACCCGAAGGAGAGCGGCAGCGGGGTGACGCCGGTGCTGGTGGGGGGCCGGCCCACCCGCTGCCCGCTCGACTGAAGGGGTTTCACTACGCAGGGCACAACCCACGGGGCATCACGCGATGTTGTGAAGGGCATCGCGCGGTGCCCCTTGGCGCGTCCGTGCCCTTCGCCGGGACGTCCGATTCGCCCGGTACGCCCTCAAAGCGTCGGAAGCTGCCGCGGCAGGCGCCGGATGTCCGTGACGCCGAACCCCAGCGCCTCGATCGCCGCACGCAGCTCCGCGGCCACCGCCGCAAACTCCGCGTCCCGCCGCGCCACCTCGAGCTCCGCGCGTCCCAGCTCCACCTCCGCCCGCGCGATGCCCTCGACGCCAGCCAACGCCGCAAACACCGCGTGCTTGGCGTGGACGGCGAGCATTCCGGAAATCAGGAGTTCGAGGCGCATACAGCAAGATAGACGGACGACGGATGGCGGACGACGGATGCCAACCGCCGAGCAGCGCTAGTATTCGGATGTCCCGAGCGTCCGTCGCGGCCCGCGGCCTGTCGCACACGTCGAATCAACCATCCGCCTTCCGTCCAGTATGCAACTCGCATTCCTTGGCCTCGGCGCCATAGGCAGCCCAATGGCCCGCCACGTCGCCGCGAAGTTCGCCGGCACGCGCGTCTGGAACCGCACCGCGAGCAAGGCCGCGGCCTTCGCCGCACAGCACGGCGCCGTGCACGCGCCGACGCCCGCCGAGGCGGCTCGCGGCGCCGATGTAGTCATCACCTGCTTCCCCGTATCGGCGGATGTCGAGGCCCTGCTCGATGGGCCCGACGGCCTGCTCGCCACGCTCGGCGAGGGCAGCACGCTCGTCGATTGCACCTCCGGCGATCCGGCGACGTCGAAGCGAATTGCCGCACGATTGGCAGGGCGCGGAATAGGCTTCCTCGACGCCCCGGTGTCGGGGGGCGTAGTCGGCGCCGAGTCCGCGGCGCTCACGGTGATGGTCGGTGGCGATGCGGCGACGCTCGACCGCGTGCGGCCCGCGCTCGAGGCCTTCGGCAAGCGCATCGTGCATTGCGGAGGCGTCGGCGCCGGCGATGCGGTGAAGGCCGTCAACAACGCGCTGCTCGCACAGCACATCATCGGCACGGCGGAAGGGCTCACCGCCCTCGAGCGCGCCGGCGTCGATCCCGCGCTGGCGCTGGACGTGATCAACAACTCCAGCGGGCGCAGCAACGCCTCGATGAACCCCTTCCCCGAGCGCGTGCTCACCAAGGCCTACCCGCGCATCTTCCGCCTCGCACTGCTCGACAAGGACGTGGGCATCGCGCTGCAGGTGGCGCGCGATGCCGGCGTCGCCGCGCCGATGCTCGAGCTGGCCAGCCGCAGCTACCGCGACGCGCACGCGGCGATGGGCGAGGAGGTCGATCACGTGGAGATCGTGAAGTGGCTCCGGGGGGAAGCGTGAATTCCGCGCGCCCGCATTTTCCCGCCCTCAAGCGTACGCACAACGGCCGGCCGGTCGCGTATTTCGACGGTCCCGGCGGCACGCAGGTCCCGCGGATGGTCGTCGACGCGATGACGCAGTACCTGCTGCACCACAACGCCAACACGCACTGGGTGTATCCGACCAGCGTGGAGACGGACGCCAAGCTGCTCGAGGCCCGCGCGGCGATCGCCGACTTCCTCAACGCGTCGCCGCGGGAAGTGTCGTTCGCGAACAATATGACGACGGGCACCTTCCACCTCGCCCGCGCCCTGGGCCGCGGCTGGGGGCCGGGTGACGAGATCGTCGTCACCGAGCTCGATCATCACGCCAACATCGCGCCCTGGCGCGCGCTCGAGCGCGAACGCGGGATCACGATCCGCAAGGTGAAGGTCGACGCGACGCGCGGCGAGCTGGACTGGTCGTCGCTCGAGCAGACGCTCTCCTCCCGGACGAAGCTGCTGGCCATCGGCGCGGGCTCCAACGCGCTCGGCACGGTCACCGACGTGGCTGCGGCGGCGCGCCTCGCGCACGACGTCGGTGCGCTCGTGTACGTGGACGCGGTGCACTATGCGCCGCACCACCTCGTCGACGTGAAGGCCTTCGATTGCGACTTCCTCGGCTGTTCGGCCTACAAGTTCTACGGGCCGCACGTCGGGATCATCTTCGGCAAGGAAGCCCACTTCGGCCGTCTCGACGTGCCCAAGCTCGAGCCGGCGCCGGAACAGGTGCCCGACCGGATGGAGACGGGCACGCAGAACCACGAGGGCATCGTCGGCGCGGCAGCGGCGGTGGACTTCCTCGCCTCGCTGGGCGAGGGCGCGACGCGGCGCGAGCGTCTCGTCGCGGCGTTCCGTGCGCTGCACGAGGACGGAATGGCCCACGTCCGCCGCCTCTGGGACGGCCTCGGCCGCATTCCCGGCGTCACGCGCTACGGCCCGGGCCCCGATCGCCCGCGCACGCCGACGCTGAGCTTCACCGTCGACGGCGTGAAGAGCGAGGACGTCGCGCGGGCGCTGGCGGAGCGCGCGCTGTTCGTGAGCAACGGCGACTTCTACGCGACCACGCTCGTGCGCCTGCTCGGTCACGGCGACGACGGCCTCGTGCGTATCGGCGCCGCCTGCTACACGACGGCCGAGGAGATCGACCGCCTGCTCGAGGGCGTGGCCGAGGTGGCCAGGCGCTGAAGGCTATATTGCAGGGATGCAGCCCCGCGCCCTGCTCCTGACGCTCGCCCTCGTCGGCGCGGTTGCCTGCGAACGCGTGGAGCCGCCGCCACCGGCGCCGCCCGCCGAGTTCCTCGTCGCTGCGGGCGACAGCGTCTACTGGATCCGCTCCGAGGCCGACGGCATCCGCGTGCGCGGCGCGCCGATGCTGCTCACGCTGGTCGGCGGCCGCCTCGCCGAACTCTACGTCACGGACGAGGACCTCTCGTTCTACGACGCCATCTACGTCGGGCAGCGGCTGTTCAAGCGCGACCTCGTCAGCGGCGACTCGGTGCAGCTCTTTGCCGACACCCTGATGCGTGCGCTGGCCCGCAACTATGCGGCCGCGAATCCCGAGGAACTGCCGTTGGGTGAGAGCGAAGTCGGCAGCGAGGATCCGCGCATCGTGGCCAGCGCCGAGATCGTCGTGCTCGACGTCACCGGACCCTGGGCTTCGTACGAGTATCGCACCGACGTGGACGTCATCGGACGACCGTCGTCGTTCGGGCTGCGCCGCGGCGTGCTCGACCTTCGCACGGGAGTCCCGAGCACGCTCGAGGCGCTCTTGGGCCGCGCGGACGCCCGCCGCCTCGCCGCCGAGGGGCAGCGGCAGTGGCGAGAGCTGCGTGACTCGACGCTCGCCGCCGCGGCCGGATCGCCCGGCGAGGCCACGCTGCGCGAGGAGTACGCGCACCTGAGTTTCGACCCGCGCAGCTTCGGCCTGCAGGTGGAGCGCCGGGCGCCCTTCGTGCAGTTCACGCTGGCGCAGCGCGGCGCGCTCACTGCGTCGGAAGCGATCCGCCTGGGGCCGATCGCCATCGACGAACCCGCGTGGTGGCCCGCCGTGGCCGACGCCTATCCCGACGTCGAGGACGCCGGCGAGGGGCGGTGGACGCGCGGTGACCTGACCGTGGTCGCGCGCCCCGCGCCGGGACCCGCGCCCCGCGTGGCCTTCGCGCTGCGCGATGCCGGCGGACAGGAGTGGTCGCTGGGCTTCGTGCCGGCGCCCGTGCAACGCATTATGTGGCTCGAGGATTCACTGGTCGTCCCCGGCACGCGCGAGGCCCTCGTGCGCGCCTTCGACGACGCTGCGCTCTACGGCGACGACACGCGCGTCGCCACCGCTCCTTCCGCCCGACCGAGACGATCCGATGAACGCCACCACGCACGAGCCCTGGACGCCCGAGCGCGCCAACAAGTCCCTGCCACTCCTGCGGCGCATCACCGACGACCTGGTGCTGGGGCATCGTCGGTGGCAGGAACTGGTGGAACGCTACGAACTGGCCTCGCTGCGCAGCACGGCGACCGCTCCGGATCCCGAGGCGGAGCAGCTGGCGCGCGAGGTGCAGGTCGCGGCCGCGGACGTGCAGGCCTGCCTCGCTGAACTCGAGGCGTTGGGCGTCGAGTGCAAGAGCCTTGAGCAAGGGTTGATCGACTTCCCGGGCGAGCGCGACGGCGAGCCCGTCTACTGGTGCTGGATGCGCGGCGAGCCGGCCGTGGCGCACTGGCACGCGCGCGACGAAGGCTTCGCCGGTCGCCAGCCGATCTGAGCGCGGGGCGCAGGTCGAGCGAGGGCCGCGCGACTTTCGGGCCAAAGCCCGGCGGCGCGCGTCGTCCTACGAGGAGCGGTCGATCAGTTGGTGCGCCGCAGCTCCACGCGCCGGTTCTGCGCGCGTCCGGCCGCGGTGGTGTTCGACGCCGCCGGCTGCGCGGGACCATAGCCGCGGGCCGTCAGGCGGTTGGCCGCCACACCCTTGCTGATGAGGTACTGGCGCACCGCATCCGCACGCTGCTGCGAGATGCGGTTATTGGCGGCCAGCGAACCCGTGTTGTCGGTGTGGCCCTGCACCTCGATGTTGACTTCCGGCGAGGCCACGAGCGATTCGGCCACGCGGTCGAGGATCGACTGCGACTCGGCCGTGAGCACGGCGCGCCCCGTCTCGAAGTTCACGCCCTCGAGGACGATGTTGCGCTGGCCTTCCTCAAAGACGAGCTGGCAGCCGCGCGCGTCGACGCGGGTGCCGGGCGGCGTGTTCGGGCAGCGATCGTCGATGTCGCGCACGCCGTCATTGTCGGCGTCGAGCGGCACCGGGCAGCCGTTGGCGTCGACGCGCGTGCCGGCTGGCGTGTCCGGGCAGCGGTCGGCGTTGTCGAGCACGCCGTCGCTATCGGTGTCGCGCGGGCAGCCCTCGGCGTTCACCGGCGTGCCGGCGGGCGTGTTGGGGCAGCGGTCGAGGTTGTCGGGGACGTTGTCGCCGTCGGAGTCTCGCGGGCAGCCGTTGGCGGTGACCGGCGTGCCGGCCGGCGTGTTCGGGCAGCGGTCGTTGTTGTCGGTGACGCCATCGCCGTCGGAGTCGCGCGGGCAACCCTCGGCGGTGACCGGCGTGCCGGCGGGCGTGTTGGGGCAGCGGTCGGCGTTGTCAGAGATGCCGTCGCCGTCCGCATCCAGCGCGCAGCCGCGGGCGTCGGTCGGGGTGCCCGCCGGCGTGTTCGGGCAAGCGTCGTAGGTGTTGCTGATGCCGTCGCCGTCGCTGTCCGCCGGCTGCCGGCGAATCACGAGGCCGGCCTGCAGGTGCAGGTGCGACGCCGAGGACCGCGCGGCATCGAAGCGGCCGACCGGGAGATGGTCGTAGATCGCGTCGAGGCGAAGCGCGGCGCGCTCGTTGAAGTTGCGCTGGATGCCCACGACGGCCGATGCGCCGTCGGTCTTGATGGTGCCCGTCGGCGCGACGGCGTTGGTGCGGTCGCGCACCCAGCCGGCGCCGAGGATCGCGGTCCACTGCTCGTTGAGCGCGTAGTGCTTCGCGAGATGCAGGTGGAACGATCCCTGGCGGGCCTCGGGACTGTCCGAGGTGCGCGTCGCCGCGTGCACCGCCTCCAGCGCGACGTCCTGCCAGAGGAAGACGCCGGCCCGGCCGCCGACGCCGAGGCCGGCCTCGGAGGCCGCCTTGTCGTCGAGCATCGAGTAGCGGAAGAGCAGCGAGAGATCGATTGAGCCCATCTCTTGCGCTGCCAGCGGGGCGGAGAACGCGGCCAGCGCGACGGCCGCCGCGAGGGAGCGGATGATTCGCATCGAAGTACCTCTGGTGTGGGGACCCTACCTGCCTACAATGGGGACAGGAACTGGGGTGCGCAATACCGAAGGTGGACTCCGCGCCGCCAGCCGGCGTCACATCACGCGTCAGCGTCGCGGAACGGTACTTCGATCTCCATCCCGTCCTTCGCGAGGATGACCTCTCCCGTGAACACCTCGCGGGCCTCACGGCCTAGGTCGCTCGGGTCGCGCGAGTATCGCGCCGAGAAGTGCGTCAGCACCAAGCGCTTGGCCCCCGCCATCTTGGCCACGGTCGCCGCCTCGCGCGCGGTGGAGTGCATCGTCTCCATCGCCCGCGCGGCTTCCTCGTCACCGAAGGTCGCCTCGTGCACGAGCAGGTCGGCGTCGACGGCCTGTTCGATCGTCGCGGCGCAGGGCCGCGTGTCGCCCGTGATGACGACGCGGCGTCCGGGACGCTCCGGCCCGACGAGCTCGGCCGGGCTCACGCGACGCCCATCATCGAGCGTGATGGTCTCGCCCTTGTGGATGCGCCCCCACAGCGGCCCCTCCGGGATACCCAGGGCCCGCGCGTGGTCGGGGTCGAAACGTCCGCGGCGGATGTCCTCCACCAGCGCGAAGCCCAGCGCCGCGCCCTTGCGATGCTCGACCTCGAAGGCGCGGATCTCATAGTCCTTGCGGCGCAGCACCGCACCCGGCTCGAGGTCCGTCACGGTCAGCGGGAACGTCAGCTTCTCGGCACCCAGCCCCTCGGCCCGCTTGAACAGCG
This sequence comes from Gemmatimonadaceae bacterium, assembly GCA_035444005.1. Taxonomy (GTDB): domain Bacteria; phylum Gemmatimonadota; class Gemmatimonadetes; order Gemmatimonadales; family Gemmatimonadaceae; genus Pseudogemmatithrix. The sequence goes on from DAOMNV010000004.1 coordinate 13,615, forward strand.
CCTGGGCCCCCTTGGGGCCCCAGATGCGCAGCGGCTGCTCGCGCAGCTGCAGGGACAGTGTCTTCAGCAGGCCCAGCGCGCCCAGGAAGTGGTCGGTGTGGAAGTGCGTGAAGAAGATGTCCTCGAGCGTGAAGCCCACGCCGTAGCGCATCATCTGGCGCTGCGTGCCCTCGCCACAGTCGAACATCAGCGTTTCGCCCTCGCGCAGCAGCGCGATGGACGAGAGGCCGCGTTCGACCGTGGGCCGCGAGGCGGAGGTGCCGAGGAACGTCAGGTGCATCGCGGAAATCTAAGGCCGGAAACGTTCCGGGCGGTCCCTGCGTACGTCCCTCGCTCCACTCACCTCCAACACCCCCGTTCCGTGCGTTCCGCCTCCCTCGCCCTCCTCGTCGCCACCGCATTTCCTCTCGCTCCGTCCGCCGCACAGGCGCAAGGAGCAACCCCTCGGCCCGCGCCGACCGTCGCCGCACCGCCGGCCGCTCCCACGCCGATCCACCGCTTCGGCTGGGTGCTCGAAGGCGGCGTCGAGTACGGTGGCGAGGTGCTCGTGACACTGCTGTTCGATGACGGCAGCGAACAGGAGATCCTCGCCGGCCAGGGCGGCAGCGTCGCCTTCGGCGTGGACTACCGCTCGTCCCGTGTGCCCCAGCTCGGCCTGCGCGCCACGGCTGGCGTGAAGTTCACGACCAACGCCTCCAGCAATGCCGACATCAGCTTCGTGCGCGTCCCGCTGGAAGTCGTCGGCAGCTACCACTTCGCCAAGGATTGGCGCGCCGGCGCGGGCCTGGCGTACCACACGGGCGTGCGCTTCGACGGCGACGACTTCGTGCCCGACGTGGACTTCGATCCGGCCGCCGGCGCCACGATCGAACTCGGGTGGAAGGCCTTCGCCCTGACCTACACGGCCATCGAGTACACGGCCAACGGCGGATCCATCGACGCGTCGTCCTTCGGACTCTCGGCGACCTGGGTGTTCGGCAAGCGTTACTGAGCGTCGGCCGCGAGCAGCGCGTCCCAGCGCGCCTGCTCGATGTTGGCGCCCGAGACGGTCACCGCCACCGGGAACCGCTCGGGCGCCAGCGCGCCACGCCGCAGCGCGGCCACGCCCGCCGCGCCCGATCCCTCGACGCGCAGTCCGTGCGCGCGGTGCAGATAGCGGATCGCCTCGGCGATGTCCGATTCCTCGACCGTCGCGATGGCGTCCAACGCGGCCTTGCCCTGTCGGTACATCTCGTCGTCCACCCGACCGGCGAGTCCGTCGCAGAGCGTGGGCTCGTCGGGGATGTCCACCGCGTGCCCCGCGGCCAACGCCAGCGTCATCGCGTTCGTCTTCACGGACTGGGCGCCGAGCACGCGCAGCGCGGGCGCGGCGTCGCGGACGAAGCCGCCGATCCCGCCGACCAAGCCACCGCCGCCCACGCAGACGACCAGCGTGGCGACGTCGGGTCCCTCCTCGAGGATTTACGCCGCCACGGTGCCTGCGCCGGCGAGCAGGCTGCGGCCGGTGCAGGGACTCACGAAGGTCGCACCCGTTCGCGCGGCGAAGGCCTTGGCCGCATCCTCGGCGGCGTCGTAACTCGGCTGCGAGCTGTCGACCGTGGCGCCGAGCGCGGCGATCTTCTCGCGCTTCACGGCGGGGGCGCTCGCCGGCACGAACACGGTCGCCCGCACGCCGAGCCGCTGCGCGGCCATCGCGATGCCGATCCCGTGGTTGCCGGCCGACGACGCGACGACGCCCGCATCGCGCTCGGCTTCGCTGAGCGCGAGCATCGCGTGCAGCGCGCCGCGCAGCTTGAACGAGCCGCCGTGCTGCAGGCACTCGAGCTTGAGCAGCACCTCGCCGCCGAGCTGCGCCGAGAGCCCGTCGTCGCGGACGAGTGGCGTGCGCAGCACGTACGGCGCGATCCGCGCGTGCGCGGCACGGATCTCCTCGGCACTCGGCAGGATGTCTCGGGGCACGCCTGAAGTTACCTACAACGGCGGTTCACCACGGAGACACAGAGACACGGAGGCGACAGGAGCAAACCTGGCGATTGCTCCCCAGAACTCGGAGCAATCGCCGCTGCCGCAGTGTCCGTCGTCGTAGTCTCAGCGGGTGCAGGCTCCGTGTCTCCGTGTCTCCGTGGTGAACGCAGTTATCGCGAAAACATCCGGATGTACGCCTCGGCGTCGAACTTCGTCCGCGCGCGGGAGAGCGACATCGGCCGGATCACGCCGAACACCGGCTTGTCGAACCACGGCCGGTCGAACTTGCCGAAGCACCACTGGATGCCGCCGTAGCTCGAGGGGTCGCGACCATCGAGGCCGTACTTGTTGTTGAGCAGGATGAGGTGCTCCAGCGCGTGCTTGTAGCGCGCCGTCCACAGCAGCACCGACTTGCCCCAGAGCATCCGCGTGACGTTGTGCATATGGCCCGTGCGCAGGAGCTCGCGCTGGGCCGCGTTCCAGAGTTCGTCGTGCGTCTCGGCTTGCTCGAGCTGCGCCAGCGAGTAGATCGCCTCGCGCGGGTCGTCCTTGTGCTTCTCCATCGAGCGATGCACCCAGTCAGGGAGACCCTTGAGCTTGCCGTGGTTCGGATTGCGCACGCAGAAGTTGAAGGCGAGTTCGCGCCAGGTCACGAGTTCGTCGGCGAACTTCTCGGCCGATGCCCGGTGCCCCGCGGCGCGCACCGTACGCAGCACTTCGGCCGCCGAGATCTGGCCGAAGTGCAGGTAGGGCGAGAGCCGCGAACTGCCGGCGGTGTCGCTGGGTTCGTTGCGCCGCTCCGCGTAGTCGGCGAGACCGTCGGCGCAGAAGGCGGCGAGGCGCGCGCGCGCGCCGTCGAGGCCGCTGGCGAAGGGCACGGCCGGCACCGCGTGGTCGATCTCGCAGCTCAAGACCGCAGCCGGCACGTCGAGTGCGCTGAGGTCGAGTCGGTCCACCTCGAGCGAGTTCCACAGCGTGTCAGGGAAGCGCGCGCGCGGACCGCGGTCCTCGACGGGTTCGAGAGCGCTGTCCAGCACCTTGGCGATCTTCGGGCGGATCGTGCGTGCGGCGTACTCTTCCTTCGTGAAGTTGCCGTAGGGCACGATGCAGTGCGACTCGACCTCGACCACGCGCACGGGACAGCGCGCGGCGAATCGTGAAGTGCGCTCGGCGATGCCCGCCGTGGGAAACAGATCCGTGACGACCAGTGCGGCGCGCGCGGCGAGGCGGTCGACCACGCGGCGGTCGTCGTCGCGACGACGGCGGAGCACGAACTGGTAGCGCAGGCCCATCAGCTCGGCGCGGCGCTGCAGGGACTTGGCGTTCTCCAGGATGACCGTGTGGATGCGGTCGTTGGCGTGCTCATAGGTCGGATCGAGGCCCTGGTGGATGAGCAGTGGCTTGCCGAGGGCGTCGGCTTGCAGGACCGCGTAGCGCAGGGCCCAGTTGTCCTCGAAGCGATGCGTCGACTGCATCCAATAGAGGACGTAGTCGCCGCCGGGGCTGAGGCTGGCCACGTTGGCGTCGCGGCGGCGCAGGGACAGCTGGCCGCGGACGTATTCGGACTCGAGGCGGTGGACGGGGGGCTTGGCGCTCACGCTCAGAGGAAGGGCAGGGGCTGGCGCGTGGTTCCCGGTGCCACTAGTTTATTGGCATCGGCGGCCTCGCCCCAGCCACATCGGGCGGGGCCGTATGCGTGACGGGAACTTGTCTTGGTCGTCTGGGGTATGTTGGATGACTGGGGCCTGACCCACACGCTGCTTCGGGGCTGTAGCTCAGCTGGGAGAGCGCTGCAATCGCACTGCAGAGGTCAGGGGTTCGATCCCCCTCAGCTCCATAGGTTTGACCGAGGGTTTTCCCCTTGCAGGATGTTAGCCCCTCGTCGTTCGGTAGGACGTAGAGTTCCAATGACGGCGAGTGTGGCACCCTGCGGGGCTTTCCTGAGACGGCGCGGACTTCGGTTCGCGCCGTTTGTGTTTTCTGAGGTACGGCTTCCGTCGTGCGTTTGGGTTCGGGTCGGGGACGGATGACGGATGACGGATGACGGGTGACGGGTGACGGGTGACGGGAGCGTCGAGGAAACCGTGGGTGCTTCGCGGCCGTCTAAATGGTGGCCCTCACCCGGAGCTCTTCGTGCTGCCCTTGCTCGCCGCCGCTGCGATTGCCGTCGCGCTACCCGCAACCGACACCGTCTTTCTCACGATGGGCGCGCCCGAGGTGGACGCGCGCATCTATGCGCCACACCGCGCCAAGGTCACCGTGCGCTTGGGCGCGCCTGACGGCCCGGTGGTGGCCGAGTGGATCAACGAGCTCACGCACGGGGATTCGGCCGGGCGCGCCGTGCATCGCTGGGTGACCACAGGCACGCAGATGCCGGTGAACGGGCCGCGCAGCACTTGGGAGATCCGCCAGACCTACGACGCGCGCACGCTGCAGCCCTTTGCGTACCATCGGTTCGGCAGCGATGGCATCGAAGTGCAGCTGCGGCTCGACGGCAGGCAGGTCAGCGGCCGACGCAAGGTGAACACGCCGGATTTCGTGCCCGTGGCCCTCGAGCTCGACCAGCCGGGCTACGTGGCCTCGGCCAGCGACCTCGTGCCGATGGCGATGAAGTTGGCGCCCGGAATGGTGATCGTCGCGCCGATGTGGGGGCCGAATATGCAGCGCACCGAGCGGCGCGTGTTTACCGTCGTCGGCCGCGAGCACAAGAGCGTCGAAGGGCACCACTGGAACGCGTGGCGCATCGAGGAGCGGCGATTCGGCGATCCGACGTTGCTCGCCGTCTGGTTTATGGTCGACGAGTCGCCGTATATGGTCGCGGGCGAGGTGCACCAGCCGAACGGGGTGGTGCGGTATATGACCGAGGTTGCGGTGCCTGAGTGAGACGGAAGACGGAAGCGAACCGCAACGGCTACCAGGATTCGCGTTTCCGCAGCTCGGTGATGTGCGCGACGTGATGGCGGCCGTGCCAGCTGTAGTTGCTCAGTGAGCTGTCCAGCGTCTGCGGGCCTGACTGCGGATGCTGGTAGGGCGCCGTGAACTTGTCGGCAGGCAGCGCGCGGAGCAGGGCGGTCCAGCGCTCGTGGATCGCATCGAGCATCCGCAGCGACACATCTACCGGCAGCGTGGCGTCCGGCAACTCCGCCCAGCGCTCCTCGTCGTAGGGTTTGATGGTCGGGTTCTGCTCCGTGAGCGCGAGCTTCTGCCGGATGTAGCCGTTGGCGTGCGAGTCGGCCACGTGGTGCACGACCTGGCGCAGGGTCCAGCCGCCGGGACGGTACGGCGTGTCGAGTTGGGCGTCGCTGAGGCCTGCAACCGCGGCGCGCATCTGCGCGGGCAGCTCGGCGATGTCGCGGATGTGGTTGGCGCGCCAGTCGGGGTTCACGGCCGACGTCGGCGGGGTCCAGGGGCCGATGGGGTAGCGGAGGTCGAGGGACATCTTCGGGCTCCAGCAGGGGACGGATGACGGATGACGGATGACGGAAGCTAGTCTCGTTTCAAGGACGGAGGCGTGCTTGGCGGTTAGATTCAGGCATCCATCATCCGTCATCCGTCCAGTGTCCGACACCGCTCCCACTCGTTCCCTCGACTTCATCCGCGAAATGGTCGCGGAGGACGTCGCCACCGGCCGCTTCGGCCGAGCCCCTGCCACGCGCTTCCCGCCGGAGCCCAACGGCTTCCTGCATATGGGGCACGCGAAGTCGATCTGCCTGAACTTCGGCATCGCCAAGGAATACGGCGGCAGCTGCAACCTGCGCTTCGACGACACGAACCCGCTCACGGAAGACGTGCGCTACGTGGATTCGATCAAGCGCGACGTGCAGTGGCTGGGCTTCCAGTGGACGAACGAGTACTACGCCTCCGATTACTTCGAGAAGCTCTACGAGATCGCCGAGCTCTTGGTCACGAAGGGCAAGGCGTACGTGGACGACCAGACCGAAGAGCAGATCCGCACGAACCGCGGCACGGTGACCTCGGCCGGTACGCCGTCGCCCTGGCGCGATCGTAGCGTGGAGGAGAACCTCACGCTGCTGCGCGGGATGAAGGCCGGCGAGTTCCCCGACGGCTCGAAGGTGCTGCGCGCCAAGATCGATATGGCGCACCCGAATATGATTATGCGCGATCCGCTGCTGCTGCGGATCCGCCGCGACGCGCACCATTATCGCCGCGGCACGGAGTGGAAGATCTTCCCGTTCTATGACTTCGCGCACGGCCTCAGCGATGCCATCGAGGGCATCACGCGCTCGCTGTGCACGCTGGAGTTCAAGGACAACCGCGAGATCTACGATTGGCTCGTGCGCGAGGCCGGCTTCGAGAATCCGCCGACGCAGATCGAGTTCGCGCGCCTCGAGCTCGACTACACGGTGCTCAGCAAGCGCAAGCTGCTGCGTCTCGTGAACGAAGGCCACGTGAAGGGTTGGGACGATCCGCGGATGCCGACGATCGCCGGGATGCGCCGCCGCGGCGTGCGGCCCGAGGCGATCCGCGACTTCGCCGAGACGATCGGCGTGGCGCGCAAGGACGCGCGCGTGGAGATCGCGATCTTCGAGCACGCGGTGCGCAACGACCTCAATATGGAAGTGCCGCGCGTGCTCGCCGTGCTCAAGCCGCTCAAGGTGGTGCTCACGAACTATCCCGAGGGCCCCGGCGAGATGCTCGAGGCGCAGAACTATCCGCACGACGTGCCGAAGACCGGCACGCGGCAGATCCCGTTCTCGCGCGAGCTGTACATCGACGCCGACGACTTTATGGAGAACCCGCCGAAGAAGTTCTTCCGGCTCTCGCCGGGGAACGAGGTGCGGCTGCGCTTCGGCTACATCATCAAGTGCGAAGAAGTCATCAAGGACGCCGCGGGCAACATCGTCGAGCTGCGCTGCACGTACGACCCGGAGACGAAGAGCGGCGGCGCCAACGCCGGCAAGAAGGTGAAGGGCACCATTCAGTGGGTCTCGGCGCCGCACGCGCTCAGCTGCGAGGTGCGGCTCTACGATCGGCTGTTCAAGCTGCCCGACCCCGACGACGTGCCCGAAGGGCAGGATTTCATCTCCGCGCTGAATCCCGATTCGCTGGTGATCATCCCCGATGCGAAGGTCGAGCCGACGGTGGCCAACGATGCGGTGGGGAGCCGGTACCAGTTCGAGCGCGTGGGCTATTTCTACTCGGAGCCCGAGGATTCGACGCCGGGCAAGCTGGTGTTCAACCGGATCGTGGGGCTGCGCGATTCGTGGGCGAAGGAAGTGGCGAAGGGGTGAGGCGCACAAGTCGCTGTCTGACAGCGACTTGCGGTGTTTCGCGAGGGGTTGCTCAGGCGACCGGACCCGCTTAGGTTTCGTGTCTCTGCGGGAAACCGTGGAGTTGCTGCCCCTTAGCTCAACTGGCAGAGCGCCTGACTCTGGATCAGGAGGTTCCAGGTTCGAAACCTGGAGGGGCAACTGGAGAGCCCGCCCGCGACGTCAGTCGGGGCGGGCTCTCTGCGTTCTGGCAGTGCCATCGGTGAGTTCCGACGTGGCTGTCGCCGTTCAGCCCTACCGCACGAACGTGAGCCAGCCGTGCGTATCCTCGGCGCGCCCGTTCACGATGTCGAGGAACCGCGTCTGCAGCGCGCGGGTGACCGGCCCCACCTTGCCGTCTCCGACGGGCAAGCGATCCACGCTCCGCACCGGCGTGATCTCGCTGGCCGTGCCGCAGACGAACAGCTCGTCGCAGGTGTAGAGCACCTCGCGCGCGAGCGGCTGGACGACGTGCTTGAGACCCAGGTCCTCGGCGATCGCCAGCACCGAGCTGCGCGTGATGCCCGGCAACAGCGTACCGTCGATCGGCGGCGTGTAGAGCACTCCGCCATCCACGACGAACACGTTCTGCCCGGAGCCTTCGCTCACCATCCCGTCTGGCCCGAGCGCGATGGCCTCGTCGAAGCCGTTCTGCAGCGCTTCCATCTTGATCAACTGGCCGCTCAAGTAATTGCCGGCAATCTTCGCGATGGCGGGAATCGTGTTCGGCGCGACGCGATTCCAGCTCGCCACACAGGCGTCCACGCCCTTCTCGAGCGCGTCGGCGCCGAGGTAGGCGCCCCAGGGCCAGCAGGGCAGATACACCTCGATGGGACTGTCGAAGGGGACCATCCCCGCGGCGCCGTAGCCGCGGATCACCATCGGGCGCAGGTAGCAGGCCTCGATGCCGTTCTTGCGCACGAGCTCCCGGTTGGCCTCGACGAGTTCGTCGATGCTGTACGGCACGGGCATCCGGTAGATCTTGCACGAGTTGAGCATCCGCCGCAGGTGCTCGCGCAGGCGGAAGATCGCCGGTCCCTTGGGCGTCGCGTAGCAGCGAATGCCTTCGAAGACGGCCGATCCGAACTGGACGGAGTGCGAGAGCACGTGAACGTTGGCGTCCTTCCACGGGATGAAGGCACCGTCCTTCCAGATGTATGGGGTCTCGCCGATCTTGGCCACGGTGGTCGTGTGAGGGGGAGTGAGACTAGAGCAGCGAGCGGATCCAGCCGCCGTCGACGGCGATGCTCTGCGCGGTGATGTAGCTCGCGCGCTCGCTCGCGAGGAAGGTCGCGAGCGCGGCGAACTCCTGCGGTTCGCCGACGCGGCCCATCGGGATCTGTCGCTCCCAGGCGGCGAACTCGGACGCCGTGCCGCCGCCCTTGGCGGCGGCGTTCGCGGCCGCGAGTTGGTCGAGGCGTTCGGTGCGGGTGTAGCCGGGCATCAGGTTGTTCACCGTGATGTTGTGCGGCGCGACTTCGTTCGCGAGCGTGCGCGCGAACCCGGTGACGGCGGCCCGCACGCTGTTGGACAAGATGAGATTGTCCACGGGCTGCTTCACCGCAATGGACGTGACGTTGAGGATGCGGCCCCAGCGGCGCGCCTTCATTCCCGGCAGCACGGCGCGGACGAGGTTCACGACGCTGCCCAGGTTGAGCGCGATGGCCTTGTCCCAGGCCTCCGGCGCGTGCGTCTCGAAACGCCCTGGCGGCGGGCCGCCGGCGTTCGTCACGAGGATGTCGACGCGACCGAAGCGCGCCATCGCGGCGTCCACCGCGCGCGTGACGTCGGCCGGCTGCGAGACGTCGGCCTCGATGCCGATCGCCTCGACGCCGAAGCGTGCGGCCAGGCTCGCTGCCTTGTCGTGGATCTCCGCCGAGCGTGCGCAGCAGGCGATGTGCACGCCTTCTGCGGCCAATCCCTCGCCGATCGCCGCACCCAGTCCGCGGCTCGACGCCGCGACGAAGGCGACCTTGCCCTTCAGTCCCAGATCCACGACTACTTCTTGTGGAAGTAGGAGTCCGTCCCGTCGAGCCAATCCTGCCGCGGCGGGTTGAACACGTCCACGTCCAGCGTGTCCTCGAGCGCCTCGGCCTTGTGCCACACGTTCGACGGGATGTGCAGCACCTCGCCGGCCCGGACGTCGATCGTCTGCTCGCCGTGCTCGCCGATCCAGAAGCGGAGCGCGCCATCGAGGATGTACGTGATCTGCTCGTTGTGATGCTGGTGCTTGGGGACGACGGCGCCCTTCTCGAGATAGACGTGGGCGAGCATCATCCCCTGGCCGGTGACGAGGCGGCGCGAGATCTGGTCCGTCACTCGCTCCTTGGCCATCTCCGACCAGCGATGGAAAGTGACCTCGGTGGTGCTGGTGTTGATGGAAGACATAGCGGATGCGCAGATGGTGGTGGTCAGGCGCGCGCCGTGCGGCCGGATGTGTCGAGTATATCCGATGCTTCCGCGTGACGCGAGTACGACGCATCTTCTGGGGGACTGGCGCAGGCTCTTCATTCCTCCAGCCCCACCGCGTGATGCTTCCCCCCACTTTCGGCCGCGCCTCCGGCGCGACCTCGCGACTCCCGCTCGCGGTGCTTGCCGCGCTGCTGTTCGCCTGCGCTCCCGCCCAGGACAGTGATGCCCAGGCCAGCGCCGCTGCCGCACAAGCCGGCGAATGGATCGACCTCCAGCGCGCCGACGCCTGGCGTGGCTATCGCAGCGACACGCTGCCCACCGGCTGGGTATTCGACACGACCACCAGGGAGCTCACGCGCCGCGCCGGAAAGGACATCATCACGCGGCAGCAGTTCGGGAGCTTCGAACTCGAGCTGGAGTGGAAGGTGGGTCCGCGCGGCAACAGCGGCATCTTCTACTGGGCCACCGAAGAGACCGGCGTGATCTACGAGAACGCGACGGAGATGCAGATCCTCGACAACGGCGGGCATCGCGACGGCGGCAGCCCGCTGACCAGCGCCGGCGCCAACTATGCGCTCTACGCCCCCGTGCGCGACGTCACGCGCCCCGTCGGCGAGTGGAACGCGGTGCGCATCGTCGCCCGCGGCGACACGGTCGAGCACTGGCTCAACGGCACCAAGGTGGTCGAGTACGTCGCGCGCTCGCCCGAGTGGCAGCAGTTGGTTGACGCCTCGAAGTTCAGGCAGTGGCCGAGCTACGGGAAGGCGAGTCGCGGCCACATCGGCCTGCAGGACCACGGTGACGTGGTCTCGTTCCGGGCGATGCGCATCCGGGAGCTGCCGTGATCAAGACCCGCCTCGGCGTCCTGATGTTCCTCCAGTACTTCGTCTGGGGGAGCTGGTTCGTCACGATGGGCACCTACCTGGGCCAGACGCTGCGCTTCGGCGACCAGCAGATCGGCCTGGCCTACGGTGCGACCGCCATCGCCGCGCTCATCTCGCCGTTCTTTATGGGGATGGTCGCCGACCGCTTCGTGAATTCCGAGAAGCTGCTCGGCGTGCTGCACCTCGCCGGCGGTGCGCTGATGTGGTTCGTCGCGCAGCAGCAGGACTTCAGCACGTTCTATCCCGTGCTGATCATCTACGCCATCTGCTATATGCCGACGCTGTCGCTGAGCAACTCGGTGGCGTTCCATCACATCAAGGATCCGGCCAAGGAGTTCCCGGCGATCCGCGTGCTGGGCACGATCGGCTGGATCGCCGCGGGCATCGTGGTCGGCAAGGTGCTCAAGGCCGACGCGCTGAGCCTGCCGATGCAGATCGCCTCGGTAGCCAGCGTGGCGTTGGGCCTCTTCTCCTTCGCGTTGCCGGCGACGCCGCCCAAGGCCGCGGGCCGCGCCTTCAGCGCCCGCGATGCCTTCGGCCTCGATGCGCTGAAGCTGCTGCGCCATCGCGATTTCTTCGTCTTCGTCCTGGCGAGCTTCCTGCTCTGCATCCCGCTGCAGTTCTACTACACGTTCACCAACCTCTACCTGAACGAGATCGGTGCGCCGGACCCGGCGTTCATCCAGACCTTCGGGCAGATGAGCGAGATCTTCTTCCTCATCGCGCTGCCGGTGTTCCTGATGCGCTTCGGCATCAAGACGGTGCTCATCGTCGGGATGCTCGCGTGGGCCGTGCGCTACTTCGCCTTCGCCGGCGGTGACGCGGGTCCGGGGATGTGGATGGTCTACGTCGGCATCCTGCTGCACGGCGTCTGCTACGACTTCTTCTTCGTCGCCGGGCAGATCTACACCGACCAGCGCGCCGGCGAGAGCATCCGCGGCGCGGCACAGGGCTTCTTCAACTTCGTGACCAACGGGCTCGGCTACTTCGTCGGTGCGAACGTGTCGGGCTGGGTCGTGGCGAAGTACGCCACCGTCGACGACGCCAGCGGCGTCACGCTGCACGACTGGTCGAAGATCTGGCCGATCCCCGCGTATATGGCGCTCGCCGTCGCCCTGCTGTTCCTGCTCCGCTTCCGCAGCGCCGCCTCGTCTCCCACCACCGCCTGAGGTCCGTGATGTCCCGTGATCGTCAGTTGGACCGCCGTACCGTCGTCACCGGCCTCGCGGCCGCCGGCGCGCTCGCCGCGCTTCCCCAGCCCCTGCACGCACTCGGCGAGTACGCGGCGCCCGCGGCTACGCCGCAGCAAGGGCGCGACAAGCTGCGCGTCGCCTGCATCGGCGTGGGAGGAATGGGCCACTCCGATGTGCGCGGCGTGAGCGGCGAGCAGCTGGTGGCCTTCGCCGACGTGGACTGGCGCTCGGCCGAGCGCGCGTTCCGCGAGTTCCCGCAGGCCAAGCGCTACAAGGATTTCCGCGAGATGCTCGAGAAGGAGCGCAACAACATCGACGCCGTGACGGTCTCCACGCCGGACCACACGCACGCGGTGGCGGCGATGATGGCGCTCAAGATGGGCAAGCACGTCTACTGCCAGAAGCCGCTGGCGCGCACGATCGGCGAAGTGCGCGCGCTGCAGGCCGAGGCGGCGCGCCGTCCGCGGCAGGTCACGCAGATGGGCAACCAGGGCCACGCGCAGGAAGGCATCCGGCTCATCCGCGAGTGGGTCGAGGCGGGCGTCATCGGCGAGGTCTCGAAGATCGACTACTGGACCAATCGCCCGATCTGGCCGCAGGCGCGCAACCGCGAGAGCATCGCGCACAACACGCCGGCCACGATGGACTGGAACCTCTGGCTCGGCCCCGCGCAGGAGCGGCCGTACCACCCGAGCTATGCGCCGTTCAACTGGCGCGGCTGGTGGGACTTCGGCACCGGCGCGATGGGCGATATGGCCTGCCACATTATGGATGCGGCGTATTGGGTGCTCGGGCTCAAGTATCCGGCGCGGGTGATCCCAGAGAGCACGCAGCTCTACACCGAGATGGCGCCGGCGCAGGAGCGCATCACGTATGAGTTCCCGGCGATCGGCTCGCGTCGCGCGGTGGAGCTCGTGTGGCGCGACGGTGGCCTGCTGCCGCCGAAGCCCAGCGATTGGCCGGCAGACCTCGACTTCCCGCACTCGGCGACGGGTGGGCAGATCTGGCACGGCACGAAGGGGATGATCCTCGCTGGCACGTACTCGGAGAACCCGCGCCTCGTCAACGACCAGCAGTGGAAGGACCTGCAGGCGAACCCGGTGCCGCAGAAGTACGCGCGCACGGGCGGCGTGTACCAGGAGTGGATCGAAGCCATCAAGGGCGGCACGCAGCCGGGCAGCAACTTCGCCTCCTACGCTGCGCCGATGACCGAGATGATCCTCCTCGGCTGCCTCGCGACGCGGATGGGGCAGACGCTCGAGCTGAACCCCGACACCGGCGCGATCACCAACGTGCAGGCGCCGAGCGAATGGGTGATGCCGACGTATCGCGCGGGGTGGTCGCTTTAGCGTAACTGCAACTGCAGTCACCACGGAGACACAGAGACACGGAGGCTGCTAGAGGCACTTTGGGGGCTCGCACCGATTGGTCGGCGCGGGCCCCCAAGAGCCATCTCCCCGCAGTCTCCGTGTCTCTGTGTCTCCGTGGTAAAGGCGGTTGCCGTTCAGGGAAACTGCGCCAACAGCCGCTCGACGGCCCCACGGATCGCGCTGGTCGGATCCTGCGTGGCCTCAGGCTTCACCTCGCCATAGACGATGCCGCGCCACGCGACGTGGCGGCCGTCGGCGCTGAGCGCGTCGACGACCAGCAGTCCCTCCTGCCAGCTCATCGTGCGGTTACGCAGTTGCTCGGGGTCGCCGTAGCGCCCCCAGTCCTGCGGATCGCGGTCGCCGACCGCGCGCGGTGCGCCAAGCGGCGGGATCGTGTCCACCACCTCGCGGCTGGCGAGATGGAAATGCACGAAGAACTCCGCCGAGTCCGGCGTCGTCAGGCGAAAGCCCCGCGCCTCGAGTCCCTGCGTGATCGCGTCGCTCAGCCTGTCGTGCAGCTCCGGTGGAGGCGTGACCTCACCCTGCGCGGCGCTGGGGCCATCGCCGTCGGGCAGGCTCCACGACCAGCGGGCGCCGGAGGCGATGCTCACGGTCTCGTCGCGTTCGATGATGACGGTGGGCTCGCAGGCGGTGCCGGCGAGCGCGATGGCGGCAAGGGCCGCGAGACGGAGTGTGGTACGCATAGGTGAAGTGTCGCGCCGCCGGCCCCCCGATGCCAACTTTCCGCGATGCCGACGCTACCGCGCCCGTTCATCGAGGCCTACGTGGAGACCGTTGCCGAAGCCGACGCCGCGATGGCTGCCGGCGCGGACCGGCTCGAACTCTGCGGTCCCGGCGATGGCGGCCTCACGCCCGCATTGGATACGCTCGCCGAGGTCGCACAGGCGCGGCGGTTTCCCGTCCACGCGATGCTCCGACCGCGCGCCGGCGACTTCGTGTACGACGGCGCTGAGTTCGCGCAGATGTGCCGCGATATCCCGCAGCTGCGCGCGCGAGGGGCCAGCGGCGTGGTGTTCGGCGTGCTGCGCGAGGACCGCCGGCTCGACGTCGAGCGGATGCGCGAGCTCGTCGCCCTCGCGCAGGGACTGCGTGTCGTCTGCCACCGCGCCTTCGACCTTACGCCGGATCCGGCGGAAAGCCTGCGTACGCTGATGTCGCTCGACGTCCACGAGGTGCTGACCAGCGGACACGCGCCCAGCGCACTCGACGGCGCCGACACCCTGCGGCGCCTGCAGGACCAGGCCGGTTCCCGCATCGCGATCCTTGCCGGCGGCGGCATCCGGCCGCACAACGTGCGTGCGCTCGTCGCGCGGTCCGGCGTGCACCGCGTCCACGCCCGCGCCACGGATGCGACGGTGATCCGTGGCATCCGCGACGCGTTCAGCGACTGATCAGGGCTTCCAGGTCCCCTTGGCCACCTTCGGGACGTAGCGGTCGATGCCGCGGTTCGGATACGACAGCGTCTGACCCTTCTCGGCCGAGCGATACGCCGTCATCAGCATCTTCACCACCTCGACGCCGTCGGCGAAGTCGAGCATCGCCTTCTCCTTGCCCTGGAACACGCGCACGAAGTGGCGATCCTCGTTGGTGTAGCCGTAGGCCGCGTACTCCTCGGGCACCACCGGCATCACGCCCTGCTCGGCGTTCTGCTTCTCCACGAGGTCCTCGCCGGCGCGGCCGGTGACCTCGCGCGAGAAGAACAGGTTGAGCCCGCTATCGAGCGAGTTCCACTTCATCGAGTACTCGGGGCCGAGCAACTCGGCCGAGAGGCGCAGGCCCGCGCCGACGAAGCTCCACGACGTCGAAGCCTCGCCGATCACTTTGTGGCCGTCGGCAGTCTTGAACTCGATGAGGATGCTCGCGTAGTCCTCGCTCGGGCGCTTCGAGTAATCGATGCTCCGCCCGTAGGACTTCTGCAGCTTCTTGGCGTACGTCGGCCGCGACCACTTGAGCGAGGCGATGTGGCCCGTGATGCGCACCGGCTTGACGCTGGAGAGCGGCTTGCCCGGTTCGGTGAGCAGGTGCCGCACGACGAGCGCCGAGTGGCACATCATATCGTTGAGCACGCCGCCGCCCTGCAGCGCGCCGTTCCAGAACCACGGCGCGTGCGGACCGCTGTGCTCCTCGGCCGCACGCGCGAGATAGGGACGGCCCGTGGTCGCCGCGCCGCGGGCCCAGATGAGCTGCTTGCCCGCCTCGACGTGCGGCGCGAAGAGCTGGTTCTCGAGGTAGCCCGTCTTGAGCCCGACGCTCTTAACGAGCCGGTGGACTTCCTCGGCCTCGGCCACGTTGCGGGCCAGCGGCTTCTCGCAGGCGATGCCCTTGAGACTGCCCTTGCCGCTCTTGATGGCGTGGACGATCTCCTCGACGTTCTCGATGCGCGCCTGGTTGGGGCCGCAGAGCCACAGCGCGTCGATGTTCGGGTCGGCGACCATCGCGGTGATCGACTTGTAGGCCTTCGCCTGGCCGACATCGCAGTCGCGGGCGAGCTTGGCCGCGCTGGCGGCGTTCGCCGCGTTCGGCGACCACACGCCGCGCACGTCCGCATCGCGGACACCGCGCCAGCCTTGGATGTGAAAGCGGGTGTTGAAGCCAGATCCGATGAAGCCGACGCCGAGAGGTGCGCTCATTACCGTGTCCAGGGTCCAGGTGAAGGTGACGTCCCTAGAGATAGCACTCGGACGCCGTCCTGACTATCGTCAAGGTATGAACGAGCACATCGCGGTTCGACGCTGGCTGATGGCCTGCATCGTGTCGGTGTTCTTTGCCGTCGTCATCGGCGGCATCACGCGCCTCACCGAGAGCGGACTCTCGATCACCGAGTGGAAGCCGGTGGCCGGTGTCTTCCCGCCGATGAACGAGGCGGATTGGAATGACGCGCTGGAGAAATTCCGGCAGATCCCGCAGGCGCAGACCACGCACGCCGGCATCACGATGGCGCAGTTCAAGTGGATCTACTGGTGGGAGTGGTTCCACCGCATCGCCGCCCGCGCCGTCGGCTTGGTCTTCGCGATCCCGTTCCTCTATTTCGTGGCCAAGGGCACGATGCCGCAGCGCTACGCGATGCGCTTGGCTTGGTTGCCGCTCCTCACCTTGGCCCAAGGCGTGCTCGGCTGGTATATGGTGAGCAGCGGACTCGAGGTGCGCACGGAGGTCAGCGCGTACCGGCTCGCCGCGCATCTCACCCTGGCGCTGACGATCCTCGTGATCGCGCTCTGGACCTGGGCCGACCTCGATCCCAAACGCGAGGAGGTGCGCGCCGAGGCCGGCTGGCGCTGGGCCGTGCTTGGCGTCGTGAGCCTGCTCGCGATCACCGTCGTGTCCGGCGCCTTCGTCGCTGGCCTGCGCGGCGGCAAGGTGTTCAATGAGTTCCCGCTGATGGGCGGGCAGGTGGTGCCGCCGGGCTATCAGGCGCTGGTGGGCTGGTGGACGAACGCCTTCGAGAACCCGGTTGCCGCGCAGTTCCACCACCGCGTGCTCGCGACGTTGACGGGCCTCCTGAGCCTCGTGCTCGCTTGGCGCGCGCGGCCGGAAGTGCTGGGGGAGTACGGTGCCGCGGCGGTGCGCTGGTTCGGGATGGCGATCGCCGTGCAGTTCGCGCTCGGCATCGCGACCATCCTCACCGCCGTGCCGGTGACGCTCGGCGTGCTGCACCAGTTCGTCGGCACGCTGGCGCTGACGCTCGGTGTGCTTGCCGTGCACGCGGTGTGGGTGCCGCTGCGGCGGGAGCCCGCCGCGCAGGCTTAGCGCCGCGAGATCTCCACGCGCCACACGCTCGGGCCGCGCTCGGCGTATTCCCAGCGGAACGCGCCCGTGCGCTGCGTCTGGAACTGATAGTGCAGCGGCACCGGGTCGTGGTCGTTCACCAAGGTGAACTGCTCGCCCGGCTCGAGGGCGTCGAAGGTGCGGAAGATGGTCGCGTGCTTTTCACGCGGTGGGATCGTACGGACGTCCAGCATCGTCGGCGTCGCCATCGGCGTTCGCTCCGGGGGTTGGGGAAAAAGCCGTCGCCTCGCGACGGCGGACTTCAGCTGCGGACTTCGAGCTGGTAGCTGCAGGATTCCGCGCCGTCGGGGATGAAGCTGACGCGCTTGGGATCCTCGCCGAGCAGGTCGCGCAGCAACGAGATCTCGGCGCGGCAGGGGACGTGCGTCGCGGCGACCATATCGCGCACGGGGCAGTGGCAGAGCCGCAGGCGCGGCGCGCCGTCGACTTCGTCGAGCTCCGGCATATAGCCCAGCTCAGTGAAGATCTGCAGCACTTCCTGCAGGCGCTCCTCGCCCTCGAGCCCTTCGACGCGCGCGAGCGCGGCACGGCGGCGTTCGGCGAGTTGCCGGTCGTAGAACTTGCGCAGCAGCGGCGTGTGCCCGGCCTCGACGAGGAACGCCGAAAGCCCGCGCAGCAGCTCGCCTTCGTTGCGCGGGAACAGCGCCTCGGCGCTCTCGGTGAGCGCGTAGAGGATGCTTGGCCGGCCGGTACCGCCCTTGGCGCTGCCGACGCGCGCGACGAGACGTCGCGCTTCGAGCGCCTGGAGATGCTCGCGCAGCGTCTCGACGTTGACGTCGAGTTCGCGCGCCAGCTCGGGGACGGTGCTGCGGCCACGACGCTTCAGGGCATCGAGGACGCCGCGATGGCTCGGGGTGAGTGGGGTCGGTGCGTGCACGGTATCGGTGTGCGTGGGGCGGCAGTTGCGGAGGCGTCGTATACAATGCCTTGCGCGGGGGCAATAGTCAAGGTATTTTCCTTGAAAATACTTTGAGCCCAACAATGACCCATCCAATGCTTCCCGACCTCCGCCACCGCACCGTCGACGACCTGATGGCCCAACATCCGGCGACGATGGCGGTGTTCAACAGCTTCGGCGTGGATAGCTGCTGTGGGGCGCACCGCACGGTCCACGAGGCGGCGATCGCCGATCTCGTGGACGAGACCGCGCTGCTCGATGCACTGGCGCGTGCGATGGCGGAGGCACAATGAACGTGCTCGACATCCAGGCGGCGGCCGACGCCGCGGTGCAGGCGCACCCCAGCCGTCCGGCGACGGCGGTGGTGCACGACGTGCCCGGCGTGCGGCTCGTGGTGTTTCGCATCGAAGCGGGGCAGCAGGTGGCGCCGCACACTTCGGAGGCGACGGTGCTGCTGACGGTGATCAGCGGGCGCGGGACGATCTCCGGCCCCGACGGCGAGACCTCCGCGGGCCCCGGCACGGTCGTGACCTACGCGCCCGGCGAGCTACACGGGATGCGCGCCGACGCCGAGCGCTTCTGCATTCTCGCGTCGATCATCCGCAAGCACTGAGACGTGACGCGCACGCCGCGCGCATCGCGCGGCGTTCAGCGAGCTGCGGCGGCCTGCGACTCGGCGCGGGCGAGTGCGATGGCCTCGCGGATGCGCTGCGGCGAGCCTTCCACGCGCCAGGCTTCGCGGCCCTGCGGGTCCACGAGCACGATGGTGCTGCCGTGGGCGATCATTCCCGTGTTCTCGTCGCGCTCGCGGGCGATGCGCCAGCGGTCCAGCGTGGCGTTGACGATCTCCACCGAACCCGAGAGCACGCGATCCTCGCCCTCGAGCTGCCAGGCGCCGGCGATGAAGTCGAGGCGGTCCGGCGTATCGCGCCAGGGATCCAACGTGACGACGAAGATGGGGATGTCGCCGGCGCCCTCGTCGGCGCGGGCACGGCGAGCGTGCTCGACGATCACGGGACAGATGTCTTCGCAGTGACCGAACGCGAAGGTGACCATCACCCAGCGGCCGGTGAACTGCGCGAGCGAGATGGCCTCGCCCGATTGGTCGATGAGCGAGAGCGCCGGTGCCACGGCCGTGCCGCGTGCCGGCAACTCGGCGTTGAGCGCGAAGGGCTCGCTGTCGCCGCCTGAGGCCGCCGCGACGCGGCGTACCGAGGCGAAGAGCCCGGAGACGACGAGGATGGCCACGACGGCCATCGTGAAGCCGCCGGCCGCGTGCGCACGGATGCGCCGCAGGTCGGCGCGGAGTTCCTCGCCCCAGACGATGACAAGGAATCCGATGAGCCCGATGGGCTCGCCGATCAACAGCAACCAACCACCGGCGTGCGGCAGCCCGCTGTGCGTGGAGCCGAAGCAGACTTCACGCGTGCGCAGCAGCCACTCCGGCGCGGTGGGTTCCAATGGCCACAGGGCCAGGGCCCACCACGCCGCGCTGATGGCGAGGATGGCCGCGAGGGCCACGGCCGCCAACGGCGGCCGTGGACTCGCGGAGGACATCAACCGACCTTCCATAGGAACGACAGCAGCTTCCAGTTGGTGAAGTAGTAGGTGACGAAGGCGATGAAGAACACGGCGACGAGGATGATCGTCCCCGGCGTCGGGCCCATCCAGCCGCGGGCCGGCGCGTGGAGCTCTTCGTTCTTGGCGTTCGCGTCGGCGGCGTGCACCGGCGGATGCGTGAGGCCCTGGGGCACGCCGACCATCGCCGTGCCACGGGTGATCGTCTCGATCTTCTCGCCGAAGAACACCGACTTCACCGCGATCGCGATGAAGATCAGCGCGCCGGTCACGGCGAGGATGCCGCCGATGCCCATAATCGCGAGCATCAGGTCAACCGCCGGCGTGAACTCCACGCCGTAGGGCGCGTTGCTGAACGAGATGTCCCAGTGCCGGCGCGGCACGCCGAAGCTGCCGGCGAAGGTCATTCCCATCGCGAGCAGCAGCACGCCCAGCGAGAACAGGTACGGTTGGATCTTCGCGAGGCCCCAGAACGCCACCTTCCGCCGGAACACCAGCGGCAGCAAGTAGTAGGTGACGCCCATAAAGGCCATCGCCGTGCCGCTCACTACCGTGGAGTGGAAGTGGCCCGGCACGCGCAGCGTGTTGTGCACGACGATGTTGATCTGTTCCGTGCCGATCGTGACGCCGGTGATGCCGCCGACGAAGCCGAAGATGATCACCGAGAGCACCAGGGCGCTGAAGCCGGGATCGCCCCAGGGAGCGCGTCGCAGCCAGCCGAACAGGCCTTCGGTGTAGCCACGCAGCCGCATCCCGAGTTCCATCCCGGCCGGAATCGTGAAGCCGTGGATCATCGAGGCCAGCACGGCCATATACATAAAGTACGAGGTGTTCGTGATCTTCCACGCCGGCCCGAAGCCCGGGTCCACCAGCAGGTGGTGCGCCGAGGCCATCGAGATGAACAGGATGTAGAGCACGAAGGCGGTGCGGCTCACTTTCTCGTTGAGCACGACGGCACCGACGGTCAGCGCGCCGAGCATATACCAGATGGCCACCTGCGCGGCCATATTGATCTGCTGCGACGAGTGGCCGAGCGCCCACCAGACCATTCGGTACACCTGCGGGTCGGGCATCTCCATCAGGTTCAGCGACCACAGGAAGGTCGGTACGTAGATCAACGCGCCGTGCACCAGCGTGATCACGGCGATGATCGCGGCCGTCAGCGCGCCGTACACCACCAGCGGCATCGAGCCTTCATACGTGCGCTCCTTCTTGGCGATGCTCAGCGTCGCGAAGAACTGGAACGTGACGAGCAACGCGCCCACGGCGAAGAGGATGATGCCGAGGTAGTACACGGGATGCGCGCGCAGCGGCGTGTACGACGTGAACAGCACGTCGGCGCGGCCTGTCCATTGGGCCCACTCCACCATCAGCGTGCCGACGAGCATCAGGCCGAAGTTGAACCAGCCGAAGCGCGGCGCCGCGGGGCGTGCGTTGAGCAGCACGGTGCCGGCGAACCACAGCACCGCCATCTCGAAGTAGATGATGAAGAAGATCAGCATATTCATGCCGTGCACGCCGAGCAGCCGGTAGTACCAGTCGGCCGGGAGCAGGTGCACGGCCTGCCAGCGCGTCAGCACGAGCAGGAGCGCGGCGATCGCGCCGATGAGCAGCGCGACGACGGCGACGACGGCGTTCGCGCGGACGAGCAACTCGGCCTGGCGGTGGATCTTGCGGCCGGTGACGTCGCAGGTGCGGAAGGACTCCGCGGTGATGGCGGGCGCGGTCATTTCCGGTCCTCCCCGTCAACGCTCGCCGTCTCGTTGTCCGCGACGACGGTACCCTGTTCGTCCACGACGATCATCCGGCCCACCATCGTGTGGTGCCCGATGCCGCAGAACTCGTTGCAGATGATGCGGAAGTCACCGCTCGCCGTCGGCGTCACGCGCAGGCCGTAGTCGTAGCCCGGGATCACCTGGAAGTTCACGTTGAGCGGATACAGGCTGAAGCCGTGGTTCACGTCCAGCGCGGAGAGGTGCAGCGTGTACTCCTTGTCCTTCTCCAGCTGCAGGATCGGATACCACTGGTAGGCCATCGCCGTGAGGTAGATGTCGGAGCCCGGCGGCGGCGCGACGATCGGCACGCCGCGGTCGTTGCCGATCTGATGCTGCGCGGCGAACGCCACGGTGCGCGCGTAGAACGCCTGCGGATCGACCTTGCGACGGATGCCCGAGGGATTCTGGCCGCCCTTCCAGTGCCAGAGCGGCATCATCGCGAAGAGGATCATACACCACACGAAGGCGATGCCGACCCAGATCTTCTCGGACTTGTGGGCCGGCGTCCACCAGACGCCGGGAACGGGATCGAGTCCCGTGTGCACTTTGGTGAGCATTGGCGGGGACTCGGCTCAGGGAAGGGTGGCTTCCGGCATCGTGAGGATCTCGAACATCCCCCAGCCGGTGTACACGACCAGCATCACGACCATACCGACGATCAGCAGCAGCCACATATTGTCGAACATCCGCTGCAGGCGCGGCACGGGCTCCTCGCCCTGTTCGTCCCGTGTGGGATCCATTCGCAATCCTCCGTTGGGGGGCATCCGGCTGGACGGGCGCCGGATTCGCAAATATCATACGCCTATGAGAGATTCCGCGCAAATGCCATTTTGCGGGGCGTCGGGGATTTCCCCGGCGCGTTGCCAGTGATTCTCCGACGCCTCGAGCGCGGCGTCCGCCGCGGACTGCGCGCCGCCGACGCGGCCGTGCATCGCCTCGCCGACTGGCGACTCAACCCCCTGCACCAGAGCGGCACGATCGCCGCCTACCTGCTCGCGGTGCTCACGGTCACGGGACTCTACCTCATCCTGTTCTAT
Source organism: Gemmatimonadaceae bacterium (assembly GCA_035444005.1). GTDB lineage: Bacteria > Gemmatimonadota > Gemmatimonadetes > Gemmatimonadales > Gemmatimonadaceae > Pseudogemmatithrix. Next base: position 35,804 of record DAOMNV010000004.1, read on the forward strand.
CGCGTCGGCGCGCCTGCGGCATCCGTGCAGCGCATCGCCGACGATCCGTGGCTCGGCAGTTGGATGCGCAGCGTGCATCGCTACGCGACGGATCTCTTCATCGTGGCGGCGATCGTCCACGGGCTGCGCATCTTCGGCCAAGCGCGCACGTGGGGGCCGCGCGCGCGCGCCTGGATCTCCGGCGTGGCGCTCGTCGGCGTGGGGCTGGCCTGCGCGTGGACGGGCTTCGTGATGGCCTGGGATTCCTTCGGCCAGCGCGTGGCGCTCGCCGGCGCGCGGCTCTTCGACGTGCTGCCGGTACTCTCCGAGCCGGTGAGCCGCATCTTCGCCGGCGACCGCCCGATGCCGTCGGCGTTCTTCTTCCTCAATCTCTTCGTGCACATCGGCCTGCCGCTGGCGATGGGCATCGGCCTGTGGCTGCACGTCTCGAAGGTCGCGCGACCGATGCTCGCGCCGCCGCGCGAGCTGCGCTGGGGCATCGCGCTGGGGCTCGTCGCGCTGGCCCTCGCGATGCCCGCGCCACTCGGCCCCGCCGCCGACGCGCTGCACGTGCCCGCGACCACGCCGCTCAACCTGAGCACGGCGTGGTGGATCCCGCTGGCCGAGTCGCAGCCGCCGCTCGTGGTGTGGAGCGCGACGATGTTGCTGGCGTTGGTCGCCGTCGCCGTGCCGTGGATGGCACGCCGTCCGCGCGAGGGTTCGTTTGCGCCGAGTTGGGTGGACCCGCGGCTCTGCACGGGCTGCGACCAGTGCACGCAGGACTGTCCGTGGGGCGCGATCACGATGGTGAAGCGCACGGACGACCGGCCGACGCTCGTCGCGTTGGTGGATCCCACGCTCTGCGTGAGTTGCGGCATCTGCGCGGCGTCCTGCGCGCCGATGGGTGTCGGCCCCGAGGGCCGCACGGGCCGGCACCAGCTCGTGGACGTGCGCAGCGCGCTATTGCCGCAGCTGCGCGCACTCTCCGGCGGTCCGCGCATCGTCGCCGTGTACTGCGGGCAGACGGACGTCGCCCTGCGTGCGCAGCTGCAGGACGCCGGCGCGACGCTGCACGAGGTGCCGTGCATCGGCACGCTGCACACCTCGGTGATCGAGCTGCTGCTGCGACAGGGCGCGGCGGGCGTGTTCGTGGCCGGCTGTCCGCCGCGCGACTGCGCCGCCCGCGAAGGGCCCAAGTGGACGGACCTGCGGATGTATCACGATCGCGAGGCCGAACTGCAGGCCCGCGTGGATCGTCGCCGCGTGCGCCTGACCACGGCGCCGGCCGGACTCTCCGACGCGACGGTCGCGGAGTACAGGCGCTTCGTCGCGTCGATCGCCGCGCTCGATGGTCCGGAAGTCGAGGACGACGTCGATATCCGCCTGCTCTGCGAGCCGCTGCCGAAGGAGGTCGAGGTATGACCTGGCTTCGACGAATCGCGGCGCTGGCGCTGACCGTGCTGTTCGGCTGGTTTCTGGCCAAGAGCTCGGCGGCCGACGTCCGCTGGCACGGCGCCGACGCGGCGGCCGTGCGCCTCTCCTGGGTGGCGCGGCCGGAGCGCATCGAACAGTGCCGCGAGCTGAGCGCCGAAGAGCTGGCCGCGCGCCCGGCGCATATGCGGCAGGCCCGCGAATGCAGCGGCGCCTCGGCGACCTACCGGCTGTCGCTCACCGTGGATGGCGTATCGCACGAGGAACGGGTGCTCCAGGGCGGCGGCCTGCGAAGCGACCGGGCGATCTTCGTGCTCGACGAGTTTCCGGTGCTGCCGGGTGACCGGCACATCGCCATCCGGTTCACGCGTGTGGAACCGGCAGAAGCCCCGATGGATTCGAGCAATGTCCGCCGCGGCGCCGTGCCGCGCGATCTATTGCTCGATACCACTGTGACCATCCCCGCCTCCGGCGTCGCGCTCGTCTCGCTCGTAGACGGCCGACTGCAACTCCGCACTCCGTGACCGACGACGCATCTACCACGGCCTTCCTCGCACCCGACGGGGGAGGCGTATGCTGAACCAAAGCGCCGAATACGCCGTGCGCGTCGCCGTGCGGCTGGCCAAGCTCGAGCCTGGCGCTTGGGCGCAGGCCAACGATCTCGCGGCCGACATCGACGTGCCGGCCAACTATCTCTCGAAGCTGCTGCATCAGTTGGCGGCGACTGGCGTACTCGAGTCGCGCCGCGGACGCGGCGGTGGATTCCGCTTGGGCCGTCCGGCGGATGCGATCACGATGGCGGAGGTCGTGACGCCCTTCGATCCGCCGGCGCGGTACCGCGAATGCCTGCTCGGCGGCTCGCGCTGCAACGCGGCGACGGCCTGCGAGGCGCACGAACACTGGAAGCCGATCGCCGACCGGATGCTGGCGTTCCTCAACGAGACGACCGTCGCGCAGATGGCGGGTCGTGAGGTGCCCGGGCCGCGCACCGGCACACGCACGCAGCGCGTGCCGCGGGCGACGCCGCGCGGCACGCGCCGGGTGCGATCCACGAAGCGCGTGTAGCCTTAGGTCGGCTTGTTTCGCTCGAGCCAGGTGAGGACGTTGGGCGGCGTGCCCACCCACTCGCCCACCGGCCGGTTGCCGATGAAGCCGATGTCGGCGATGCCGATGCGGCTGGTCCAGAAACCGCTCGACGTCAGGTTGCGAAAGCGGTTGAAGAACTCCACGCCCGGCCGGTCCTCGGCGCGCGCGCGCCGCGGATACGCGATCGCATCGAGCAGTTCGCGCCGTTGCGCATCGCTGCACGAGATGAAGCCTTTGTCGAAGCGGCGACGGCACTCGGCGTTCACCCAGGCGATGCCGTCCTTCATCCAGGTGCGGTTGCTCGGGTACTCGCCGAGGATGAAGTCCATAAACTGCGGCACGCCGGCCTGCGTGGCCGAACCCGAGCGTGCGTCGCGCGGGATCACGTAGTCCACGAGGATCGTGACGAGACGATACTCGTCGTCCGTGAACTGCTTCGGCACGTAGGCCTGTTGGCGGCCTTGCTGCTCCGCCTCGGCTTCCGCGTGCAGCGCGTCCTGCGCGTGCGCGGCGGCGGCCTCGAGCCCTTCGCGCGGGATCGCGAAGGCGGCGGCGCCGGCGGTGATCGATGCGAGCATCTCGCGACGGTTCATCTCGCTCATCTTAGAGCCTCCCAGCGCGACGCTGCTGCGTGATGTAGGCGCTGGTACGCATCGAGAGCGCCATAATGGTCCAGGTCGGGTTCTTGTCGGCCTGGCTCACGAAGGGCGCGCCGTCGGCGACGAAGAGGTTGTCGCAGTCCCAGGCCTGGCAGTTGCTGTTGAGCGCCGAGTCGCGCTCGGTGCTGCCCATCCGCGCGCCACCCAGCTCGTGGATGATGGCGCCGCCGTTGGCGATGCCGTAACCCTGCTCGCGCGTAGGCATCGCGCTCCACACCTCGCCGCCCATCTCGGCGATGATCGCGCGGAAGGTCTCCTGCATATGCTTCACCTGCAGGTACTCCGAGTCGCGCCATTCCCAGTGGAAGCGCAGCACCGGGATGCCCCACTTGTCGGTGACGGTAGGGTCGAGTTCGCAGAAGGTCTTGTCGTTGGCGACCATCTCGCCGCGGCCGGAGAAGCCGACCGTCGCGCCCCAGTACTTGCGGTACTGCTGCTTGAGATCGGCGCCGTAGCCGCCGCCTTCGGGATAGCGCTCGATGCCGCCCATGAAGCCGTAGGTCGGCATCCCGAGCCCGCCCCAGACCTCGATGTGATAACCGCGCGGGAAGTCGAGCTTCGCGTTGTCGAGCCACCACGGCATCATAATGTGGTTGCCGCCCACACCGTCGGCGTTGTGGCGCGGCACGTCGACGAGCGAGGGAATGAAGCCGGCGACGTCGGTGCCCGTGGTATCGGTGATGTACTTGCCGACGACGCCGCTCGAGTTCGCGAGGCCCTGCGGATGGCGCGAGGACTTGGAGTTGAGCAGGATGCGTGCGCTCTCGAGCGCGCTGGCGGCGAGCACGACGACGCGGCCGCGGATGTGGCGGTCCTCGCCGCTCTTGGTGTCGATGTAGTGCACGCCGGTGGCGCGGCCGTCCTCGCCGGTGCTCACCTCGCGCGCCATCGCGTTGGTGATCAGCGTGAGCCGCCCCGTGCGCAGGGCGGGGAAGATCAGCACGTTGGGCGAGCTGAAGTTCGAGTTCGTCATACAGCCGCGGTTGCACTGCCCGCAGTAGTGGCAGGGCGCGCGGCCGTTGTGCGGCTTGGTGATGATCGAGAGACGCGCCGGGATGCAGGTGATGCCCATCCGGTCGCAGGCGTCCTTGATGCGGCGCTCGTAGTAACGCGGCGCCGGCGGCGCGTGGAAGATGCCGTCGGGTTCGTTCGGCAGGCCCTCGACGGAGCCGAAGATGCCGATGAGTCGGTCGACCTCGTCGTACCACGGCTTCACGTCGTCGTAGCCGATCGGCCAGTCGTCGCCCATCCCGTCGATCGACTTGCGACGGAAGTCATCAGGCCCGAAGCGCAGCGAGATGCGGCCCCAGTGATTGGTGCGACCGCCGAGCATCCGCGCGCGCCACCAATCGAACTTCGTGCCCTCGGCCTTCGTGTACGGCTCGCCGGGAATCTGCCAGCCACCGATGTTTGCATCCCATTCGCCGAAGGGGCGGTCGGTGGTGGAGGCACCGCGGCGCGGCGAGTCATAGGGCATCTTGAGCATCGCCGAGTACTGGCTGCTCGTATTGTCCCAGTGTCCGCCGGCTTCGAGGAGCGCGACGCGCGCGCCGGCCTTGGTGAGTTCGTAGGCGGCCATACCGCCGCCGGCGCCGGAGCCGACGATCACGACGTCGTAGGGCTCGGCCTGTGTGCTGCGCGAGGGGGATTGAGGCATACCGACAAGATGCACCGGCCGGGCCGGGTGCGTCAGTCCGGGATTGGCGTGGCGCCGGTTCGTGTGGCATCTTTTCTGGGCACACCGTTCGCCCGAGCCGCCCCAGCCGTGACCGCCCCTTCCCTTCGCCTGCATACCGAATCCGACCCCGCGTCGGATCCGCCGCCGTTGCCGCGTCGCCGCGTGCCGGCGGCGATGGTCGACGCGTATTGGGACGAGATCGAGGGCCGGGTGGGTTACCTGCTGGCCCTACTCGAGGTGGAGCGCTACGGCGAGGCGCTGACCCTCTGCGCGACCTACCTCGAAGGCGTGGCGCACGCCCTCGTCACCACGGATCCCGTCGAGCCTCGGGAGTACACGGGTGACGCGGCCGCGCTGGCCGACGACCCGTATCTGAGCTTGGTGCATCCCCAGCAGTTGGTGCGTGTGACGACGCAGCTCATCGGGCTCTCAGCCGCCACGGCCAAGGGCTTCGCGATGATCTTCGAAGCGCACGAGCCGCGGTTGCTGTACCCCGACCAGGCCGTGGACATCGTGCGGAGCACGCTGCCGCCCAGCGAGGCGGCGATGGTCGAGCGCGTGATGTGGAAGTGCACGATTGCCTACGTGATCTACGACTTCCTGCGCGCCTACTCGTACCAGCGGCAGCCGGGCGTCCGGAAGATCGGGCTGGGCACGGCGTTCTACGAGGGTGAGACCGTGCAGGGGCTCGGCGTGCCGGAGTTGGTCGCGATCCTGCGCGGGATGATCGCCGAGGCGCGGGCCCGCGGGCACGCGCGCGGCTGGCTGCCCGAGGCGCCCTAGGCCTTTCGGCAGCTCAGGCTACTTCAGCCGATTCAGCTTGCCCTTGTTCCGCACGAGATTCTTGTAGTCCCACTGGATGGCCGCGGACTTCTTGAGCCAGCGCCGCAGCGCCGTCGGCTTCACCTCGGCCGCCGCATTGTAGAACACCGACGCGTCCTTGAATTTCTCGCCGCGCACGTCGAGCCCGGGCTCGTCGAAGCCGGCGCCGCTCCAGAACATCAGTCGGATGCCGGGCTTCTGCTTGCTGAACCCGACGATCGGGTTGCCGTCGAGGAACCAGACCGGATGGCGATGCCAGATCTTCGACTCGGCGCCCTTGAGGCGGGCGTCGATCTCCTTGGCGAGCAGGGTACAGACGGCGCGGTGCGCGGGCGCCTGCTGCCTGATGTAGGCGAGGATGTCCTTGTGCATTCTAGATGACCCGTCGGGGCTGGGCGGTGGCGGGGTCGCCGGTGTTCGGCGTGCCGGTGGGCTCGATCAACAGCAGCTGCGCTTCCTCCTCGGCGACGGGGCGGTGCTGCACGCCCTTGGGTACGACGAAGATCTCACCGGGGCCGAGCGTCACGTTGCCTTCGTGCATCTGGATGGTAATGCGGCCGCTGAGGACGAGGAAGAAGTCGTCGGTGTCGTCGTGCTGATGCCAGACGAACTCGCCTTTGACCTTCACCACGAGCAGGTCGTGTCCGTTGAACTGGCCGACGACGCGCGGCTGCCAGTGCTCGGTGAACGTGGCGAGCTTCTCGGCGAGGTTGATGACTGGCATCGGTCGGGATTACGGGTGAGGTGCGCGCGCGGCCGCGACAAACAGGAAGCGGCTACTGCGCACGCGGTGCCTGCGGGAGCGTGCCGAGGTATCGATACAGGCCTTCCAGTTCAGCGACGGTGAGATGCGCGAATCGTCCGCGGGCCACGCCACTCATCATCGGTAGCTCTCGTCCGCCCTTGGCTTGGCCGCTGCGCATCAGCGTCGTGAACTCCTCGAGCGTGTACGCCGGCACGATGGCCGGCAACGAGGGCGAGCCGCTCACGCCCTGCATCTCGTGGCCGTGGCACTCGGTGCAGGCGGTGATCGCCAGGTAGTGTCCCAGGCGCAGCGTCGAATCCACCGGCGGGGACATCGGCGTTTCGGTCTCGATGTAGTAGCGCGAGGAGCGGAACTGGCCGAGGGCGATGCCGAGTCGGCCGAGCGGCCCGATCGAGAAGCTGCCGTCGGGCCCGTCGGTGGCTGGCAGCGAGCGCAGGAAGGCGATGAGGCGTGCGATGTCGTCGTCGGTGAGTGACCGGAGCATCTCGGAGGGCATCGAGAACAGCGAGGTGCCGTCCGGGCGGATGCCGTGCCGCAGGGCGCGCTCGAGTTGAGCGTCCGAGCGCGTTGGGACCAGTCTTGTCAGATTCGGCGCCACCAGCGTGGCGACCCCGGGCTCCGAGAAGAACACGCTGCCTTGCAGCGCATCGCCGTGGCAGCCGAAGCAGCCGCGGATGTTCGCGCTGCGCGCCCCCTCGGCAAGTGACGCGGAGTCCGTCGGTAGCGGGACGCTGAACTCGGCGGCCTCGATCGTGTAGCGCGCCCTCAGGGTACGCTCCGACATCGCATAGACGGCCGTCGCCGCGATCAACGCCACTACCACAAGGGACGCGGCGAGATAGGCGGCCCACTTCAGTGCACGCTTCATCGGATTCGACGGACTATGGGTAGCGTCGCTTCACTTCCGCCACGGACTCCGTGACGATCCGCTCGAGCACGGCGGTGTCGAGGTCGGCGAGTTGCCTGAAGTACAGGCAGGACTTCCCGATGCGGTGCTTGCCGAGCTTGGCGAGCAACTGCTTCTGCTTGGCGCTCTCGGCCATCACGTAGACGACGAGGTCCTTGCCGCGGATGGCGAAGCCGGCGAGCGGCCAGTCGCCGGTGCGGCCGGTGGCATAGGTATAGGTGTAGACGCCGAAGCCGACGATGCTCGGGCCCCACATCTTGGGTGACTTGCCGGTGACGCGGCGCAGCATCGCGGTGAGCTGCCGGCAGTCCTTGGCTTGCTGGGCGTTGGCGCGTGACTTGATGTACTGCGCGACGCTGGCGTTGGTAGGCTTGGTCTTGGCTTCGGCCATCGGTCGCAGCGAACGCTCCGGGTGGGGGAAGACGTCGCAATCTGCCGTGCTGCGCGAGGCCGCCGCAAGCTCGGCTACGGCGCGCCCACCAACTGGAATGCCGCCCAGTAGCGGGGATGTCGAAAGTCTGGATGCTGACGCAGCGCGTCCTGCGCACGCCGCAGTGCTTCGGGCTTGGTCGCCCCGTCCAGCCACGCAGCGTAGAACTCCCGCATCAGCAGTGCAGTGGCTGCATCGGAGACGCTCCACAGACTCACCATCACGCTGCGCGCGCCGCGCGCGAGGAAGGCACGCTGGAGACCCACGGTGCCCTCCGCGCTCCGCAGATCACCCAATCCCGTTTGGCAGGCACTGAGCACCACGAGGTCGGCGCGGAGTTGCGGACCCTGATCCAGGATATCCGCCACGGTGAGCCGACCGTCGTGTGCGGCATCGGGGGCGAGCGCCACGAAGGTCTCGCGGGCCATTGCCTCGGTGCCAAACGCAAATCCGTGCGTGGCGAGATGAACCAACCGGGCGTCTGCGAGGGCCGCTCGAACCTCGGACTCGGACGCGTCATCGCCCGCGAGCACGGGCGTGCCGAGGCGATGGGCCACCCACTCGGCTTCCTCCCGAGCGCCAGGCAACGCTGTCAGCGGTGCCCGCGCGCCGTCTGCCGTGGTCACCGTCGGCATCGTGGGATCGCCCACCACGATGGCAGGCCCCACCGGCGCGCCGGCGCCTGCACGCGCCGCGATCTCGGTGAGGACGCGCAACGACGGAGCGTAGCGCAGCGCTGCGGTGCTGCCGAGCGGACGGCCGCCTGCGCCCACGTCGAGCGCCGCGAAGGGCACAAGGTGCAGCACCCCGCTGGGAATCACGACGAGTTCGCGAACCTCGGCGAGTTCGGCGTGCAACGCCGGCGGCAGGAGCCACGCGGCCAGTCGCGCGGCGGCACCCGCGTCGGCGCGGGCCGCGACACCGACCGTCCCACGCAGCCCCTCCATCGCTCCGCTGCGCAGGACACTCGCGCCATCCACGCCAAGGCTGGCTCGCCAAGCGGCCACAGACTGCGCCAGCGAATCGCGGTTGGCTGCCACGCGCAGCAGACGTAGCGGTGCACCGGGGCGCGCAAACCAGATCAGCAGTGAATCGAAGGCCATCTGGTACGCGAGGACCGCAGCACCCTCCGCGAGAATCGGTGACACGAGCGCACGGCCTTCGGCTTCGAGGTCGGCGCCAACATCCGGGAGCGAGATCTCGGAGGCGGCGTCTTGTCGCATCAGGGTGAGCATTGCCTGTGTTCGCCCTCGCTCCGCCGCCGCGAGCGCGCCGTACGCCGCGGCCTCAGACGAGTCTCGCCCGTGCGCGAGGTGCGCCAGGGCCCAGCGCTCCCAGAGGAACCGGCCAGACTCCGCCGTCAGGATGCGGTCACGATCGCTGTCCGCATTCTGAATGCTGTGCGCTGCGAGCGTGGCCGCCGAGTCGAAGTAGGCAAGCGCCCGGCGACGATCGTACGTGGCAGGGTCGTGGCTGTACGCCACGGCAATCTCCGTGAGCGCTGCCCGCTCGATGTAGCGATCGCCCTGCTCGCGCGCGAGGGTCAAGGCGCTCGCAAACGCGCGATGCGCGAGCGAGTCATTCCTCGACCGCAGGAGGGCGTAGCCCAGTTGCTGCAGGCGGAACATCTCCGACTCTTCATCGCCCGCCGCGCGTGCCACGTCCAGCGCCTCACGCAGCAACTGGAGACCGGCCTCGGGCCCGTCGTGCGTCAGCGCGAGGTGGCCGGCAACGGACAGCGTATGCGCGAGATTGCTGGGTATCCCCTGCAGGCGCGCCAGCCGCAACGCCTCGAGGGCGGAGGCGTAGGCGCTGCTATCGCCCAGCATCTGCAGAACGCGCGTGCGCTCGGCGGCAAGCCGCAACTCCGCGTCGACTCCGGGCGCGTTGCCCAACAGTGCGCGAGCGCGCGCCAGTTCGCGTCGCGCCGAATCGGGCCGGCCGAGCTCGGCGAGGATGCCGACGCGTGAGATCAGCAAGTTGGCGCGTGCCTCCGTTGCGTCGGCAGGGAGGAGACTCTCCGCCCGTTCGAGCGTGCGCATCGCCGCCCCGTTGCGCAAGGCGCGCACTTCCAGCTCCGCCTGTCGTTCGAGGAGCGCCACGGCAGTCTCGCGGCGCCCTGCCCGCGCCGCGCGATCGGCCAGGTCGGCGTATGCGCCGATGGCGCGGTCCGTCGCGCCGGCCCAGGTCAGCAACTGCGTGTGCAGTTCGCCCAGGCTGAGGATGTTTTCCAGCTCACCCGTCCCTTGGACCATCTCCACGGCACGGTCTGCCGTCTCGAGCGCCTCACGCCGAAGGTTCAGCTGCACCAGCGTGGGCAACAGTTGCATCGTCGCGGTGAATTCGCCCAGCTCCTCCCCGCGAGTCTCGTACTGCGCACGCAGCGCGCGTTGGTACTGTACCGCTGAGTCCGGTCGGCCGGCCTCCGCGTGGAACCGACCGAGTTGTTCCGCGAACAGGACCGCGAGATCCGAGGCATCACCTTCGGGCAGCAGTGCCCAGGCCTGCTGGGCGCGCGCCAGCGCAGGCTCTGCTGCCGCGGCGTCAGTGTGCCACTCCACGAGCTTGGCCAGCGCTTCCAGGTGCGCGATCTCACCCGGCGCGGCCGCCGCACCATCCACGACCTCCGAAAGCATCGCGACCGCTTCGTCGCGTCGCCCGGCACGATCCAAGGCCATCGCCGCGTTGCGGAGCGTCACACGGAGGTCGGCGGCCGTGCTCTCCCTGCGCACCAAGGCGACGAGCTCCAGCGCCAGTGCCACGTTGCGCGCCGTGTCGCCCGCCATCCCCGCGGCGAGGGCCAGCTCGTTCACCGCCATCCGTCGGTAGGCCCGCGACTCGTCCGTGGCGGCCACGACGCGCAGCGCTGGCAGGGCGGCGGCCCAGGCTTCGAGCTCCAGGGCCCGGCGGCCGCGCTGCCGCTCGGTGATGGCAATCCACGACCACGTGAGTCCGATCTCCGCTGTGTCGGCGAGAGCCGCGAAGCCTTCGGCGGCGGCGCGGTATCCCGCCAGTGCCTCTTCGGTGCGTCCCATCCGAGCCGACATACTCGCGGCGTTGCGAACTGCCGATACCGCCTCCCATTCCCGGCCTGCCAAGCGATGGCGCGTCGCCAGCCGCAGGAAGTCGTCCCGGGCCTCGGGCAGCGCGCCGCCGCGCACCAGCGCTCCAGCGCGACGCGCCAAGAGGGTTCGCGCCTCTTCCGAGAGCGAGTCCTGCGCATCCGCTGCCCGAAGCGCTGCCGTGAGTGCCGCAAGCGAGTCCGCGGCTGCGGGATCCTGCGCCGGCAACGCAGTGGCGCTCGCGAGCCACGCGAGCAGCAACAGCGCGAAGCGCCTCGACGCGGGTCGCGTCAAACGGTGCAGCGATCGGGAGGGCATCGCCCAATGTATACACCGCTCGCGGACAGTCGCATCAGATTGTCGCGCGTGGAGTGCATTGCGGCATCGGACACTTCAGGAAGCTTGCTTAGGTGGAAGTATCAACGGAAGTGGAGCAGGGTCCCCGGGCCGCTACGGCACCGGAACGTAGACCACGACGGTACTCGCCGTGTACGTCGGCAGGCTGAACAGTGGGCTGGCCAGCGTCGCGAGGCTGAACTGGCCGGTGACGGCGCTTCCGTTCAACAGCGTGAAGCCGTCGCCCAACGCCGGCACGAAGCCGTTGAACAGTCCGACGTCGAGGCTGCCGTTCAGGCTGATCGCGCCCGACACGTTCAATCGATCGTGCTGCGTGCCCGCGACGAGTCCGCCGATGTCCATCGCGATGCTGCCCGTGCTCGTGAGATTGCCGCCCATCGAGAGCTGCACGGCCGCGCCGGGCGCCATCGAGAGCAGTCCCTGGTTGTCGACCGATCCCGTGATCGTCCGCGAGCCGCCGGTGCCCGGCAGCACCGAGATCGTGCCGCCCGAGGCATTGGTCAGCACGCCGCTGCCGATCGAGAGTTCCGCGTTGTAGGCGCCCACGGTGGACGACAGCTCGATCGTACCGTCGTTGACAAAGCCGTTGGCCACGCTCAGCGACGTGCTGCCGCTCTCGCCGGTGGCGGCGATGCGCAGCGTCGCGCCGGCGGCGTTGGTGACGCTGTCGAACATCGCGCTGTTGGTGACGATCCACGTCAGGCCTTCATTCAGCACCGGCGCGGCGACGGTCGTGCCGCGCAACTGCATCGTGAGGCCGCTCGGGACCGTGAAAGACCCACCGTTCACCGTGACGTTCGTCAGGGCAAGGCTGCCGCTTCCCGACAGGCTCTCGCCAAGCTGCGCGAGGTTCCCGCCACTCACCGTGAGGACACGACCGGCCGGGATGTCGACCGTCCCGCCGAGCGTCGCTTGGGAGACGCCCGTCTGCGCGAGCAGGAGATTGCCGCCGCCGAGCGAGAGCGTGCCGCTGTTCGTCAGCGTGTCGTCAGCCAGCGAGAACGTCAGCGGCGCGTCGATGAGCAGCAGGCCTTGGTTCGTGAGGCTCCCCGAGATGCCGCGGCTGCCGCCGCTCCCCGAGAGCGACGCGATGCTGCCGCCGGCCGCGTTCACGAGCGTCCCGCTGCCGATCGTGAGGGTCGAGGAGTAGGTGTTGACGGTCGCGGTCAGTTCGATGCTGCCGTTGTTGGTGAAGCCGCTGTCGACCGTGAGCGAGGAGGCACCGGACTCGCCGTTGGACGCGATGCGGATCATCGAGCCCGCGGTCGTCGTGAGTGCAGCGGTGATGCTGCTGCCGGTGATGGCGTGGATCAGTCCGGCGTTCTGCAGCGGCGTGGCCACGGTCGTGGCGCGCAGCGCCATCTGGCGACCGGCGGCCAGCGCGAGGCCGCCGACCCCACCGACGGTCGTCGCGCTGAACGAGAAGTCGAGCGAATCGGGCGCTAGCGGCACGGCGAGATCGGCGAGTGCGTTCGCGAGTGCGAAGGTCCCGCGGCCGGCGATGCTGCCACCGGCGTACGTGAAGCTGCCGTTGCTGCTCTGGAAGGTGCGCCCGGAGTCGATCACGACGAAACCGCTCGTGGTGAAGCTGGGTGAGCTGCCGCTCTGCGCGACGCTGAGGTTCGCCTCCACGGCCATCCATCCGGAATTCGTCGCCGCACCATCGACGACGCTGAGGGTCATCGGATGCTGCACGTGGACGTCCCCGGCGTTGTCGAGGCGGGCCGAGAGCGTGCGGGCGCCGCCCGTCCCCGGCAGCGAGCGGATCACGCCGTCCGCGGCATTCACCAAGCTGCCGGCGCTCACGACGAGCCCGGCGTTGTACGCGCCGACCGCCGACGTCAACTCGATGAACCCGTGGTTGGTGAAGCCGTTCGCGATGGTCAGCGAGGTCGCACCCGACTCACCGTTCGGCTGGATGCGCAGCACCGCGCCGGTCGGGTTCGTGAACGCGGCATTGAAGCTGCTGTTCTGCACGATGGTCAGGATGCCCTCATTGGTGACCGGACCGTTCGCCGTCACGCCACGCATCGCGAGCTGGCGTCCGGCGCCGTTGACCAGCGTGCCCGTGTTGAGGAGGGTCACGTTCGTCAGGGCGAGCGGGCCCGCGCCGATGATGCTACCGCCGCTCTGCCCGAAGCTGCCGTTCGTCACGAGCACGTTGGTGCCCGCGCCGATCGAGATGGTGCCGGAGGTGGTCAGCGACGAGGCACCGTTGAGGTTCACGGTCAGTCCGCCTGAGACGACATCGATCAGGCCGCTGTTGGCACTCGCCACGCTGTTGCTCCAGGTCAGCGGATGCTGGATGACCAGGCTGCCCTCGTTGGAGAACGCACCCGAGAGCGTGCGGCTGCCTCCGCTGCCGGGTAGCACGGAGATTGTCGCACCCGCGGCATTCGTGAACACGCCGGCGTAGCTGGCCAGCGTCGCGGGGTAGCCACCCACGGTCGACGTGAGCTCCACCGTCCCGAGATTCGTCACGTTGCCTGCGATGTTGATCAGCGCGAAGCCCGTCCCGCCGCTGGGCTGGACGCGGAGCAGGGACGTGGGCGCCGTCGTGAGGCCGCCGACGACGTTCGTCGTGCCATCCGCGATGAGCGTGCCGCTGAGGGCCAGCGCAACGTCCGTCTGGCTGCCGCTGCGGAGCGTCAGCGTGCTGCCGAGCGAGACGTCGAGCGTCCCGGCGCCACCGACGACGGTGTTGAGCAGGTCGAGGTCGAGGCTGTCGGTCGAGAACGACTGCGCCAGCGAGAGCGCCACGGAGTTGAACGCCACGAGTCCGTCGCCGTCGAGCGTGCCGCCGAGCACCATCGCGCCGTTGCTGAACGCCAGCGTGCGTCCGCTGCCGACCACGATCGACCCCGTGTTGGTGAAGCTCGCGCCGATGCCCGACTGGCTGACGGTGAGGTTGGCCCCGAGCGCGATGCTGCCGCCGTTCAGGTGCGCCGCAGCGCTGCCGCTCAGGGTCGTCGGCTGCTCGATGAGCACGAGGCCTTGGTTGTCGAGCGCAGCGCCGATGCCGCGCGCGCCGCCCGTCCCCACCACGCTGCGGATGCTGCCGCTCGCCTCGTTGGTCAGCGTGCCGTTGCTGACGACGATGTTGGCGTCGTACGCGCTGGTCACGGAACGCAACTCGATGACGCCGAAGTTCGTGAAGCCATTCGCCACGGTCAGCGTCGAGATGCCTGCCCCGCCATCGCCTTCCACCTCGATCCGCGAGTCGGCCGTGGTCGCGAGGCTCCCGGTCAGGCTGGTGCTTGCGAAGGCCCGCAGCGTGCCCGCGTTCGCGACGCTGAGCGCGATGCCGCTGCTGCGCGCAATGATGTGCCCGGCATTGGTGAGGCTGCCGCTGCCCGCGACGGTCGCGCCGGTGAGACTCAGTGCGCCGGAGTCGGCGATGCTCAGCGTGCCCGAGAGCGTGAGCGTGCGCGAACTCAGGCTCAGCGTCTGCGTGCCCGACGTCGCACCGACGGCGAGATGGCTGCCGGTGAACGTCGTGTCGAGCACGACGGTGTACGTGCCGTCGAGCGCGATCACGACGCTGTCCGTCGCCGCCGGGACGCGCCCGAGGCTCCAGTTGGCCGCCTGGCTCCAGGTGCCGCCGGCCGCGTTGATCCACGCGTTCACCGCACTCACGGTCGCGAACGACGCGCTGGTCGCGGGGTCGAGACCCGCGGACGAGGCCACGAGCGTGTAGCCGCTGGCGGCGACGTCGAGCGTGAGGTCGGTGAACGTCGCGACGCCCGCAACCGCCGCGACGCTGGCGTTGCCCCCAAGCGTCGCGGCTCCCGGATTGCTGCCGAGGGCCATCGTCACGATGCCAGCGAAGGTCGTGGCGGTGTTGCCGAAGATGTCCTGCGCCCGCACTTCGATCGGCGGCAGCAACGGCTCGCCGACCGCGGCGCCGCTCGGCTCCACGCTGAATACCAGCGATTGCGCCGCCGCCGCGCTCACGTCGAACTCCGCACTCGCGGCGACCGCCAGCGTATCCGACGCGGCGATGATCGCGAAGCCGGTGCCCGCCCGCTCGACGGTCAGGCCCGGGAAGGTCGCAACGCCGCCGACGGCCGCGACGGTCGTCGTGCCGACGAGCGTCGCGTTCGCGGCATTGGGCGCCAGGGCGAGCGTGACGTCGCCGGTGAAACTCGTGGCCGGATTGCCCTGCGCGTCGCGCGCGAGGACTTCGATCGCGGCGAACGATGCGCCGGCGACGATGTGCTGCGGGCCGCTCGTGATCTCGAGCGAGGTCGCGGCGGTCGAGACGGCCGTGGCGCTGAACGCGACGGGACTTCCGGCGAGCCCGACTGCCGTTGCCGTGAGCGCTTGTGCACCCGTCGTCGGGCCGAGCGTCCATTTGACGGAGGCGAAGCCGGCGCTGTCGGAGAGCACCGTGGTGTCGGCCGGCGCCCCACCGTTGCCGGCCACGAAGCGCACTGCCACACCAGCAACGCCGATGCCATCTGCGGCTGTCACGCGTGCAGTGACGGGTGCGGCGAGCGCTGCCCCGACGCTTCCCGTCTGCAGGTTGCCGCCCGTGGCTTCGATCTCGCTTGCCGGCAGGAGCACGGTGACCTGGGCCGAGTCGCTCGGTCCGGTCAGCAGCCGCGCGGTGACCGTGACCGCGCCGCGGGAGGCGCGCACCGTCGCCACGCCGCTGCGGGGTCTGCAAAGGAAAGTCGCGAGGTGTCGGAACTCGTGAAGAGCACCGGCGCCGCCGGCACCGCGGCATCGGAGGCGTCGGTGGCCAGTGCGGTGAACGTGAACGGCGCCCCGGCGACGAGCGCGATCGAATCCATCGACAGCGCGACTTCCGTCGCCTCTGCGCCGGGACCGACGTACACGGGATCCACCGTAACGGTCAGCGGCGTCTGCCCGGCCCTGGCCGGCGCGACAAGGAGCGTATCCGGCCCACCGCGGAACACCGTGTCGCCCGCCGCCGTGATGAACTGCATCGCCAGCACGAGCCGCTCGCCCTGGGCGCGCCGCGGCTGAGCGTGACGGCCAGCGAGAGATCGATGGAATCGGCGTTCGCGGGGAAATCGACGATGCGTTCGAGCGCCACGCTCGCGTCGAACCGTGAGAGCGTCAGCCGCACGCGGCTGAACTCGACGCCGCTGGCGAGACTCGCCTGACTGTCGAAGACGCGGAACTGCGGCAACACCGCAATCGCCCGCGCGATGCGGCCGCCATCCGGAGGTCCCGTGATCTCGCGTCCGCAGCTCGTCGTCGCGACAAGCGCCAGCAGCGCCGCGCGTGCCATCATCCGTCTCAGGTCCCGTGCACGCCCGGTCATCAAGGCCTCCTATCGGGGAGAAGCTGTGGCTCGTGCAGGCCTTCTGCAAGCCACGCCGCCCTCGCCCGATGTGATAGCCGTCACGGTCCCCGTCCGTATATTCCGAACACGCGCACGATTGTCCCTCCGCGCCCCGCCCTGATGGATCTCCTGCAGCAGCTCCGGCGCCGCATCGCGCCCACGATCGAGGAAGAAGACGCCGACCCGCTCAGCTGGCGCGAGCGGGTGCTCTTCGCCTTGCTCGCGATGTCGTCGATCCTCGGCACCGTCAGCGGCGTGCCGAGTATGCTGCTCGCCTACCGCGATGGGATGCACGTCACCATTGTGGTCGACCTCATCGCGCTCGCGGCCTGCTGGGTGCTCACGCTGCACCCGCGCATCCCGTTCCGGTGGCGCGCCGGTCTCTTCCTCGGCATCGCCTTCGCCGTGGGCGTGTACTTCCTCCTCGCCGTGGGCTTGGTGAGCCAGATCTACCTGATGGCAGTGCCGATCCTCGCTGCGCTGCTGCTCGGACTGCGCCCGGCGATCTGGGCGCTGCTGCTCGTGAGTGCGGCGCTGGGCTTCGTCGGGTACTTCTTCGCGGCCGACCTGCCGATGGGGCGCCTCTCCGATGCCCCGCGGCTCAAGTTCGCGCTGATCGCGCTGAACTTCCTGTTCGTCGACGCCGTGCTCACCATCTCCGTGGCCGTGCTGATGCGGCGCCTCGAGCGCTCGCTGGCGCGCGAGCGGCGGTCGACGCGCAGCCGCGACCGCCTCGCCGCCGCGGTGGCGCAGGCCGTCGAAGGCATCGTGCTCTGCGACCGCGATGGCCGCGTCGCGTATGCGAATGCGGCGGCAAGGAACCTGCTGGGCGGCGCGGACCGCCTGCGCGTCGACGCCGCCGAGCCCAACGGCCACGGGTCGCTCCTTGAGGCGATGCAGCGCGCCGCGCCCTGGCGCGGGACGTTCCGCATCCCCGACGCCGAGGGCGCGCCGCACGAGTGCGAGCTCACGGTCTCGCCGCTGCTCTCCGACGCCGGCGAAGCGCAGGAGTTCGTCGCCATCTCGCGCGACGTCACGCACGAGCGCCGACTCGAGGAGCGCCTGCGCCGCAGCGAGAAGCTCGAGGCGCTGGGCACGCTCTCCGGCGGCATCGCCCACGACTTCAACAACATCATCGGCTCCATCCTTGCCGTCGCCGAGGTCGAGCGTCTCTCGGCCAGCGGTGCGCAGGACGAGGCCCTCGAGCGCATCGCGATGGCCTGCCGTCGTGCCCGCGACATCGTGCGGCAGATGATGGCCTTCAGCCGCCAGGAGGTCCGCAGCCGCCGACCGCAGCGGCTCTCGGCGGTGGTGTCCGAGACTGTGCCGCTGCTCCGCGCGTCGATTCCCGCGACGATCGCCTTCGAGACGACGCTCGATTCGCAGCAGAAGGTGGACGTGGATGCGGCCGAGGTGCACCAGATCCTCCTCAACCTCGGCACCAATGCCGCGCAGGCGATGGCTGCGCACGAGTCGGGCACGCTGTACATCACCGTGCGCGACATCGTCGCCGGCGATGCCACGCGCCGGATCTGGCCCTCGGCGCATCCGGGCGAGGCCTATGTCGAGCTACGCGTGCGCGACACCGGCAGCGGCATCCCGCGGCGGCACATCGATCGCATCTTCGATCCGTTCTTCACGACGAAGCAGCCCAACGAGGGCACCGGACTCGGCCTCGCCAGCGTGCACGGCATCGTCCGCTCGCTCGGCGGCGAGATCCAGGTCGAATCCACCGAGGGCAAAGGCACGGAGTTCCGCATCCTGCTGCCGGCGACGGCGCACGAGGCGACGAGCGCCCCGGTGCCGCTGCGAGGCGGGCCCGTGGCGCGCGAGCGGTGGAAGGGCGCCAAGGCGCTGGTCGTCGACGACGAACCGGTGCTGCGCCACACCCTCACGCTGGTGCTGCAACGCGCGGGCTTCGACGTGCGCGCCGCCGAGGATGCCGGCACGGCACTCGACATCCTGCGCGGCGACGGTCCGCCCGTCGAGCTGCTGCTCACGGACCTCTCGCTGCCCGGTGGCAGCGGCCTCGCGATCATCCGCGCGGCCCGCGAACGCTCGGCGCAGACGCGCTGCGTGCTGATCTCCGGCTACAGCCACGAGGCAAGCGAGGCCGACGCCAGCGTGCAGCCGGATGCATTCCTGCAGAAGCCCTTCGAGATCGCCGTGCTGCTCGAGACCGTCGCGCAGGTGTTGCCCTAGGCGCGCGCCGGCGCGCGGACTACTTGCCGCGCAGCTTGCGCACGATCCAGATCAGCAGCACGGCGCCGATCGTCGCGCTTACGATGCTGCCGATGAAGCCGAAGGCGCGCACGCCGATGAGGCCGAGCAGCGGCCCGCCGACGAACGCGCCGACGACGCCCAGCAGGAGGCTCGAGCCGAGGCCCTTGCCCCCGCGGTTCATCACGGAGTTGGCGATCGAACCGGCAATCAGACCGACGAGGAGAAACCAGAGCAGGCCCACGGGAACCTCACGCGTTGGGGGGAACGGCTCCGAGGCGCCAGACCGCCGGCACCTCGCCACTCGGCCAGCGCCGCACCGTGCGCTGGAAGAAGAGGTTGTTCGGCACCTGCAGCACGCTGCCCGTCTCCTCGGCGTCGGCACCGACTTCGCGCAGCGTGGTATAGATCAAGTTGATGTCCGCGACCCGACCCTTGAGACCCGGCTTTTCGCCGTTCTCGAGGATCTCCACGTAGTCCGTGAGGCGGAAGGGCTTGGTGGAAAGGATGAGCATCGAACAGAAGATGTTCGAGAGCACGCTCCACGCGGCGAAGAACGCGACGGCGCCGACGGCGGCGAAGCCGGTGAACGCCGTCCACAGCACGCTGCCCGAGACGCCGACGCGCTCGAGGATCAGCAGCAGCGCGCCGAACTTGATGACGAGCCCCGCGGCCCGCCGCACGCCGGGCAATGCTTCCGGCGGCAGGTCGTAGCCTTGGCCGATGCGCCGGATCACCCGGCGCATCAGCACGTGGAGCAGCCACGCCACCACGACGATCAGGGCGATCTGGATCGCCAGCAGGAACGGATACGCGCCCTGCGGCACCCAGTCGGGAAGTCGGTCCTGGAGCATTCCGAAAGGTACTGCCTGTTACGGTGCCAGCGCGGCCTCGATCCGCAGCAGGGCATCCTCGAGATGGATGCGCGTGTTCCGGTCCCGCTGGTTGCGCAGGGCGGCCTGCAGCTCGCGGCGCAGCAACACGAGCTGCTCGCGGATCATCGGACGGATGTCCGACTGGTCGAGCTTCAGCGGCCCGTTGAGCGTCGGGTCGTTGTCGCTGCTCACGCGCAGGTCGCCGGAACGCGGCGGGCTCCAGTTCGGGCTCTCCGCGGTCCGCAGCAGGTGCTGGGCCTGCGCGAGATACGCCCGCTGCAGGTTGCGGCGATACGCATCCACGGAGCGACCGGCGATCGCCTCGCGCCACACCGCCGCGCGCGCATCGTCGAGCATCTGCGTCGGCGTGTACGTCGCCGCGCCGAGGAAGGCTTCGTGCTCGATCATCCGCGCGAGGCGCGGCGCGTTCAGCAGGCGCTGCACGGCGAGTTCCTGGTACGCGCGGATCCGCTCGAGCGCGCCCGCGTGCTCGATGCGCCGCAGCACGTCGGGATTCAACGCCCAGGTGGGAGTCGCGAGCACCTGCTCGTCGATGAACCGCATCGCCTTGCGCTGGTAGTCCGCAGGCACCGCCGTGTACACGGGGCCCGCCTCACCGAAGCGCTTGTGGTGAGTGAACGAGCCACCGATCGCCGCCGCTGCGTGCTCGGCGTAGCGGTTCCACTGCGTCAATGCCTGCAGGTAGTGCGTCTCGATCTCATAGTAGTCATCGCCCGGTTCGAGCAGCCAGGGCATCAGGCTGTCGACCATCACCTTGAGGTTCTTCATCCCCAGCGAGGCGGCCTCGACCGGATCGTCCGAGATGCCTTCCGTCATCCGGTAGGGATCCCACTCGACGTCCATCCCGAACAGCGCGTCGGCGAAGCGGAACCAGGGCTTGTCGGCACGCTCGGTGATCCAGCGGTTGAGCGTCGCGAACTCCGTCTCGGGCGACTCCGCATCGAGGATCGGGCGATAGCCCCAGTACACGGCCCAACGGTCCCAGATGCCGGCGCGACGCTCCGGCGGAACGCCGTCACCCGGCTGCGCGGCGTAGTTGAAGCGCGTGCGGCCCACCGACGAGCCCGAGTGCCCCATCCGGCGCACGAAATCCGGATTGCGGATCGAGTCCACGGGGAAGACGAAGTTCGCCCGCTGGTTGTGCGGCAGGCCCACCGAGTGCGCCGTCTCGTGCGAGGTCACGTAGCGGATCGCCTCGCCCATCAGGTCGTCGGGCAGCGTCGAGTTGCGGTAGCGCGGATCGGGCGCAGCCGTCGCGACCTGCGAGAGCAACTGCCAACGCATCCGCTCGGCCACTGCCTCGTACATATTCGTGTGCGCGCGCAGCACCTCGCCGGAGCGCGGGTCCACGACGTCGCCGCCGGAGTTCGCCGAGCGCACGCGTGTGGGGACGTAGCGCAGCACCGACCACCGCGCGTCGAGCAACGAGAACGTGGGATCTTCGTCAGGCGTCGGCGCGCGACGCACCTGGATGGCATTCTTGAAGCCCGCTTCCTCGAACGCGGCGTTCCACTCGAGGATGCCGGCCTCGATGTACGGCACCCACTTCTCGGGCGTCGCCGGGTCGATGTACCAGACCCAGGGCTTGATCGGTTCCGTCAGCTCACCGCGACGGAACGCGGCCGCGTCCTTGGGCTCGAGGCGGTAGCGCACCGCATAGCGGTCGGGCCGCACGCCTTGGAAGTCGCGCGAGTAGTTCGTGCGCTGGATCGAGATGAAGCCCACGCGTTCGTCCCAGAGCCGCGGGCGCATCGGCACCGCGGGCAGCAGGATCATCGAGTGGTTCACCTCGAACGACAGCGCGCCGCCGCGCGAGTTGCTCGGCGGCGTGGCCGCGGCGTAGCTCTGCACGACGCGGATCTCGACGTTCGTCGGGAAGGCTCGTGCGAATTCCAGCCAGCCGCGATCGCGCTCGAGGCGCTGCACGCCAAGCTGCGTGCGCTGCTGGCGCTGCAGCGTGAAGGTCGGGTGGTCGCCGAGGTAGAGGTCGGTCACCTCGATCACCGAGCTCGCCGACCCGCGCGCGGCGACGGGGAAGCTCTGCAGCACCGGCGCGAAGTTCTGGTCTTCCACCGCGATGTGCCGCGCCGTGCCCGGCTCGGCCGTCGTCTGGTGCGAGACCGCGCGCAGGTAGATGCGGTCGTCGCGACGCTCCCAGCGCACCACGATGTTCGGGGCCATATTCGCACCCACCTGCGAGAAGCCGTCCTGCACCTGCGCGTAGCGCGACATCACGATCATATCGCGGCTGAGCAGGGAGTCCGGGATCTCGAAGAGCAGCTTCGCGCCGACGCGGTGGACGGTGAAGACGCCGGCCTCGGAGCGCGCCGAGGCCGGGACGACTTCGGCGTAGGGACGTTGCTGGGCAGGAAGCTGACCAGCGAGGGCGATGGCGACGAGCGCCGCGAACAGGCGGGGGCGCGAAAGAGGGCGCATAGGGCGACGGGCTGATGTGGACGCGACGCGGTGCGTCGGATGATACCAAGCTTACGGCATCTGGCCGCGAAGCGTTGGTGCGCGGCTATTCCGCGCGCAGGGCAAGGCCGGGATCAACCAGCGCCGCGCGTCGCGCCGGTATCCAAGTCGCGATCGCCGCGACCGCCAACAGCAGCCCTGCGACCACGATGCCGACGACCAGCGGGAGCGACGCCGACATCCGCATCTCACCTTGCGCGATCAACACCTGAAGGACCGCGAGCGTGACCGGCAGCCCGATCGCCAGCCCGATCATCGCCGACTTCAACCCCGACGCGAGAAACATCCGTGCCACGCGCATCGGCTCGGCGCCCACGGCAATGCGCACCCCAATCTCGCGTGTCCGCTGGCGCACGGACAGGGCGATCACGCCGTAGAGTCCGAGCGAGGCGAGGGTGAGCGCGATCAAGGCACCGAGCGCCGCCGTCAGCGAAAGCCGAAGCGTCATCCGGCGTTCTTCCTCGTCACGCTGGAGCAGGGTCTTGATCCCGCCGATGGGCAACTGCGGCGCTTCGGCGATGACGAAGCGCTGCAGGTCACCCAGGTAGGGCGCTGCCTCGCCTCGCGTGCGGATGAGCAGGCGCGTGTCGTGCCAGGCCGTCCCGTGCGCCGTGTAGATCCGGTACGGGATGTTCGCGTGCGACTGGCTCCCCGCCGAGGGCATATCGGGCACCGGTACGCGGGCGTCGTACACACCGACAACGGTCATCGCGATCTCGTCGTGCGCGTCGCCGCTGCGTGCGGGTGAACGAAGCAGCTGGCCGATCGGATTCGCGTCGCCGAACAACGCCTGCGCGAGGTCGGTGCCGATGACGACCGGACGGTCGCTCGATGCGCTGTCGGCCAGCGCTACGTCGCGGCCAAGGACGATCGGAACGTCGAGCACGCCGAACCAACCTGGCGCAGCGCCGGTGAGCTGCACTTCCGCGGACTCGGCAAGGATGCGCACGTCGAATGCCTTCGCCGCCGGCACCACCGCACGCACCTCCGGCCGCTCGGCGATGCGCGGGACGAGGCGCTCCACCTGCTCCGCGCCGAGTCGAGGCTTGGTGTGAACGTCGCCTCGATCACCTCACGGCTCGTCTCGATCGCCATCGGCTGATAGCTGGCGCTGACCATCCGCAGCATCACCAGCAGGCCGACGAGTAGCGGCTGCGAGAGAGCGATCTGCGCAATCACCAGCGAGCGCTGCAGACGCGACTTCCGGGTGGCGCCGTGACCCGAGTCGCGGATGGCCCCCGCCACGCCGTGCTTGCCACCCGTGGCGTGGAGTGCAGGCGAGAGGCCGAACAGCACGCCAGTCGACAGCGCCAAGATGAAGACGAACGCGAAGGTCTGCGCATCGGGCGCGAAGTTCGCGCCGGTCACGACCCTTGCACTCACGGTCGCGAGCGCCCAGAACGCGCCGATCGCTCCGGCGGCGGCGCCGATGAGAGAGACGAGTGTCGACTCGGTGGCCAACTGGCGGATGATGCGTCCACGCGTGGCGCCGAGTGCCAGCCGCACCGCGATCTCCTGCCGGCGTGCCACCGCCGCCGCGACCATCAGCGAGCTGACGTTCATCCAGCCGACGAGGAGGATGAGCAGGCCGAGGACGCTGAGCAGCGAGAAGATGAGCAGCAGCTCCTCGCCGGCCTCCCACGGAGGCACGGCTCCCAAGTGTCGCACCTCCGCCATCCGCGTCATCCCGACGCGAGCGGCCGAGTCGGGGAGCGTGGTCATCGCGACCTGTTGCGCGACGGCGCTGGCCTGCGCGAAGCTCGCTCCCGGCGCGAGCCGCGCGAAGACGCGGAGCACGCCGTCACTCGGATCGTCCATCCAACCGACCGGCGCGCCGACGGTTTCGCTGCGTGCACTCATCGGCACGAAGAGCAGCGGCTCCACGTCGTCGCGCACGGCGCCGCGGAATCGCCGTGGCGCGATGCCGACGATCTCGACCGGAGTCTTGTTCACGAGCACGCGCTTTCCCAGCGCCTGCTCCGCCGACCCGAACAGCTGCGTGGCGTGGATCTCCGACATCACGGCGCTGAGGTCGGCGCTGTAGGAGCCGTCGGTCACCTGGAGCAGGCCGCGACCGTGACTGATCGGGACGCCGAGTGTCGTGAAATAGTTTGGGGTGACGAAGGTGATCGGGACGTTCAGCGCTCCCGTACCATTGCCGTCAGGCGTCGTGAGGATTGCGTATGCGTCGATCCAGGCCGCGACCGAGGCGAAGGTCTCGCGCCGCTCGCTGAGGAGGCCGAGCTGCGTCCCGGTGAGGTTGACGAGATTCCACGGGGCGGTCGGCGTCGGCCGTTCCTGCAGCCAGACGAGCGCGTGGGCCGGATCCTGCGGGACCTGCGGCGCCGGCCGCAGGAACATCCCCTGGAAGAGCGAGAAGATCAGGGTGTTCGCACCCGTGGAGAGCGCGAGGACGGCGACGGTGATCGCGGTCGTCGCCTTCTGGCGCGCGAAGTAGCGCAGGGCAAAGCGGACGTCGCTCGCGAAGGACTGCAGGAGCGCGGTGGGCAGCGTCGGCATACCGGGCAGACGGGGACGCGCGCCGTCAAGTTTCAGGGCGTGCTGGGCGCTCGCTGGACGTCGATGCTATAGCGGCCACGCTCCGCGGGACCGTACGAGGTCACGAGAATCAAGTATTCGCCGCCCCCTCGAGAGCGCATACTGATGCGCGAGTCCGTCGAAGTCGACTCGAAGTCGTCGTTCTCGACGCTGATCGAGCGATTTTCCGGATTGAGGATCGCCGTAAAGGTGTCGAAGTCCCTCGATCGCACGGTGACCCAGACGTGTTCGTTGTTCCATACGTTCAATCGCCAGAGGTCATACCTGGCCCCGCTGGACAACACGCGATCGGATTCCGTGAGCGATCCCCAGTTGCGGTGGTCCCAGCTGGCCCTGGGCGGCGTGAGCGTGTCCGCCGCGAATCCACTTGCCGCCTCCGCGGCTACGATGGAGCGGACGTCGATGGTCGGAGCCACCTTCTGCGCGTCGGCGGCGTTCGGTGCCGCGATCAGGAGCAGCGTGCCGGCAAGCCAGCGAAGATTCCGGGTGAGGTTCATCGGTGCGTGGCGATAGGTCGGCGCCATCGAGGGTGGCACGGTAGCTGTCACGACGCGCTCCGTCGTAGGGTAAGCGCAAAGAGAGCGAGAGGGTGCCGCTCGGTATCACGTGCGCTGCGGCTGCGGACAATAGAATAAGAAGCAGTTGTGGGGCGGCCGCTAGGCCCTCCCATCCTCACCGCCTTCGACGGACACAAGCGTCGCTATACCGCGGCGGCCACGAACGCCACGCGCCCCTTGTCGCGCGCACCGTCAGGCTGATTGAGAACCGCCTGGTGGACGATGCGAAAGCCCGCCGTTCGCAGCAGCGCGCCGACCTGCGCGGGAGGATGGGAGTCGTAGAAGAAGGGGTGGCCGAACATCGTGTCGGTAAACGCAGGATGCTCAGAGCCGCCGACCGTGAGCGCGAACCGCCCGCCGACGGGAAGCACGGTGCGTACGCGCTGCAGGATCTGAAGGTGCCGCTCTCGAGGGATGTGGAAGAGGGAATCCCACGCAATGACCGCTCCCACGTGGTCGCGATGCGGGAAATCCTCGATGGAGCCGAGCACCCACTCGTGCCCGGGGAGGTGCAGTTGCGCCAGTGCGAGCATCGCCGGCGACTGGTCGACACCGACGATTTGAAATCCCGCGTCGGCGAAGAGTGTGGCAACGGGCTGTCCCGTACCACATCCGAGGTCAAGCAGCGTGGCGTGCGGCGCGAGACCCTCCGCAACCATCGGCAGAATTTCCGATTCGGATGGGGAGAGTCGGATGCGGTGCCGCGCCCACTGTTGGGCGATCGCGTTGTACGATTCGAGATTCATTTCGGGGTGACTTGTGCTTCTGCTGCGGACACCCCAATAGGAAGCCCGGGCGCAGCCCGCGCTACCGAAGCGTGACCGTCAGCAACACGCGGCGTTAGCGTGCCGTCACGCGCGGAACATCTCGCCGAGCACGCTGAGGGCCTTGCCCAACGTCGGGGCCGTCAACGCGCCGAGGCGCTTGACCAGGCGCTCGCGGTCGACGGTGCGGAGTTGGTCGAGGACCACGTGGCCGTACTTGCCGCTGAAGCGCACGGGAATGCGGAACGGGTACGGGTGGCTGCCCGTGGTCAGTGGCGCGACGATGAACGTCCCCATATGCGCGTTGAGCTCGTCGGGCGAGACCACGACGCAGGGTCGCGTCTTCCGGATCTCGCGCCCGCGGGTGGGGTTGAGCTGGACGAGCCAGACCTCGCCGCGCCGGACGGGGACGTCTACCACGCCCAATCCTCGTCGTCGAAGCGGGTGGCAGAGGGCGCATCGAGTAGGCCGCTCGGGCCGAACTTGGCGGCGGCCTCGGCCCACCCCGCGCGGGGCGTGGCGACCGGCGCGATGACGAGCGCTCCCTGTTCGACGCGGATCTCGACCTCGTCCTCCAGGCCCGCCTGCTCGAGGAGCGGCTTGGGGAGGCGGAGGCCGCGGGAGTTGCCGATGCGGACGAGGCGGGTCTTCACTGTGAGCTCCAGGAGGCGGTACTCACAATGTAATCACGCCAGCGGGCGCGCGAAATCCGTTTAGGTCACGCTAACGTGAGCTTCTGCCATCCCCGAGCCGAGCGAAGGGGCTCAGTACCCGAGCGTCCGCAAATGCGCCCGCCCAGCACCCACCGTCGCCCAAGCATCCGACGGCGAATCGTGCTCCACGAACACGTGCTTCACCCGACCGGCCGTCGCGACCTCGAGCAGCCGCTTCCAATCGATCACCCCGGCGCCCACATCGACCTGTTGATGAGCCGGAGCGCCCGCTGAGTCCTTGATGTGAAGGTGCGTGATGCGGTCGCGATACTGCTGCAGAAGCGCGATGGGGTCGTGCCCGGCCTTGAAGGCCCAATAGCAGTCGAGCTCGATGTCCACGTACGCGGGATCGGTGCCGGCCAGCAGGATTCTCCAAGGGAGCGTCTGGTTCGGACCGATGGGCGCGAACTCGAAATCGTGGTTGTGGTATCCGGTGCGGATGCCGAGTGCGCTGGCCTTCTGGCCGGCGGCAGTGAGCCACGATGCGAGCCGGCCGAATCCTGCGGGGGTGCGTAGTGCGGGAGCGGTCCACGCGACGATGAGGTGTTTGTGGCCCATCGCCTGCGCGGTGGCGAGGGTCGCATCGAGCTGATCGGCCTGCAGCGCCTCGACGGGCACGTGCCACGCGGGTGCGCTGAGGCGGTGACGGTCGAGCAGGGCACGCAGCTGCGCGGGCGTGCGCCCGAACTCGCCCCACCACTCGATCTCGCTGAAGCCGAGCTGCGCGATGCGCGCCAGCGTGCCCTCGGGATCGGCACGCATCTCGTTGCGCAGGGTGTACAACTGCACGCCGACGCCCTGGAGCGCATCGGCACGGATCGGCGTCACCCCATCGGCGGCGCGCAGCGCACGGGGTAGGGCGAGCGCCGCGGCGGCGACACCCAAGGTCCTCAACATCTCTCGGCGATTCGTCACGCGACGTATTTCCTCGGGTCGAAGGCCATCTCCGGCGCAAACCGCGTCCGCAGCTCAACGATGTCGCGGTCCGGGTCCCCGGTGGTGTCGAACGGGGGGTAGATCAGAATCTCTCGCTTCGAGAAGTCGAACGCCACCGGCACGATCGGCACCTGGGCCTTGTGGGCGATCCACCAGAACCCGCTGCGCCAGCGTTCGGTACGCTTGCGCGTGCCCTCGGGACTGAGCGCAATGATGACGCGCTCGCGCCGCTGCACGAGCTCGGCGGTCTGCGTGACGGCGTCCTGCTTGCTGAAGCGGTCCACCGGAATGCCGCCGAGCCATCGCATCAGCAGGCCGAGGGGGAAGCGGAACAGCGTGTCCTTGCCGAGGAAGGTGCCGCGGATGCCGATCGCATACATCGCCATCACGCCGACGAGGAAATCCCAGTTGGACGTGTGCGGCGCGACGATGATGACGAACTTCTTGCGGTCAGGCAGGCGCTCACCGCTGAACTTCCAGCCGCTCAGGCGCATCGTGGCGACGGCGAGGGCGCGGGTGAGGGCATTGCCCCGCGAGTCGACGTCGGGCGAGATGAGCGGTGCGTTGACGATGCCGCCGTGACGGCCGGGCGGATCGGGCAGGCGGTCGCTGCGGGCCACGGGCCCGAGCACGCGGTAGCTGACGATGCCGCCGAGCGAGAGGAGGATGCCGACGCTGGCGAAGATCGCCGCCCAGGCCGGCGCACCGCTGTCGGCGCGCAGGGTCTCGACGAGCACGCCGCCGACGAGTGGACCGGTGAGGAAGCCGACGGAGCCGGCGACCTGGAAGCTGCCGAACAACCCCTCGCCGGCGCCGCGCTTGGCAAAATCGCTCACGAGCACGAGACTCGGCGCGAACATTCCCGCGCTGAGTACGCCGCTGGCGATCATCGCGAGCGGCAACCACGCGAGCGGCAGGAGCCCATAGGTCGCGTAGACGAGTCCGAAGCCGACGTTCGCGACAACCAGCGGACCGAACCAGCCGATGCGGTCGGCAAGCTTGCCGGCCGGCCAGCAGAGCACCGCGAAGGGCAGCAGGAACAGCGACATCAGCATCCCGCGGGTGGCTGCGCCGACGCCGTGCACCTCGGTGAGGAACAGCGTGAACGTCGAGACGAAGATGCCGATCAAGAAGCGGTCGGCGAAGCCATAGGCCAGCGGCATCCAGCTGACGAGGCGGCGGCGGTCCCAGCGGTAGCGCGCATTGGGATCGCGCGAGGGCGAGGCCGTGGCCGGCACGAAGGCACCAGCCAGCGCCGCGGTGACGAGCAAGGCCGCGCCGACGGAATAGACGAGATCGCGATTGGCATCGACGAGCACGCCGCCAAGCGGAGCCCCGACGGCCACGCCGATCATCAGTGCGCCCGCGACGAGGCCGAGCGATGCACCGCGACGCGCACCGCCGGAGCGGTTGGCGGCGATCATCAGGAACGTCACCGCCGGCAGGTGCGCGATGCCGTCGAGCGCGCGCCAGGCAAAGAGCTCGGCGAGCGTGTTCGCCGCACCCATCCCGAGAAACGACACCGCGTCGAGCAGCAGCAGGCCGACGACCCAGCGACGCGTGTGCGGCCAGCGCCGGTGCAGCGCCATCGCGATCGGGACGGCGATGATGCCCGTGAACTGGTTCAGCGAGACGAAGAGATGTGCCTGGAACCGCGTCCCGCCGTGCGCGTCCACCACGAGCTCGGTGAGCCCGGGGACGAGCAACGTGATGGGGACGAGCGTCAGGAAGGTCGCGAGCGCGATGGCGCCCAGCGCCGGGGTGGCCGGACGGTTCACCCGGTAAATCTACTTGAAGCCGTCCTCATACAAGACGGCCAAACGCCCCACGGGGCCGGCAAAATCGCCCGTACGCTCGGCCACGAGCAAGGCGCCCGTGAGCTCCGGCGTCATCACGGAGGCGCCCTGCAGCGAGACGCTGGCCGGTTGCGAGGCGAGGCGCCGCTCGCCGAGCTGGCGCAGCTGCCGCGCGAGCGCGGGATCGCCCGAGGCGTCGGCCGCGAGCAGCAGCGCGCGGGGCAGCGTGAGGCCCGCCCCGATGCACAGCGAGAGCGTGCGCGCGAAGCGCGCCCGCACGAACAGCGGCCGACGCTGATAGCGCTGCGCGAGCCCCGCGAACACGGCGCCTCCCGCGAAGAACCAGAGCAGCAGCCCCCCGCCCGCCGCCATCCAGTACGCGCCCACCTTACCCTGGAACACCAGGGGCAGCGGCAGCGCGACCACGGCGAACAACGACACGAACATCGGATACGACATCCACTTCCGCACAGCGAGAATCAGCTTGTACTGCCGCGTGTGAAAGTCCGCGAGCTGCGTGAGCATCGCATCGAGTTGGCCGCTCTCCTCTCCCATCGCGAGCAGCGCCGCCTCGAAGGGCTCGAAGAGCTGCGGCGCGCGGCGCACCAGCGTGGCGATGCCCTCGCCACGCGTGGTCCCCGCGAGCAGGTACTCGCGGATGCGGCCGGCCATCCCGCCGCGCGCGAGCGACTTGGAGAGGATCATCGGGTGCGAGAGCCCCGCCGTCAGGCCCATCCGCCAGCCGCGATAGAACTCGGCGCGGTCGCGTCCGTCGTCGAAGCTGCGCAGCAGCGCGAGCAGGCTGGTTGAACTCGCTGCGCTCACGCTACCGCCCGCGCCGCGCGTTCCTCGCGCACGAGATGCCGCAGCGCGTACACGCCGAGAATCGGCCCGATGCCCAGCACCACGAAGGCCCCGCGCCATCCCACCCACTCCACCAGCGGCGGCACGAGCTGGATGGTTAGCGTCGTCAGCAGGAAACCCAGCGAGGTCTGCAACGTGAGCGCCGTGCCGACGGCGTGCGGCGCCACCGCCTCGGTGACGAGCGTCGAGAACTGCGCCGAGTCGGCGACGACGAAGAAGCCCCACGCCAGCGCGAGTGCGCCGAGCAGCCACGGACTGCGCCCGAAGCCGAAGCCGATGGTGAAGGCGATCGCCCCGCTGAACAGCATCGCGCGCGACGCGATGCGCGCGCGGCCGATGCGGTCGCCCATCAGGCCACCCCAGATGCAGCCCAGCGCGCCGACGGCGATCGTGGCGAAGCTGAGGATGCCGATCCACGGCGCGCGCCCGGCGGCAGGATCAAGCGCGTGCGCGACCGCGCTCGCCGCCAGGAACGCGGGGATCCACGTCCAGTACGAGTAGAGCTCGGCCATATGCCCGAGGTATCCGCCCGTGGCCTGGCGCCAGCGCGGCGCGCGCAGCACCTCGCCGATCAATCCCCACGAGAACGGGCGCGAGGGAAACG
The DNA here is from genome assembly GCA_035444005.1 of Gemmatimonadaceae bacterium. Classification (GTDB taxonomy): domain Bacteria; phylum Gemmatimonadota; class Gemmatimonadetes; order Gemmatimonadales; family Gemmatimonadaceae; genus Pseudogemmatithrix. The sequence continues at coordinate 66,679 of DAOMNV010000004.1, forward strand.
CGAAGGGGCCGTCGCGCCAGGTGAGCGTGATGAGCAGCGCAGCGAGCAAGGCCGAGGCCGATGCGGTGACGATCGGCACGGCGAGCGCGAGATCCGGCAGCGCCTGCCACAGGTACGGCGAGGCCTTGCCGACCGTGAGTGCCGCGACGACGGTCGCGATGGCGATGCCGCGCCGCGCGCGGAACCAGGTCGCGGCCATCTTCATCGCCGGCGGATACACGCCCGCGAGACAGGCCCCGGTGAGCACGCGGCTGAGCAGGGCGCCGCCGTAGCTCGGGAGCGCGAGCAGCAGGAGATTGGCGGCGGCGCCGAGGACGGCGGAGATCGCGAAGAGCCGCCGTGCGGGAATGAGGTCGGCGAGGTTGAGCAGAGCGCTGAGTGCCGTGCCGGCCACGAAGCCGAGCTGCACGGCCGTCGAGAGCCCGCCGACCTGGCCGGGGCTCAAGTCCCAGCGCGCCGCGAGCTGCGGCGCGGCCGCGCTGGCGGCGAACCACAGCGCCATCCCGAGCATCTCCGCCACGGAAAGCAGCGCGAGCATCCGCCAGGCGCCAGCGGACTCGTCGGCTGCGCCGCTTACGCCGCCCGCGCCTGCGCCGCCGTGCGCGCCGTCGCGTCGCGCGGTATCTTCGCGTTCGTCCCTCGCCGAGGCCTGCATCGCGTGAAAGATACGGTCGCCGAACTTGAGCTGCTCATCCGCAGCAAGTACGCCCTGCTGGTGCTCGATACGGTCGAGTCTGACCGCGCCGACGAGGTGCTCGCGCTGATCGCCAGCCAGCTCTCGCTGGGCTTCTACTCCTGGAGCCGCTCGCGCGGGTTCCGCCGCGGCGCGCAGCTCACGGATCCGTTCATCGAGAAGACCGCCGAGCCGGCCGCCGCACTGGCCCGCGTGCTGCAGGAGTCCGTCGGCGTGTTCCACTTCAAGGGGCTCGGCGAGTTCCTGCAGGATCCGGTGGTCGCCAGCCACGTGCTCGACTGCGTGTCGCACTTCGCCACGCGGCGCGGCGCGGTGGTCATCACCGGACACCACGTCTCGCTGCCGGATTCGCTGCGCCCGCACGCCGTGCACCTCGAGCTGCCGGTGCCGTCGTTCCAGGACCAGCGGCAATTGGTCGAGCGCATCGTGCGCGACCAGTCGGCGCGGATGCCGGTGAAGGTGGAACTCACGCAGGAAGACCGCACGCGACTCGTCAACAACCTCGTCGGCCTCACGCAGACGGAAGCCGAGAAGGTCGTCACGAAGCTCATTATGGAGGACGGCGCCCTGCGCGCGTCCGACGTGAAGCGTGCCGCCGAGGCGAAGCGCCAGATCGTGGAGCAGGACGGCCTGCTCGACTACTGGCCGTCCACGGAATCGCTGGGTGAAGTGGCCGGCCTCACGGGACTCAAGGCCTGGTTGGCGAAGCGTCGCGCCGTGGTGCACGACCCGCAGCGTGCCGCGCAGTTCGGCTTGGGCTTCCCGCGCGGCGTGCTGCTGCTCGGCGTGCCCGGCTGCGGCAAGTCGCTGTTCGCCAAGGCCGTGGCCAGCGAGTGGGGCCTGCCGCTGCTCAAGCTCGATCCGGCGAATCTCTACGACAAGTACATCGGCGACAGCGAGAAGAACTTCAAGCGTGCGATGCGCACGGCCGAGCGGATGGCGCCGATCGTGCTGTGGATCGACGAGCTGGAGAAGGCCTTCGCGGCCGGCGGCGACGCGGACGGCGGGGTGTCGAAGCGCGTGTTCGGGACATTCCTGAGTTGGCTGCAGGACCGCCAGGGCGACGTGTTCGTGATCGCGACCTCGAACGACATCGCGCAGCTGCCGCCGGAGTTCATCCGCAAGGGGCGGTTCGACGAAGTGTTCTTCGTGGACCTGCCGCGCGAGGCGGCGCGCACGGAGATCTTCCGCATCCATCTGCGCAAGCGCAGCCAGGACCCGGCGCGCTTCGATCTTGCGGCACTGGCCAAGTCCTGCGACGGCTTCAGCGGCGCGGAGATCGAGCAGGCCGTGGTGGGCGCGCTCTACGGCGCCTTCTCGTCGGGCACGGCGCTGACGACGGAGCAGCTGCTGGCGGAGATCGCCGCCACGCGGCCGCTCTCGGGCACGATGTGGGAGAAGATCAGCGAGCTGCGGGAGTGGGCGTCGACGCGCACCGTGGCAGCCGACTGATCCGTCGCGGCGCGCTGGACCGTGGCGCAGCGGTGGCTGTCCAAGCGGCCTGCCGTGCAGTATCTTAGGGCCGTGCGGCGTGCGGGTCCGGCGCCGACTTTCGAATCACCTCCTTCACCGGAATCCTCCCGATGATGACGCTCCGTTCCGCTCTCGCCCTCGTGGGCACCGTCGCGCTCGTGACGGGTTGCTCCTCCGCCACGCCCAGCACGACGCCGGCCCCCGCCGCGGCGCAGCCCGCCGCCGCGCAGCCGGCCCCCGCACCCGCCGCCGTGAACCCCGTCGGCCGCTGGACCGTCGCGCTCTCCGCGCAGGGGCAGGCCTTCGACTTCGTGATGGACCTTCGCCACGTCTCCGGCGACGACTACGCGGGCGTGATCAACAGCCAGGCCTTCCCGCCGATGCCCATCAACTCGGCCAAGCGCTCGGGCAACGCGATGATCATCAAGATCACCGCGCCCACCGGCGACGAGGCGACGATCAACGTCGTGTTCGAGGGCGATGTCTTCTCCGGCGAGTGGTCGATGCCCGGCGACGGCTCGCGCGTGAGCGGGCGGCGGATTCCGCAGTAACTGCTGGTCACCACGGAGACACGGAGACACAGAGACTGCCAGGGCAGTCAACGGCCTAGGGGGTCCGCACCGAAATGTCGGTGCGGACCCCCTAAGCGTTTCTCGGTGTTGCAGTCTCCGTGCCTCTGTGTCTCCGTGGTGACCGCCGTTGCCGGTCAGCCGTTGGCGTCCAACGGCACGACCTCTTCGCCGGGATTCACGAACAGATCCTGCTCGACCGCGTGCTGCGTGTCGTGCAGGACCTTATAGCGGCCGCCCAGCGCCATCAGCTCGCGGTGCGAGCCGCGCTCGACAATCTCCCCCTGCTCGAGCACGAGGATCTGGTCCGCCGAGCGGATCGTCGAGAGCCGGTGCGCGATCACGAAGGTCGTGCGTCCCGCGCGCAGCTGCTTCAGGGCCTCGCGGATCGTGCGCTCGCTCTCCGAGTCGAGGGAGCTCGTGGCTTCGTCGAGGATCAGCACCTGCGGGTCGGCGAGGATCGCGCGGGCGATCGCCACGCGCTGCCGCTGGCCGCCCGAGAGCTTCACGCCGCGCTCGCCGACGATCGTCTCGTAGCCGTCGGGGAACTCGCGGACGAACTCGTCGCAGTTGGCGATGCGCGCCGCCTCGATGATCTCCTCTCGCGTCGCGCCGGGGCGCGAGAACGCGATGTTCTCGGCCACCGTGCCGTCGAAGAGGAAGTTGTCCTGCAGCACCACGCCCAGCGTGCCGCGGTAGTCACGCAGGCGCAGCGTGGCGAGGTCCTGCCCGCCGATCGTGATGCGCCCCTTGAGCGGCCGGTTGAACGCGAGGATCAGCGAGATCAGCGTGCTCTTGCCCGAGCCGCTGGAGCCGACGAGCGCCGTCGTCGTGCCCGACTTGGCCGTGAAGCTCACGTCGCGGAGCACGGGGATGCCCTCGCGGTACTCGAACCAGACGCCGTCGAACACCACGTCGCCGTTGGCGTCGGCGAGCTGGTCGCGTTGGCGGTCGTCCTCGTCTTCGGTGGGCGTCTCGAAGATCTCGCGGATGCGGTCCAGCCCAGCGAAGGCCTCGGTGATCTGCGTGCCGATGTTCGCCATCTGCACCACGGGGAAGCTCACCAAGCCGACGAAGAAGACGTAGCTGATGAGGTCGCCGAGCGTCATCTCGCCGGCGGCGACGCTGCGGCCGCCGACGACGAGGATCAGCACGCCCACCGCGCCGATGATCACCGTCGCGAACGCGCCGACGGCGCTGGTGCCGGTGATCGTGCTGGCGATGTTGCGGAAGAGTCGGTGCGCGCCCCTCGTGAAGACGATCTCCTCGCGCTTCTCCGCGGTGTACACCTTCACGACGCGCGCGCCGCCCATCGCCTGGCCCAGCCGGCCGCTGACCTCGGCCTGGATCTTCGAGCGCTCGCGGAAGATCGGCCGCAGCTTCACGAAGGCGTAGGCCATAATGCCGCCGAACACCGCGAGGAACACCAGCGTGACGACGGTGAGGAACCAGTTGAGATAGAACAGGTAGCCCAACGCCAGCGCGGCGGTGAGCATCCCGCCGACGAGCTGGATGATGCCCGTGCCGATCAGGTTGCGGATGCCTTCGGCGTCGTTCATCACGCGGTTGATCAGGATGCCGCTCTGCGTGGCGTCGAAGAAGCTCACCGGCAGGCGCAGCACGCGGGCCTGCACGCGGCGGCGCAACTCGGTGATGGCGCGCTGCGCCGCCACCGAGATCACCTGCGAGAGCGCGAACGAGCTCGACGCCTGCAACAGCGTCGCCACGCCGGCGGCGACGGCGATCGGCGTGAGCAGCTCGAGACGGCCCTTGGTGAGCACTTCGTCGACGATCCACTTCACGCTGCCCGGAAGCACGAGGCCGGAGATGCGGTTGATGAGCATCAGCACGAGGCCGATGCCCAGCGCGCCGCGGTGCTGCCACATCAATCGGCGCGTCTCGACCCAGGCGGCCTTGTAGTTCGTCGGCTTCTTCTCGGGCTTGCCGGACTTCGGGGCCGAGGCGTTGGGTGCGGTCACTGCAGGGTCTCGCGGGTGCGGAGCATCAGCGCGGGATCGTCCGTGATGATGCCGTTGATGCCCGCGCGCCAGAGCTGCGCGGCGCGGGCCGGGTCGTTGATCGTCCAGACGTGGGTCGGTCCGCCGGCGGCGCGCATCATCGTGGCGAAGCCGGTGACGGGCAGGGGAATCACGTAGTGGAAGCGGGGAATGCAGAGGGCTTGGAACGGCAGCGTCTTGGGCTTGGCGCCGAGTACGGCCGCGGCGTACTTCGCCGTGAGCGTATCGGCCCCGGGACTGATGGGCACGCCGGCGTCCCTGAAAGGAATCAGCGCAGCATCCAGGAAACTCCCGACAAGCACGCGGCCGAGGTTCCCGGTCTCCCGCAGCAGCCTGAGCGCCGGCTCGGCCACCTCGACGCTCTTGAGCTCGATGATGAGCGGAATGTCGGGGCAGGCCTCGAGCGCTTCCCAGAGCGTCGGGATGGCGAACCGGGTCTCGCGATACGGATAGCTGCGCCCGTCGTCCGGCGTGAAGCGGTGGCTGGCACTGAGCCGGCCCAACTCGAGCGACGTGCGCGCGCGCACGGGGCCGCTGGCGTCGGTGCAGCGGTCCAGCGTGGCGTCGTGGTGCAGGACGGGCACGCCGTCCTTGGCGAGGTGGATGTCGAACTCGAGCGCGTCCACGCCCAGCGCGATGGCGTGCTGCAGCGATTGCAGCGTGTTCTCGGGCATCACGGCGCGGGCGCCGCGGTGGCCGATGACGAGGCGTCGCGAGGGGTCGAGGAGGAGCACCCCGAAAAATACACGAAGGGGGTGGGCCGGTTGGCCCACCCCCTTCGTGCCCTGCGAGTTGCGACTTAGAAGCTGTACGAGATACGCGTGGTGGCGAACCGGCCGACCGGGGCGACGCCGATGAACGACGGCACCTCGTTGTTGAGCAGGTTCTGGATGTTGAGCGACCAGCGCACGTTCTGCGCGACGGGCAGCTTCCACGAGAAGCCGGCGTCGAGGAAGGCGTTGACCGGCACGCGGGTGTACGGCACCGGGGTGCCGACGTTGAAGTTGTTGAACACGCCCGAATTGACGTCGAAGGCGTCGGCGTAGCGGCCGCGGACTTCCATATTCAGGCCGCGCACGTCGTCCACGCGACGCAGCGTGAGCGAGCCACGGTGCCGCGGGGTGTTGGCCACGAGCGGGTTCGTCGGCGTCGCACCGCGGGCGTCACGGAAGACGTTGCGGTTGATCGTCGAGTAGGTGGCCTCGACCGTGTACATATCGTTCACGAGGTAATCGACCGCGAGGTCGATGCCGCGGACGTCCACGTGGCCTTCGGCGTTCTGGTAGGTGAAGACCAGGTAGCTGCGGTCGTAGAGCGGGTTGTCGAAGGCCAAGGTGCCCGTGGGGATGGCACCGAGCTGGTTCATCCAGCCCGTGATGACCGCCGTCACGGCACCGGCCGGCACGCCGTTGCCAACCAGCGTCGGGCCCATCGCCGCGCCGAGGTAGGCACCGACGGCCGGATCCAGGAACACGATGTCATCGCCGTTGATGACCTGCGTCGTCGGCTCCGCCGGACGGATCTGGTACCAGTAGTCCGCCGAGATGCGGAGACGGTCGCCGATGATGCCCTTGTAGCCGATTTCCCAGGTGTTCGAGAAGTTGGCGCCGAGGGGCGCGTAATCCTGCACCGAGCTGAACGGCGTGATTGCGTTGCCAGCCAGCACGTTACGTAGCGCCAGCGGGGCCTGCGCGTTCGTCGGTGCGAGGCCGTTGAGCGCGGCGATGATGTTGCCGACCTGCGTCGGCGTGAGACCGAAGTTGGTCGCCAGCGGACCGGCGAGCGCCATCGACATCGTCGTGCTCGGCGCGACCGTCATGCCCAGCATCGCCGGGAGCACCACGGCGCCGGACACCGGCATCGGCGAACCCGAGAAGTTCGAGCGCATGCAGAGCCCGCCTGCCGAAGTCTGGCTCGCGGCGCAGCTGCGGTTGTAGACCCAGCCTTCCTTCGCCGGGTTACCGAAGATGCGGATCTCCGTGTTGCCGGTGGCCGGGTTGTTCACCAGCGGACCGACGTTGGCCGTCTGCCCCGACCACTGGTCGAGGAACCAGGAGAACGAGGCCGGCGAGTTGAACGCGCGGTTGAACGTGAAGCGGAAGTTCTGCGTCGGCGTCGCCTTGTAGAGCAGCGCGGCGCGCGGCGAGAACTGCGAGCCCTCGATGCGCGAGTTCATATCGCCGCGCACGGCACCCATCAGGTCGAGCTTCGGGGTGAGCGGCGTCGTGAACTGCAGGTAGGCGCCGGTCTCGACGATGTTGTCGTCGTTCTCGTTGCGCCCCATAATCGTGCCCTTGGTCTCGGGCGTGGTGGCGATGTAGTCGATGCCGCCGGTCAGCTTGGTGTTGCCGAGCGTGTAGCCCTGCTGCATCTGCGCGACGAGCACCGAGGACTGGTCCACCACGGGGATGCCGGAGCGGAGGTAGAAGGTGCCGGCGTCGTCGTTGGCGTCCGCGTTGCCCGAGTTCGACTGGTTGTAGAAGACCTGGGCGAAGAACTGCTTGTGGCGGAAGCGCTGCTGGAAGTTGGTGTAGCTCCAGTTCTGCACCTGCGCCGCGCCGAAGGTCGTCGTCACTTCGAGCGCCGAGCCGGCCATCGTGTAGCCGAGCGTGGTGATGGCTTCGGTATCCTCGTTCGGCTTCCAGTCGAGGCGGGCCTCGCCCGAGTAGCGCTCGAGGCCGAAGTCACGCCGCACCGCCTGGCCCTGGCGCGAGGCCGGGACGCGGGCGTCGGTGGCCGACCAGGTGGCCGGCTCGTTCGGATCGTTGTACTCGAAGTCGTTGGCGCGGAAGTACTCGCCGGAGACCTTGAAGGCGAACTGGTCGTTGATCACGCCGGCGTGACGGCCCGCGAGGCGGAACATCGAGCGCTCACCGCCGTCGAGCGTCAGCGTCGTGCCCTGCGACTGGAACGGCGACTTCGTGATCACGTGCAGCACGCCGGAGCCGGAGTTCGGGCCGTAGAGCGCCGAGGCCGGACCCTGCAGCACTTCGATGCGGTCGATGTCCTCACCGGTGCCGGTGAAGAGGAAGGGCACGTTGACGCGCAGCGACGGGACACCGGCGAAGCGGTAGTCCTGCAGCATCAGCATCGACGTCGAGAAGGCGTTGTTGAAGCCGCGCGAGACGATGTTCGCCTGCACGATGCCGCCGTTCGAGATCGACAGGCCGGGCTGGCCCTTGAGGTGATCCGTGATCGTCGCGGCCGGACGCTCGGCGATGCGCTCCGAGGTCACCAGCGAGATCGAGTTGGGCGAGTCGAGGATCTTCTCCGGCTCCGCGCCGCGCGTCGTCGTCGTGACGACGGCGTCGAGCTTGGAGATCACCGCGTCCATCGCGATGTCGACCGTCGCCGTGCCGCCCGCGGCGACCACGACGTTCTCGACCCGCTTGAACACGAAGCCACCGGCCCGCGCGACCACGGCGTAGGTACCCGCCGGGATGTTGCCGATGCGGTAGCTGCCGTCGGCACCCGTGCGGATGCTGCCGACCGCCGTGGTTCCGGTGAAGACCTGCACTTGGGCATCGGCGATCGCAGCCCCACCATCGGACTGCGTCACCCTGCCGGCCACGGTGCCTGACTGCGCGTCGGCGGCGCCTGCGGCCGCCACGAAGCCGAGAACCGCAAGCATCCTGCTGACGAAACGGATTCGCATACGAGACATACCTCGAAGCGGTGGTTGTGGGGCCCGGACCGGACCCGCCTTCTCGGCGTGACGGAGGTCACGCCGACAGAGGACCCCCAAACTTCCGTCGTCGGGGCGATTCCGTCAACCTTGTAAAGTGGGACCTGACACGGTGACCCTGGTCCCGCTGGGTCGTCGGGCCCGGCTTATGCCGCGTCTTGTGCCGCGGCGGTACGGACGCCCCGGGGTCGCGCCGCCGCCCGCCCTAGCGGATCCCGAGGGCCTTGTGCGTCTGCACGGACAGCCGCCACTGCGGGTGCGCGAGGCAGTAGGCGACGGCCGCCGCCGTCGTCGCCTCGCGGTCGGGGCCGTCCATCGGCTGCAGAAAAAAGTGCGTGAACGCCAGCCCGGCGAAGCGCTCCGGCATCGCCTTGGCCTGCGGATACACGAGCTTGAGCTCGTCCCCCGCCGTCAGCACCAGCGGCGCCTCGGCCTTGGGGCTCACGCAGATCCAGTCCAGCCCCGCCGGCGCGGGCTGCGTGCCGTTCGTCTCCACGGCCACCTCGAAGCCCCGCGCGTGCAACGCGGCGATTGCCGGCGCATCCAATTGCAGCAGCGGCTCGCCACCCGTGCACACCACGAAGGGCCGCCCGCCCGCCGCCGCCGGCCAGCGCGAGGCCACCGCCTCGGCCAACGCCTCCGCCGTCGCGAACTTCCCGCCGTCCGGTCCCACGCCCACGAAATCCGTGTCGCAGAACGTGCACACCGCAGCCGCGCGATCCTGCTCGCGCCCGGACCACAGGTTGCAGCCGGAGAATCGACAGAACACCGCCGGGCGACCGGCGTGGTAGCCTTCGCCTTGCAGGGTGTAGAAGAGTTCTTTGACGGTGTACATCGGGAGACGTGAGACGGGAGACGGGAGACGTGAGAAAACTACTCGTTCCCACGTCTCAAGTCTCACGTCTCAAGTCTCAAGGTCTGCTTCCGCGAACCCCTTGGCCCTGAGCAAACACGCCTCACACCGCCCACACGCCCTGCCGTCCGCCGCAGGATCGTAGCAGCTCACCGTCATCGAGTAATCGACGCCCAGCGCGCGGCCGGCGCGGATGATGTCGGCCTTGGTCATCTGCATCAGCGGCGTCCGGATGCGCAGCTGCGTGCGCCCCTCCACGCCGGCCTTCGTGGCGAGGTTGGCCATCCGCTCGAACGCGGCGATGTACTCGGGGCGGCAGTCGGGATACCCCGAGTAGTCGAGCGCATTCACGCCGATCAGGATGTCCTGCGCATCGAGCGTCTCCGCCCAAGCCAGCGCGAAGCTCAGGAAGATCGTGTTGCGCGCCGGCACGTAGGTCACGGGAATGCCCGCGCCCACCGCGGCCACGTCGTCGTGCTTGGGCACGGCGATGTCGGCGGTGAGGGCGCTGCCGCCGAACAGGCGCAGGTCGATGTCGGCAATCACGTGCCGCGCCACCTTCCACTGCGTCGCCAGGGCCTGCGCCCGCGCGATCTCCACACCGTGGCGCTGCCCGTACCGGAACGTCAGCGCGTTCACGGCATAGCCGGCCTGCGTGGCCATCGCCAGCACGGTGGCAGAGTCGAGGCCGCCGCTGAGCAGCACCACGGCCGGCGTACCCGCCGCGACTGGCGCCAAGGGGTTCGCCGTGTCCGCCACGCCTCGGCCGCCTTAGGACGCGCGCAGGTTGGCGACGATCTCGCGAAGCCGCACGGAACCGGCCAGCAAGGCATTCGCCGCGCCCGACATCTCCTCGCAGGCCGCGCTCTGCTCCTCGGTGGACGCCGAGACCTCCTGCGCCGCCGCGGCGTGCCCTTCGGCGGCTCGCGCCGCTGCCGAGATGTTCGCCACCGCGGTGGTCACGGCCTGCACGTTGCCGTCCGCGGCCTCGCCGAGGCCTTCGGCGGCGGCGCGCGTGCGCTCCGCAGAGGTGGAGATGTCGCCCAGCGCGGTGTCGATACCGGCCGAAGCCTGTTCGATGTCGGCCACCCGCGCCGCGCCCGTGGCCATCGCCTGCGTCGTCGTGCCCACGCGGCGCGTCACCACGGCGGTGAGCTGGATGACGTCTTCGGCCGCCTGCTGCGCCTGATCGGCGAGCTTGCGCACTTCGTCGGCGACGACGGCGAAGCCGCGGCCCGCCGCCCCCGCGCGCGCGGCTTCGATCGCCGCGTTCAGCGAGAGCAGGTTCGTCTGCTCGGCGATGCGGCTGACGATGCCGACGAACTGGTTGATGCTCTCGGCCGTCGCGTTGAGCTCCTTCACCTCGAGCGCGGCGTGATCCACGCTCTGCCGGATCTCCGCCAGCATCGTGCGCGAGCGCGCGATCTCGAGGCGCTTCTCACGCGAGAGGCGTTCGATCTCGCTGGCCAGGTCGGCCACTTCCTCGGCCCCCGCCCGCACCTCGTGCGCGCGAAGCCGCACACTCTCCAGCGAGGTGTCGGCGTCCTTCAGCGCCGTCACCTGCACCTCGGCGCCCTCCGTCACCTCGGCCATCGCGGTGGCGGTCTGCGTGGCTGCCTGCGCCACCTGCTCGGCGGCGGAGGTCAACTGGTGCGCCGACGTCGCGACGTCCTGCGAGGTACTGCTCGCCACGCTGGCGATGCGCGCAAGGTTGGACGCCGAGCCGTTCATCGCCTCGGCCAGTTCCCGGAACTCGCCGGGCAGCGCGGCGTCGATGCGCACGTCGAGTTCGCCACGGCTCAGCGCCCGCGCCTGCGCGACGAGCAGTTGCAGCGGATCGCCGATCGACCGCGCCACGCCGGCGACGATGAGCAGGCCGAGGACGATCGCGCCGATCACCGCGAACAGCAGCAGGCGCTGCCGGCGTGCCGCCTCGCCCTGCAGCGATTCCGTCGTGCGTAGCAACTGCGCGCTGCGCAGTTCGCCGAGGCGCTCGATGTCGCGCGTGAGCGCCGCGTCGATCTCCGCCGTGAGCGCCACGCGAGCGTCGGCGTCGGCATTGCGCCCGAGGTCGCGCATCCGGTGCGCGGCGGCGAAGGCCGTCTCGATCGCCGAGAGCTGCTCGTCGATGGTCGCGACGAGCGCGACCTCGCGCGCGGTGAGGCCTTGGCTGGCGTTGAGCGCGCGCTGGGCGGCGTGGGCGCGCCACCCAGCATCGCGGAAGGTCTGCAGGTCCTCGCGGCCGCCCCGCTCGAGGTAGCGACGGCCCGCGGCGATTTCCGAAGCGATGTTCGTCGTCAGCGTCGCGGTGAGCGCCGTCTCGCGGCGCACCGTCTCGAGCGCCTGCCCCATCTCCTCGCTGAGGCTGCCGATGGCCGCGCGGCCGACGGCACCCGCGAGCACCACGAGGCCGATGACCAGCGCGAGGCCGATCGTCAGGCGGCTGCGGATCGTGTCGAGGCGGATCATCGGGCGCCCTCCACCGGAATGAGCGCACCGTCGCGCACGCGGGCCACGACCAACGACTTGCCGATCGGGTCGCCGCTGAGCTGGAAGGCGATGCTGCCGGTCACGCCAGGGATCGGCGATCGCGTCGTGCGGCTGGCCAGCCAGTCGCGCAGCGCCGCGCGCTCGCCGCCGGTGGCACGCAGGGCCGCCGCCATCACCTGCACCGCGTCGTAGGCGAGGGCCGCGTTCCCGTCGGGCTCCACGCCGAACTTCTCGCGGAAGGCGGTTACGAAGCGCTGCGCCTCGGGGCGCGGATCGCGCGCCGTGAACGGCGCGCCGACGAGCGCGCCTTCGGCCACCGCCGCGTCGGTCACGACGCCGGTCCAGCCGTCGCCGCCGAGAAAATCCGCGGTGAAGCCGGCCGCGCGCGCCGCGCGCAGCAGCGCGAGCCCCGAGCGCTCGGTGCCCGCGACGAACACGAGGTCCGCACGCTGCGCCGCCGCCCACTCGACGAACACCGCGGCATCGCGGCCTTCGGCGTCGATCGGGTCGAAGCCGAGCACTTCGCCCTTGAACGTGCGGCGGAAGGCATCGGCCAGGCCGCGGCCATAGGCGTCGTTTTCATACAGCACGTAGGCGCGGCGCTTACCGAGCCGCTCGGCGAAGCGCGCGAGGTCCACGCCGTTGGCCGAGTCGCTGGAGATCACGCGGAAGGCCCAGCGCGAAATGCCCGTGAGCTCCGCCGACGACGCGGTGGTCGCGAGGGCCGCCAACTGCCCATCGTAGACCTTCGCCGCGGCGACCATCGCACCCGAGGTGACGTGGCCGACCACGCCGCTGATGCGCGCATCGTCGACGAACTCCTGCGCGATCGCCGCGGCCTTCGAACCGTCGCCGCTGTCGTCGCGGAACTCGAGGTGCAGCGTCCGGCCGTCGATGCCGCCGGCCGCGTTGATCTGCTCCAGCGCCAGCTCGGCGCCGCGGCGGTTCGCGAGGCCGAAGCCTTCGCTGAACGGGCCGGCCATACCGAGCCGGTACTCCGTCGCCTCACCGCCGCAGGCGGCGAGGGCGAGCACGGTGAGGAGGGACCAGCGGGATACAGTCACGTGGGGATTGGCGCGGGGGAATCGGCCTAGGCCGGTACGTCTGGACCACCGCAAGTATAGATGCCGGAGGCCGAACTGTCAGCAATCTGAACAGTTCTGGGGTCCGGCGGAATGTGTCGAGCGGAACGTGTCCAAGGGATGCCGCGGCGCCAACCGCTGCGGGCGGCGCCACGGCACGCAGCGTCAGCGTCCCGAGTCGCGCAGCCTCGCGACGGAGGCACGGGCATCACGACGCAGCGCCTCGACGCTGGCATCGCCCTGGGCCGTACGCCGCAGGTACTCCTCATACGCGGCGATGGCCTTGGCCTTGTCGCCGACGCGCTCGTAGAGCGTCGCCCGGGTGAGGAAGGACCGCGTGTAGACGGCGAAGCCCGGATCGCCGAGGCTTTGGGCGACGAAACGGGCCGGCGTGAGGGCCTCGAGGTAGGCGATGGCCCAGTTGACGTTGCCGACGGCGGCGAGGACTTCGGCGCGGCCGTAGGCGCGCAGTCCCGCGTAGCCGAATCGCGCGCCGGCGAGCGAATCCGGCGCCGTGAAGTTCGCGGCGAGTTCCCGCGCGCGGGCGGTGTCGCCGCGGGCGAGGGCCTCGAGCGCGTCGAGATCGTTGTGCACCGCCGCGTTGCCGCCAGGCAGGCGGCGAATCGCGTTGGAATACAGCGTGTCGCGGGTGACGAGGTAGCCGAGGTACATCACGCCGCCCGAGGTGGCGGCGAGCTGCACGACCATTCCCTGACCCGCCGCCGCGGCCACGCGTCGCGCGCCCTCGGCGAGGTAGCTGCGTGCGCGCGCGTCGAGCGTGCCGGTGATGCCGCCCTTGAGCCCGGCCACGTACCAGGCGAGCACTTCGCGCGTGGGCGTCGTCGTGAACGGGAAGATCGAATCGACGCTCACGAAGTAGCTGAGCATCCGGTCCAACTCGCCGGCGTTGCCCGCCGCGGCGGCGCTGTTGAGCGACATCGCGATGGCGCTGATGCGCTCCTGCGGCGGTACGCGGCGGAACTCCGCAGGCGGCACGCGCCGCAGCAGGTCGCGTGTCTCCGCGAAGGCGCTGACGTCGTCGGACATCAGCAACATTCCGGCGCGCTGCATCCGCATCGACGGCGTATCGAAGCCGGGGCGCGTGAGCGCGCGGTCGATGACGGCCAGCGCGGAATCCGGCATCTCGGCGGCGAAGTATCCCGCGGCCAGCGCGAGGTGCGAGGCCGGCGCCTCGGGGTCGGCGCGCACCCAGCCGCGCGCCATCTCGAGGCCGATCTCCCGCGCGCGCGCGCGACGGCGTTCGAACTCCGGCAGGCCGCCGAGCGCCTCGAGATGCTCGCGGCTGGTGAACATCAGCACCGTGTCGCCGTCGAGCACGCCCTGTGCCTGCGGGCTCGAGAGCGTCTGGTACTGCTGCACGAGGTGGCTGTACGCGAGATGGAACGAAGAGTCGATCTCGATGGCGCGGCGGAATCCGTAGATCGCGCGATTGATGCGCCGCGAGAACTCGGGGATCGAATCGCCGGCGGCGCCGTTGTCGTGGAAGTAGGCGTCGGCGAGCCCGTACCAGCCTTCGGCGACCAGCGAGTCGCTGGCGACGAGCTCCTCATAGATGCGCTGCGCCTCGCGCAGCCGCTCGCGGCGCTGGTCGAAGGGCGTTTCCTGGTCGCCGATGCCGGCGGCCAGCGCGGCGTGGCCACGTACCAGCGCCTGCTGGCGTGCCGGCAGGCGGTCTGCGAGTTCCGACGCGCGACGCGTCGAGTAGAGATAGTCGGGGCTCGAGAAGTCGCCCCAGCCCAGCGCCAGTGCACGCTTGTGCCAGGCCAGTGCGAAGGTCGAGTCGGCGCGGATGGCGACCTGCAGCGCCGAGTCGGCCTGCGCGAGCCGCCACGAGTTGAGGAAGCGCACGCCGTCCAGGTAGGCGCGGTAGGCCGTCAGCGACGTCGTCGTTTGTCCGGCCACGTCGATGCTGGAGCTCGACGCGCCGCCGGCGACATCGAGCAGGTAGCGCGCGATGTCGTCGAAGAGCCCGCGCGGATCGGCGTTGAGCGCCGCCGCGCGCGTGGCCGTGTTCAGTGCCTTGCCGCTCCTCACGTCGTAGAGCCGCGCGGTGACGAGCAGCGAGTCGCTGGTCGTCGACACCGAACCCATCACCAGGGTGCCCGCGCCGCCGCGCCGCGCGATCTCCTGCGCGCGCTCGAGGTCCACGCGCCGGTCCTCGGCGCCGGCATCGGCCACGTACTTGAGCGTGCGCTCGTAGTCCATCACCTGCAGGTCCGTCCACTGCGAGAGCGCCAGCGTGAGCATATTCACCGCGCCGTCGCGCAGCCACTGCACTTCGCTGTTGCCGCTCTGGATGTCGAAGGGCACCACGGCATACGACTTGCGCGGATCGCCGCCGCGCTCGCCGCCGAGCAGCAGCGCGGCCAGCACCAGCGTCACCAGCGTGGCGCCCACCGCGGCGATCGTACGCGTGCGGCGCGTCTTGGCCGCCGCCTTGGGCAGTTGGCCCACCGCCCGCGTTGCACCCGAGCCCGGCGTCGGCGTCCAGCTTGCGGCGATCATCTCGGCCATCTCGCGGCCCGTCGCCCAGCGCTGCTCGCGGTCCTTGGCCAGCGCGCGGTCGATCGCCACCGCCGTGCCTTCCGGCACCTGCGTCACCGCCTCGGCCAGCGGCTTCGGCGTCTCGGTGAGGTGCTTCACGAGCATCCCCGCGACGTTGCCGCTCTCCACCACCGGCTTGCCCGTGAACATCTCGTAGCCGACCAGCGCCAGCGCGTAGAGGTCGCTGCGTCCGTCCAGCGTGCTCTCGCCCGTCGCCTGCTCGGGGCTCATGTACCGCGGGCTGCCGAGGATCATCCCCGTGCCCGTCATATTGCCGCTGTTCTCGAGCGCACGCGCCACGCCGAAGTCGGTGAGCATCGCGCGCCCGGTCTCGCGGTCGAGCAGGATGTTCTCCGGCTTCACGTCGCGGTGCACGATGCCGTTGGCGTGCGCGTAGTCCAGCGCCATCGCCAGTTCGTGCAGGATCCTCTCGCCACGTTCCGGCGTCACCTTGCCTTCGCGCGCGAGCAGGTCGCGCAGCGACTCGCCCGGCACGAGCTCCATCACGAAGTAGAGCAGGCCGTCCGCCTCGCCGGCGCTGTACACGGCCACGATGTTCGGATGCCGCAGCTTGGCGACGGTGCGCGCTTCCATCAGGAAGCGGTCCTTGAGCTGCGGGTTCAGCGCAACGTCGCCGCTGATGACCTTGATCGCGACGGGCCGGTGCAGCGTCCGGTCCATCGCGCGGAACACGCTCCCCATCCCGCCTTGGCCAAGCAGGGACTCGATCTCGTACTGCTCGCCGAGTCTGGCCTCGAGGGCGGCGCGAAGGGCGTCTTGGGTCATCGCGAGGGTTTGGAGCGGGCGTGGCGGGCGGCGGGCTGCTGCTGCGTCAGGCAGTGCAGGGTACCGAGACCCCAGACGAGGTCCACGGCGTGTATACCCACAATCTGGCGCTCCGGCAGCAACTCGGCGAGCGTGTTCAGCGCGATGCGGTCATTGGCGTCGTTGAACGTCGGCACGATGACCACGCCGTTGGCGATGTAGAAGTTGGCGTAGCTCGCCGGCAGCCGCGTCCCGTCCATCACCACCGGCCGCGGATAGGGCAGGGTGACGACGCGGATCGCGTTGCCCTCGGCGTCCGTCGCGCCCTCCAGCCGCTTGAGGTTGTCC
>DAOMNV010000005.1:0-82067 GCA_035444005.1 Gemmatimonadaceae bacterium
TGCGGTTGATGACGCGGCGGTACAGGTCGTTCAGGTCGGAGGTCGCGAAGCGGCCACCGTCGAGCGGGACCAGCGGGCGCAGGTCCGGCGGAATCACCGGCACCACGTCCATAATCATCCACTCGGGCTTGTTGCGCATCCCGGAATGGTCGCCCGAGTTGCGGAACGCGTCGACGATCTTCAGGCGCTTGAGCTGCGCCTTCTTCTTGTGCTGCGACGTCTCCGTCACCACCGAGGCGCGGAGCTCCTCGGCCGTCTTGTCGATGTCGAGGCGCTGCAGGAGCTCACGCACCGCCGGCGCGCCGATCTCGGCGCGGAAGGCGGTGTCGCCCTCTTCCTTCGCCTTCATCCGCAGCTGGAGGTACTGCTCCTCGTCGAGGAGGTCGTTCATCTTGACCTCCTGCTCGCCCGCGTCGATCACCACGTAGTTGGCGTAGTAGATCACCTTCTCGAGGTCACGGAGCGTGAGGTCGAGCAGGTTGCCCATCGGGCTCGGCAGGGTCTTGAAGAACCAGATGTGCGCCACCGGCACGGCCAGCTCGATGTGGCCCATCCGGTCGCGGCGCACCTTCGAGAGCGTCACTTCCACGCCGCAACGGTCGCAGATCACGCCGCGATAGCGGATCCGCTTGTACTTGCCGCAGTGGCACTCCCAGTCCTTCACGGGGCCGAAGATCTTCTCGCAGAACAAGCCGTCCTTCTCGGGCTTGAACGAGCGGTAGTTGATCGTCTCGGGCTTGGTCACCTCACCCCACGACCACCACGACCGCAGGCCGGCCATCTCCAGCCGCTCGCGCTCCTTGGGGTCCCGGGGGCCGCGGATCTCTTCCGGAGAAGCGATGCGGACCTGGATATAGTCGAACGCCGACGCGCTCTTCTCGCGGACGCTACGGAAATCAATCATCGGTTACTCCTCGGTGCCGAAGGGAGACGAAATACCCTGGTGCCCACCCTCAGCGTGCGAATCCATCGTCACGTGGATGCCCAGCGCCTGCAGTTCCTTCACGAGCACGTTGAACGACTCCGGCGTGCCCGGCTCCGGCAGGTTCTGGCCCTTCACGATCGCCTCGTACACCCGCGAGCGTCCGCTCACGTCGTCCGACTTGACCGTCAGGATCTCCTGCAGCGTGTGCGCCGCGCCGTAGGCCTCCAGCGCCCACACTTCCATCTCGCCGAAGCGCTGGCCGCCGAACTGCGCCTTGCCCGCCAGCGGCTGCTGCGTGACGAGGCTGTAGGGGCCGATGCTGCGGGCGTGGATCTTGTCGTCCACGAGATGGCTGAGCTTGAGCATATAGACCTGGCCGACCGTCACCGGGTTCGAGAAGCCTTCGCCCGTGCGGCCGTCGCGCAGGCGGATCTTGCCGCCCGGCATCATCCCGCCCGCCGTCATCAGCTCCTTGGCCGCCGCATCCACGTCGGCCTCGCTCTTCTTGCCCAGCATCGCCGAGAGCGCCGGACGCCCCATCGCCTCGAGCAGGCCCGCGTCGTCCAGCTCCGCGCGCTTCTCGAGCTCCTTGAGCGCCTTCTTCAGCTCGGCCTTCGCCGTCGCCGACACGTCCTCGGCGTCCAGCTGCGCCTGATGGTAGGCCACCGCGTGCTGCGTCGCCGTGCGCTCGCGCGCCGCCAGCTCCTTGGCCGCCCCCGACAGGTACTCGTAGGTCCGCTGGTACGCCGCCTTCGAGGCCGCGCTCATCCCACGACCGTTCAGGTCGTTGAGCGACGCATCGTGCAGCAGCTCCACCTTGTCCGCCTCGGCCTGCGACGGGCGCAGGTCGGAGAGGATCGCGCGCAGCTCGTCGGCCGTGAAGCCCGGGGCCGCCGTCTCCAGCTGCAGCCCGCCGCGCACCCACTCGAGGCCCGCCATCCGCAGGCAGAGCCCGATCTCACGCTCCGTCGCGCCTTGGAACACCGGCGTCTTCGCGTAGAAGCCGAGGATCCGCGCCGCCCACCCGAGGTGGGTCTCGAGGATCTGGCCCACGTTCATTCGCGACGGCACACCCAGCGGGTTCAGCACGATGTCCACCGGACGACCGTCCGGCAGGAACGGCATATCCTCTTCCGGCACGATGCGCGCCACGATGCCCTTGTTGCCGTGACGGCCGGCCATCTTGTCGCCCACCGAGATCTTGCGCTTCTCGGCCAGGTACACCTTCACCAGCTGGATGACGCCCGGGGGCAGTTCGTCCGGCTTGAGGATCTGGTCGATCCGCATCTCCGCGCGCTCCTCGATCTTCGCCTTCACCTCGTCGGCGGCGTCGATGATGCGGCGGACTTCCTCGTTCACCTTCTTGGCCTCGACCCGGAAGGTCTTGAGGTCCAGCGTCGCCAGGCGCAGCCCGTCGAGCAGCTCCGCGGTGAGCGTCGTGCCCGCCGGGATCGCCTCCTCGACCGTGCCCGCCTGCAGCGCCAGCGCCACCTTCTGGCCGACCAGCAGCGCCTTGATCTCCTCGTCGCGCACGTCGTTGACGCGCACCTTCTCCTCGCCCTCGAGACGGCGCACCTCACCGATCCGCTCGCCGCGGTCCTTCTCGACGACCTGGTCCTCGATGCGCGAGAAGATCTTCACGTCGATGACCACGCCCTCGACGCCCGGCGGCACCTTGAGCGACGAATCCTTCACGTCCTTCGCCTTCTCGCCGAAGATCGCCGTCAGCAGCTTCTCTTCCGGCGAGAGCTCCGTCTCGCCCTTCGGCGTGATCTTGCCGACGAGGATGTCGCCCGGGCGCACGTGCGCACCGATGCGCACGATGCCGCGCTCGTCGAGGTCCACCAGCGACTCTTCCGAGACGTTGGGGATTTCACGCGTGATCTCTTCCTGGCCGCGCTTCGTGTCGCGGACGTGCAGCTCGTGCTCCTGGATGTGGATCGACGAGTACACGTCGTCCTTCACCAGGCGCTCGGAGAGCACGATCGCGTCTTCGAAGTTGTGCCCGTACCACGGCATAAACGCCACCGTCACGTTCGAGCCCAGCGCGAGCTGGCCGAACTGCGTGCCGGCGCCGTCGGCGAGCACCTCGCCGGCCTTCACCTTCTGCCCCACCTTCACCAGCGGGCGCTGGTTCAGCGCCGTGTCCTGGTTCGTGCGGCGATACTTGCGGAGCTTATAGCGGTCCTGCGCGGCGAGACGCTTCAGCGGCTCGTCGGCTTCCTTGCCCTTCGTGCCGGCGTCGACGATGATCTCGTCGGCCGTCACGCGCGTCACCGTGCCGGCGCGCTTCGCGATCACCACGGCGCCCGAGTCCTCGGCCACCTTCGCCTCGAGACCCGTGCCCACCAGCGGCGTCTGCGGGTTGAGCAGCGGCACCGCCTGGCGCTGCATGTTCGAGCCCATCAGCGCGCGGTTCGCGTCGTCGTGCTCGAGGAACGGAATCAGCGCCGCCGCGATCGACACCAGCTGCTCCGGCGCGACGTCCATATAGTCGATCCGGTGCGGCGGCATCAGCGGCACGTCGCCCTGCTCACGGCAGAGCACCATCTCTTCCGCGAACGAGCCGTCCTCGTTGAGACGCGCGTTGGCCTGCGCGATCACCGCCTCTTCCTCGCGGTTCGCGTCCAGCCAGGCGATCTCGTTCGTCACCTTGCCGTTCTTCACCACGCGGTACGGCGTCTCCACGAAGCCGAGGTCGTTGACCTGCGCGAAGCAGGCCAGCGACGTGATCAGGCCGATGTTCGGGCCTTCCGGCGTCTCGATGGGGCACATCCGGCCGTACTGCGAGTAGTGCACGTCACGGACCTCGAAGCCCGCGCGCTCGCGCGTCAGGCCGCCCGGTCCGAGCGCCGAGAGGCGGCGCTTGTTCGTGAGCTCGGCCAGCGGGTTCGTCTGGTCCATGAACTGCGAGAGCTGCGACGAGCCGAAGAACGCCTGGATCACCGCCGAGACGGTGCGCGCGTTCACGAGGTCGTCGAGCGAGATCTTCTCGCTGTCCTGGTTGATGCTCATCCGCTCCTTGACCAGGCGCGCCATACGCGAGAGGCCGACGGAGAACTGGTTGGCGATCAGCTCGCCCACCGAGCGGATGCGGCGGTTGCCCAGGTGGTCGATGTCGTCCACGTGGCCGCGGCCCTGCTGCAGCTCCACCAGGTAGCGGATGATCGCCACGAAGTCGTTCGTGTCGAGCACCGTCTGGCTGGCCGGCGTCGGCAGGTGCAGGCGCTGGTTGATCTTGTAGCGGCCCACGCGGCCGAGGTCGTAGCGCTTCGGCGAGAAGAACAGGCGCTCCAGCGCCTGCTTCGCCGTCTCCTTGTTCGGGGCGTCGCCCGGACGCAGCAGCGAGTAGATCTGCTTGAGGGCCTCGTCCTCCGACTTCGTCGGGTCCTTGGCCAGCGTGTTCTTGATCAGCGCGCTCTCGGCGCGGCCCGAGGCCGCGAAGCAGGAGACCTTCTGGATCTCGAGCTTCCGGAGCTTGCGGACCAGCGTGACGTTGAGCGCCTGGCCCGGCTCGGCCACGATCTCGCCGCTCGACGGGTCGATGACCTCGAGGGCGATCGTGCGCGGCGACGTGCGGTCGCCGGACTCGAAGGCGTCGAGCTCGTCGCCGAGGTCCACCTGCTGGTACGAGGCGAAGACCTGGATCTTGTCGATCTTCAGGCGGCGGAGGCGGTTGTACACCTCTTCCGTGAGCTCGTCACCCTGCTTGACGAGCAGCACGTTCTCGTTGCGCTCGCGCTCGGCGCGGGCCTTCTTGGTCTTGAGCTTCGGCGCGTCCTCGGGCGTGGCCTCGCCGGCCAGCTCGATGTCCTGGGCGATGATCGCGCCGATGATCTCGCGGTCGCGGCCTTCCTTGCGCTTCGTGAGGTCGAGCTCACGCACGCCGAAGAACAGGCGGTAGATGTCGGCGTTCGTGCCGTAGCCGAACGCGCGCAGCAGCGCCGTCGCCGGGAACTTCTTCTTCTTGTCGATGTGGACGTAGATCACGTCGTGGATGTCCACGGTGAACTCCACCCACGAGCCGCGGAAGGGGATGATCCGCGACGAGATCAGGCGCTGCCCGTTCGGGTGCGTGCTCTCCTCGAAGACCACGCCCGGCGAGCGGTGCAGCTGCGAGACGATCACGCGCTCCGCGCCGTTGATCACGAAGGTGCCGACCGGCGTGAGCAGCGGGAGCTCGCCGAGGTAGACTTCCTTCTCGATCTGGTTCTTGAGGCGCTTCTTCCCGTCGACCGGGTTCTCCTCATAGACCGTCAGCACCAGCGTCGCCTTCAGCGGCGCCGAGTAGGTCATATCGCGCTCGATGCACTCCTCGACGGCGTACTTCGGCTCGCCGAGGGTGTAGCGCTTGAAGTCCAGCGAGAAGTTCTCGTGGACGTCGGTGATGGGGAAGAGATCCTTGAAGACGCGCTCGAGTCCGACGTCTTCGCGACCGTGCTTCGCGGCGTCGAGCTGGAGGAGCGACTGGAAGGCCTGCGTCTGGATGTCGAGGAGATGCGGCATCTGCATCCCGTGCTCGAGCTTTCCGAAGGAGATCTGCGTGATCATATCGACCCGGGCTGTGCCCGTTTACAGGCGAAAACCGCCCCGCCTCCGTCCAGGCGGCGCCGGACGGGGCGAGGCGAAAGGAGCTTCAGATGTGTTGCAGAACGTGCGGAATCAGGTGCATCGCGAAGCCGAGTAAGAGGGAGTGAGTCGCGGCTGGGCGCGTCCCAGGACGGTTCCTGGACGCGCCAGCCGGAAACCCATCCGCCTTACTTGACCTCGACCGTCGCGCCTTCGGCCTCGAGCTTGGCCTTGACCTGCGCGGCCTCGTCCTTCGAGACGCCGGCACGCAGCGTCTGCGGGGCGCCGTCGACCATATCCTTGGCTTCCTTCAGGCCGAGACCGGTCAGCTCGCGCACCACCTTGATGACCTGGATCTTCTTCGCGCCGGCATCCTTGAGGACGACGTCGAATTCCGTCTTCTCCTCGGCGGCGGCACCGGCACCACCCGCGCCACCAGCCGGCGCGCCCGCGGCGACGGCGGCGATGGTCACGTTGAACTTCGTCTTGAACGCCTCGATGAGCTCGGTGAGCTCGATGACCGACATATTGCCGATCGCCTCGAGGATCTCGTCCTTGGAAAGAGTCGCGTTAGCCATTTGAGTCAATCTCCAAAAGTGTTCCCCCAGGAATCCCTGGGGCGTGTGTAATCAGGCAGACGCCTGGGGGAAATCAGTTCGAACCTTCGAGCTGCGTCTTCTTCGCGTCGAGCGCGAGGGCGAACATCATCAGCACGCTGTTGAACGTGCCGACGAGGATCGACAGCGCCTCGTCGCGGGTCGGCATCGAGGCCAGCTTCTTGACCATCGCCTCGTCCACCGCCTTGCCTTCCCAGAGGCCGCCCTTGATCGACGGCTTGGAGTCGTTCTCCTTCGCGAAGTCGGCGAGCAGCTTGGCCGCGGCGATGGCATCCTTCGCCACCACGACGCCCGTCGGGCCCTTCAACGCCTGGCCCGCCAGTCCCGCCTCGTTCACCGCGCGCAGCGCGAGGGTGTTCTTGATGACGACGTACTCCACGCCGGCCTTGCGGAAGCGGCGGCGGAGGTTCGTCATCGACTTCACGTTCAAGCCGGTGAAGTCGGTATAGTAGACCGCAGCGGCGCCCTCGAGCTTGCCCTTCAGCTCGGCGACGAGCTGGTCCTTGTCGGATCGCTTCATCGTGGGATTACCGGTACGGGGTGGTATCGATGCGCACGCCAGGCCCCATCGTGGAGCTGACGGCGACGGTCTTCACATACACGCCCTTCGCCGCGGACGGCTTGGAGCGGACGATCTGGTCCATAAAGGCGCTGAAGTTGGTCTCGAGCGCGTCGAGACCGAACGAGACCTTGCCGATCGCCGCCTGCACGTTGCCGGCCTTGTCGACGCGGAACTCGATCTTGCCCGCCTTCGTCTCCTTCACGGCCTTCGCGACGTCGAACGTCACGGTGCCGGCCTTCGGGTTCGGCATCAGGCCGCGGGGACCGAGCACGCGACCCAGCTGGCCCACCTGGCCCATCTGGTCCGGCGTGGCGATCATCACGTCGAAGTCCGTCCAGCCGTCCTTGATCTTCTGGATCAGCTCCGTGCCGACGAAGTCGGCGCCGGCGGCCTCGGCTTCCTTGGCCTTCTCGCCGACCGCGATCACGAGCACGCGGACCGACTTACCCGTGCCCGCCGGGAGCACCACCGTGCCACGGACCACCTGGTCCGCGTGGCGGGGATCCACGCCGAGGCGCACCGCGACCTCGACCGTCTCGTCGAACTTGGCGAACGCCGCGTTCTTGACGGCCTCGAGGGCGGCCTTCGGGGTGTGCAGCACGCCGGCCTGGATCTTCTCGGCGGCGGCGCGATACTTCTTGCCGTGCGTCTTCATCCCTTCACCTCCACGCCCATCGACCGGGCCGCACCGGCGACCATCGCCATCGCGGACTCCAGGTTGTCGGTGTTGAGGTCGGGCATCTTGAGTTCGGCGATCTTCCGGACCTGCGCCTGCGTGATCGAGCCGACCTTGTTGCGGTTCGGCTGACCCGAGCCCTTCTCGATACCAGCTTCCTTCTTCACGAGGAACGCCGCGGGCGGCGTCTTCAGGATGAAGGTGAAGGACTTGTCGGCATAGATGGTGATCTCGACCGGCAGGATCGCATCCTGGCCCTGCGTCTTTGCATTGAACTCCTTGCAAAAGGCCATGATGTTGATGCCCTGCGGACCGAGAGCCGTACCGACCGGCGGGGCCGGATTCGCCTTGCCTGCAGGAATCTGCAGCTTGACGAAACCGGTGACCTTCTTGGCCATCTCTCCCTCTGGGAAAACGTGAAGCGTGCCCGGGCGCCGTCCGCTGATGGACGCGCTGGCGATGCACGCTGACTCCCACGTTGCTGTTTAACGACGGAGTGGTTGGCCGTCGGTGCGCTCCTCGATGCCGATGTGACTCAGGCACCTGCCCCGCGCAAGGGCATCTACTGAGACTTGAGACTTGAGACTTGAGACTGGAGACTTGAGGACTCACCTCTCAAGTCTCAACTCTCACGTCTCCTAGTGTCCCTTCAGCTGCAAATAATCCAACTCCACCGACGTCGGCCGCCCAAACAGCGACACGCTGACGCGCACCTTCCCCTTATCCGGCATCACGTCCTCCACCGTCCCGTTGAAATCCGAGAACGGCCCGTCCGTGATCGCCACGGCCTGCCCGACGAGGAACGGAATCTCCTCCTTCGGCACGGCCACTTCTTCCTCGACCGCGATGCCCAGCAGGCGCTTCACTTCCTCGTCACGCAGCGCTTGCGGCTCGCGGTCCTTCGTCCCCACGAACTTGATCACGCCCTGGATGGCGTTGATCGTGTGCAGCGTCTCTTCCGAGATCGCCATCTCCACGAGCACGTAGCCCGGGTAGACCTTGCGATCCACGGTCACCTTCTTGCCGTTCTTGATCTCGACCACCTGCTCGGTCGGGACCAGCGCCTGCCGGATGCGCCGCTCCTCGGCCGCCGTCGGATCCGCGTCGATCTTCCGCTGGATCAGCGTGCGCACCTTGTTCTCGTGCCCGGAGGTCGTCTGGACCGCGTACCAGCGATGCGTCATCCGATCAGGCCCCGAACAGCGCGGGCAGGCCGCGCACCAGCACGCCCTGCAGGATCAGGTCGAGCAACCAGATCACGCCGCCGATGAACAGCGAAATCCCGATCACGCCGATCGAGAGCTGCACCACCTGCGGACGCTCCGGCCACGTCACCTTGCGCATCTCCGCCACCACGTCGTTCCAGAACGTCACGACGCGCTTGGGCAGGGACGGCTGAGCCTGCACGACTTCGCCGGCCACTTACTTCGTCTCCTTGTGGAGCTGATGCTTGTTGCAGCGCGGGCAGTACTTCTTCCACTCCACGCGCTCCGGGTGCAGGCGCTTGTTCTTCGTGGTGAAGTAGTTGCGGTTCTTGCACTCACTGCACGCGAGGATGATCTTGTCGCGCGGCATAGTCTCTCTCAGGTCAGGCGTTCCACACGCCCCCCGCAGGGGACGCGACAGGCCACCCTGCCCCGGACTTGGGCGCAAGGCGGCGAGCCTTGAAACGTAGACTGAGAGGACCCGCGATGCAAGTGTGGAGCCACCAGCGGGTTAGGTGCCGAGCGGAAACCCGAATACAACCCGAAGCTGGATCGAACACGGATCACCGACGAATACAGAAAGGGCGCGCCGAGCCAAGCTCCGCGCGCCCTCTATGCTTCCGTCATCCGCCTTACGTCCTCTTCAAGCACGCGACCGGGATTGAACCGGTGACCTCATCCTTACCAAGGATGTGCTCTACCGACTGAGCTACGCGTGCACTTCCTGCATCCGTCGTCCTACATCCGTCAGTACTGCAGAGCGGGAGACGGGGCTCGAACCCGCGACATCAAGCTTGGAAGGCTTGCGCTCTACCAGCTGAGCTACTCCCGCACGCTTCCACCGTACCACTCACATCCTACACCTGCCGTATGGTGGGGGAAGGATTCGAACCTTCGAAGGCATAAGCCGGCAGATTTACAGTCTGCTCCCGTTGGCCACTTGGGTACCCCACCGTCTTCCCGCACCGCCACCGAAAGCCAAGCAAGCTGACGGCGAGGTTCGAACTCGCGACCGCCCGATTACAAATCGGGTGCTCTACCAACTGAGCTACGTCAGCGACGCGAACGTCCAGCGCGAGCTTCAAAAGATAGTCGGGCCCCGAGAGAGGGTCAATCGCCGCGCGACCTGCAGATCAGCGCAACGTCCAACGATGCCGCGACAGGCGCTGGATGCCATCGTCATCGCGCGTGGCCACGTACACATGGCGCTCGCCGAAGCCGACCAGCCAGCTGCGCTCCGGCAGTTGCATCCCGCCCACGATCGCGCCCGATCGGTCAATCACGTCATACCGCGTACCTTCAGCGCCGGACCACGGCACCTTCCGCAGCAACAGCTGCCCGCCCGGCGCGTGCAACGCCGCGAATGCCCCACCGAAAGGCGGCACGAACGCCGCCCAGTTCTCCTCCTCGACCGCCCGCAGCGGATACCCCGTGATGCGCTCCGTGCGTGCGGCGTGCGCGCGGCGCTCGCGCACGTCCACGCGAATCTCCGGCCAGGGCAACTCCGGCCCGCGCAGCGTCCGCCCTTCGGGCGTTCGCCAGGTGACGCGGTATGGCCGATGCGTCGCGATCGCCACCCAGCCATCCGGTGCGATCGACACCTGCTCCACCGCCGAGAGATGCGCCTGCCGGAAGATGTAAGACGGACGCTCGCGCGGCCCGACGGCCTGCACGCGCTGGTCCGTGTGCAGCAGCCGCGCCAGCGTATCGGTGCGCAGCGTTCGTCGATCGACGAGCAGCGCAAAGGCGCTGTCGAGCAAGCGGAAGCCGTTCCGCTGATCGATCCTCACCTGCCGCGCGTTGCGACTCAAGACGATGTTGCCGCGGCGATCCGTGCCTCGCGGCGCACCGGAGGATGCCCGGATCAACGGATCATCGGGCGGAAGCGTGTGGACGATCGAATCGCCGGCGAGCACGAGCCATCGCCGTCCATCGGGCTCATCCGTGAGCAGCGTCGAATCCCCGCCGAGCGCGTACAGGCGTCCGAAGTGGCGCACCTCGCCCGGACCCGCGCCGGTGCGCCCGATGCTTCGCAGCGCGCCCGCATCGAAGTTCACCACCACCAGCCGATTGTCGCCAGCGTCCGTGATCAAGACGCGGCCGTCGGGCAGCTCGCGGATCGCGCGGATGTTGGAGAACTCCGCATCCAGCGTTCGCTCGGCGGGAGGCAGCACGATCTCGTTCGGCTGCTGGGCGCCGAGGCTGGCCGCCGCGAAGCTGGCGCTGATGGCCAGCGCGCCGAAGACTACCGCGCCTTCTTCCACTTCGTACCCTGCGGCCCGTCCTCGATCGCGATGCCGCGAGCATCGAGCGCGGCACGGATCGCATCGGCCTCGGCGAAGTCACGCCGGCTGCGCGCTTCCTTGCGCGCCTCGAGCTGCGCCTCGACCCACGCCGCCAGCTCGGCGTCGACCGCCGCCGGCCCCGGCACGAGATCGAGCACGCCGTCCACCATCGCGAACACCTCGCGCGCGCGCCGCAGCGCCGCCACGTCGCTGCCGCCGGCGTCGAGCTCCTTGTTGGCCGCACGAATGAACTCGAACAGCGCCGCCATCGCTTCCGGGCCGTTCAGGTCCTCGAACAGCGCCGCGCGCACCGCGGTCTCAAGTCGGTCCGCCGCATCTTCCAGTCCGCGCGTGCCGCCCTTGGCCGCCCGCAGGCGCTCGGCGAAGTCCCCGATGCGGCGCACGGCTTCCACCGAACCCTCAAGCGCCTCGCCGCTCAGGTTCAGCTGCTTGCGGTAGTGCGTGCTGAAGACGAAGTGCCGCAGCGCCGCGCCGGAGATGCCCGCCTCGCGCAGGCCTTCGACGTTCTGCACGTTGCCGACGCGCTTGGCCATCTTCGCGCCGTCGGTGAGAAGGAACTCACCGTGGCACCAGCATCGCGCGAACTCCTTGCCCGTCGCCGCCTCGCTCTGCGCGATCTCGTCTTCGTGGTGCGGGAACACCAAGTCGATGCCGCCGCAGTGCAGGTCGAGCGTCTCGCCCAGGATGCTCATCGCCATCGCCGAGCACTCGAGGTGCCAGCCGGGGCGCCCGCGGCCCCACGGCGAATCCCAGGCGGCGCCGCAGGCCTCGTCCTCCGGCTTCGCCGACTTCCACAGCGCGAAGTCCTGCGCGTTCTCCTTGGAGTAGTCGTCCTGCGCGACGCGCGCGCCGCTCTGGATCTCGCGCGTGTCGAGGCGCGAGAGCTTGCCGTAGCCCGCGAACTTGCCGATCGCGAAGTACACGCTCTTGTCGTCCGCCACGTACGCCACGCCGTTGGCGATCAGGCGCTCGACCAACGCGATCATCTGCGGGATGTAGGCCGTCGCGCGCGGATAGTGCTCGGCGTCCTCGATGCGCAGGTACTTGCGGTCGGCGTGGAAGATCTCGACGATCGGGTCCGTCACCTCGCCGATGGTCTTGCCCTGCTCCGTCGCGCGCTTGATGATCTTGTCGTCGACGTCGGTCAGGTTCATCACCTGCTCGACCTTCCAGCCGCGCAGGCGCAGCGCGCGCCGCAGCAGGTCCTCGAAGAGGAAGGTGCGGAAGTTGCCGAGGTGCGCCGGGTTGTAGACCGTCGGACCGCAGGTGTAGAGGCGCACCGTCTCGCCGTCCGCGGGTGCGAACGGCTCGACCGCGCGAGTCATCGTGTTGTAGAGACTGAACTCCGGCATCCCGGAAAGCTATCGGGGCGCCAGTTCCTCTGCCACGCGCGAGGCGCGCACCGCCACGCCCGCATCGCGGCAGAGCGCGAGCACGGATTCCGGCGAGGTGCCCGGCGCGAGCGGCACGCGCAGGCGCCGGCCGCGACGCGCCACGCTGGGCAGGCGCGGCAACAGACGGAGCATCGCGTCTTCCGGGCTCGGCACGGCCAGCTCGAGGACGTTGCGCCGCGGCCGCGCGAGCCCGTCCACGCGGCCGTCGACGAGGCGCAGCACTTTGTCGGCGGTGCCTTGGCCGCCGCAGGCATCCCCGTCGCGGCCAGCGACCATCACGCCGACGCCGCCCGCGGCGATCGAGCGCAGGAGCGCGATCGCGAGCCGCCGGTCCCCAGGGCCGAGGTAGGCGAAGGGTTCGTCGCAGCAGAGCAGCCGCGGCCGGGCGAGCAGCGCCTGCGCGACAACGACGCGGAACTGGTCCAGCGGCGTCAGCGCCCCCAGCCGCACGCGCGACATCCCGTGCAGGCCCACGCGGTGCATCAACGGCAGGTAGCGCGTCGGCGCAGGGATCGGGTCGTCACCGAGGGTGAGGACATCGGCGTGGAACGCCAGGGCCTGCCGCACCGTGAGGAAGTGGTACTCCCAGGGCCGCGCCTTCACGAGTTGCGGGCGCAACGGGCGCTGGTCCCTCGTACCCTGCCAGCGCACCTCTCCTGCGCTGGGACGCACGAGGCCGGCGGCGAGCATCAGCAGCGTACTCTTGCCGGCGCCGCCCGCGCCCACGACGGCCATCAACTCGCCGGCGTGCAGCGTGAGCGACGCCTGCGACAGCGCGAGGAGGTCGGTGCTGGTACCGAGCAGGCCGGTGCGCCAACGGCGCGTGACTTGGCGGAACTCGAGGAGGGGGATGGCTCGCATAGGCCCAGCCTACACGCGCGATGCCCGGTGCGCGTCATCATCGTCGCGCACCGGGCATCGAAACCGCGTGGGGCAGTCGCCTACTTCTTCTCGTCGATCTCGGCGTCCACCGTCTCGCCCGCGCCGATCTGCTTCTTCGGCCCGCCGGAGCCCGACGGCAGCAGGCCCATCTTCTGCTTGAGCGCGAGCAACTGCTGGTCGGCGCTGGCCGAGCCCGCCTGGCGCTCGAGGCGCTTGAAGTCGCCGGCGAGGCGGTCGCCGGTGAACTCCTCGTCGATCTCCGTGCTCGCCTTCAGCATCCGCTCGTTCTGGTCGATCTTCTCTTCCATCCGGGCGAAGGCCTCGAAGGCGCTCTTCTCGCTCATCGACGACATCGTCTCCTGGATCTTCGCCTGCGCCTGCGCGCGGCGCTGGCGGGCGAGCAGGAGGTTCTTCTTGCGCTTGGCTTCCTGGATCTTGTCGTTGAGGTCGCGCAGCGAGTTCTTGAGCTTCTCGGTCTCGAGCACGTGCGCCTGCCAGGTCGTCTCGAGCGTGGCCGCGTGCTCGTAGTGCTCCTGCTGCCGCACGAGGGCCTGCTTGGCGAGGTCGTCGCGGCCTTCCTTGACCGCGAGCATCGCCTTCGCTTCCCAGTCCTGCGACTGCTTGTACTCGGCCTCGAACTGGTCCTTGAGGCGCTTCTCGTCGGCGATCGCGGCGGCGACCTGCTGCTTCGCGCGCGCGAGCTGGTTCTGCATATCCACGACGATCTGGTCGAGCATCTTCTCCGGATTCTCGGCGCGCGAGATCAGGTCGTTGATGTTCGACTTCAGCAGCGTGGCGAGACGATCGAAGATGCCCATTATCAGCGGGCCTCACGGAAAGTGGCGAGCTCGCGGAGGTGGCCGGCGAGCGACAGCGTGATGCTCTCGAACGAGGCGAGGAACTCCTCGTAGTCGAGGTGGGAGAGCTCGAGCGCCTCGGTGAGGACGACCTCGTCGCCCTGGATGCCGTAGGAGCCGTGCAGCAGGTCGGTGGCGTTGAGCTCGAGGAGGCGGCGGCAGAGCTTGTCGGCCTGGCCGTTCTTCGGGAGCTCCATCACCTTCACGCGCAGCACGACCACCGGCGGCGAGTGATGGACGACCACGGTGAGGTCGAGGGCACCGCCGGGGTGCACCTTCCAGAGACCGGGTTCGATCTCCTCGTACGTGACGCCTTCGGAGGCGAGGCGGCCGAGGAAGCCATCAAGGATTTCGGGCGTGACCATTCGGGGGTCCCCACGGGTGAGCATTCACTCCCCGGTACGGGCGGGGTGTGTCGGAAAGTTTCACCCGGGAGCCGGCAGACGGAAGAGGGCTGGCGGAAGCGGAAGCGGCGGCCCGTCAGTACGTCCAGATCACGATGGCCCCGCAGCCGTTGAAGTCATTGAACTGCGAGGGCGCATTGTTCGCCGTGTACATCTCGACGCGCTTCGCGACGCGGAGGAAGCTGTTCTCCTCGTCGGCGGTGATGTCGCGGAAGTCGTAGCCGTCGATGAAGAAGCGCGGGCGGCAGAACTCGCTGCCGCGGCGCATCAACATCATCGGCCCGCGGGGCGTCTGCTGCACGGCGACGCGGGGATTCGTCTGCCCGACGGTATTGGAGCTCACGATGCCCATCCGCTGCAGCTCGCTTTCGTCGACGAACACGCCGCCGGCTGAACGCGCGCGGCGCGCCTCGAACTGCGCCTGCGCGGCGGTCATCGGCTGGCCCGTGATGGTCACCGTCGCCAGTTCGCGCGGCGCGACCGCCAAGGTCAGCTCGTCGAGGTCCAACTGGGCGTCGAAGGGTTCCACCGCGCGCACCAGCGGCACGTAGCCCAGCGCGCGCACGATCAGCTGGCTCGAGCGCCGCGCCGTCGACGGAATCGTGAAGCGCCCGTCGTCGTCGGCGCGCACGGACTGGCTGCTGTCGCCGGCGACGAGCACCGTCGCACCGGCGATCGCGGCGCCATCCTCGCGCACGACGCGCCCCGTGATGCGCAGCGTCGCGCCCGGGGCGCCGACGATGATGTCGCGGCGGGCGATCGACGCAGCGGCCCTCACCAGCAGCTCCCCGCTGCCCACGCCGCCCGCGCCCACCGCCCGCAGCGTGAACTCGGCGTCCAGCGGCACGCCGCAGATCACGTAGCTGCCGGATGCCGACGCGGTATCGGCAGCGGCCATCGTGCCCTGCGCGACTTCACGGCCCTGGATCACCGTCTCCAGCCAGCGTGCGAACACGCCGACGCCGGTGCCCGGATTGCCATCGCCGTGCCGTACCTCGCCGATCAAGATGCCCTGCTCATCCGTGAGCTCGTCGCCGCAGACGGCGCGTTGCACCGTCGCGCGCGAGGGCGTCGAGAGCGTGACGGTCTCGCTGCGCGAGCCGCGCAGCTGCACCTGGCGCTGCAGCGCCGGCAGTCCGAGCGAATCCAACCACGGTGCCCAGTACGCCACCGTGTAGCTGCCTGCCGGCAGGTCGGTGAACTCGAAGCGGCCACCCCGCTCCGTGACGGCTCGGCGGTTGGCGCCCATCAGCACCACGGTCGCGCCCTCGACGGGGCCACCGCTGCGCAGCGAGTCGACCACGCTGCCGCGAATGCTGCCGCCGCCGGACTGGGCCGCGACGACGTTGCGTTCCGCGCTCGTGAGCAACGCCGCCGACGCCACGGCGAGACTCCAAACGACCCGACGCAGTTCCATCAACTCCTCCGCGAGTGGCGACACGGGCTCGAAAGTGGACGCAGGTGAGACACCGCCGTCCGCCCGTTGGTTCACCTAATGCCCGAATGTCGCGCAGGGTGCCCGACCGAAATTCTGCCGGTCGGTACGATTCCCCGCCAGCGTCGGCCTAGGCCCGCTTGATCTGCGTGAGCCGTTCCTTGGCCAAGCGTCGCCCCGTCGGCGTCGCCGCGAGACCGCCGCCCGCCGTCTCGCGGTAGCGCACATCCATCTCGCGGCCGATCTCGCCCATCGTGTCGATGACCTCGTCGGCGGGAATCGCGAACTCGATCCCGGCCAAGGCCATCTCGATCGCCGCGAGGGCGATTGCCGCACCCGTCGCGTTGCGGAACACGCAGGGCAGCTCGACCAATCCACCCAGCGGATCGCAGACGAGCCCCAGCGTACCCTGCTGCGCCAGCGCGACGGCAGACCCGACCTGCTTCGGCGTGCCACCGAGCATCTCGGTGGCGGCCCCCGCCGCCATCCCCGCCGCGGCACCGGTCTCGGCTTGGCAGCCACCCTCGGCGCCGCTCAACGACGCGCGATGCGCGACCACCGCACCGATCAGGCCGGCGGTGGCGAGCGCGTCGACGAGTTGCGCGTCGGAGATGCCGTGCTTGCCGGCGAGACCGAGCAGCACGCCGGGCAACACACCCGCGCCGCCGGCCGTCGGCGCGGCGACGATCACGCCCATCGCCGCGTTGACTTCCTGCACCGCCAGCGCGCGCATCAACACCTCGCGGAACACCGTGCCCGAGAGCGGCCCCGCGGGCCCCAGCCGCATCTTCGCGGCGTCGCCGCCGACCAAGCCACTCGTCGAGCGCAGGTCGCCGGTGAGACCCTGCTCGATCGCGTGGCGCATCACGTCCAGCGCGCGCTGCAATGCAGCGCGAATGTCGTCGACCGTGCGACCTTGATCGCGGGCCTCGATCTCCAGCGCGCACTGCGCCAGCGACTTACCCTGCGACTCCGCAACGGCGATCGCCTCTGCCAGCGAGGTAAACATCAGCCACCTACCTTGTCGATGCGATGCGCCCAGCGCACCCAGGGGAGTGCCTTCAACGCCGCGCCGACACCCTCTTCCGGTCGCTCGTCCAATTCGATCACCATAAAGGCATCGCCACCGCGATGCTTTCGCGTGAGCCTGAGCGTCGCGATGTTCACGCCGCTGTCGCTGAGGATGCCCGCGATGCGCGCCACGCTGCCCTTCACGTCGTCGGCGACCAGCACGATGGCGTGGTGCGAGCCATCCACCTCGACGGGATAACCGTCGATCTCCGAGACCCGGATGCGCCCGGCACCCAGCGACGCACCGACCATCACGTGCTGCCGATGCTCGCGCGTGACGGTGATGCGCACGGTGTTGGGATGCACCTCGGGTTCGTCCCCGAGCGTGGTCTTCTCGAAGCGCCAGTCGAGTCCTTCCTTCTCCATTATCACCAGCGCATCACGCAGGCGCTCGTCGTCGGGGCGAAATCCGAGCAGGCCGCCGACGATGGCCTTGTCGGTGCCGTGGCCCTCGCCGGTGCGGGCGAACGAGCCGTGCAGCTCGATCAGCGCCGTGCTGGGCGTGCCCGCCACGAGATCGCGGGCGATGAGGCCGAGCCGGCAGGCACCGGCGGTGTGGCTGGAACTCGGCCCGACCATGACAGGGCCGATGATGTCGAGGATGGAAACCATACGGGGAAAGCTAATGTCATTTCGCGCAACCTTTTCGGTACGGCCGCAGCACTGGGCAAGTATTACCGTCGCGATGTGAACTATTGCAGATCCCGACGAGCCGAGCGTACCCTATGGCTATGCCTGTCCACCACGCCGATCTCGATTGGACCGCCGAGCGCGCGCTCGCACTACCCAACGACGGCAACCGCTACGAAGGGCTCGACGGAGAGCTCTTCGTGACGCCGGCACCATCGTATCGGCACCAAGCGGCCTTGGCCGCGCTCTTCGTGCCGCTGCAGCAATACGTGCGCGCCAATGGGCTCGGGACGACGCTCTGGTCGCCGGCCGATATCGTGTTCTCGCCACGGCGTTTGGTGCAGCCGGATCTCTTCGTGGTTCCGCCGCGCCCGGGTGCGTCACCCACGCGCTGGTCGGACGTCCAGTCGCTGCTACTGGTCGTCGAAGCGATCTCGCCGACGACCGCGCGCGCCGACCGCTACCGCAAGCGCGCGATCTACCTGAGCGAGGACGTGGGCGAGTACTGGATCGTCGACGCCGGTCAGAGGCTCTTCGAGCGCTGGCGCCGCGGGGCGAACGAGCCGGAGATCGTCACCGACACGTTGGTATGGATGCCTCGGGACGGGCTGCCGCCGCTCACGCTCGCACTGCCGGCGTACTTCGACGAGATCGGCTGACGTCGAAGGCGCAACCGCGACGTTGCGCCGCGATATCTTGCGGGTATGTCTCGCGCCTTCGTGAAGGAAGACCACGAGCCCCCGCGTCGCACGGGCCAGTACGAACTGCCGCCGGTGACGGACCCGGGATTTCGCCGGGCCGCGGCAACGCTGCTGCTCGAGGCCGCGCGCGTTTCTGAGATCGACGACGCCGAGAAGGCCACGGGACTGCGCTGGGGGGATCCGACGTTCAGCGCCGAGGTCCGGACGTTGCTCGATGAAGCCGTGGCGCGCGGCGATGACCGGCTCGAGACGGTCGCCAGGCGCTACCTGCGCAGCGCCGACGCCAGCGGCGCCTAGCGCGTCAGCGCGAGCGGCTGGCGGTCTGCGCAGGCCGCGCGGTCGTGGTCGCTCAACTCACCCGCGCGACGCAGCACCAACGACGCATCGAGCGTGAAGAGCTTCCAGCGCACGGTGGACGGCGCGGGCAATCCCGTGACGCCGAGGTCGCGAATCGCCACGTCCCCGGGCCACGGCGAACGCGTCGCGGTGGTGATCATCGCCAGCACGACGTGCCGCGAGGACCGGTTGTACTCCTCCGACGAGCACACGAGCGCCGGGCGCCGCTTCGACGCGAGACGCTCCGTGAAGGGGAACGGCACGACGACGATGTCACCCGGCCTATAAACGGCCATACGCGACCTCGTCTTCGTCGGAGCCCCACTCGGGAGCCAGCGACGCCTCGATCGCCCGCAGCTCGGCGAGGTCCGGCAACGCCTTGCGCAGTCGTACCTCGCCGCTCGGCTCGACGAGAAACTCGACCCGATCGCCGGCCGCGAGCGCGAGGGTCTCGCGCACGACCTTGGGGATGGTCGCCTGGTACTTGATGGTCAGCGTGGACACCGGCATCGCCCCTCCGTAATGCGTAATTGGTATTACGCATTACGGTAATAGTTTATTGCGCGATTGTCAACTGCGCCTTGGATGCGGCAGGGTAGCGCCCGCGGCGTTCGGCAGCGCAATCACTGGCGTGCGATTGGTATCCGAGCGTCCCGCGTCGTCGCTCAGGGCTGCACGCGCGACGTCACCGGCCGAATCCCGTCGCCGAAGCTGGTGGCCAAGAGTAGCGCCAGCTTCGTGCCCTCGAGCGCGCTGGGCCAATGCGCCCATTCCGTGAGGGTGTGGTTGTTGCCGCCGTACGAGCGGCCGATCGCGATGCTGGGGATGCCCATCACCACGCCGACGTTCGCGTCCGTGCTGCCCGTCGCGAGCGCCTCCGAGGCGCCGGGCATTCCCACGCGGACGCCGAGGTGGCGCTGGATGTCGATGGCCGTCTGCACGAGCGGGTGGCGGCGTGCGCCGGCGAGCATCGCCTCCGTGCCGCCGGCGCCGTTCTTCTGCTCGACCTCCACCACGAGTTCCACGCCCTCGCGCTGCGCCGACTCCCGGGCGATGCGCGTGATCTCGCGGTCCAGCGAGTCGAGCAGCGCCGGATCTGGCGAGCGGAGGTCGACGGTGAAGAAGAGATCCTGCGGGATGCCGTTGAAGATCTCGCCGCCGTGCACCTGCCCGACGTTGATCACCGCGCCGTTGGGCAGGGCGGGCGGCTGGAGCGCGTAGATGCGCTGGATCGCATCGGAGAGCGCGCGCACCGGTGTCGGTCGACCGCGCGACTGCAGCGTATGCGAGCCGGCCGCCTTGTAGCGATACCGCGTCCAGTAGATGCCGAGCGCGCCGTAGCTGATGGGCCCGAGCCCGCCGTCCATCGCGATCAGCAGGTCGGGGCGCGGATTCGTGCGCAGCCAGTAGGCCATCCCGCGCAGGCCGATCTCCTCCTGCGTGGTGCCGACGAACACCAGGTCGCCCTTGGTGACGACTCGCGCCGCGTTCAGCGCGCGGATCATCGCCAGCATATTCGCCACCGATGCGCTGTTGTCGAACACGCCCGGCGCGCGCAGTGTGTCGCCGTCGCGGCGCACGCGGGTGTCGGTCTCGCGCGGGAAGACGATGTCGAGGTGCGCGGCGAAGACGATCGTCGGGCCGCCGCCCGTGCCGCGGCGCACACCGGTCACGTTGCCGATCGAGTCCACACTCACGCTGAGCCCCTGCCGTTCCATCTCGGCCTTCACGTAGGCGCCGCGCTGCTGTTCGAAGCCCGGCGGCCCCGGCATCTGCGCGATGTGGATCCACTCCTCGAGCTGCCGCGGCATCCCCTGCTCGAGGTGGGCCAGCGCGGCGCGCACGTCGGGCCGGTTGAGCAGCGCCGGATCCCAGGCCGTGGGAAATGCCTGCTGCGCCGCCAGCGGGCCGGCGGCCAAGAGCGCGGCAGCGGCAAGCGCGGCGACGCTTGCGCGCAGACGCGGCGCGGGATTCAGACGGCGGGTACTCGCGAAGATGGGACGCATAGGCGTATATGATAGCCGCGGGCCTCGACTTCAACACCCACGGTCCCCGCGCGTACACTATTGGTTAGAGTCTTTGCTGGGCATCTCGGTCCGTGGCGGCGCGCCGCGGCCGACGGATGTGTTCACCACCCGACCGCCCGAAGCCTGGGCGGTCAACACCGGAGTTCGACGTGAAAGTGATTCGCTCCTTCCTGGGCATCGGCCTGCTGCTCGCCAGCGCGCTCGACGCCCAGCAATCCTCCCGCACCGAACCGGTCACCGCCCTGCGTGACAACGGGTCTGGGTACCACGCCTTGGTCGGCGCCCGCGTCGTCACGGCCCCGGGCCAGGTCCTGCAGAACGCGACCATCGTGATCCGCAACGGCCTCATCGTCTCGGTGGGCGCAAACCAGGCCGCACCGGCCGGCGCTCGCGTGTGGGACCTCAAGGGGCAGACCGTCTACCCGGGCTTCATCGATGCCCACGCCGACCTCGGCGTCGGCGAAGTCCCTGCAGGTGGTGACGTTGGCCCGACGCACTGGAATCCGCAGGTCCGCGCCTGGTACAGCAGCTCCTCCACCTTCCGCGACGACAGCACGCGCCGCCGCAGCCTCCGCTCGCTCGGCTTCGGCACGGCGCTGGTCGTGCCCAAGCAGGGCATCTTCCGCGGCAAGGGTTCCGTGGTGAACCTCAGCGAGGCCGGCCCGCGCGAGCGCTTGCTGCGCCCGGACCTCGTGCAGTCCGTCGGCTTCCAGCGCTCGTTCCAGCTGGGCAGCGGCTACCCGAACTCGGCGATGGGCACCGTCGCCCTGATGAAGCAGACCTTTATGGACGCGGAATGGTACATCCGCGCCTGGGCAGCGTATGAGCGCAGCGGCCGGTCGATCCTGCCGCCCGAGACCAGCGAGGCGCTGGCCGCACTGGGCGCCGCCGTGCAGGGCCGCCAGCCGGTGCTCTTCCAGGCCGGCAGCGAGGAGGAATACCTCCGCGCCCACGCCATCGCCACGGAGTTCAAGCTCACGCCGTGGTTCCGTGGCAGCGGTGACGAGTACCGCCTCGTCGACGTGCTCCGGGGCCGCACGCAGCCGCTGATCATCCCGCTCAACTTCCCCGATGCGCCCGAGGTCTCGAACCCCGAGGCCGCGCTCAACGTCTCGCTGGGGCAGCTGCGGCACTGGTACCTCGCGCCGACGAACGCCGCGCAGCTCGCTGCGGCGAACGTGCCCTTCGCCATCACCACGGACGGGCTCTCGTCGCTGAACCAGTTCCTGCCGAACCTGCGCATCGCCGTCTCGCGCGGCCTCGCGCCCGACAAGGCGCTGGCCGCGCTCACCACGACGCCGGCCGGCTGGCTTGGCATCGAGCGCACGCACGGCACGATCGCAGCGGGCAAGGTGGCCAACCTCGTCATCGCCGACGGCGACCTCTTCACCGAGGAAGCCAGCGTGCAGGACGTCTGGGTGCAGGGCACCCGCTACGGCGTGACCCGCGCGCCGCAGGTCGACCCGCGCGGCACCTGGAACATCACAACCGACGCCGCGGGAGCCTTCGACGCCACGCTGCGCATCGAGGGTCCGATCAACCGCGTTCGCGGCACGATCGAGCTCGCGAACCGTCGCCCGATCAACCTCGCCTCGGCGCGCATCATCACCGAGACCGGCCGCCTCGAGGCGACCTTCGACGGTGAGCCGCTGGGCTACCAAGGCACCATCCTCCTCACCGGCTCCGTGCGCGGCGAGGAATTCTTCGGCTGGATGTCGTTGCCGAACGGCGACGATCCGGCCTACCGCGGCACGCGCACCGAGGCCTTCGAGGGCGCCGCCCGCGGCACCGTCGCGTCCCGCGTGCCGGCCGTCGAGCTCCCGTGGCTGCGGCCGTCGATGGAGTTCGGTCGAGCCACGCCGCCGGAGCAGCCGGCCGTCGTGCTCGTGCGCAACGCCACCGTCTGGACCTCGGGCCCGCAGGGACGCCTCGAGAACGCCGACCTGCTCGTGCGCGCCGGCAAGATCGTGCAGGTGGGCCAGCGCCTGACCGCCCCGCGCGGCGCCGTCGAGATCGACGGCACCGGCAAGCACGTCACGCCGGGCCTCATCGACCCGCACACGCACACCGGCGTCAGCGCCGTCAACGAGAGCGGCTTCGCCATCGTCCCCGAAGTGCGGATGGGCGACGTCCTCACGCACAACAACGTGTGGATGTACCGCCAGCTCGCCGGCGGCCTCACCACGCAGATGGTCAAGCACGGCTCGGCCAACCCGATCGGCGGCGAGAACGTCTTCGTCAAGAACCGCTGGGGCTCCCTGCCCGACCAGCTGCGCCTCGAGAACGCGCCGCGCACGGTAAAGTTCGCGCTCGGCGAGAACCCCAAGCGCAGCCCGACCCGCTACCCGAACACGCGGATGGGCGTGCAGGAGATCATCCGCGACCACTTCCTCGCCGCCCGTGACTACAAGGCGGAGTGGGATCGCTGGAACGCCGACCGCAGCAAGGCCGGCATCCCGCCGCGCCGCGACCTGCGGATGGAAGCGCTGGTGGACATCCTCGAGCAGCGCCTGCTCGTCTCGTCGCACGGCTACCGCGCCGACGAGTTCCTCGCGCTGGTGCGCCTGGCCGAGGAGTTCGGCTTCCGAGTGCAGACCCTGCAGCACGGCGTCGAAGCGTACAAGATCGCGACCGAGCTCAAGAACTCCGGCGTCGCCGCCGTGGTCTGGAGCGACTGGGGCGCATTCAAGCTCGAGTCGTATGACGCCACGAACTACAACGCGCGCCTGCTGCTCGAGGCGGGCGTCCTGACGTCGCTGCACTCGGACGATGCCGAGATCTCCACGCGGATGAACTGGGAGGCCGGCAAGCTGCTCCGCTCCGGCGTGGACGAGGTCACCGCGCTGCAGACGGTCACCATCAACGCGGCCCGTGCGGTCGCGATCGGCGATCGGGTCGGTTCGCTCGAACCGGGCAAGGACGCCGACTTCGTGATCTGGAACGGCAACCCGCTCTCGCAGTTCACCAAGGCCGAGCAGACCTGGGTGGACGGTCGCCGCTACTTCTCGCTCGAGGAAGACGCGCAGCTGCGCGCCGAGCTCGATCGCCAGCGCAACCAGCTGATCCAGGCCGTGCTCGCCGCGAGCGCGCCGGCCGGCCCTTCCACCACCCGTCCGGCCGCCCCGTCCGGCCAGGAGCGCCCGTAAGATGAATACGATGCAACGAAGCATCCTCGGCGCCGCCGCGTTGCTCGCGGCCAGTGCGTCCGTCGCGATGGCGCAGGTGCGGATGACCGTGCCGCCGCAGTCGCAGCCCGTCGTGCTGCGCGGCGCGACGATCCACACCGTGACCAACGGCACGATCACCAACGGCAGCATCGTGCTCGACGGCGGCAAGATCGTCGCCATCGGGCAGAACGTCGAAGTGCCGCGCGGCGCCCGCATCGTGGACGTCAGCGGCAAGCACATCTATCCCGGCCTCATCGACGCCTACAGCACGGTCGGCATCACGGAGATCGGCGCGGTCGACGTTTCCAACGACATCAACGAGATCGGCGACTTCAACCCGAACGTGCGCGCCGAGGTGGCGGTGAACGCGGAGAGCCGGCACATCGGCACCACGCGCTCGGCTGGCGTGCTCGTGACGTTCACCACGCCCGGCGGTGGCGTGATCTCGGGCCTCTCCTCGGCGATGTCGCTCGAGGGTTGGACCTGGGAGGAGATGTCGCTCAAGGGCGCGGCCGCACTGAACGTGAACTGGCCCGACCCCAACGCGCGTCCGCGTCGCTTCGGCTTCGGCGGCCCCGGTGGCCCCGGCGCCGCGCGCCCGGCGCCCAAGACCTACGCCGAGCAGGTGCAGGAGCTGAAGGACTTCTTCGCCGAGGCGCGCGCCTACCGTGACGCGCTCGCGGCCGGCCAGCAGATGCGCAGCAACACGCGCTATGCGGCGATGATCCCCGCGCTCAACGGCGACATCCCGGTCGTCGTCTCGGCCGACGGCGTGGCGCAGATCAACGACGCGCTGACCTGGGGCAAGGCCGAAGGCCTGCGCATCGTGATCCGTGGCGGCCGCGACGCCATCCACGTGGCCGACCGCCTCAAGGCGGAGAACGTGCCGGTGATCCTGACGGCGACGATGGCCGCGCCGAACCGCGACCACGACGGCTACGACGGCGCGTACAGCACGCCGGCGCGCCTCCACCAGGCCGGCGTGAAGTTCGCCATCGCCGGCGGGGCGGACGGCCTCTACAGCAACCGCCTGCCCTGGGAAGCGGGCGTGGCGGTGGCCTTCGGCCTGCCGGAAGACGAAGCCCTCAAGGCAGTGACGATCAACGCCGCCGAGATGCTCGGCGTGAGCGACGCCGTGGGCTCGCTGGAGGTCGGCAAGCAGGCGACGCTGCTCATCACGACGGGCACGCCGCTGGATATGACCTCGAACATCGAGCAGGCCTACATCCAGGGCCGCGAGATCGATATGAACGACATCCAGAAGCACTTCTTCCAGAAGTACCTGACGAAGATCCGCCAACAGCAGGGCAACATCGCGATGTAGTTGCCGGTGGGCCTTCGCGGCCCACACCCCGATTGCGACGAAGGCACGACGGCCGTTTCTTGGCTCGTCGTGCCTTTCGTTTCTTTGCGCTGTTCGGGTTGCCGAGCGGAGGCCCGCAGGCCCTTCGGGGCCTGACCTCTTCGCGCACGGCCCCTCCGGGCCTGCGGGCCTCCGCTCGGCCGTGGGCGGGATGCACTACG
Organism: Gemmatimonadaceae bacterium; assembly: GCA_035444005.1. Lineage (GTDB taxonomy): Bacteria > Gemmatimonadota > Gemmatimonadetes > Gemmatimonadales > Gemmatimonadaceae > Pseudogemmatithrix. Next base: position 25,289 of record DAOMNV010000005.1, read on the forward strand.
TACGACGTAGCGGCAAACGAGCCACGCTGACGCGGGCTCACGACGTGTGCAGCGGGCGCCCAGGCTGCGGGGCGCCAAGGCTGAGTGCGCGAGGGCGTCCCGCGAAAAAAGGCGCCGGTACGACGAGCCTGAGAGAGCGAGAGCGCCCCGCGTCCGAAGCGGCCGTGCGCGAAGAGGTCAGGCCGCGTAGGACGCGGGGCGCGCTCGCTCTCGCGCACGAATCTTCAAGACACGCGCGAAGCGAGGGCTACAGCACCTTCTTGAGATACGCGCCCGTGTGCGAGGCCTTCACCTTGGCGACCTGCTCCGGCGTGCCCGACGCGACGACGGTGCCGCCGCCAGAGCCGCCTTCGGGCCCGAGATCCACGATCCAATCCGCCGTCTTGATCACGTCGAGGTTGTGCTCGATGACCAGCACCGTGTTGCCGCGGTCCACCAGCTTGTGCAGCACGTCGAGCAGCACGCGCACGTCCTCGAAGTGCAGGCCCGTCGTCGGCTCGTCGAGGATGTAGAGCGTGCGGCCCGTGTCGCGGCGCGCGAGTTCCGTCGCGAGCTTCACGCGCTGCGCCTCGCCGCCGGAGAGCGTCGTCGCGCTCTGGCCGAGGTGGATGTACCCGAGCCCGACGTCGTTGAGCACCTGCAGCTTGTGGTGGATGCGCGGCTGGTTCTCGAACAGCTGCAGCGCGTCCTCGACGGTCATCTCCAGCACTTCGCTGATGCTCAGCCCGCGGAACTTCACGTCCAGCGTCTCGCGATTGTAGCGCTTGCCGCGGCACTGCTCGCAGGTCACGTACACGTCGGGCAAGAAGTGCATCTCGATCTTCACGAGCCCATCGCCCTGACAGGCCTCGCAGCGACCGCCCTTCACGTTGAACGAGAAGCGGCCCGGGCCGTAGCCGCGCAGCTTCGACTCCGGCATCTCGGCGAACAGCTCGCGGATCGGCGTGAACAGTCCCGTATACGTCGCGGGGTTCGACCGCGGCGTGCGGCCGATCGGCGTCTGGTCGATGTCGATCACCTTGTCGAGGTGCTCGAGTCCCGTGATGCGCTCGTGCGCACCCGGCACGACGCGGGCGCGGAAGAAATGCCGCGACAGCGTCTTCTGCAGGATGTCCTCCACCAAGGTGCTCTTGCCGCTGCCGCTCACGCCCGTCACGGCGACGAAGCAGCCGAGCGGGAACTCCGCCGTCACGTCCTTGAGGTTGTGTTCCTTGGCGCCCTCGACGCGCAGCAGGCGGCCCTTGTCCACCGGGCGGCGCCCTTCGCGGCGCTCGATCTTCTTCTTGCCCGTGAGGTACTGCGCAGTCACGCTGTGCGCGACCTTCTTCACCTCCGCCACCGTCCCCTCGGCGATCACCTCGCCGCCGTGCTTGCCGGCGCCGGGCCCGAGGTCGATCAGATGGTCGGCCTCGAGGATCGTCTCCTCGTCGTGCTCCACGACCAGCACGGTGTTGCCGAGATCGCGCAGTCGCTTCAGGGTCTCGAGCAGGCGCGCGTTGTCGCGCTGGTGCAGGCCGATGCTCGGCTCGTCGAGGATGTAGAGCACGCCGACGAGCCGCGAACCGATCTGCGTGGCGAGCCGGATGCGCTGCGCCTCGCCGCCGGACAGCGACTCCGCCGAGCGGTCGAGCGTGAGGTAGTCGAGGCCGACGTCCACGAGGAAGCGCAGGCGTTCGCGCACTTCCTTGAGGATTGGGCCCGCCACGCCGGGATCGAGTCCCGGCCGGCCGTTGCCACGCACCGGCACCGACTCGGCGAAGGCCAGCGCGTCGCGCGTGGACATCTCCGTGAACGCGCCGATGTCCTTGTCGGCGATCGTCACCGAGAGCGAATCGGGCTTCAGGCGCCGTCCGTGGCAGGCCGGGCAGACGCCCACGACCATATACGCCTCGAGCTCGGCGCGGACGGCGTCGGAGGTTGTCTCGGTGTAGCGGCGCTGGACGTTCGCGAGGATGCCCTCCCAGCGCGACTCGTCGCCCTTCTTCTTCTGCGAACCGAACAGCAGCTCGAACTTCACGCGGTCGGGCAAGGCGCCCCAGGGCGAGTTGAGCTCGAACTTCAACTGCTTCGCCAACCCCGGCAGGATCACGCGGCGCAGGTAGCCGTCGGGCTCGCCCCAGGGGAGGATCACGCCCTCGAGGATCGAGATGCTGGGGTCGCCAAGCACGAGCTCGGCGCTGGCCGTGCGCTTGGTGCCCAACCCCGAACACTCGGTGCAGGCCCCGAACGGCGAGTTGAACGAGAAGTGCCGCGGCTCGAGCTCCGGCAGCGAGATGCCGCAGTCGGGGCAGCCATACTTCTCGGAGAAGAGCTGCGTGCCGCGCTTGCCCCCGTCGTGCCGCACGACCTCGACCAAACCCTCGGCGAGGCGCAGCGCCGTCTCGATCGAATCGCTGAGCCGGTTGCGGTCCTCGGCGCGCACGGCGAGGCGGTCGACGACGACGGAGATGTCGTGGTTGACCTTGCGGTTGAGCTTCGGCGGCTCGGCCAGCTCGACGAGTTCGCCGTCCACCATTGCGCGGACGAAGCCCTGCTTGCGTGCGTCCTCGAAGAGGTCGCGGAACTCGCCCTTGCGCCCGCGCACCAGCGGCGCGAGCACCTCGAGCTTGGTGCCGGCCGGCCAGCCGAGCACGATGTCGGCGATCTGCCCGGCCGACTGACGCGCCACGGGTCGGCCGCAGTTGGGGCAGTGCGGCGTGCCGGCCCGCGCGTAGAGCAGGCGCAGGTAGTCGTAGATCTCCGTGACCGTGCCGACCGTCGAGCGCGGGTTGGCGCCGGCCGTCTTCTGCTCGATCGAGATCGCCGGGGAGAGCCCCTCGATCACGTCGACGTCGGGCTTCTCCATCAGCCCGAGGAACTGCCGCGCGTAGGCCGAGAGCGACTCGACGTAGCGGCGCTGGCCTTCGGCAAAGATCGTGTCGAAGGCCAGCGACGACTTGCCCGAACCCGACAGTCCCGTGATGACCGTCAGCTTGTCGCGGGGGATCGTGACGCTGACGTTCTTGAGGTTGTGCTCGCGGGCACCGCGAACGATCAGGGAGTCGCCGGGCATAGTCAGGTAAGTTCGCTCAACGTGAGCGTGATTGGAACTGGACGGATGGCGGCGGACGGACGGGTCCGGGTTCTGTGAGAATCGTCACAGCCTCCTGCGCCGACCCGTGACGAACCAGTAGATTCCCCAATCCGTTCGTCTCAGGCGGCCCGCGCGGCCCCAATCGTCCGACTTCCGTCCCCCGCCCTCGTCGTGGAAGAACGCCCCTCCGCCCCCGACCCCTACCAGCTCCCGCTCGGCGTCTTCGGCGCCGAGTCCGCGCCCGACGCCGTGACGGCGGGCGAGGAGTTGGTCAGCGTCCCGTTGCGGGAGCCGCCCGTCTGCGGTGAGTGGTCGTACGACGACAGCGAACTGGAGGAGACGCGGTTCGTGGCCCGGCGCATCGATGGCGTGCTGGCGCCGACCTCCAAGGCGACGCCGATCCAACCGATCCGCGTGGTGGTGGACCAGCGGGCGATGGCCGCCCGTGCGGCGGCGGCCCAGCGTGGCCCGGGCAACGTGGCGCCGGGCCAAGCGCCGACTGGCAGCGGCGCAGGACGCGCTGCCGAACCGATGCGCTCCCTGAGGCCGACGCTCGAGGCCTTGCGGCTCGCCTTCGAGCACTCACCCTCCGACACCGCACGGGCCCTGGCGTACATCGCCGCGCAGGAGCGATCCAACGACGCAGCCGGCGCCTTGAAGTCCATCGAGAAGGCCGAGGCGGCGGGTGCCGATCCCTTCGCGATGACCTGCGCCCGCGCCTCGGCGCTCGGCGCCTCGCTCAGGTACGACGACGCGGCGAAGGCCATCAAGGCGGCGCAGAAGTTGCGGCCCGACCATCCCGAGGTGCTCGTGCAGACGGGCATTCTCGCCGGCCGCCGCGGCCGCTGGAAGGACGCCATCGAGCCCCTGCAACGCGGCATCGCCGGCGACCCGGAGCACGCACAGGCGCACTACTACGCCGGCGAGGCGCTGAATCACGCCGACCGGCTCGACGAGGCACGCGCCGCCTACGAGCGCGCCGCCACGCTCGACCCGGAGAATTGGCGCGCGCTCAAGGGGATCGGCATCGTGCTCGATCGTCTCGGACGCTCGCCGGAGGCTGCGGAGTGGTACCGCCGCGCCCGCGAGGCCCAACGCCAATGAGCACGCGCAGCAGCATCGCCGCCGATCGGCGCCGCGGCCGCAGCATCGCTGCGGCGCTCATCCTCGTCGCCTGGGTGGGCGGCCTTACGGCCCTCGTCGTGCGCGACGTCTTCCGCGAGCGCGCCGCCATCATCGCCGAGGCCGCGATGCGCCTCGGCCCGAGCGCGACCTACTTCACCGTCGAGCAGGACGGGCGCCAGATCGGCTTCGCGTCGACGTCGATCGACACCTCCGGTACGACCTTCGACGTCGTTGACTACTTCATCGCCGACCTGCCGGTCGCCGGTCAGGAGGTCCGTGCCAGCGCCCGCAGCGTCATCACGCTGTCGCGGGCCTTGGCCCTGCGGCGCTTCGACGTCGAGATGGACCTGCCCGACACGCCGATGAGCGCGGGCGGCAGCGTCGAGGGCGACAGCGCGGTGAACTTCGTGCTGCGCCTGCCCGGCCAGCCGACGGATACGCAGCGCGTCGCCGTGCAGGGCCCGATCCTCGTCCCCACGCTGCTGCCGACGGTGGCGATGCTGCTCGGCGAGCCCAAGGTCGGCAACACCGTGACGCTGCCGAGCTTCGACCCGCGCACGATGTCCGCGGCGGAGGTGCAGTTCCGCTTCGAGGCCGAGTCGCTGTTCACCGTGATCGACAGCGCGCGCTACGACGCGATGACGGAGCGCTTCGTCGGTGCGCGCGAGGACACCGTGCGCGCCTGGAAGCTCGTGCCCGCCGATGGCGGCGGGTTCAGCGGCTGGGTCGATGCGTTGGGCAACGTGGTGGAAACCACGCAGCCTGGAGGCATCACGCTGCGCCGGATGGCCTATGAGATCGCCTTCGAGAACTGGCGGCGTTCGCGCAGCGCCGCGCCGGTCACGACCGCCGGCAGCCGCGGCGACCTGCTCGAGAGCACGGCCATCGCGGCCGGCGCGCTGCCCGAGGGCGAGGCGATCGGTAGCCTGCGCGTCCGCCTGCGCGGCACGCCGCTCGAGTCGTTCGACCTCGACGGCGGCCGGCAGACGCTGCACGGCGACACGCTGTTCGTCGGCCGCGAGTCGCCGTCGACGCTGCTCGCCAGCTATCGGCTCAACGAGCGTCCGCGGAACTTCACGCAGCGCTTCCAGGCCGAGCTGGCCGAGGAGCCGCTGCTGCAGGTGAACAACCGGCAGATCGTGAATCTCGCGGTGCGCATCGCCGGCAACTCGCGCGACCCGCGCGTGGTGGCCGAGCGGATCAACCGCTGGGTGTACGACTCGCTCGCCAAGGAGATCACCGTCACGGTGCCCAGCGCGCTGCAGGTGCTGCGCGACCGCCGCGGCGACTGCAACGAGCACACGCAGCTCTACGTGGCCCTGGCCCGCGCCGTCGGCATCCCGGCGCGCGTCGCCACGGGCCTCGCGTACGTGAACGGCAAGTTCTACTACCACGCGTGGCCGGAAGTCTGGCTGCGCGACTGGGTCGCGGTGGATCCCACCTTCGGCCAGTTCCCCGCCGACGCCGCGCACCTGCGCTTCGTCAGCGGCGGCCTCACGCGCCAGGGCGAGCTCCTGCGGCTCGTCGGCACACTCCAGCTCGAGGTCCTGGGCACCCGATGATCGAGATCAGCAAGTTGGAGAAGCGCTACGGCGACTTCACCGCGGTGAAGGGCATCGACCTCGTCGTCCCGCGCGGCGAGCTCTTCGGTTTCCTCGGCCCCAACGGCGCCGGCAAGACGACGACGCTGCGGATGATGGCCGGCATCCTCAAGCCGACGAGCGGCAGCATCCGCGTCGCCGGCGTGGACCTCATCGCCGATCCCGTCGCCGCCAAGAGCAAGCTCGGGTTCATTCCCGACCGGCCGTTCATCTACGAGAAGCTCACGGGCGCCGAGTTCCTGCGCTTCGTCGCCGGCCTCTACGACCAGAAGGGCGAGGACGTCGAGCACCGCGCGCGCGAGTTGCTGGCGCTCTTCGACCTCGAGGAGTGGCGCGACGAGCTCGTCGAGAGCTACTCGCACGGGATGCGGCAGAAGCTGATCATCTCCAGCGCCTTCGTGCACCGGCCCGAGGTGATCATCGTCGACGAGCCGATGGTCGGTCTCGACCCCAAGGCGGCGCGCATCCTCAAGGACCTGTTCCGCGAGTACACGCACCGCGGGCACACGATCATCTTCTCGACGCACACGCTCGAGGTGGCCGAGTCGCTCTGCGACCGCCTGGCGATCATCGTGCAGGGCGAGATCAAGGCCTACGGCACGATGACCGAGCTGCGCGCGCAGCTGCAGGGCGGCGAGAAGGGACTCGAGGAGCTGTTCCTGCGGCTCACGGGCGAGAACGCCGCGCGCGACCTGATGGACGTGCTGGATGCGTAAGGGAGCCTCGCGATGAGCGCGACGCCCGAGGTGATGCGGCCGCCGATGGTGGCCGGGCACGACGCCGAGGCGCCGCTTCCGGATCCGCCGCTGCTGCACCTGCTGCTGCCCAAGTGGCTGACGGCCCGCGCGCGCACCGTCGCCGGCGAGAAGGGCCGCAGCGCCCGCTTCGCCGTGCTCGGGTTCGTCGGCGTGATGTTCTGGGCCTTCATCTTCGGCGTGCTCTACCGCCTGCTCACGTACTTCCGCGGCGTCGAGGAAATCGGCGCGCTGCTGGCCGGCAAGCTGCTCGGCCTGCTGCTGCTCGGCTTCACCAGCATCCTGCTGCTCTCGAACGTGATCACCGCGCTCTCGAGCTTCTTCCTCGCGAAGGATCTCGATATGCTCGTCTCCGCGCCGGTGGACTGGCTGCGGCTCTACGGCGCGAAGCTGCTCGAGACGATGGTCGCCTCGAGCTGGATGGTCGTGCTGGTGGCGATCCCGATGTTCACCGCCTACGGCATCGTCTACGACGGCGGCTGGCTGTTCCCCATCGTCGCGACCTTGCTGATGCTGCCGATGTTCGTGATCCCCGCGGTGCTGGGGTCGGCGCTGACGCTCACGCTGGTGAACGTGTTCCCCGCCCGGCGCACGCGCGACATCCTCAGCGTCATCGCGGTGCTCGCCGCCGGCGGCATCGTGCTGATGTTCCGGCTCATCCGTCCCGAGCGCCTCGCGCGGCCCGAGGGCTTCCGCTCGCTGCTCGACTTCATCGCCGTGCTGCGCACGCCGACCTCGCCGCTGCTGCCCAGCGAGTGGGTGCAGAAGGCGACGATGGGCTACCTGCAGGGCGAGCCCGACTGGCTGTCGATGTACCTGCTGTGGACCACCGCGCTGGCCTTCTTCGTGCTCGGCGCGATGCTGCATCGCTGGCTCTACCACACCGGCTTCAGCAAGGCGCAGGAGAGCGCCCAGCGCTGGGTCAAGAAGGGCGGCTTGCTCTCCACGCTCGGCGATCGGGTGCTGCAGCCCTTCGGCACGCTGCGCCGCGAGCTGGTGCTCAAGGAGATCCGCCTGTTCTTCCGCGACACCACGCAGTGGTCGCAGCTCATCCTGCTGGCCGTGCTCGTCGTGGTGTACGTCTACAACATCAAGTTCCTGCCACTCTCCGGCGAGGGCATCACGTTCTTCCTCGTGAACGTCGTGCCCTTCCTGAACCTCGTCCTGGCTGGCTTCGTGCTCGCGTCGATCGCGGCGCGGTTCATCTTTCCCGGCGTGTCGCTCGAGGGCCGCACGCTGTGGCTGCTGCGCTCGAGTCCGATGGCCGTCCGGGACCTGCTCTGGGCCAAGTTCTGGGTCGGCACGCTGCCGCTGCTTCTGCTCGCCATCGCCATCGTCGGCGTGACGGATTACCTGCTGCAGGTCAGCGAATTTATGTTCTACGTCTCGGTGGGCACGATCGCCCTGATGACCTTCGCCCTCAGCGGGATGGCGATCGGCTTCGGGACGATGTTCCCGCAGTTCGAGACGGAGAACGCGGCGCAGATCCCCACCAGCTTCGGCGGCCTGCTGTATATGATGGCCTCGGTGGCGCTCATCGGCGCCGTCATCGTGCTCGAGGCGCGGCCCGTCTACGGCTATCTCTCGGCCAAGGCCTTCCGCCAGCCGATCGAACCCACCGAGATGGTGCTCGGCTTCGGACTCGCGGCCCTACTCTGCATCGCCGCCACCCTCATCCCCATCCGCGTGGCGCTCAAGCGCCTCGAGGCTACCGAACGGTGAACGCACACATCGGCCCCGCCCACGAGACGGACATCGGCCAGCTCCTCTCGCTCAACAACCGCTACTCGGCCGCCGGCCTCACGATCGTCCGCACGCCGGACTTCGCCGCCAACCACCTCGCCGACTATCGCGTCCTGCGCGACGGCCAAGGCGGCATCATCGGCTGCGTCGCGCTGGACGAGTATTCGCCGAGCGTCGCCGAGCTCATCTCGCTGGCCGTGGACGAAGACCTGCACGGCAGCGGCTACGGGCGGCAGTTGATCGCCGCGGCCATCGACCTGGCCCGCGCCCGCGGCTACACCGATCTCTTCGCCGTCTCCTATTCGGACGAGCTCTTCCTCAGCGCCGGCTTCTCGCGCGTGCCGCTGGACACATATCCCGAGAAGATCGTGCGCTACGCGAAGGACAAGACGGAGATCGCCGTCGGCGAGAAGCACTGCTTCGCGATCCGGCTCCGTCCCGACAGCGCCTCCAGCTGACGGTGGTTGCCGACGGCGCGCCCCAGGTCCGGTGCCGCGTCTTCGGCGACGCGCAGTGGCGCGGCGTCCTCAAGACCTGGATGCTGGCGATGCTGGCGATGTCGGCGGCGATCGCCATCGGCGTCCCCGCGCCGCTTGCCGTCCTTGCCCTCGTCGGCGGCGTCGCCGTCGGCCTGCACCGCCTGGCCGGCACCGCCACCTACACGCTCGAACCCGACGGCGTCCGACGGCAGTGGACGCCGTTCACGGGCGGCAGTGCGCGCGAGGAGTTCCGCCGCTTCTCCGAGTTGCGCCGTTGGAAGCTCGACCATTCGATGTCCCGCGGCTTCTCCCGCTATGAATACCTCGAGCTCGACGCGCCGCAGGGCCCGCGCTGGGTGATCACGAGCCGTCAGGACGCCGAGGGATTCGCGCGTTTCCGCGAAGCATTCACCGCGCGCGTCGAGACGTTCGCGGCGGCCGACGGCGAGGTCCGGCGCGCGCGGAGTTTCTACGACACGTGGTACGGCAAGGCGATCTCCCTCGGCCTCGCCGGCGGTGTCGCGGCGCTGGGCATCGCGGCGGCGCTGGGTGCCGTGGCGCTCACCGGCATCATCAAGCTAGCGATCTTCCTCGTGCCCGGTGCGCTGTACCTGCTGTGGCGCAGCTTCGGCCCGCGCGGTGATTCCCCGATGGCGCGGCGTACACACGGCCGGTAGCTTCGGGCGCTATGACCATCTGGTACGTCAACCTGATGTGGGCGCTGATGCTCCTCGGCGTCGCCCTGTTCACGGGCTGCTGCCTCGTGTTCAACCCGGTGCTGAAGAGCGTGCGCGTGATGGGCATCGCCACCGCCTACGCGATCGGCGCGTGGATGGCGTTGACGCTGCCCTGGCGCGTCGCGCTGGCCACGTGGTGCCTCTTCGCCGCGTTCGGCGGCGCGGTGGCGCTGGCCTACGAGCTCTGGGCGCGCTGGCGCTACCGCGGCAGCGGGCGCAAGCCGCGCCCGCTGGTCCTCCTCCAGGGATTCATCCTCTGGCCCACGATGGTGCCCGAGGCCGTCGAGGGCGTCCTCATCGACGCCGGCGTCCTCGAGCCGAGCTGGACGTCCTCAGAGCTGCATCAGCAGGGGTAGGGCGCCGATCACGAAGATGCCGATGCCACCGGCGATTGCCTTCGAGCGCTCGATCTTCGCCGTGTGCATCAGCCCCAACGTCAGCAGCACCGTGACCCAGATCGTGAACAGGTCGAAGCGGCCGAGGATGTTGTAGAGGCCCTGGTTCATCGTCGGGTCGAGGAAGCGCCCGACGCCGACCGAATACTCGTGCCGCGCCGTCGCCCCTGCACCGTCGAAGACGAACGACTGCGCGATGAACACCAGCAGGTCCAGCGCCTTCGGCAGATAGGCGAACGACGCGATCATCACGCCGCCGCCGAACGACAGCGTGCCGCCGAGCACCTTGGCCACCAGCCAGGTCACCACGCCGAGCAGCAGCAGCACGACGGGCATCGCCACCAACCCGCCGTAGCGGATGCTGCCCTCGATCGTGCTCTGCATCTGCGCAACCTGGTCACCGGTCAGCGACGGATTGTCGGCCTGGATCTTCGCGACCGCCTTCACCAACTCCGCGTCGAAGATGCCCTGCATCGCGCCCATCGCCGCATAGAACAGCAGGCAGAGCAGCGCGGCGGAAATCAGGAAGGGACCCCAGGCCCCGCCGTCGCGGCGACGCGCGAACACGGCGGAGGGCGAGAACCAGATATCGATGAGATCTTCGACGAGCGACGCTGGCTGCGGCGAGGTCGGTTCCTGGGCGGTCGAGAACATCTGCAGACTCCATTGCGCGGGAAGAAAAAGTCCGGGGGGACGCAGCTATTCTGCGTCCCCCCGGCCAATCGCGCAACGTTCGTGGATGCTACGCCTGCATTCAGGCGTCCGGCGCGGGCCGGCGCATCTGCGGGCGCATCGCCTGCGGCGGACGCTGGCCCTGCGGCGCTCGCATCGCGCCCGGACGCTGGCCGCGGGCCGCGCCCCCGCGCATCGCCGGACCGCGCGCCCCGGCGCGACCGGCCTGCATCCCGCGGGCGAAGCCGCGGCGCTCGGCCTGCATCTCGCGCCACTTCGTGCGCTGCGTGTCGTTCAGCAGGCGCTCGGCGGCGGCCGTCGCGGCCGAGTCACGCTGGCGCAGCTGCTCCATCTGCGGGCGCATCGCGGCCCGGCGCTGCTCCGCCTGCTGCATCATCTGCCGGCGCGCGGCCGAGTCGCGGGGCACGCCCTGCGTGCGGGCGCGCTGACGCATCGAGTCCATCGCCGGACGCATCGCCGCGGTGACGCGCTGACGCTCGGCGTGCAGGCCGCGCTCGATGGAATCGAGCTGCGCCACCTGGCGCGGCGTGAGATCCAGCGCACGACGGGCGTTGAGGATGGCGGTCACGCCGCCGGCGGCGCGTGGGGCGCTCGCCGCTCGCGGGGCGGCTGGGGCCTGTTGGGCCGTCGCGAGGTTGGCCGAACCAGCGATTGCGGCGGCCAGCGCGAGGAACTTCAGAGTGGGACGCATACGAAAGACTCCTATGGAACGGGTACCGGTGGGGACGGTGTGGTCAGCCTGTCAGACGCCGCGTTCCGGGAGGCGTTAAGATTCCCTCCCTATGCCAGCGTTCCACGACCGTCCCCGATTCCCGCGCGGCTTCCGCTGCGCCTCGCGCAACGTCGGCCTCAAACCCGAGGCCAAGGACCTCACGCTGTTCGTGAGCGAGGTGGACGCCGCGGCGGCCGCAGTCTTCACGCGCAACCACTTTCCCGGCGCGCCCATCGTGCTCGGCCGCGAGACGATCAAGGGCGGCGTGCTCCGCGCGATCGTCGCGAACAGCAAGGTGAGCAACGTCGCCACCGGCGCGGCGGGCGTTGCGAATGCGCGGCGTATGGCCGCTGCCGCGGCGCAAGAGCTCGGCGCCGACGCCGGCCGCGTGCTCGTCAGCTCGACAGGCGTCATCGGCGTACCGCTGCCGATCGAGAAGATCGAACGCGGCGTGGTCGGGCTGGCCGCCGAGTTGCAGGACGACCCGCTCGTCGGCGCCGAAGGCATTATGACGACGGACACCTTTCCGAAGGCCTCCTCCTGCGCCGTCGGCGACGCGACGATCACCTGGGTGGCGAAGGGTTCGGGGATGATCGAGCCGAATATGGCGACGATGCTCGCCTACATCTTCACGGATGCCGCGCTCGACGCCGCCACGCTCGACCGCCTGCTGCGCGAGGCCGTGGAGCGCTCGTTCAATATGCTGAGCGTGGACACCGACACGTCCACCAGCGACACCTGCGCGATCCTCGCCAACGGACTCGCCGGCGCGGTGGACGAGGCCGCCTTCCGCGAGGCGCTGATCGCCGGCTGCATCAAGATGACGGAGACGCTCGGCCGCGACGGGGAAGGCGCCGAGCACCTGCTTCGCGTGACCGTGCGCGGCGCCGTGAACGACCACGAGGCGCGGCGGGTGGCGAAGAGCGTGCTCAACTCACCGCTGGTGAAGACGATGGTGCACGGCGCCGACCCCAACGTCGGCCGCCTGCTGATGGCCGTCGGCAAGTGCTTCGACTGCACGATTGCGCCGGCGCGCACGGACGCTTGGATCAACGGCTTCCAGGTCGTGCAGGGCGGCGAGCGTCTCTCATTCGACGACGACGTGGTGCGCAAGGCGCTCAAGCACGAGGTCGTCGACCTCGAGATCGCGCTCGGCGTCGGCGAGGCGCGCGCGGTCGCGTATGGCTGCGACCTGACGAAGGGGTACATCGAGGAGAATGCGGCGTACTACTCAAGCTGAGAGAATGACGGATGACGGATGACGGATGCTTGAAGACCCTCAACCATCCGTCATCCGTCATCCATCATCTACCCAGCTGCTGCTTCTCCCGCTCCGCCAGCAGTTTCGTCATAAAGCGCTGCCCTTCCGAGATCCGCTCGACTTCGATCGCGACGGTATCCACCGCGGACTCCAGGCGGCGCATCCGCTCCTGCGTCTCGGCGTCGAGGCGCGGACGCATCGGGGCGCTGGCGCGCTTCCAGATCAGCCGCGCGACGGTGAACGCGATCGGCGCGAGCACGAAGAGCGTGAAGACGACCGCGATGCCGGTGGTGTCGACCGAGCGGAACTGGACGCCGCCGACGTTCGGCACCTGCGTGGTCGAGGTATTGAGCAGCTCGCCCGGCGCTTGGGCGATGAGCTCGCCCGTGCGGGCGATCTCCGATTCCAGCTCGACGATGCGGTCGTCGAGCACCTTGAGGCGCGCCTCGAGTCCGGGGCGCTCGGACGCCGAGGCTTCGCGAAGCTGATCGACGATGTCGTCGCGCCGGCCGACCGCTGAGTTCAGCTGGTTCGAGAGCTCGGTGCGCTGGGCGCGCATCGCACGCACCTCGACGGGCGTCTGCGGCACGCCCTGCGTCGTGACCGCCACGGGGGCCTGAGGCGCCTCAGGCATCGGGGGCTTGGTGGGTTCGCCTTGCATCGTCATAAGGTGCAGTACGGCGGCCGGCGGCGCGAGGTGTCAGCCTCCTGCCGCCTGGCGTCCCGCGGGGCCCGGCGGAGGGGTGCCCCTGACGCGGCCCCGCGACCATTTTTCGCGGGTACCGGACCGGAGCGCAGCGCGTGCGGATTGGCCTCGACATCGCAGTCATCGGCGGCGGCATCGCCGGCCTTTCGGCCGCGTGGCGGCTCAGCACGCACCATCGCGTCACGCTGATGGAGCGGCACGAGGTTGCCGGGATGGACGCGCACTCGCTGGACCTTGAGCACGACGGCGAGACCTTCCGCGTGGATGTCCCGCTGCGCGTGCTCTACGAGGGCTACTATCCCACGCTGATCGCCCAGTACCACGCGCTCGGCGTGCAGCTGGAGCGCACCAACTACGCCGGTTCGTTCAGCACGCTCGGCGGCGCGGCCTACTACCGCTACGCCAACTGGCTCGTCGCCGGACGCTCGATCCCGCTGCCCGCCACGCCCTTCGGCGGCCGTGCGCTGCGCATCAACCGCGAGCTGCTGCGCTTCTACCGCGTGGCGCGCTCGGCCCTCAGCCACATCGGCGAGAGCGAGGAACCGCTCGGCAGCTGGCTCGACCGCCATCGCTTCGACCGCGATTTCGCGGAGGGCTTCCTCATCCCGACCTTCGCGGCCGTCTGCACCTGCTCGAATGCCGCGGTGCGGGCGTATCCGGCGCGGGTCATCCTCGACTACCTCACGCGCGGGCTCACCTTCGGCGGCGTGCGCCGCGTGGTGCTAGGCACGCGCGAAGTCGTGCGACGCCTCACCGAGCCCGTGCACGCGGTGCGCTGCGGCATCCGGGTGCAGCGCATCGCGCCAGCCGCAGAAGGCGTGCGCGTCAGCTGGGACGGCGGCGAACAGGTCTTCGACCACGTCGTCGTCGCGACGCAGGCCAACCAGGCGGCCGCGATGCTCGATGCCTCGTACCGGCGCGAGAAGGACGCGCTGGAGCGCTTCGCCTACGAAGGCAGCGAGGTCGTCGTCCACACCGACGAGCGTCTCGCCCCGCGCGATCGCGCGCACTAGGCGCCGGTGAACCTCATCACCAGCGACGCGCACGACAAGCCGATGGCCACCATCTGGATGAACCGCGTGCAGCCCGGACTCGCCCACTCGTCTCCGGTGTTCCAGACCTGGAATCCGATCGTCGCGCCGCGCGAGGAGTCGATCCGGGCGCAGGCGCGCTTCGAGCGCCCGCTGGTGAACGCCGCGTCGCTCGAAGGCGCGCGCACCGTGCGCGTGCTGCACGCGCAACACGGCCGTCGGCTCTGGCTCTGCGGCAGTTACCTCGGGCCCGGCATCCCGCTGCTCGAGGCAGCCTCGCGCACCGCGCTCGACGTGGCGATCGCCATCAACGACGACGAACGTACGACGCTTCGACTGCCAACGCCTCTGTCCCGTCCGGCGTGATGTTGTACATCCGCATCACCAGGGCATCGGCCGTTGGATGCTCGAGCGTGATGCGCCATCCCCAATCAGGACCCGGCGGCGCGGGATAGCTGCCGCGCACATCCGGTAAGCCATCACCGGCAGCGGCACCGCTGAGCGGCATCAGGCGATGCCCGTTGTGGAAGGAATCCGCCCAGGCCACGTCGCATCGGCCGGCCTTCACGTCATCGCCCAGCAGGAGGATTCCCTCGCAGGGCTTGCCCTCGTGCGACCACGTGTAGCGTAGCGCGAGCATCCGCCCCGCCGCCTCGCCACGCAGCTCGGCCGTCGTGCGGCTCTCGAACGCCGTCGAGCCGGGCTCGAACCACAGTTTGTTCAGTCCGTCCCACTGCCCCATCGCGCCGACCAACGGCGCCGGAATGCTCATCGCGCCCCGACCCGCTCGAGCGCACGCTCGGCCTGCACCAAGTGCCGCAGCTCGTGCCGCACGACGATCCACAGCGCCGAGTATCCGTCGTAGCGCGCGCCGGCGACGAACGGCGACTCCAGCGTGACCTGATCGACGGCGATCCCTTCCACGCTCCACACGAGCGCCAGTTCCTCGGCCAACCAGCGCCGGAACTCGCCGACGACCTCCGCACGCGGAAGTTCGCTGCCCGGCACGAACGGCGTGCCTGTCTTGGCGCGGCCCAACCGGAAGCCCAGCACGATCGGCACGGGACCGACCACCCGCGCGAGGATGCGGCCGAAGAGCGCGCCCTTGTACGCGCGGTCGCCGAGCGGCGGCAGCCGCTTGGCCTCGTCGATGGCCGCCCGCATCCTCGGGAGCATCGCGGCGCTGGAGAGATTGAGGTGCGCAATGCACTCGGCGACGGACCATTCGTCCGCCGCCGGACGCTGGTTCCACTGCGCGTCGCTGACGCGGGCGTCGAGTCCGGCGAAGCGCCGCGCCACGTCCGCGCAGGCCTGCGCGAGCTCGTCCAACTGTCCCTGCGATCTCGGGTGCGACATCGGCTCGGAGAGGTTTGGGAGACGGTGGTTTTCAGAATGTACGCAATGCGCCCCTTACTTGTGACACGCGGGCCACCGCATCTTTCGCGACGGACCTTCACCCCGAGGCATTTCCGGATGCGCCGTCTGACCAAGCTCCTCCTCGTCTCCGCGCTCGCCGCGCCACTCGGCGCGCCGCTGGCCGCGCAGGCACCGTCCCCGCTCACGGCCGAGCTCGAACGCCGGATGGGCGCGGTGATGCCCAAGGTCGTTGCCTGGCGGCGCGACATCCACGAGCATCCCGAGCTCAGCGGTCAGGAGGAGCGCACGGCGCGCCTCGTGGCCGAGCACCTGCGCGCGCTGGGGATGGAAGTGCGCACCGGCGTCGGTGGTCACGGCGTCGTCGGCGTGCTGCGCGGCGGCCGGCCGGGCCGCACGGTAGCGCTGCGCGCCGATATGGACGGCCTCCCGGTCACGGAGCAGGTTGACCTCCCGTTCCGCTCGCGCGTGCGCGCGACGTACAACGGGCAGGAAGTCGGCGTGATGCACGCCTGCGGTCACGACAACCACGTCGCGATCCTGATGGGCACGGCCGAGCTGTTGGCCGGAATGAAGGCGCAGTTGCCGGGCACAGTGGTCTTCATCTTCCAGCCCGCCGAAGAAGGCCATCCCGACGGCGGTGGCGGCGCCGAGCGGATGATCGCCGACGGCGTGATGGACAATCCGAAGATCGACGCGATCTTCGGCCTGCACGTGTGGTCGGGCAAGCTCGGCGAGATCACGTATCGCCCCGGCCCGACGATGGCCGCGTCGAACGCGTATCGCATCACCGTGCACGGCCGGCAGACGCACGGCGCCAACCCCTGGGGCGGCATCGATCCCATCGTCGTCGGCTCGCAGATCGTGATGGGCCTGCAGACGATCATCTCGCGGCAGACCGACATCACGGCGATCCCGGCGATCGTCACGGTCGGGCAGTTCCAGGCCGGCGTGCGCAACAACATCATCCCCGACTCGGCCGTGCTCATCGGCACGATCCGCACGTTCAGCGACGCGCAGAAGTCCGACATCTTCCGTCGCGTGCAGTCGACGGCGCAGCACATCGCGATGGCCTCGGGCGCGCGCGTCGAGGTGAAGATCGACTCCGGCTACATCGTCACGCGCAACGACGAGGCCCTTACCGCACGGATGCTGCCGACGCTTGAGCGCGCCGCGGGCCGCGACAACGTGCAGCTCGCGCCGCTGGCCACCGGTGCCGAGGACTTCTCGTATTTCCAGGCCCGCGTACCCGGCCTGTTCATCTTCCTCGGCGTCTCGTCGCCCGAGGCCGACCTCAACACGGTGCCGCGGAACCACTCGCCGCTGTTCTTCGCCGACGAGCGCGCGCTGCCGGTGGGCGTGAAGGCGATGTCGTCGTTGGCGCTGGATTGGCTGGCGCAGAACCGGAACTGAGTCGTCGCGCCGGGTCGGCGGCGCAGCTTCCCGCCGACCTGCGCGCGGCGTGGATCGCCCACGGCGACCACGCGCACGCGCTGAACGCACTGCTCGGGGAGCAGGTCTGGCGCGGACCCGACGGCGCGGTCGTTCCGTATCGTGATACAGGCACGGCGTGGGTCGCCGCCGGAACGCCGATTGCCGCAGCGACGGCGGCGCACGACGCCGCGGTGGCATTTGCATCGGCGGCGCGCGCGGCAGGCCGCATCCCACTGTGGTTCGGCATCGAGCATCCCGAGCGTATTCCGGATGCTGCGGGCATCGTCGTGGGTTCGCTTCCCGAGTGGAGCCCAGCGGGCTGGGCGGAGATCCTGCGCACGCGACGGCGCATCCGCGAACAGCTTCGCCGCGCCCGCAAGAAGGGCGTGACGATCCGCGCCCTCTCCTTCGCAGCGCTCGCGCCCGCCGACCGCTACGCGCTGGAGCGCCTCGAGTCCGCGTGGGCGCGCACGCGACGCATCGAGCCGATGGGGTTCGTCGTTGCGCATCGGCAGGACAACCTTCCCTTGCTCCGTCGCTGCTGGATCGCCGAAGTCGGCGACCGTGCGGTGGCCTACGTCACGGCCACGCCGATGCCCGCGCGCCACGCTTGGCTCGTGGAAGACCTGCGTCGTGACGGCGCGCCGAACGGCACCAGCGAGCTGATGTTCGACACGATCGTCCGGACGCTCGCGGCCGACGGCGCGCAGTGGATTACGCCGGGGATGGTGCCGCTCGTCGGCACGTCGCAGCGCTGGCTCGGTCTCGTGCGCCAGCTCGCGCGTCCGCTCTACGACTTCGACGGCCTCGCCTTCTTCCGCGCGCGGATGCATCCCGACCGCTGGCGCCCCATCTACCTCCTGCATCCACCGCAGGTGTCGGCGCCGCGCGCCGTCACCGAAGTCCTGCGCGCGTTCGCCGGCGGATCGATGCTTGGATTCGCCGCGCGATCCCTGTTCAAGCGCCCGCCCGGTCTGGCGTGGGTGCTCGCCGCGGGGCTGGTGCCGTGGACACTCGGCATCGCGACGATGGCGCTCGCCAGCGCGGAATCGCTGCTCGGCTTCAGCCGTGCTGCGCTCTGGGGCTGGGCGGCCTTCGACGCCACGCTCGTCGCGCTGCTCTGGATGGCGGCGCGACGGCGACGGCTCCGTCACTTCGTATTCGCGACTGCGGCAGCGGCCGCGGACGCGATGCTCTCGACGCTTCACCTCGCCAACGTCGGCCTCGGCGCGTCGCTGTTGCAGCAGGTCCTTCGTCTGCTCTCCGCCGCCGCGCCGTTGTTCGCGACTGGGCTGCTCGCCTACGCCAGCGTCACGGAATGGCGCGCGTGGCGTGCCGGCGGCGCCATTCCGCCGGCGCCACGCCCATCCAGCGCTTGAACGCGCGGTGGAACGGGGCAGGCTCGGCGTAGCCGAGCAGCACCGCCACCTGCGCCGAGGTCAGGCGCGCATCGGCCAAGAGGCGTGTCGCGCGCTCGATGCGCTCCGCCTCCACCACGGCACTGAACGACGTGCCCGCCTCACCCAGCCGTCGCGCCATCGTGCGCGCAGACATCGCGAGGCGCCGGGCCACGTCCGCGCTGCGCGGCTCGCCCTCGGCGAGCGCGAACCCGATCTCTCGCCGCACGCTCGCGACGATGTCGGTCGAGGCACCGAGCTCGGCTTGCATCGCCTCGGCGTGGCGCGTGAGATAGGGCAACAGCGCCGCATCCGCCCGCGGCAGCGGGCGCGCGAGGAGCTCGGCGTCGAAGGCGACCTCGAAGAGCGCGCCGTCCCAGGCCACCGGTGCCGCGAAGAACCGCTCGTGCCGTGCCGCGTCGTGGGGGCGCGAGAGCGGATACGTCACCCACGTCGCGCGCACCGGGCGGCCAAGTAGCGTTTCCATCACGCTCACCGTGCTC
This sequence comes from Gemmatimonadaceae bacterium, assembly GCA_035444005.1. Classification (GTDB taxonomy): domain Bacteria; phylum Gemmatimonadota; class Gemmatimonadetes; order Gemmatimonadales; family Gemmatimonadaceae; genus Pseudogemmatithrix. The sequence continues at coordinate 44,308 of DAOMNV010000005.1, forward strand.
GCCGCCTGCGCGTAGACCGGCTCCCGCAACTGCGCGAAGGCCGGCGTCGGCGGGCGGACGAAGACCATTCGCGATCCCGCGGGCGTTTCGCGACGCTCCACACGCGGCATCAACTCCGGATGCACCACCGCCGCGAAGCGCTGCATCAGCGCCAGCGCGTCGGCCACCGTGCTGCCGTGCCGCATCACGTGCCCGACGATGCCGGCCGCGCCGAGTCCGAGGCGTTGGCCGATCTCGAGCCCGAGTTGCTGCGGCGCCAACGCTTCCCACAGCCGTAGGTCGCAGCGCACCGGTACGCGCGCGTCCGGATCCGCGAGCTGCGCCTCGCTGAGTCCCGCCGCGCGGATCAACTCGCCGCGGTCCATTCCCAGCGTCACGGCGACGGCCAGCACGCCGGCCGGGACGGCGGCGAGGATGGTCTCGCGGTCGAGGGAGGATGCTGACTTGGCGGTCACGGTCAATGCGCTGGCGGAATCGGTCAATGGAGGGGCGTCGGAACGCCCGTAGGTTGCGCGTACCCTACTGGAGGAATGATGCAGCTGGATTCGCTTCGTGTCATCGTCGTCGGCGGCGCCATCGGTGGCTGCACCACGGCCCTGTTGCTCGCGCGGGCGGGCGCGCGCGTCACCTTGATCGAGCGCGTCGCGCAGCCGCGTGCCGTCGGCGCCGGCATCGCCATCGCCGCCAACGGCCAGGCCGTGCTCGACGGCCTCGGCCTCGGCCCTGCCCTGGCCGCCGCGCCGCTCGTGCAGAACGGACGCGTCGCTGACGGCCGCGGCCGCGTGCTGCTCGAGCCGATGGCCGCGATGCCGCCGATGCGGATGCTGCGCAGGGCCACGCTCGCCGCCGTGTTGCTCGACGCCATCGCCGCCGAGCCGCGCATCACGGCGATGTTCGGCGCGGAGGTGCTCGCGGCAACCGCCGAGGGCAGCCTGCGCGCCCGTACGCCGCTGGGCGAGACCGATCTTTCCGCCGACCTGGTCGTCGCAGCGGACGGCGCGCACTCGGCATTGCGCGCGAGTCTCCCGTTCGGCGCGCGCGTGCGAACGAACGGCATTCCCTACCTGCGCGCGCTGCTGCCCGAGGGCCTCGCCCTCGAAGAGGAAGCGTGGACTGCCGCGGGGCTCTTCGGCAGCTTCGCCGTGGATGGAGCGACGTACATCTATGCCTCGGCGGGCACGGCGCCGCTCCGCGCGGCCGTCGCGGCACGCGACCTCGATGCCTTCCGCGAGGCTTGGCGACTCGCGTATCCGGCGGCAGGCCCTCTGCTGGCCCCGCTCGCGCGCTGGGATGAGCTCCTCCTCAACACCGTCGTCCGGGTGCAGTGCGCGCGCTGGTCGGTCGGACGCGTCACGCTGCTCGGCGATGCCGCGCACGCGATGGCACCCAACCTGGGCCAAGGGGCGAACAGCGCGATGGTCGATGCGGCCGTGCTGCTGCACGCGCTGCGGCAGGAGGCCGATGTGCCGGCTGCGCTCGCGGCGTACGAGCGGCGGCGGCGACCCGCCGTCGAACGCGTCGCGCAGACCTCGGCGCGACTCGGCGCGCTGGCCGATCGCACGTCAGGCCTCGCACGCTTCGCGCGAGATCGCCTGCTGATGCCGCTGCTGCGCGTGCTGCCGGCCTCGGGCGCCGTGCGGATGACGCTGCAGGAAGATCCCGAGCTGCTGCGGCAGATATGCGTCGCGAGCTAGCGCGTCGACACCTCGCGCGCCGCTACGCCGTCGCGACGATCCCCGTCCCGCACTCCACGCAGAACTTCGCATCCTGCGGGACCGCCGCGCCGCAGGACGGGCAGCCCGCCCCGAGCATCCGGCCGCAGTCGGAGCAGAACGCCGCGTCCGGGCCGCGGGCCGCAGCTCGGGCAATTGCGTCCACCCTGCTTCACGCGCGCGATCAGCGCTTCGGCCGCATCGTCCGCTGCGCTCAGCGCGAGGGCCGCCTCCGGCGACGCGGCGGCCACACCGGCCTCGCGGGCGCGCAGCTCGGCCAGCGCCAGCGGCGTGTACGTCGCCTTGAGCGTGGCGTAGTCCTCGGGCGAGAGCTTGCCCGTGGCTTGATCGAACTCGATCTCGCGCAGGGCTTCGAGCGCGCTGGCCTCCGGTGCCTGCTCCGGCGCCAGCTCGATGGGCGCGCTGCGCAGGCCGCCCTTGAGCAGCGGCCACATCACGAAGGCCAGCGCCGACACCGCGAGCACCGCGCCGAGCAGCAGGGCGATCACTCGAAGTCCTCCTCGCGCAGGGCCTTCTCGAGGCGCGCGAGTTCATCGGCGCTGGCGTCGATCGGCGGCACGGCGCCCGCGGCGGTCCCGGTCGCGGACGCAGCCGCGGTCGTTGCGGCCGCACGCTGCGTCCAGCGCTTGATCATCATCGTCAACACGATGCCACCGGTCGTCATCACGACGGCCGGCGCGAAGTAACCCGCCCAGTTGAAGCCCTGCTTCACCGGCGCCGTCAGCGCGACCTCGCCGTAGGTCGCGACGAAGGCATCCTTGATCTCCTGCGCTGTGTAGCCGCCCTCGACGAGGCGCATCACATCGCGGTGCATCGCCGGCGACACGCTGCAGGTGAAGTCCGTCGTGCGGCAGGTGTACACGTCGAGGATGCAGGTGCACTGGCACTTGAGCTCGCGCTCGAGCCGGTCGCGCTCCTCGGGCGTCATCGACGGCGTGGCGCCGGGCTTCGGGTCGCGCATCACGGGGCGATACGCGCTCTGGTCCATCGGCGTGAAGTTCGTCTGCTGGCCGCCGAGCACGCGGCTCGAGAGCGCCACGCCGGCGCCGGCTGCCGCCACGAACCATTCGCGTCGCGTCAGCATCAGACCCCCGCCGTCTCGCGGTGCTGCGGCGTCAGCTCCGTCACGTAGCCGCCCTGCCGCTTCCGCTCGCTCTGCGGCCACATCACGATCAGTCCGCCCAGCGCCATCAGGATGCCGCCGTGCCACACCCACACCACCAGCGGATTGAAGTTGATGCGGATCTCCGCGCGATCGCCGATCGTGCCGGCCAGCACCAGGTACACGTCCTGCCGCTGCATCTGCAGGATGCCCACTTCCGTGCTCGGCTGGAACGTCGGGTTGCCGCGCGTGTCGAAGTGCTGGCGCTTCTCGCTCGTGAGTACGGGGAAGGCCTTGCCCTCCATCACCGGCATCAGCGCTACCGTCACCACGTCGCGGTTGAGCGCCTTGAACTGCGAGATGCCGTCGCTGGTGAAGGTCCATTCCTTGCCGTAGGGATCCTTCGTCGTGAAGCTCTCGCCCTCGCGCAGCGTCACGTCGTGTTCCTGGCGGAACGCCATCCCGGCGAACGCCGAGAAGAGGATGACGATGCCCGCGTGCACGATGTAGCCGCCGTAGCGGCGACGGTTGCGCGTCACGAGGTTCACCAGCGCGGTGAAGACGTTCTCACCGTGCATACGCGTGCGCGCGAGCGCACCCTTGTAGAACTCTTGGATGATCGTGCCAGCGACGAAGGCGCCGAGGCCCCAGGCCATCAGCGGATACAGCTCGCGCGCACCGAGCGTCCACAGCGCCGCCGCGGCGACCACGCCGAAGAACGCCGGCCCGGCGAACTGTCGCTGGATGTTCTGCACCGACGCGCGACGCCAGGCGATGAGCGGCCCGATGCCCGTGAGCGCCAGCAGCAGCAGGCCCAGCGGCACGTTCACCGTGTTGAAGAAGCTCTCGCCGACGGTGATCTTCGATCCGCGCACGGCCTCGGAGAGGATCGGGAACAGCGTGCCCCAGAGCACCGAGAACGCGATGCCCACGAGCACGAGGTTGTTGTACAGGAACGCCGCCTCACGCGAGATCATCGCCTCGAGCTCGGCCTTGGCCTCGAGATCCTTGAGGCGGATCGCGACCAGCCACACCGTGATCGCCAGTGCGACCACCATAAACACGGCGAACCACATCCCGATGTTGCTCTGCGCGAACGAGTGCACCGACTGGATGATGCCCGAGCGCGTGATGAATGTGCCGAGGATGCTGAGCAGGAACGTCCCCACGACCAGGATCACGTTCCACTTGCGCAGCATCCCGCGCTTCTCCTGGATCATTATCGAATGCAGGAAGGCCGTGCCCGTGAGCCAAGGCAGCAGCGAGGCGTTCTCCACCGGGTCCCACATCCAGTAGCCGCCCCAGCCCAGCTCCACGTAGGCCCACCACATCCCGAGCAGGATGCCCAGCGTGAGGAACACCCAGCTGATGATGCTCCACTTGCGCACCGCGCCCAGCCATTCGGCGTCGAGCCGGCGCGTGCTCAGCGCGGCGATCGCGAAGCCGAAGGGAATCGCCGTCGCCACGTAGCCGAGGTACAGCAGCGGCGGATGGATGGCCATCGCCGGATTCTGCAGCTGCGGGTTCAGGCCGCGGCCGTCGGGCGGAATCCACTCGAGGCGCTCGAAGGGGTTCGACGCGATCGCCGTCGCCATCACGAAGAAGAGCAGCACCGCGGCGTTCGTGCCCGTCACCCAGGGCATCAGCGCGCGGTTCTTGCTGCGGTTCGTGAACGTCGCTGCAGCCGCGTAGCCCGCGAGCACGAGGCACCAGAAGAGCATCGAGCCCGCCTGGCCGCCCCAGAACGCCGAGAACTTGTAGACGATCGGGAGATTCGCGCTCGTGAACGAGGCCACGTAGCGCACGGAGAAATCGCTGGTCAGCAGCGCCGTCCACAGGCCCAGCGAGGCCAGCACCACGAAACCCGTGGTGGCATAGAGGCCACGCTCGCCGCTGACGATCAGGTCTTCACGCTTGAGATAGCCGCCCGCGAAACTCAACGTCACGGCCCAGACGCCCATCAGGAGGGCGATCCACAGGGACAGCTCGCCGACGAGGACCACGATTCAGTACGACTTCGTCGTGACGCTGTCGTGCCCGGCCGGCATCGGGGCGCCGCTTTCCATTGCCTTGCGCATCGCTTCGTAGCTCTCCGGCGTGGCCTCGTAGCGCGAGGCGCACTTGGCGAGCAGCGTCGTGGCTTGGAAGGTGCCGTTGGAATCGAGACGGCCTTCGACGACGACCTCGACGGAGTCCGAAAACGTATCGGGGATGATGCCGCGGTAGACGACCGGATACGTCGCCTTGCCGTCGGTCATCTCGAAGCTGACCATCCGCCCGGAGGAGTCGCGCACGACCGTGCCCGGCACGACCTGCGCGCCGACCTTCACGCCGGTGCCGATCATCGTCGGATCGGCGGCGACTTTCGCTTCCAGCTCGGCGGGCATCAGGAAGTAGATGCCGGTGTCCTTGATCGCGCCGGCCATCAGGACGCCAGCGGCGCCGAGGACGACAACGCCGCCGAGGAGGAACTTGGTACGGGGGTGCATCAGGGAGCTCCCAGTGAACGCTAGCCTGCAATATAAGTGAGCCGCGCAGGGCGGCGCAGGGGCAAGCACCGGCCTGCGCACGCTCGCCAAACCGGACCGTGGCGTCCAAGTTCCGTGCAGCGCTCGCCCGACGCCCGCTGGGCGATGCGCCTCACTTGGACGCGGAGACGCAGCGATGATGTTCGATTGGCAGACCTATCGACAGCAGATCGCCCAACGGATGGCCGACATCGACCGCGCCAGCCCGGAGACGCTCCGCGGCTACCGCGCGCTCAGCTCGGCCGGCGAGAAGGCCGACCTCCTCGGCGCCAAGACGCGCGAACTCATCGCCATCGCCGTCGGCGTCACGCGGCAGTGCGATGGCTGCATCGCGGTCCACACCGATGCCGCGCTCAAGGCCGGAGCGACCAAGGACGAGATCATCGAAGCGCTGGGCGTGGCCGTCGCCGTCAACGCCGGTGCTGCCTTCGTCTTCTCCACTCGTGCGGTGGACGCCGTCCTGAGCGCCGACGCCTAAGTGGACCGCATCCTCATCGACCCCGAGCGCATCACGCAGCTCGTCTACGCCTTCGACATCCTCGCGGCGATCGTCTTCGCCGTATCCGGCGCGCTCGTGGCGTCGCGCAAAGGCCTGGACTTTATGGGCTTTATGTGGCTCGGTGCCATCACCGGCATCGGCGGTGGCACCGTCCGCGACCTGATTCTCGGGGTTCCGGTGTTCTGGGTGCAGAACCCAGTGTTCATCTCCGTCTGCCTCGGCGCCGCAATGGCGATGCACTTCGTCGCACCGCTCGTCGAGTCGCGCTACCAAGCCCTACTGTGGTTCGACGCGTTCGGCCTCGCCCTCGTGAGCGTCGCGGGCACGGCGAAGGCGCACGAGCTCGGCGCGTCGGCGGTGGTCGCCATCGCGATGGGCGCCGTCACCGGCACGGTCGGCGGAATGATCCGCGACACACTCGGCCACGTCCCGTCCGTGCTCCTGCGCCACGAGATCTACATCACCGCGTCCGTGCTCGGCGCCGGACTGTTCATCGTGCTCCGCGACCTCGGCGTGGAGCGCAGCGTTGCGATGACCGCGGGCTTCGCCCTTACGTTCGTCGTCCGCGGATTGGCCATCCGTTACCACTGGACGCTCCCGGTCTTCCGCGCCGCCGAGACCGCCGGACGTTGGACAAACCGCCGGCGGTCCGGAAACGACACGGAGACCAAGTGACCGTCATCCCATCGTGGCGAACTCGCCGCGTCAGCGCTGCGGCCAGCTTGCCGGGAAGTCGAGAAGCGACGGGTCCAGGTCACCGAGCTTCTCGGCGCCGAGGAACTGCATCCCCTCGCTGATCTGCTGGCGGAAGAGGTCCAGCATCTTCCGCACGCCCGGCTCACCCGCCGCGAGCAGCGCGTAGACGTATGCGCGACCGAGCAGGACCGCCTTGGCGCCAAGCGCCACCGCCTTGATCGCGTCCGTGCCGCGACGCACACCGCCGTCCATCAACACGTCCATCTTGCCGCCCACGGCATCCACGATCTCAGGCAGCGCACGCAGCGTCGGCAGCGAGCCGTCGAGCACGTTGCCGCCGTGGTTCGAGACCACGATGGCATCCACGCCTTCCTTCAGCGCCCGGCGCGCATCGTCGGCGGTGAGAATGCCCTTCAGCACCAGCGGGCCATCCCAATGCCGGCGGATCCACGCGATGTCGTCGAAGGTGGGCGTCTGCTGGTAGATCTGACCGATGCCTTCGAACAGCCCCATCGGCGTGCCGTCCGGACGCAGGGCCTGCGCCACGACCGGGTCCTTCAGGCCGTCGCGGATCATATCCCAGGTCCACTCCCACTTCGTGAGCAGTTGCGGTGCGAACTTCACCGCCTCGGTGAACGACACGCCCATCGGCAGGTCGGCTCGCTCGAAGTACGGCGTGTCCTTCGGCCGCGCGATGGTCGGCGTGTCGATCGTGAGCACGAGGCCTTCGACACCGGCGCGCTTCACGCGCTCGATGATCGGCGCCGAGGCCTCGCGACCGCCGACGTAGTAGAGCTGGTAGAACACCGGATGCTTCGCCACATCCATAATCTTCTCGATGGCCGTCGAGGCCACGCCCGAGATGAACTGGATGGTGTCCGCATCGGCGGTCGCGCGAGCCACGCCCACCTCACCGTCGCGATGTCCGACGCCGAGGAATCCCACCGACGAGACGATCGCCGGCATCGAGATCTTGTGCCCGAGCACCGTGGTGGACAGGTCCGGCTGCGGCACGAACACGCCGTTCTTGGGCCGGAACATCAGGTCGCGGAACGCGTCTTCGTTCCGCACGGCCGTGAGGTTGGTGCCACTGCCGGCCTCGAACATCAGGTAGATGGAGCGCGGCAGGCGCTTCTTGGCGAGCAGGCGCGCGTCTTCGACGGACTGGATCTTGGATGCTGCGGTCTTGTTGGTCATTTGCTACCTCCGTACCGTACAAATCTCTTAGTACTGAGATAGTTCCCGCAGGCGCGCTACTCGTGGAAGCAGCGGTATGGCAACGAGTTACAGCTCGAGATCCAGCCGGTACCGAACTGCGCACGCTCGCCGGAGCAGAGCACGTAGGTCGGTGGAGGATTGCAGGTCGAAGCCAACAGCTCCTCGCTCGCTTCCTGCGACTCCTCGACGAGACGCCATTCGTGAAAGCGCTGCCAGCGCTGGATGAACTTGCCCGACGGCAAGCGACGCCAGAACAAGCCGCTGGTCGAGGTCAGCGGTACCGCCTCGTCCTCGGCCGACGCGCTCGCGAAGGTCGCGGCACCGCCCGCCTGCTCCGTTTCGTCGCGCGGATTCCAGAACCGCCAGCGCGCTTCCACGAAGCCATCGCGCTCGGAGAGCAACAACGTGCCGTCGAGACCCGTGCCGCGGCGGTCGCGTGCGCAGAAGCGCAGCGTCACCGACGCGGCCGTACGAGCCACGACGGCTATGGTGTGTCCGACCGCGAAGCTATCGGTGGCGAAGTGTCCAGCCAGCTCCGCCTCGATGGCGGGATACCGCCAGCCACCGAACAGTTCGAGTGCGTGGGTGCTGTCGAGTGCGGTCACATAGCGCCGCCGCTCGAGCTGGTGGTGGCCGCCGCGCATTCCCGCCGACGTGTAGAACCTCGAGCCGAGGCGGAGTTCCGCATCGTAGAAGAAGCCGACGTCCCGTTCGTCCACGGTGCCCTGCCGCTGTTCGAGCATCGTGTTACGACTCTCGTACGACGGTTCGCGATACCGATTCGCCACGCGCCGCCACAGCGCACGGGCCTCGGGCTGGTCGGATTGCGGGCAACTGCGCGCCACCGATGCGACGGTCACGGCGGGCAGCGATTGCGCGAGTCGCTCCAGGCGCACCACGATCGTGTCCGTTGCGCCGATCACGCTGACCCGCCGTGGCGCGAAGCCGATGTTCCGCACCAGCACGTCCGTGGCGCGCGGCGACTCGGCGGCCGTGAACGAAGCGATGCCATCGGGGTCGGTGGCGCGCACGGTGATGAGCGTGGAGCCACCCCACAGCTCGACGCGGGCGCCGAGCAAGGCGATGTCGGCCGAGTCCACGACCGCGACTCGCAACTGGCCGGTTGCCGTCGCGGTCGAAAGAATCAAGAGGAGCACTGCACGGCGAATGGCGGCCACGACGGAACAGTACCCTCAGCGCTCACCTGACGCTACCGCGAATATAAACTATTGGCGATATTGATTTTACATCATAAGCTGATTACGTTCACTACAGTATGTCGAGAATCCGCCGCTACCTCGCCGAGATTGGTGCAAAGGGCGGGCGTAAGAGTCGGCGAGTCCTCTCGCCCGACGACGCCCGCGCGATGGTGCGCGTCCGCGAGGCTCGACGCGCCTATCGCGAGTTTCACACGCGCTGCTTTTGGTCGAGTCCGCGGGATCTCACCATCAGCGCAGCGGACGTCGCGTGGGTCGCCGACCGCCTGATGCGCCACGGGAATCGCGAAGCCTATTTGCGGGGAGCGAAGCTATGCCGCTAACGACCTTCCAGCGCGACCTGCTGGCGACACTCGCCTCGGTCGCCGACTCCGACCGATATCTCGCTGGGGGCGCCGCGCTGCACCGCAGCGAGAACTCGGCGCGCTACAGCGACGACCTCGACTTCTTCCACGACTCCGAAGCGCGAGTCGCGACCGCGTTCGCCAACGATCGCGCGGAGCTCGAGCGTTCAGGATACGCGCTGGAGATCGAGTTCGCGCTCCCCGGTTTCGTGCGGGCGATCGTCCGTCGCCAGGACGATGCGACCCGTGTGGACTGGGCCCACGACTCCGCTTGGCGCTTCTTCCCCTTGCAGCGCGATGCGCTCGGCGGGTACTTGCTGCATCCCGTCGATCTCGCAATCAACAAGCTGCTCGCGGTCGCCGGCCGCGACGAACCGCGAGACTTCGTGGATATCCTCTGGGCGCACGCGAACATTCTTCCGCTGGCCGGGCTCGCGTGGGCGACCTGCGGGAAGGATCCGGGGTTCTCCCCGCTTTCGTTGCTCGAGCTGCTCCGGAGGCGCGGGCATTATCGACCCGAGGACTTCGCGCGCTTGCATCTGGCGCGGCCGTTCGATCTTGCGCTCGCGCGCACGACGTGGTCCGACGCGCTGGTCGAGGCAGACGCCTTCGCGCGCTCGCGTCCCCCGGAGGAGCTCGGCTGCATCTACGTGGAGTCGTCCACAGGCAAGCCCGGCATTCCACACCGTGACGATGCGCGAGGACGATTCACGGCGCACTTCGGGGCGCCGGGTGGCGTCGTCCCGAAGATTGCGGACGCACCGCTGGCACCAGACGAGCCTTGAGCTATCTGCGCGGCTGCCACACGACAGTGGCTCCGGTCGCAGCACCTGCAGCAGCGAGTACACCGCGGCGCGAGGTCGACGTGCAGCACCAGCACCTCAGCGCGCGCCTGGCTGGCGCAGGACGACACCGATGCTGAAGATGACGTCCTGCTTCGCCTCTTCCTGGAAGGACACCGTCGGCCACAGCGGCGGCGACACGACCCGGTGCTTGAGCAGGATGTAGCGGTATCCGAGCTGAAAGCGGAGACTGGCCCGATGGAGAATGTCCGATTCGATTCCCGCCATCCCCGACGCTCCCATCGCGACGCGCGGAGAAACGTCCACGTAGTACTCCTGCCGGAACGCGTCCTCGTTGGAGACCGCGTCGCCAGCGAAGTAGTGCAGTTCGGGGCCGAGCCCGAACAGCAGTCGGATCGACCCAGTGACCGGCGTCGTGCGACGGGCCAGCACGGCCGCACTCACGATGAGACTTGTCTTGCAGGTGCAGGAGCGCTCACCACGCGTTGAGTTCCGGATGATGCGCTCGGAGAACGTACCAGTCAGCTGAGCGGACCAGTCGAAGCCAGCCGGACGGTCGACTTCCACCGCGACGCCGACTATCGGTCCGGGCTGATGGACGTGCGCCCACGGCACCGAATCGACTCCCGCCGCCGGATTCTGCCTTTCCCAGGTGACCATCGTCCCGGCCAGTGGTGTCACGATGCCGACCACCGGCGCAACTCGGACGTCCTGGGCCGCTGCCGAGGTCGCGAAGGACAGCGCGAAGCCGCCCGTCCAGAAGCAGAGAGACCTTCGAAGCTGAATCAACGCATTCTCGCCGATGAGGATGAACCGAGAAGCTGTGCCCGCGGCACGACCGCGTCTAGACCCACCCATACAACGCGCCCTAGGCCTACCGGTCGATCTGTCGGATCAGCATCTCCCCCGTCGCACCTCCCGCCACATCCGCCGCAAGATCCCGCCACGAGAAGAAGCGCCCGTCCGCACGGTCATACAGCTCCTTCGCCACACCCGCCGTGAGCGTGAGCCCCGCCGCGGTCCACGCGGCGTCTCGATAATCGAGCCCCGCACTGCGCCCGATCGCGTGCCCTGCCCCTTGGATCACCGCGGAGCCGACGAAGTGATAAAGCTTGTCCCGCCCGAACCACGGATCCTCCGGCGCGCGCTCCGGCGGCGCACCGAACTTTCCCGAGAACAGGACGAAGACGAGCGCGAACTTCATCCGTCCTCACGGTCACGCGCCCAGTGCACCGCCGCGCGCGTCGCGCGCCGCCAACCGCCGAGTCCCTGCCGCGCAACGTTGCTACCCGCCGTCGGCCCGAAGCGCGTGAACGTGCGCGAGGCGTGAAACGCCTTCGCGTCTGACCACACCCCACCAGCGATGCCGGCGAGGCCCGCCGCACCGAGTGCCGTGGTCTCAACGATGTCCGGCCGCTCGACCGGCACGCCGAGCACATCCGACTGGAACTGCATCAGCCAGTCGTTCTGCGCGGCTCCGCCATCCACGCGCAGCACATCGAGCGGTGCGCCGCTCGCGCCGCGCATCGCCTCGAGCACATCGGCCGTGCTGTACGCCATCGCCTCGAGCGCCGCGCGCACGAGATGCTCGCGCGAGGTCCCGCGCGTGAGCCCGACGATCGTCCCGCGCGCCTCGGGCTCCCAATGCGGCGCGCCGAGGCCGGTGAGCGCGGGCACGAAGTACACGCCGTCGTTCCGCTCCAGCGAACGCGCCATCGCCTCGGTCTCGCTGGCCTTCTCGACGATGCCCAGGCCATCGCGCAGCCATTGCACCGCCGCGCCGGCGATGAAGATGCTCGCCTCCAGCGCGTACACCGGTTTGCCCTCGGCGTCGCAGGTGATCGTCGTGAGCATCCCCTGCCCGCCCGGCGGACGCGTCGCGCCGGTGTTGAAGAGCAGGAAGGCGCCGGTGCCGTACGTGTTCTTGCTCTGCCCCGGGCTCCAGCAACCCTGGCCGAACATCGCGCTCTGTTGGTCGCCCGCCACACCGAGGATGGGCAGCGCGACGCCGAGGTGTTCCTTCGCGCTCTCGCCGAAGGACCCCGACGACGGCCGCACCTCCGGCAGGATCTCCCGCGGCACGCCGAACAACGCGCAGAGCTGCTCGCTCCAGTCGCGCGTGTTGATGTCGAAGAGCATCGTGCGCGACGCGTTTGTGTAGTCGGTGGCGTGCACCGCGCCGTTCGTGAGCTTCCAGATCAACCACGTGTCGATGGTGCCCGCAGCCAACGTGTCCGGTGCGATCCCGCGCGCGCGCTCCTTGAGCAGCCATTCGAGCTTGGTCGCCGAGAAGTACGGATCCGTCACCAGCCCCGTGGCCGCGTAGATCGCCGGCGCCTGCCCCGCCTCGCGCAGCGCCGCAGCCCGCCGCGTCGTGCGACGGTCCTGCCACACGATGGCCTTGTCGATCGGCTTGCCGGTCTTGCGGTCCCACACGACGATCGTCTCGCGCTGGTTGGTGATGCCGATCGCCTCGGGCGTCACCTTGGCCTCGGCCAGCGCCTCGCGCGCGGCCTCGATCGTGCGCGCGAAGATCTCCTCGGCGTCGTGCTCCACCCAGCCGGGCTGGGGAAAATGCTGCGTGATCTCGCGATACCCGCGGCCCACCACGCGCCCGTCCTCGGCGATCACCAACGCGGTGGTTCCGGTCGTGCCTTCGTCGAGGGCGAGTACGTGTCGCACGGAATCTCCTTACGCGGGCGGCAACGGCAACGTCGCGCGGTCGAAGTGATACGGCGCGCAGAGCACGCCGTCCTCGGTGACGATGTGCGAGATGAGCGCGGCCGGCGTGACGTCAAAGGCCGGATTGAACACCGCCGTACCCTCGGCCGCAACGCGCGTGCCCGCGACCTGCGTGATCTCCTCCGGCGCGCGCTCCTCGATCGGGATCTGCTCCCCCGTCGCGATCTCGCGGTCCACCGTGCTAGACGGCGCGACCACGATGAACGGGATCCTGTGATGCTTGGCCAGCACGGCCAGCGCGTAGGTGCCGATCTTGTTCGCGGTGTCGCCGTTGGCGGCGATGCGGTCCGCGCCGACGAGGACCATATCCACCTTGCCGGCGGCCATCAGCGAGCCGGCCACACTGTCGGCGATCAGCGTGACCGGAATGCCGGCCTGCGAGAGCTCCCAGGCCGTGAGTCGCGCGCCCTGCAGCAGCGGCCGCGTCTCGCCGGCGAAGACCTCGATGCTGAGGCCGTCGGCCTTCGCAACGTAGATCGGCGCCAGCGCGGTTCCCATTCCTGCCGTGGCCAGCGCACCCGCGTTGCAGTGCGTGAGCACGCGCATCCCGTCCTTGAGCAAGGTCCGGCCGTGCTGGCCGAGCGCCTCGCACATCGCGACGTCCTCGGCGCGGATGCGCTCGGCTTCCTCGCGCATCGCCGCCACCAGCGCGGCGGGATCGCCCGAGGCCTGCTGCAGCGCGGCGAGCATCCGGTCGAGGGCCCACATCAGGTTCACGGCCGTCGGACGCGTACCGCGCAGCGTGGCGGCGCCCGCTTCTATGGAGAGGCGCGCGTGCGCGGCGTCGGCGAGCTTGCCGCGCTCGAGCTCGGCGGCGGCCGCCGCCGCGAGCCCCATCGCCGCCGCCACGCCGATGGCCGGTGCGCCACGCACGGCGAGCGTGCGGATCGCATCCGCGACTTCATCGAGGCTGGACAGGTCCCGCATCACGAGCTCGGCGGGCAAGCGCCGCTGGTCCACGATGCGCAGCGCCCCGTTGGGCGCCCAGGCGACGGTCTGCACGGGAGGTGTGGGCACTCCCCAAGATATAGATTTGTGGTATGACGACGCCATTCACCTACCTCACGCTCGAGATCGCCGACGCGTTGGCGATCGTCACGGTCAACCGCCCCGACAAGCTCAACGCGCTCAACGCGACGGTCATCGCCGAGCTCGACGAGGCGTTCACCGAGCTCTCGCAGCGCGAGCAGGTGCGTGCGATCATCCTCACCGGCGCCGGCCGCGCCTTCGTCGCCGGCGCGGACATCGCCGAGATCGCCGAGGCCTCGGAAGGGCCCGCGGGCCTCGAGGCGCTGTCGCAGGTGGGCACGCGCGTCTTCACCAAGATCGAGCGGCTCAACAAGCCGGTGATCGCGGCGATTAACGGGTTTGCGCTCGGCGGTGGCCTCGAACTCGCCCTCGCCTGCCACCTGCGCGTCGCCAGCGAGGGCGCCAAGTTCGGTCTGCCCGAAGCCAAGCTCGGCCTGATTCCCGGCTACGGCGGCACGCAACGCCTGCCGCGGCTCATCGGCACGGGCCGCGCGATGCAGATGATCCTCACCGGCGGGATGATCGACGCCAACACCGCCGCGCAGTACGGCCTCGTGAACGCGGTATATCCCGTCGAGGCGCTGCTCGACGTCGCGAAGTCCATTGCCAAGGAGATGATCGCCAACGGCCCGCTCGCGCTCGCGCACGCCATCACCGTCGTCGCCCAGGGTGCGGGAATGGCGATGGACGAGGCGCTCGCCCTCGAGAGCCGGCACTTCGGCGAACTCGGCCGCACGGCGGATATGCGCGAGGGCACGAAGGCCTTCCTCGAGAAGCGGCCTCCGGCGTTCAAGGGCGCGTAAGCACAGGGCGCGCGATGTCCACGCCGAAGGCGGCGCGACTCGACGCGCTCACGCTGCACGACTTCCGCAACATCGGCTCGGCGCGGCTCGGACTCCCGCCCGAGGGCATCGCACTCGTCGGCGAGAACGGCCAAGGCAAGACGAACGCCATCGAGGCCATCGCCTACCTGCGCTTGCTGCGCTCGATGCGCGGCGCGCGCGACCGCGACCTCATCCGCTTCGGCGCACCGGCATTCCACATCGCCGCCGAGCTCGGCAACCTGCCGGCGATGCGCGTGAGCATCGGCGTGGACCGCGCCGGCCGCAAGAAGGTCACGCTCGACCGCGCCGAGCCGGAGAAGATTACCGACGCCCTCGATGCGCTGCCGAGCGTGAGCTTCTCGCCGCGCGACGTGGACCTCATCGCCGGTGCGCCCGCCGAGCGACGGCGCTACCTCGATATCACGCTCGCGCTCACCTCACCAGCGTATCTCAACGCGCTGCGGCGGTATCGCGGCGCGTTGCTGCGGCGCAACGCCGCACTGCGCGATGCCTCGCGCAAGGGCGCGGCGCGCGCGCTCGTCGCGGCGGTTGCCGCCTGGGAGCCTGCGCTGGCCGAGCAGGGCGCAGTGCTCGTGCGCGCGCGGCGCGAGTGGGCCAGCGCGCACGCCGCGCGCTTCGCCGAGCTCTCGGCGGCGATCGGCGAGACGCAGCCGGCCGCGCTCGAGTACGCCGGCGGCGCCGCCGAGGCGGACGACCCACAGGCCGAACTGCTTGCGCAGCTTGAACGCCAGCGCGAGCAGGACCTGCGGCGTTGCCTCACGCACGCCGGCCCGCATCGCGACGACCTCGTGCTCCGCCTCGACGCGCACGACCTGCGTCAGGTCGGCAGCGCGGGCCAGCAGCGCACGGCGGCGATCGTGCTGCGGATGCTCGAGAGCGCTACGCATCGCGAGGCCACGGGCGTGATCCCCGCGCTCTTGCTCGACGATCCCTTCGCCGAGCTGGATCGCCGGCGCACGGCGCGCATCCTCGCGCTGCTCGAGGAGGAGGGCGTGGGGCAATGCGTTCTCTGCGTGCCGCGCGAGGACGAGATCCCGGCGCAGTTCACGCGGCTCGCGCGCTGGAGCGTGCGCGCGGGGACGTTCACGCGATGAACGCGCGAGGCTGCTCCGCGCGGGAGGGCGGTCCGCGATGACGTTCTACGACGACTCGCGCGCGGGCGGGCGCAGCGGGCGCAACGCGCCGCGGCCGATCGCCGAGATGCTGGCCGAGGCGCTGCGCGAGAGCGGGCTCGACGACGACGTGCTGCGTGCGCAGGTGCTGGAGCTCTGGCCGCGCGCGGTGGGTGCGCAGATCGCGAAGGTCACGCAGGCGCGGTTGATCGCCGACGACGGCACGCTGGTGGTGGGCGTGAAGACGCACGCGTGGATGCAGGAGCTCGCGATGATGGAGCGCTCGCTGGTGGCGAAGCTGAACGCCGCGACGGGCGACGCGAGCGTGCGGAAGATTCGCTGGGAACTGCTGCGCGAGGGCGGGTCTGGCGGAGCGATTGGCGGAGGCCGCTGAGCGGTCCGTAACCCGTTGCGGCACAGCCATTTGCCGCACGTGAAAATCGTTGCATTCCCCTCGGCGAACCGTTAGCTTTACGGGTCGCTCTCACGAGCGGATTTTCGGCATTTCTTCGCGCGGGTTTCACGCCTCTTTTTCGCCCCCAATGGCCAAGACGAACGACGTCGCCGACTCCCAGTACGACTCCTCTGGCATCCAAGTCCTCAAGGGGCTCGAAGCGGTCCGCAAGCGCCCCGGTATGTACATCGGCTCGACGTCGCACCGCGGCCTGCACCATCTCGTGTACGAGGTGGTCGACAACTCGATCGACGAGGCGCTGGCAGGATTCTGCGACACGGTGGACGTGGTCATCCATCCGGATGATTCCATCTCCGTGGCGGACAACGGCCGCGGCATCCCCGTGGACATCCATCCGGTGGAGAAGCTGCCGGGCGTCGAGCTGGCGCTGACGGTGCTGCACGCGGGCGGCAAGTTCGACAAGAACACCTACAAGGTGTCGGGCGGCCTGCACGGCGTGGGCGTGTCGGTGGTGAACGCGCTCTCCGAAGTGCTCAAGGTCTGGGTGAAGCGCGACGGCAAGGAGCACTATATGGACTTCGCGCGTGGCGACACGACGACGAAGCTCAAGGTGCTCGGGAGCGTGAAGCCCAAGGACACCGGCACGAAGGTGTGGTTCAAGCCCGACGCGCAGATCTTCACCGAGCTCGAGTACGACTACGCCACGCTGGCCTCGCGCCTGCGCGAGCTGTCGTTCCTCAACAAGGGCGTGACCATCACGCTGAAGGACGAGCGCGAGGGCCGGCAGCGCGAGGAGACCTTCCACGCGAAGGGCGGCCTGCGGGAGTTCGTCGCCTTCCTCAACGCCAAGCAGAAGTCGCTGCACAACGAGATCGTCTACTTCGACGGCGAGAAGGACGACATCGGCATCGAGATCGCGCTGCAGTACAACGACGGCTACAACGAGAACGTGTTCTCGTTCGTGAACAACATCAACACGCACGAGGGCGGCACGCACCTCACCGGCTTCAAGTCGGCGCTCACGAGCGTGATCAACAAGCACCTCGACAAGTCGTCGTTCGCCAAGAAGGACAAGGACCTCAAGCTCTCCGGCGACGACGTGCGCGAAGGCCTCACCTGCGTGCTGTCGGTGAAGGTCCGCGAGCCGCAGTTCGAGGGCCAGACGAAGACGAAGCTCGGCAACTCGGAAGCCGAGTCGGCGGTGAAGACGACCGTCAACGAGTTCCTCTCGAGCTACCTCGAGGAGCATCCGCGCGTCGCCAACGCCGTGCTGGAGAAGGCGCTGAGCGCCGCCCGCGCGCGCGAGGCCGCCCGCAAGGCCCGCGACCTGACCCGCAAGAAGTCGGCGCTCGACGTCGGCAACCTGCCCGGCAAGCTCGCCGACTGCTCGCTCTCCGATCCCGCGATGTGCGAGCTCTACCTGGTGGAAGGTGACTCCGCCGGCGGATCGGCCAAGCAGGGCCGCGACCGAATGTTCCAGGCGATCCTGCCGCTGCGTGGCAAGATCTTGAACGTCGAAAAGGCCCGCATCGACAAGATCCTCGGCAACGAGGAAATCCGCACCATCGTCACCGCGATCGGCGCGGGCATCAAGGAAGAGTTCTCGCTCGAGAACGTGCGGTATCACAAGGTCATCATTATGACCGACGCCGACGTGGACGGCGCGCACATCCGCACGCTGCTGCTGACGTTCTTCTTCCGGCAGATGCCGGAGCTGATCGACGCCGGGATGGTCTACATCGCGCAGCCGCCGCTGTTCTCGGTGGCCAAGGGCAAGGAGATGTACTACGCCTACGACGTGGCCGAACGCGATGGCATCGTCACCCGGATGGGCGGCGATGACGCGAAGGGACTCAACATCCAGCGCTACAAGGGTCTCGGCGAAATGAACCCCGACCAGCTCTGGAAGACGACGATGGATCCGGAGACGCGCACGATCCTCAAGGTCACGATGGACGATGCGTTCCAGGCGAACGAGATCTTCCAGACGCTGATGGGCGACGAGGTCGAGCCGCGGCGCGTGTTCATCGAGACGAACGCCAAGTTCGCGTCGAACCTCGACATCTAACTGCGTTCACCGCAGAGGACGCAGAGTTCGCAGAGCACTGCGACTGCTGGTACTTAGGGGTCCGCGCCGATGCTTCGGTGCGGACCCCCACGTCGTTGCAGCCTCCGTGCCTTCGTGGTGGATCGCGCTTACGTCATCGCCAGGGGTGCCGGCGCAGGCGAAGGATGTCGTCCTCGTCGCGCTCCGTGATGTAGAGCGCGTTGTCGCTGGCGCCGACGACCTGCTCGCGGTTCGACAGCGTGAACGTGCCGACGATTCGGCTCGAGCGATCGATCACGAGATACGTCATCCCGGGATTGTCCGCACTCTTGTTGCGCTGGATCAGCAGCAGGCCGCGTGGGCCAGCGATGACGGCCTGCAGCCCCACGGGAAACGGTGGGACGAACTCGGGGAAGTCCGCCGCCGGCGGCGTGGGGAATCCCGGTGGAAGCGCAGCTTGCGGACCGGCGATGCGCGCCTCGAACGCGCGACGCTCCCGGGCATCGAAGCGAAGCTTGGGAACCGGGAGCGAGTCGCCGCGCACCCAGCGTCCGTTCGGAAGCCGCCAGTCCACGCGAAATGGATCGAGGCGGGCGATCGCAACGGCGCCATCGGGAAGCAGCGCGAAGGACTCCTCGGAGGATGGCCGTTGCGTCGGGAACGTGGAACTCGCAATGACCCGGCCCTCGGCGTTGGTCTGCTGCGTGCGCCGACTCGGCGTCAGCCGGAGCTTGGCGATTGTATCGGCCCTTCCCGACGTGCGATCGACGAGCACTAGGGCGCCGCTGTCGCGCGCCGTCTGGAACGTCACGCCGTCTTGGAGCGGCGGATCGACCCGTCGGGCCACGACGCGCTGGTCGGCGTGGGTGAAGATGGCCTGAATCGCTTGAACCGCCGGATGGTCCGGCGGCGTCGTCCCGACGATCGAGTCGGAATGAAAGAGCAGCCACCGCCGCTGGAAGTAATCGGCCATTATGCTCGAGTCACCCGCGAGCGGATGCACCGCGGCCACCATCGAATACTCCCGCGGACCTCGTCCGGCACGACCGACGGCTCGCGATGCACCTGAGCCGAAGTCGAGCAGGAGCAGGCGTTGCTCCCGACCGTCGGTCACGAGCACGCGGCCATCCGCCAGTTCACGCAACGACGTGACAGACGTGAATTCGTGCGGATGCGTGGCGTTGGCCGGACTCAGCCGAAGACTGGGTAGCTGCTGCGCGACGAGCGGTGCGGCCGCAACGGCCAGGGCGAGCAGCGAACAAGAGAGCCAAACGGAACACCGGCGCATACGCAACTCCCTGGCACGAAGGGCGAGCCTGCGCCTCGATTAGCGCGGCGCAGCAGGCGGCTCGCGTCGTCGCGCGACCATCGGCAGCCGCGCGCCGCCGTGGTACTCGACGATGCCTTCCATAGTGCGGCCGTCATCGCTCAGCCGCGCACGAAAGGTCACGTCACCCTCGCGCGAAGCAACGACCATCCGCAACGAGTCGCCTTCGACGGAGAATCGACGCACCGCGAGCGTGCTCGTCAAGTACATCGTGATGGATCCCGCCCAGCCGTCCTCCACCGGACCGAGCGCGAGGAAGCCGGGGGACGTCCGCTCGCCCACGCACATCGTGAAGTCCCAGAGGCCCTGCAGGTCGGGGCCTCCCTGTGCGCCGAGTGGTGCGGCTGCGAGGCACGCGGCGGCAATCCACGCCACGAGATGCGATCGGTGACGACGAACGACGACGAGGGACATCCTGACACTCTCCGGAGTGAGCTGGTGATGGCCGTAGCCTACGCAGCCAAGTCACTCGCGGTGGCGGACCTGACGGATTCCGGACATCGCGTGCCTCGGGCGGTGTCAGCCGCGGACCGAATCCCTGCCCTTCGCCAGCTGCATCCCGAAGTAGAAGTGCGACAGCGCAACCATCCCGAAGACCACGAAGGTCGCGGCCATCATCGCGAGGTGCGTCACGGGATCCACGCCGCCGGACGACACCGGACGCGTCAGCGCCGCGAACCCAAGCCAGGCGGCCATCGCGCCCCCGGCGACTCCCTTCGCCCCGAGGGCGGCCAGCTTTTCGAAGTTCTGCATAGTGACCTAATGTGCACCCGCGTCGGGCAGTTCCTCCACCCCCCGGGCGGTGATGCGGTGGGAAATCAGCGGACGCATCGCCGGGGTCCGCTCGGCGACGCCAATGGCCTGGCGCAGCGCGTACTCGGCTTCCTTGCGCGCCGCTTCGGTGGCCGCGTGAATCGTCGCCAGCGGCTGGCCGACCGCGACCCGCGCGCCGGGCTTCACGTGCAACACGATGCCCACGGCGGGGTCGACGACATCGTCCACCTTCGTGCGACCGCCACCCAGGCCGATGATCGCGCGGCCGATCACGCGGGGCTCGACGCGCTGCACGATGCCCGCCTTGGTCGCCGTCACGACGCCTTGCACGGGCGCCTGCGGCAGGACGGCCCTCGGGTCATCCACGACGCGGGCGTCGCCGCCCTGCGCGGCCACCAAGGCGCGGAACTTCTCGAGCGCCGCGCCGGAGTCCAGCACCTCGGTGACGCGCGCACGCGCCTCCGCGATGTTCGCGCTCACGCCACCGACGAGCAGCATCTCCGCGGCAAGCGCCAGCGTCACGTCGCGGAGGTCGCGCGGCCCCTTGCCGCGCAGGCAGTCCAGCGACTCCTCGACTTCCAGCGCGTTGCCGCAGGCATCGCCGAGCGGCGAATCCATATCGGTGAGCAACGCGACGGTCGGGCAGCCGCGGCGCTCACCCAACGCGATCATCGTCCGCGCGAGCGTGAGCGAATCGTCGAGCTTCGTCATAAACGCACCGGCGCCGGTCTTCACGTCGAGCACCAGCCCGCTGAGTCCCTCGGCGAGCTTCTTGCTCATAATCGACGCGGCGATGAGCGGAATCGCCTCGACGGTCGCCGTGGCATCGCGCAGCGCGTAGAACTTGCGGTCCGCGGGGGCGATCTCCGCCGTCTGTCCGATCATCGCGACACCGAGGCGCTCGAGCTGCGCAGCCGTCTCCTCGAGCGTGAGCCGCGTGCGGAAGCCCGGAATGCTCTCGAGCTTGTCGAGCGTGCCGCCCGTATGCCCCAGGCCGCGGCCCGACATCATCGGCACCGCGATGCCGCAGCAGGCGATGAGCGGCGCGAGGATCAGCGAGACCTTGTCGCCCACGCCGCCGGTGCTGTGCTTGTCCACGCGCGGCACCCCGAGGTGGCCGAGCTCGAGCGTACGCCCGCTGTCGAGCATCGCCGTCGTCAGCGCCTCGGTCTCGGCGTCGTCCATCCCGCGGAAATACACAGCCATCGCGAAGGCCGACATCTGGTAATCGGGGATGCTCCCCGCGGCGTAGTCGCGCATCATCGCGGCGAGTTCCCCCGCCTCGATGCGTCCGCCGTTGCGCTTGCGTTCGATCAGGTCGACGACCGACATCCGGCCCCTCGTCCGCCGAGGCGGACGTTAGATTGTGGTGTCCCTAAATGAACCGTGCGAGCGGTCGGGAGTCCATCCGTATGATGATTTCCAAGCAGTTGAACGCGGCGCTGAACGCGCAGGTCGGCAACGAGCTCCTGGCGAGCAACCAATACGTGGTGATCGCGTCGTACTTCGACGCCGAGGGCCTGCCGATGCTCGCCAAGCACTACTTCAACCAGGCCAGCGAGGAGCGCGATCACGCGATGCGCTTCGTGCGCCTCATCCTCGACGGCGGCGGCGACCTCAAGATCCCCGCCGTGCCGGCGCCGAAGACGGGCTTCAAGTCCTCGCTGGCCGCGGTGCAGCTGGCCCTCGACTCCGAGATCACGGTCACGAACCAGATCAACGACATCGTGGACCTCGCGATCAAGGAGAAGAACCACATTATGAAGAACGGCCTCGACTGGTTCGTGAACGAGCAGCGCGAGGAAGTCACCTCGGCCGACACGCTGGTGCGGATGGTGAAGCGCACCGGCGAGGCGGGGCTGTTCCACGTCGAGGCCTTCCTGCGCGACGGCGGCCTCACCGAAGAAGGCAACGACGCCGAGGCCGGCGCCTGAGCGCCGCGCACGACGCCTCGCCCGCAGGGCGCGCCGCCGAGCTGCGCGCCCTGCTCGCCCGCGCCCAGCACGAGTACTACGTGCTCGACCGGCCGTCGCTCAGCGACGCCGAGTACGACAAGCTGTTCCGCGAGCTGCAGGCCATCGAGCGCGACCATCCCGAGCTGCGCGACGCCGATTCACCCACCGCACGCGTCGGCGCGGATGTCGGCGAGAGCCACCTCGCCAAGCACACGCACCTCGTGCCGATGGCCTCGCTCGACAACGCCTTCGACGAGACCGAGCTCGCCGAGTGGGACCAGCGCCTGCGCAAGCTCGTCGGTGACGCCGTGGACAAGGACGGCTACTGCTGCGAGCTGAAGATCGACGGCGCGGCAGTCTCGCTCACCTACGTGAACGGCGAGCTGAAGATCGCCGCGACGCGCGGCAACGGCAGCATCGGCGAAGACGTCACGGCGAACCTGCGCACGATCGCCGACGTGCCGCGGCGCCTCGAGGGCGCGAACTGGCCCGAGACGATCGAGATTCGCGGCGAAGTCTATATGGAGTTCGACGGCTTCGAACGGATGAACCGCGAGCGCGCGGCCGCCGGCGAGCCGGTGTTCGCGAACCCACGCAACTCGGCGGCGGGCGCGTTGCGGCAGAAGGATCCGCGCGAGACGGCCAAGAAGCCGCTGCGCTTCCTCGGCTACGCCTTCGCCGTGCCGGGCAATCCCGCGCTGCCGTTCACGACGCAGTGGCAACTGCTCGAGACGCTCTCGAGCTGGGGCATCCCGACGCCGCCGCATCGGCGGCAGTGCGCGACGTTGGCCGACGTGCACGCCTGGGCCCGCGAGCTGGAGACGACGATCCGCCCTGAGCTGCCCTTCGCGATCGACGGCGGCGTCGTGAAGGTGAATCGCCTCACCCTGCAGACCGAACTTGGCGTGGTCGGCGGACGCATCCCGCGCTGGGCCGTCGCGCGCAAGTTCGCGCCCGACATCGCCGAGACGAGGCTGCTCGACATCGAGGTGCAGGTGGGACGCACCGGCGCGCTCACGCCGCGCGCCGTGCTCGCGCCCGTCGAGGTGGGCGGGGCGACCATCACCTACGCCACGCTGCACAACTTCGAGCTCGTCGCGGAGAAGGACCTGCGCATCGGTGATGTGGTGCAGGTGAAGCGCGCCGGCGAGGTCATCCCGCAGATCCTCGGCCCCGCGCCCGAACGCCGCGACGGCAGCGAACGCATTGTCGAAACACCGACGCAGTGCCCGGTGTGCGGGAGCAGCGCCGTGCGCGACGAGGAAGAAGTCGCGAGCTACTGCCCGAACCTCGCCTGCAGCGGCCGACGCCTCGAAGCGCTCGCGCACTTCTGCTCGCGTGCGGGAATGGACATCCGCGGCCTGAGCTACCAGCGGCTCGAACAACTGATCGCCGCCGGCTTGGTGAACGACGCCGCGGATATCTATGGCATCACGGCGGAGCAGCTCGTACCGAGGAAGCCGAGCAAGAAGCGCGGCACCGACGAGACCACCGAAGGCGAGGCGGTACTCGGCGGCGTCGCCGGATTCCAGGCCAAGAGCGCCACCGCCTTGGTCGAGGCGATCGCCGCGTCCAAGCAGCAACCGCTCTCGCGCCTCCTCAACGCGCTCGGCATCCGCCACGTCGGCGCGGAGTCGGCCAAGCTGCTCGCGCGCGCCTTCGGCTCGATGGATGCGCTGCAGTCGGCCAGCGCCGAGCAGATCGAGGCGCTGCACGGCGTCGGGGCGACGATGGCCGCGTCGGTACGCGAGTGGTTCGACGCCCCCGCGATGCAGGACCTCGTCGCGCGGCTCCGGGCTGCCGGCGTGCGGATGGACGAGCCCCAGGCCGCGGTCGCAGGTGGTGTCTTTACCGGCAAGAAGATCGTCCTTACGGGGACGTTGCCCACGCTCTCGCGGCCGCAGGCCACGGAGTTCATCGAGAACGCGGGCGGCAAGGTGACGAGTTCGGTCTCCAAGGCCACGGACCTCGTGGTGGCGGGCGAGGAGGCCGGCAGCAAGCTCGACAAGGCACGGGAGCTCGGCATCGAGGTGATCGATGAGGCCGAACTCTTGCGCCGACTGGGCCAGTGACCCTTTCTTAGGGCTGACGATGACTCCCTTCACGCTTGGCGCCTCGGCGCTCTCCGCGATTCCCCGCAGCTCGCTGACGACGCTGCGCGCCTCGCTCGTGCGCGACCTCGCCGACGGTTTCGCCACCGTGTTGCAGGAAGCGGGCTACGCTGGCGGTGAAAGCGTACTTGCGGCGATGCAGCAGTGGTGCGCCAGCAACGGCCTCGCGGCGCCGGAGTCCCTGCCGTATGCGCAGTTCCAACAGGCCGCCGTGCGCTTCTTCACGGAGACGGGCTGGGGCACGGTGACGCTGGAGCCGATCGGCGACGCGGCCGTGGCCTTCGATTCCGCCGACTGGGCGGAGGCCGACCCCGCGGCGGCGATGCCGTATCCGAGCTGCTATTACTCGGCCGGGATGCTCGCCGACGTCTTCGGGCGCGTGGCCGGCGATGCGCTGGGCTGCCTCGAGGTCGAGTGCCGCTCGAACGGCGCCGAGCGCTGCCGATTCCTGCTGGCGAGCCCCGCGGTGATCGCGCACGTGTACCAGCGGCTCACCGAAGGCGTGGGGTATCGCGACGCGCTGGCCGAGCTCGGCTGAGGCGCGCGGAACGTAGGCCGCGCGCGCGCGATTAGTCGCAGGACCCCCACCCGACCCGATGCCGATCATTCCCGCCAGCTTCACGTCCGCGGACGAACTCGCCGCGCGCGAGGGCCGCACGCTCGTCTACAAGCACTCTCCGACCTGCGAGCTCTGCGGCTGGAGCAACCACGTGCTGGGCAAGATGGCCGCGCAGGACGACGTGACCCTTGAACTCGTCGACGTGTTCGCGCAGCGTCCGCTCTCGCAGGCGATCGCGGCGCACTTCGGCGTGCGCCACGAATCGCCGCAGGTCCTCGTCATCGAGGACGGGCAGGTGGTATGGCACGCGTCGCATCGTGGGGTCGCGCCGGACCGCGTGCGCGCGGCCTTGGCGGGTAGCGACGCCGGACTCGGCGCGCGATTCTAGCCGAACGGTCGCGGCGCGCGGGCGAGCCGCGGGGGCCCGGCCGCCGCGACGTCAGAGCATTCCGTCGTACTTGGGGTTCGTGACGAGCGTCCCGTCCACGATCTGCTCGCGGTCCCAGGGCAGCACGATGCGGGCTTCCGTCTCGAGCGCGGAGAAATCCGGCTCGAAGGGCCCGGTGCGGAAGCTCACCGCGGTGCGCACTTCCTTGGCCCCCGCGTTGACCAGCGCCGCGATGGCGAGGCGCAGCGTGTCGCCGCCGTCGCAGGTCTCATCCACGATCAGCGCACGCTTGCCGATGACATCCGGCGGCGCGGCCGAGAGCACCGCCGGCGTCTCGCGCACGGTCTTCGAGGAGAAGCGCCGCGAGACGATCATCGAGTAGAACGGGCGATCGAGCATCGCGGCGACCACGGCGCCGGGCACCACGCCCGCCGTCGCCACGCCCACGACGACGTCGGGATCGAAGCTCTTGGAGACCTTGAGCGCGAGCGCGCGCGACAGCTCGCCGAACAGCGGCCAGTCGACGTGGAAGGTTTCCTTGGGGGCGGAGCGTCGCGTGGGCATACACGCAAGCTACGTCGCGGGGGACGGATTGGAGAAGGGACGGAGGACGGATGCGAGGTCCGACCTGCGGCTTCCGTCACCCGAGCCATATCTATAGCTTTTGCCCGTCCCCCAACCCACGCCTATGTCTTTCTGGGACCGCCTCTTCGGCGGCCGTGCGGAGAGTTCGCAGGACCGGCAGCGCCTCGATTATCTCAACGAGGCGCTGGTGCTTGAGCGTCAGGGGGATTTCGACGCCGCGGTGACGTCCTACCGTCTCGCCCTGCGCGAGCGGCCGGACGACCTCAAGGTCCTGCAGAACCTCGCCATCGCGCTGTCGCGCATCGGGCGCGTCGAAGAGGCGATCCGCGCCTATCGCAAGGCGCTGGAGATCGACCCGTCGCTCTCGGGTGCGCACTACGGGCTCGCGTTCCTGCTCATCAAGCGCGGCGACGGGCACTTCGCCGTGAAGCATCTCAAGGCCTTCCTCGCGCACCCGCCGTCGGGCGCCGAAGCCGAACGCTGGGTGGCGCACGCGCAGGCCACGCTCGACCAACTCATCGCCAGCGACAGCACTTCACCCTCGGCCGGTACCTGACGTTGGGCAAGGTCCTCGCGATCGTCAGTCAGAAAGGCGGCGTCGGCAAGACGACGACCGCCGTGAACCTCGCCGCCGCCTTCGCGCGGCGCGGGATGAAGACCCTCCTGGTGGACGTGGATCCGCAGGGCTCCGTGCGCTTCGGCGCCGGGCTGCGCCGCGACCATCCGACGTACGGCTTCGCCGACTACCTCTCCGGCGAACGCTCGCTGCGCGACGTGCTGCTACCGACGACGCTGCCCTGGCTGCGCGTGATGCTCGCGGGGTCGGTCACCGACCTCGCCGACCACACGAACTACCAGGAGCAGATCGCCAGCGGCGAGCAGCTGCCCCGGATGCTCGCCGCGGCCAAGGAGCGTTGCGACATCGTCGTCGTGGACACGCCGCCGGGCCTCGGCCCGGTCACGCGACGCACGCTGGCCTCGGCGGACCGCGTGCTCATTCCGCTCCAGGCGGAGCCGCTGGCCCTGCAGACGACCCCGCAGATCCTCCGCGGGGTACAGGACATCGTGACCACGCACGAACACCTCGTCTTCGACGGCATCCTGCTCACGATGTACGAGGCCGGCAACCCGGCCTGCGAGAGCACGGTGCAGTACATCCGCGAGAAGGTGCCGGCGCACCTGATGCTGGACCTCGTGATTCCGCGTAGCCCGGCCTTGGCCGAGGCATTCGCGGCGGGGCAGCCGGCCGTGGTGCGTTCGCCGGCGGATGCGGCGTCGCAGGCCTACGTGAACCTCGCGACCAAGCTCGCGGAGCGCGCGGCCGGATGATGACGCGTTGGGGGCGGCTCGCCGCCCCGCTGGCCCTGCTCGCCGCCGGTATCCTCGCCTGCGACGCGGTGGTCACCGACCCGGACGCCGTCGCAGCGCTGGACTTCGACGGCATCGCCTTCCCCGCCGTCGTCACCGGCGACACGCTGCGCGACGACGCCGGCGTCGCCGCGCCACTCACCGCCACGGTGTACAACGGCCGCGGCAGCGTAGTCGTCGGCGCGCCGGTGCAATTCTTCGCGCTCGACACCGGCGTGCACATCGACGCCGACGGCTATCTCACCGCGACGCGCCGCAGCGGCGCCGTCCGCCTCGTCGCCAGCATCGCGGGGCTGCAGTCGCAGCGTCGCACGGTGCAGGTGACGCCGTCGCCGGACACGGTGCTCACGGGCGACACGGTCATTGCCTACACGTACAACATCCCCGACAGCCCGCCGAGCGTGAGCCCGGCGCTGACGTTGACGCTGCAGAGCGCGGACACGGTCGGCGGGGGAAACCCTGACGTGGCCGGCTGGCTCGTCCGCTGGCGCATCGTGCACGCGGGCGACACCATTGCCCCCACGGACACGTCGAAGGTCGCGCTGTGGCCGGCCGGAGCGTCGCGCCACTCGCTGCTCGACACCACCAAGGCCGACGGCGTGTCGTCGCGACGCTTGCGCGTGTACGCGAACTTCCTGCCTGTGCAGCCCGACAGCTTCATCGTGATCGCCGAGCTTCGCGCGCGCGGCGCGGCGGTGCCCGGCAGTCCGCGGCGCTTCGTCGTGAACATCCAACCGCCTAGCATTCCGTAGTCGTCCGTCGACGTTCCCACTTCCAGAGAGAGTGCTCCGATGATCGCACACGGAGGCCCGCGCCCCGCGCCGGGCACGCTGACGCAGATCTTCTTCCACGCGGTCGAGTCGCACGACTTGCCGGCGGCGTACCAGTTCAAGAAGGACGGCCGCTACCAACCGATCTCGCACAAGGACGTGCTGCGCCGCGTGCGGCACATCGCGCTCGGCCTCGAGGCCCTCGGCATCAAGCGCGGCGACCGCGTGGGCATTATGTCGGAGAATCGCCCCGAGTGGGCGCTGGCCGACTGGGCCTGCCTCTGCAGCGGGATGACGGACGTGCCGGTGTACCCGACGCTTCCCGCCGACCAGATCGTGCATCCGCTCAACGACTCCGGCGCGGTGGCGCTGTTCGTGAGCACGGCCGAGCAGGCCGCGAAGGCACAGTCGGTGCGCGCACAGTTCACCTCGGTGCGCGCGGTGATCTCGTTCGTCGACAGCAAGCCGGCGGGCGTGGACCACACCTTGGCCGAGATCGAGGCGAAGGGCGCGACGCTGGACTCGCCGGAGCGCGCGGCGGCGTTCAAGGCCGGCGCGATGTCCGTGCAACCCGACGACCTCGCGACCCTGATCTACACCTCGGGCACCACGGGCCTGCCCAAGGGCGTGATGCTCACGCACGACAACATCTTCTCGAACGTGAAGGCCTCGCAGGTGAAGGTGCCGGTGATCGCCGGCGAGGTGGCGCTGAGCTTCCTGCCGCTCTCGCACATCTTCGAGCGGATGGGCGACTACCTGTTCTTCTGCTGCGGCGTGAGCATCGCCTACGCCGAGAGCATCGACACGGTGCCGCTCAACCTCTCGGAGGTGAAGCCGCACTTCTGTATGTCGGTGCCGCGGCTGTTCGAGAAGATGTACGCCCGTGTGCTGGAGAACGCCGTGAGCGGCGGCGCCGTGAAGGCGAAGATCTTCCGCTGGGCCGTCGCCGTCGCCGACAAGTGGGCGGACGAGAAGCTCGCCGGCCGCGAGCCGGGCGGCTTGCTCGCCTGGAAGTACGGCATCGCGCAGAAGCTGGTGTTCAGCAAGCTCAAGGAGCGCACCGGCGGACGCCTGCGCTACTTCGTCTCCGGCGGCGCACCGCTCAACCCGAGCATCAACAAGTTCTTCTACGCCGCCGGCCTCAAGATTCTCGAGGGCTACGGCCTCACCGAGACCTCGCCGGTGATCGCCGTCAACAGCGACGACGCCTTCCGCATCGGCTCGGTGGGCAAGCCGGTGGCGGGCGTCGAGGTGCAGATCGCCGCCGACGGCGAGATCCTCACCCGCGGCCCGCACATTATGAAGGGCTACTACAACCGCCCCGACGCGACGGCCGAGGCCATCGACAGCGAGGGCTGGTTCCACACCGGCGACGTCGGCGTGCTCGAGGACGGCTTCCTCCGCATCACCGACCGCAAGAAGGACATCATCGTCACGGCGGGCGGCAAGAACATCGCACCGCAGCCGATCGAGAACCGCATCAAGGAGAGCAAGTACGTCTCCCAGGCCGTGATGATCGGCGACAAGCGCAAGTTCCCGATCGTGCTCATCGTGCCCAACTGGGACAACCTCGAGAAGTGGGCGGGCATCAAGAACATCATCTGGACCGACCGCAAGCAGCTCCTCGAGATGCCGACCATCCAGGCCAAGATGGACAAGGAAGTGCGGAAGACGCTCGCGGGCCTCGCCAGCTTCGAGACACCGAAGAAGATCGGCCTCCTCGAGCACGACTTCTCGATCGAGCGCGGCGAGCTCACGCCCAAGCTCAGCGTGAAGCGCAAGGTGATCGACACGCAGTACAAGGCGCTCATCGACGGGCTCTACGAAGGCGGGGAGGGATGACCGCAGACGCACGACGGTCGCGCCAGCGCCGCCTGCCGGCCATCCACGCGGCGAAGGCCCTGCTGCGCGCCGCGGCGCTCGCCGTGGCGCTCGCGCTCCCGACCACGCTCGCCGCGCAGCGCGGGGAGATCACGCTGCTCGGCGGCGCCGTGCAGAGTCCCGACGTCGAGTTCGACCGCGTCACGTCGACGATCGGCGGGCCGTCGAACTACTCGCGGGAGCGCGGCGCACGCAGCTCCGGCGCCGCGGTCGGCGCGGCGGTGACCTTCGCCATCCGCGGCCACGTGTTCGCCGAACTCGGCATCACGCACCACGGCATCGAACGCAGCATCTCGCGCACCGGCACCGGCGATCCCGATGGCCCGTTCCTCGTGACGAATCGCTACGACGGCCGCGTCACCGCCTTCTGGATGGGCCCGGCGTACCGCTTCGTCGACCGCGAACGCCTTGCGGTCTCGGCCCTCGCCGCGCCGACCCTGCTCCTGCTCGGCGGCGATGCCTACGACAACCAGCAGGTCTTCGACAACGCGCCGAGCCGCAATGCCTCGCTCGGCGTGATGCTCGGCCTGCGTGCGCGCTACTGGATCGGCGAGCGCCTCGGCGCGCAGCTCTCGGTGGAGGACGTGATGTGGACCTTCCCGCTCTCCCCGCATCCGAGCGACGGCACGCCGATGTACCCGGACACCTACCGCAAGACGCCGCTGCAGCACGACCTGCGCGTGATGCTCGGCGTGACCTTCCGGATGTTCTAGGCGCGGCGCAGCGGCACGACCGTCGGCGCTGCCTGCACTTCGCCGACCCAGTGCTGCGCGTCGCGCGCGAGTTCGCGCACCCGCGGGGGCAGCGGCGAACCGGCATCGCCGAGCACGCGACCACCCACGCGCACGGCACGCACGGCATCGGCCATCGCCGCGGCGCCCATTCGGTCGTCGAGCGCCGCGGCGTGGAAGCAACCATCAGCGAAGGGAATGCGCTCGCCCGCCCCGAGCACGTGCCCGACCCCGCGCGGGCTCGCACCGGCGGCACCGATCACCGCCACCGCCGCGTCGAAGCGCTCGGCGAGCAGGGGCGCGACCTCGCGATACGTCTCGCCGACGAGGATCGGCTGGCCCGGGTCGTCGAGCGCGAGCAGCGCGGTGAGACGGAAGAGGAGGTCCTCGCTGGGCTCGCGCAGCGGCACGCTGCCCGCCGCGGTCGTGACCGGCGCCCCGAACTCCAGGCTGCCGTCGAGCACGCGCCCCTCGCGATGGCAGGTCATACAGCCCACGCTGCCGCGGCGCAGGTCGCGGTCGGCCGTCTCAAGCGCGATGACGATCAGCGGCGTGCGGGCGTGGTCACCTGGGCAGATAAGGCGTTCGGCAAGTTCCAGTCGCATTGCGGGGAACATTCACCTATAGTTTGAGTATTATCCAGTCTGTCCGATCGGCGTTGCAGCGTTCCGCGCGCGCCCTCCTCCCACCCGACATCAATGCTTGAATTCGCCAAGTCTGAGCCCTACACGCTCGGCGTCGAGGTGGAGTTGCAGATCGTGGATCGCGAGACCCACGAGCTCTCTCCCAAGGCGCCGCAGATGCTGCATCGCTGGTCGGGCGGCGGCACCGTGCAGCCCGAGATCTTCCAGTCGATGATCGAACTCTCGACGGGCATCTGCCGCGATGCGGTGCACGCCGAGGCCGACCTCCGCGCCACGGCCGAACGCCTGCTGCCGATCGCGCGTGGCCTCGGCGTGCGCTTCATCGCCACGGGCACCCACCCGACGGCACGCTACGTGGAGCGCAAGCTGTTTCCCGCCGACCGCTACCACGGGCTGATCGCCCGCAACCAGTGGATCGCGCGGCGCCTGCAGATCTTCGGCCTGCACGTGCACATCGGGATGGAGAATCCCGAGGTGGCGATCGCGATCCAGAACGAGCTGCTCCACGACATCGCGCTGCTGCTCGCCGTGTCGACGAGCTCGCCGTTCTGGGAAGGCGACAACACCGGCCTCGCCTCGTCGCGCGTGACGGTGTTCGAGGCCCTGCCCACCGGCGGAAGCCCGCAGCTCGTGCACGACTGGAACGAGTTCTGCGAACTCGTGGAGACGCTCAAGAAGGCCGAGGCGATCACCTCGCTGAAGGACCTCTGGTGGGACATCCGGCCGAGCCCGCGCTACGGCACGATCGAGATCCGCATCTGCGACGGCCTGGCGACGCTGCGCGAGACGGCGGACATCGTCGCGCTCGCGCAGGCGCTGGCCAAGCGCGCGGGCGCGCGCGTGGCGGCGGGCCAGGGCCGCAGCTTCCCCCCGATGTGGCGCGTGCGCGAGAACAAGTGGCGTGCCTCTCGCTTCGGGATGGACTCGGAGCTCGTCATCTCCAACGACGGATCGCACGCACCGGCGCGGCTCCATCTCACGAAGACGCTCGACGAGCTCATCGCCGACGGACACCTCGACGGCCACTCGCGCCACGTCGCGCACCTGCGGGCGATCGCCGGCGGCGCGCCGACGTCCGCCGAACGGCAGCGTGCGATCTTCGCGGCGACCAACTCCCTCGAGGCGGTAGCGAAGTCCGTCGCCGACGAGTTCGAGGAAGACGTGCTGGCGGGGACGGGCGCGCGCTGAGCGCGCCGCGGCTGTAGCCTAGCGTAGCGACGCGGCGGCCGCGTCAGCTCCGCGACAGCCGCAGTTCGTCGATGTCCACGTGCGCCGGCCGCGTGACGCTCCAGAGCACGGCCTCGGCGACGTCCTCGGGCCGCAGCATCTCGTCGCGGTTCGGCAACTGCGCCTGCGCATCGGGGTCGTGCGGATCCCAGATCGGCGTGTCCGTCGCCGCGGGCGAGACCAACGTGCAGCGCAGGCCGCTGCCCCGCGACTCGGCGCGCAGCGCCTCGGCCGTGGCGCGCAGCGCGTGCTTGGTCGAGGCGTAGACTGCGTTCGAGGGAAACACGTGGCGGTCGGCCATCGAGCCGAGCAGCACGATGTGGCCGGCGCCGCGGGCTCGCATCGACGGCAGGAATTCACGCACGCGCCGCAGCGGCGCGACGGCATTGAGCGCGAAGGCCATCTCCAGTTCGGCGTCGCTCGCGGTCTCGATGGGCCCGAGCGGGAAAGTGCCGGCCGCCACCACGAGGATGTCCGGCGGCGCGGCGAATGCCTCCTGCACGGCGACGGCCAGCGTCGCCGCGGCGGGCGCCTGCGCGAGGTCCTCGGCGAGCACCACGGGCCCGTGCGGCAGGGTCGCCGCGACGGCCTCGAGCGCCGCGCGCGAGCGCGACACCAACGCGACGCGCGCGCCGGCCGATGCCAGCGCGCGCGCCACCGCCGCCCCGATGCCCCGCGACGCGCCCGTGACGAGCGCCGTGCGGCCCGCCAGCGTCAGCGTCACCGCCCCGAGCCGTAGGCGAGGCGCAGGAACTCGTCCCGCGTCGCCGGATCGTTGCGGAACGACCCCTTCAGCGACGACGTGATCGTGCGCGAATTCTGCTTCTCCACGCCGCGCATCATCATACAGAGGTGCTCGCATTCGATCACGACGCCCACGCCCTCAGGCTTGAGCACGTCGTGGATCGCCTGGGCGATCTGCTCGGTGAGCCGCTCCTGCACCTGCAGCCGGCGCGAGAACACCTCGACGATGCGTGGCAGCTTGCTCAGCCCGACGATGCGTCCCTGCGGGATGTACGCGATGTGCGCCTTGCCGAAGAACGGCAACATATGGTGCTCGCACATCGAGTACAGCTCGATGTCGCGCACCATCACCATCGACTCGTGCTTCTCCTCGAAGACCGCATCGCCGACGACCTCGGCGACGTCCATATCGTAGCCGCGCGTGAGCCAGCTCATCGCCTTGGCGACGCGCTCGGGCGTCTTGAGCAGGCCTTCGCGGTCCGGGTCCTCGCCGATCAGTTCCAGCTCGCGGCGCACCAGCGTCTCGAACTCGACCATCCGCGCCGCGTTCGACCCGGCCTCCGCCTCGAAGGCGTCGGCGCCGGATCCGTTGCGCACGTCGGTCTGGATGCGGTCAGCGGCCATCGTATTCCACATAGTGATTCTCCGTCTCCCAGAGCTTGAGGCGCACGAGCCGCGCCGGAGCGACCTTGGGCGCGAGCTCGCGCCAACACGCCAGTACAAGGTTTTCCGTGGTCGGAATGGTTCCCGCCAGGAAGGGGACGTCGAGATTGAGGTTCTTGTGGTCGAGATGCTGGACGAGTTCCCGCTCGGCGATCTGCTTGAGATGGCCGAGGTCCATCACGTAGCCGGTATCGGGATCCACCTCGCCCTCGACGGTGATCTCGAGCGTGTAGTTGTGGCCGTGGAAGTTCGGGTTGTTGCACTTCCCGAACGTGGCCGCATTGCGCTCGTCGCTCCACGCCGGATTGTAGACGCGGTGGCCGGCGTTGAACTTGACGAGGCGGGTGGCGGTGACGATGGGCATACGGGGTGAATCCTGCACCGGAAACGCCGGTTCCGCGAGGGTGGAACGACCGACGCGCCGCCCGGATCCGGACGGCGCGTCGGCAAAGAGAGGGAGCAGAGAGGGGTTTTTGAAGCCCTGTCGAACGCTAAGGTCCTCACCCTACCTTCGGCTTCCCGGCGTCCGGGCGTGTCGTCAGCAGAGATGTTGGATCCGCCTCGGAGGACTTATCGGCTCAAAAAGTAAGTCTCCCTGTCCCAACGATCGTGGGCTAATAGTAGGGGGGCGCCCGTAGGCCGTCAATCACGTTCGCGCCCGGCAATCGTTACGTTTCGGTATGGACATCCTGACCGTCTCCGGCGCCGCGATGCTTGTGCTGTGGATCCTCGGCACCTTCGTCTTCGAAGGGCCCGGGCTCATCCACCTGTTCCTCACGCTGGGCGTGATGTTCATCGTGCTCGGCGCGGTGAAGAAGGCCGAGCGGGCTCGCAAGGGCGGGCGCTAGATCTCCCAGTTCGACAGCGCGAGGCCGCCGCGCGCCGGCGCTTCCGCGTAGCCGCTCAGCGTCATCCGCAGGTCCGTCCAGCGCACCCGCGCGCCGTGCGCCACCAGCACGCGCAGGGCCTCGGGAAACTCGCCCTGCAGCCGCACCGCGGCCCGCAGCGTCCCGCTGCGCCGCGCCTGCACGCGCAACAGCTGCATCAGCGCCGGCAGTTCGCGCACATCGTCCACGCAGAGCTTGAGCACGCGCAGCTCCTCGCGGCTGCGGCCCTCGACGAGCGGGACGTCGTGATACAGCGCGAAACCGCGCAGCTGGCCGTCCTCCGCAGCGTGCAGCACGACGTCGCCGAGTCCGTGGCGCAGCGAGAGCGCGAGTTCGCGGGTGTAGTCGGCGCCCGGACGCACGCGCGCGAGCAGCGCGGCGCAGTCCTGCAGCGCCTCGTCGCGCTCGCTGCTGCCGCAGGCGCCCAGCAACCGCGGCGCATCGCCGCCCACGGCGTCCATCGTCACGGTGATCGTCAGCCCACTCGGCACGAAGCCCATCGATGCATAGAAGCCGATGTTGTCCATCGTGCGCGGCATCGTCTCGAGACCGATCGTCGTGCAGCCGGCGCGCTTGAGATGCGCGATGCCCGCCTCGACGATGCGGTGGCCGAGGCGCTGTGCCTGGAGGTCCTCGCGCACGGCCAGCGGGCCCATCCAGCCCTCGCCGCCGAGGACGTGGGCGAAGTTGAACGCGGCGATCGCGCCGGCGTCGTCGCGCCAGAGCATCGCACCCTCGCCGGCCGCCTCGATGGCGAATCGCCAGATCGCCGGATTGAGCGGCGGCACGCGTACGCCGGACATCCCGTCACGGCGGTAGCGCTCGCTGAACGTGTCGCTGAAGATCGCGTTGAGCGGCGCGATGTCTTCCACGCGCACGGGAAACGGCCCGCCGACGCGGCCGGCGCTGGCGCGCGCGTCGCTCACGCCGCCGCCTCGGCCGCCTCGATCGCCGCCAGCGCCGTGTCCACCTGCGTGACGCGCGCGGCGCCGCTCTCCTCGTCCACCGCAACCTGGATCACGCGGTCGAGGCCGTCGCGCACGCCCTCGATGTGCGTGATGACGATGACCTGGTCGAAGCGGTCCTCGAGGCCGCGCAGCAGCGTGACGACGTTGGCGCGCCGCACGTCGTCGAGCGAGCCGAAGACTTCGTCGAGGATGAGCAGCGAGAAGGCCTGCCCGGCGCGGTCGGCGATCATCTG
This sequence comes from Gemmatimonadaceae bacterium, assembly GCA_035444005.1. GTDB lineage: Bacteria > Gemmatimonadota > Gemmatimonadetes > Gemmatimonadales > Gemmatimonadaceae > Pseudogemmatithrix. Next base: position 80,453 of record DAOMNV010000005.1, read on the forward strand.
CGAGATGGCGAGGCGCAGCACGAGGTTGGCGACGTCTTCCTCGCCGCCCGAGATCACCGGCTTCGGCACGCCATCCTCGAGCACCTGGATGCGGTACTTGTCGTCGAGCTCGAGCTCGGTGTAGCGCGCGTCCGTGATGGACTTGAGCAGTTCCGAGGCGATCTCGCTGATCTCGGGGCGCAACTGGAAGTTGAGCTCGTTGCGCAGCTCCGAGTAGGCGCGGTGCAGCTCGTCGTGCAGGCGGCGGTCGTCCTCGAGCGCGCTGACCTTCTCGATCCGCGCGTCGAAGGCGGCCTTGTCCTGGGCGGCACGCTCGGCCGCGGCGTTCGCCGAATCTCGCGCACCCTTGGCCACGGCGGCCTTCGCCGCGGCCTCGTTGCGGGCCTCGACGATCCCGTCGTAGAGGCGCCGCAACTCGCCGTAGTCGCCGTCGGGCACGCTGAGGCTGCTGCGGCGCTGCTCGGCGGCGCGGCGGCGTGCGTCGATCTCCTCGCGCTGCCGCAGCGCGGCCTCGCGGTCGCGCAGCAGCACCGGTTCGCGCTCGATGCGCAGCGACAGGCGGTTGGCGACTTTGGCGCTCTCGACAAGCCGCTCGCGCTCGGCATCGAGGCGGGCGTGCTCGGCCGCGTCATAGCTGCTCGGCAACGCGGCGAGCTGCGCGGAGACCTCGGCGAGACGCGTGCGCTTGGCCTCGAGGTTCCGCGACTCCGTGTCGAGGCGCCGCCCGTCCTGCTGCGCCTCCGTGAGCCGGCGCTCGAGTGCGGTGACGTCGGCGTAGAGCTTCTTGCGCAGTTCGTCGAGATGCTCGATGTCGGCGGGCATCGCCTCGAGTTGGTCGCGGCGCGTGCGGAAGTAGCTGCCGTCGGCCTCGACGGTCTCGAGCTGCTTCTCCACGGCCTCGAGCACGGCGCGGAAGTGCTCGCCCAGCGGACGCGTGCAGGTCGGGCAGTTGCCGGCCTCGCCGGCGTTCAGCAGCACGTCGCGCTGGTCGCGCAGGTCGGCGTAGGTCTCGCGCAGCGTGCGGAGGCGGCTCTCGACCGATTCGCGTTCGCGCACCCATTCCGTGCGCCGCAGCTCAAGCTTGCCCTGCGCGCGTTCCAGCTCGGCACGGCGATCGGCGACGTCCTTGGCCAGCGATTCGGCCCTTGCCGACGACTCGCGCAGGCGCGCCACTTCCGCTTCCAACGCACTGCAGTCCTTCGCGACGTTGCTGCGCGACTGCGCCAATTGCTGCCACTGCGCGTAACCCGCCTTGAGCGCTGCCTGCGCCTTCAGCGCTTCGTCGGCTCGCTCCAAGGCCTCCACGTCGGCCAGCATCGGCGCGAGCTGGGCGCGCGCCTCGGCCACCTGGGCGATCTCGGCGTCGAGCTTCTCGAACATATAGCGCCATTTGTCATGTTGCGTCTCGATCAGAACCTGCATGTGCCCGCGCAGTTCGGACAGCATCGTGCAGTTCGGCTCCGGCGCGTTGGCGCCCTCCTGTCCGAGCGAGGAGATCGAGGCCAGGAGATCGTTGGTCGTGGCGTCGAAGACGGCAATCCGATCGTCCTTCACGAACGGCGCGGCTTCTCTCAGGAACCGGTTGTCATCCCAGCCACGCTTCTCCTTAAGCTGG
>DAOMNV010000006.1:0-74156 GCA_035444005.1 Gemmatimonadaceae bacterium
GGAGGGGGAGGGGGAGGAGGGAGGGGGAGGAGGGAGGGGGGAGGAGGAGGGACGCGCTTCGGCGACGCTGCCATATACCTTTCGTGTACGCTGCATAGCACGCGGCAGCGCTTGCCGCGCCGCGTGCACTCCACCGCCACCGCATTCCTCCTATGGACCTGTCGCATCTCCGTGAGGATTACCGCCGCGCCACGCTCGACGTCGGCGACGTCGCGGCCGAACCGCTGGATCAGTTCCGGCGCTGGTTCCACGAGGCGCAGGAGGCGCGGGTCTATGAGCCGAACGCGATGGCGCTGGCGACGGCCGACCGCGACGGATTTCCGAACGTGCGGATGGTCCTCCTCAAGGAGGCGACGGCCGACGGCTTCGTCTTCTTCACCGACTACCGTTCGATGAAGGGGATGGAGCTCGAGGCGAATCCGCGGGCGGCGCTGTGCTTCTGGTGGGGACCGCTGGAGCGGCAGGTGCGGCTACGCGGCCCGATTGCGCGCCTCGCGGCGGAGGACTCCGCCGCCTACTACGTCCAGCGCCCGCGCGGCAGCCGGCTCGGCGCCTGGGCCTCGGCGCAGAGCTCGGTGATCGCCAGCCGCGAGGCACTTGAGCGCAAGCACGCCGAGCTCGACGCGCAGCATCCCGGCGAGGACATCCCGCTGCCGCCGCACTGGGGCGGATTCCGCCTCGTGCCGGAGAGCTACGAATTCTGGCAGGGTCGGGCGAGCCGCCTGCACGACCGCATTCGGTATCGGCGCGGCGATGCCGGTTGGATCGTCGAGCGGCTGAGTCCCTGACGGCGCCGCGCGCCGTTCAGCGCGGACGTTCGGTCGCGCGCAGCTCGGCGTAGAGCTTGAGATAGCTCTCGTAGCGCCCGCGGTTGACGGCGCCCGACTCGACGGCATCACGCACGGCGCACTGCGGCTCGACTTCGTGATGGCAGTCTTGGAAGCGGCACTCGCCGAGGTACGGGCGGAACTCGCGGAAGCACTGGTCGAGCGATTCCGCGGGGAGACCCCACATCGCGATCTCACGCAGGCCGGGCGTGTCGACGAGATAGCCGTCGTCGCCATCGGGCAGCGGGATCAGCTTCGCGCCGACGGTGGTATGCCGCCCCTTGTTCACGCTCTGCGAGATCTCGCCGATGCGCAGCGCCACGCCGGGATGCAGCGTGTTGAGCAGCGAGGACTTGCCGACGCCCGACGGACCGGCGACGGCGGTCACCTTCCCGTGGAGCACGGCGCGCAGTTCGTCGAGGCCGATGCCGCGCTTCACGCTGGTGCGGTGCACGGGGTAGCCGGCCTGTTCATAGGGCGCGGCGAGCGCATCGACGAGCGCCGGATCGACGGCGAGGTCGACCTTGTTGAGCACGAGGTGCGGCTCGAGGTCGTTGGCCTCGCAGACGACGAGGAAGCGATCGATCATCCGCACGTGCGGCTCGGGATTGGCCACCGAGAACACCACGCAGCACTGGTCGACGTTCGCGGCCAGCACGCGCTCGCCATAGCGTCCGCCGGGCTCGCGGCGCGCGAGCACGCCGCGGCGAGGCCCGATCGCGGTGATGCGCCATCCCTGGCCGCGCTCCTCGGGCTCGATGCTGACGTGATCGCCGACGGCGAGCTTCACGAAGTCGCGCTCTTCCTGCTTGAGGCGGCCGGCGAGGGCCGCTGGCCGCTGCGTGCCGTCGCCCGTGCGTACCTGCCACACGCCGCCGGTGCCTTCGATGACGATGCCCTGCACCGCGCTCACGCGTCGTCCCCGTCGTCGAACGACTCCAGCACCGACGGCGCCTGCAGCGCGAGCAAGCCGTTGAGCAGTTCCTGCGCACGCGCCAGCGGCCAGGCCCCGAGGCGCCGCAGGGCGTCGTCGCGCGTCGCGGCGAACTCGAGATACTCGGACTCGACGTGCCCTTCGACGCCTTCCTCGCCGATCCGACGCCAGCGCAGGAACATCAGGTAGGCGCCCCAGGCGCCGCGCGGATCGCCGGGCATCGCATCGACCATCTGCGCGATGCTGTACGGAAACCCGTCCGGCGCATCGAGCGCCGCCGGCCGCGCGTGCACCGCCTCGTAGCCGCCGACGGTGGTCTCGTCACCCTTCGAGTGGTCGGCCGGGAGGAATCGGCTCAACGGCGCTTCACCATTTCCTTCAGCACGTTGCCCGTGATGAAGGCGAGGTTCGCCGGACGCTCGGCCAGGCGACGCATCAGGTAGGGATACCACTGCGTGCCGAAGGGCACGTAGACGCGGATGCGCCAGCCCTCGCGCACGATGCGCTCCTGCAGGTCGCGGCGCACGCCGTAGAGCATCTGGAACTCGAAGCGCTCCGGCGCGATGCCCGCCTCCTTGGCGAAGCGGATCGCCTCGTCGATGATGCGCTCGTCGTGCGTGGCGAGTCCGGGATAGCGTCCGTGCTGCATCAGCCGCTGCATCGCGGTGACGTAGTTGGCGTCGACGTCCCGCTTGTCGGGAAACGCGACCGCCGCGGGCTCGAGGTACGCGCCCTTGCAGATGCGGACGCGGCACTGCCGGCTGACGCTCCAGTCGACGTCGGCGAGCGTGCGGCGCAGCGCGCTCTGCAGCACCACGCCGACGGTCTCGGGATAGTCGGGGTAGAGCCGCGACTCGAAGAAGTCGAGCGTGCGCTGGGTGTACGCCGAGCTCTCCATATCGAGGCGCACGAAGCCGCCGTAGGACTTCACCTTGGCGAGGATGGCCCGGATGTTCTCCTCGCAGAGCGCGTCGTCGATGTCCTGGCCGAGCGCGGTGAGCTTCACGGAGACGTTCACCTCGAGGCCGCGGCGCTGCATCTCGTCGACCAGCGCGAGGTACTGCCGCGCCGTCTCGCGGGCTTCGTCGGCGTTGGTCACGGATTCGCCGAGCAGGTCCAGCGAGGCGCTGATGCCCTTGGCCTTGAGCTCGACCACGGCATCGCAGGCCGTGGCGATGGTCTCGCCCGCCACGAAGCGCGAGGCGAACTTCTTGGCGAGTCCGTTGTTGCGGACGAAGCGGAAGATCTGCGGTTGGTGCGAGAGGTACAGCAGCGTCTTGCGGAGCATTCGCGGGATGGGGGCGAGTGTGGTCGATCAGCGCAGCGCGCGCGGCAGCGGCCCCGTCACACGGATCACCGGATGCGGCGCACCGACGCGCAGCGCGCCGTCGAGGAAGTTCCAGGTGGTGAGGCCGTCATCGCTCTCGGGCTCGAGCAGGATGGCCGCGAGCAGGGCCTGCCGCGGCGACGCCATCACGAGCCAGTGCCGGCCGCGCAGGTCCACCTGCGTCGCTTCCCAGCGCCCGACGAGGCGGACCTCGTTGTGGCCCTGGAAGGTCCGCGCCGCACGCACGATCGAGTCCACGACGAAGCGTTCGCCGCGCACGCGGCCCGCTGAGCCGCCGATGGCGTTGATCTCGCGCAGTTCGAGGCCGTGCAGCGCAAGACGCGAGACGAAGGCGCTATCGTCAGCCGGCACCAGCCAGGCCGTCGGCAGCGCGCGGCGCAGCGTCGGCTCGAAGCGGTCATACACCGGCATCTCGACGGCGGTGAAGACGTTCGAGCGGCGATAGCCGCGGCGCAGGCCCGGCTCGTAGCGGATGGAATCGCCCGTCGCGAGCAGCGCCTCGACGAGGATCGGCGCCGTGAACGGCGTGGTCGTCATCCGCGAGCGCAGCGCGACCATCGCATCGGCCGGCAGCGACGGCCGCGTCGCCGTGCGCGCGAGGATCGTCGCGCGATGCTCGGCCACCGCGGCCAGCGTCTCGTGCACGTAGTGGTAGGTCGCCAGCACACGGCGCTCGAAGGGATCGTGCGAATACGCCTCGGCGAGGATCGACACGCGATTGCGCAGGCCGTAGTAGTTCGTGCCGAAGCGCGGCACGTGCTCGTAGGTCTCCCACGCCGCCTTCTGCACGGACGTCACGTCGTCGCGGCCGCGGAAGTTGCCGTAGTCGAAGGTTTCCATCCGATGGCGGCTGCGCATCCGCTCGCGGATGAGCGGCAGCAGCGTATCGCGCGTGAAGGGCCCGGCGGGCGCCAGCATCGGGTCCATCGCCGCCGGATGCAGCGACGGCGAGTAGGTCAGCGCGTAGCCGTGGTACGAACCGTTCGTCGTGTGCAGGTCCATAAACACGTGCGGATCGAACATCGCGAACATCCGCATCGAGGCGGCCGTCTCCGGCGCCTCGACCTTGATGTAGTCGCGATTGAGGTCCAGCGACTGCGCGTTGGCGCGGTTGCCCACGAGCTGCGGCCCGTTCTGCGCCCCGCGCATCCGCTCCTGCGGCCCGAAGGCATCGTTGCCGTCGGCATTGTAGATGGGCACCGCGACCAGCACGATCGAGTCGAGCACGTTCGGCCGCGTGTCCGCCAGCAAGTTGCGCAGCAGCGCGAGCAGCGCTTCCTTGCCCTCCACCTCGCCGCCGTGGATGTTGCCCTGCACGTAGACGATCGGCTTGCCGCTGCGCCGTGCCTCCACCGCCGTGCGCACCAGCGGCCGCGAGATCAGCAGGTAGGGCAGCGCACGTCCCTGCCCCGTCGCCCCGATCTCCCCGCGCGCGAACGCATTCGGGAACGCCTTCTCGAGCGAGTCGACGAAAGCGATCACGTCGGCGTGCGTGGAGGTCTCGGTGTAGGCGCTGCGCTCGGCGCGGGTCTGCTGGGCTGACGTGAGACTTGGGACCTGAGACGTGAGCCACAGGGCTCCGATCACGACCTTCGTTGCCAAGCGCACACGCGTCATCTCGATTCTCACGTCTCAAGTCTCAGGTCTGGAGTTAAACCGGCTTTCCATCACGCGGATAGAACGTCCGTCCGCTCCGCGCCATCTCCACCAGCAGCTTCGCCGGCGTGAAGCGGCCCGGGTACTTCGCGTCGAGCGTCTCGAGCTGCGTCACCACCTCGGCCACGCCGACGCTGTCGATGTGCCGGAACGGTCCGCCGCGGAACGGCGGGAACCCGATGCCGAACACCGCGCCGATGTCGCCGTCGCGCGCCGAGCGGATGATGCCTTCTTCGAGGCAGCGTGCCGCCTCGTTGACCATCGCGAGGCTGAGGCGGCGCTGGATCTCCTCCTTCGCCACGGGGACGAGCTTCGCGCCGCCCGGATACTCCACGTAGACGCTCTCGTCCACGTCGCCGCGCTTGCCCTTCTCGTCGTAGAGGTAGAAGCCTTCCTTGCCCTTGCGGCCGAGGCGCCCGGCCCCGAGCACCTTCTGCAACGAGACGCTCGGCGTCATCCGCCCGCCGAAGGCCTCCGCCATAATCGCGCCGCTCTTGCCCGCGATGTCGAGACCCACCTCGTCGATCAGGTTGATCGGCCCCACAGGGAAGCCGAACTGCGCCATCGCCTTGTCGATCGCGTCCACCGCCGCGCCTTCGTCGAGGAGGATGCCCGCCTCGTTGATGTACGGCGCGAGGATGCGGTTCACGTAGAAGCCGGGCGCATCGTTGACGATGATCACGGTCTTGCCGATGCGGCGGCCGAACTCGACCACCGTCGCCGTCACCTCCGGTGCGGTGCGCGGGGTCACGATGACCTCGAGCAACGGCATCTTGTGCACCGGCGAGAAGAAGTGCATCCCGATGACCTGCTCCGGCCGCTTGCTGCCGGCGGCGATCTTGGCGATCGGGATCGTGCTCGTGTTCGTCGCGAAGATGGCGTCGTGCGGCAGCACCGCCTCGGCCTCGGCGATCACCTTGTGCTTGACCGCGAGGTCCTCGAACACCGCCTCGATCACCAGCGGCAGGCGGCCGAAGCCGGTGTACTCGGTCGTGCCGGCGACCAGCGACATCTGGTCGTCGAACTGCTGCTTGGTGATCTGCCGCTTGCTGAGCCGGTCCTTGAGCACGTCCTTCACCGCCGCGACGCCCTTGGCGACCTGCGCGGCCGCGGTGTCCTTGAAGCGCACCGGCACGCCCTGCTGCACGGTGATGCTGGCGATGCCCGCACCCATAAACCCCGTGCCGAGCACGCCGACGCGGTCCACCGCGCGCGGCTTCACGCCCTCCGGCACGCCGGCGTCCTTCTTGAGCGACGTCGTCGCGTAGAAGAGGAACATCAGTTGCTTGCAGACCGGCGTCATCACCATCTCGCCGAACAGCCGCGCCTCTTCGGCGAAGCCCTGCGCCTCCGAGCCCGAGTAGCCCGCCTGGATCGCATCGATCGCGGCGAACAGCGCGGGATAGTGTCCCTTCGACTTCTTCTGCGTCATCTCGCGCGCCTGGCGGAACACGACGGCGCGGCCGAGCATATTGTCGTCGAGCAGCAATTCCTTGGCGCCGTGCTTTCGGTCGTCCTCGTTACGCTGGATCGAGCCGGCGGCGAGTTCCTTGGCGCGCTGGATGGCCACGCTGCGCAGGATGCTCGGGTGTACGAGTTCATCGACGAGCGCCGTCTGCAAGGCCTTTTTCGCGCGGACGTTCTTGCCCGTGAGGATCATATCGAGCGCGACCTGCAGTCCGACGCGCCGCGGCAGGCGCTGCGTGCCGCCGGCGCCGGGAATCAGGCCGAGCTGCACTTCAGGCAGCGCGAGCACCGTCTTCGGCGTGTCGGCGGCGACGCGGTACGCGCAGGCGAGCGCGAACTCGAGGCCGCCGCCGAGGCAGGCGCCCTCGATGGCCGCGACGACCGGCACGCGCCCCTTCTCGATGCGCGCCATCATCGTGTGGCCGAACGCGCTGGCCTTCTGCGCATCGGCGGCCGTCTTGAACTCGAGGAACTGGTCGATGTCCGCGCCGGCGATGAACGTGCCGGGCTTGCCCGAGATCAGCACGGCGGCCTTCACCGCCTGATCCTGCTCAAGGCGGTCGATCATCGCCGTGAACTCCTCGATCACGGCCGGCGAGAACTTGTTGATGCTCTCGTCCTTGAGGTCGAAGGTGATGACGGCGACGCCGTCCACCATCTCCAGCGTGAGGGCGTTTGGCATCAGGCGCGCTCCACCACCATCGCGTGGCCGAGCCCACCGGCCGCGCAGACGGTCATCAGGCCGAACTGCCCGCCGCGCCGCGCGAGTTCGTTGGTCAGCGTCGTGAGGATGCGCGCGCCCGTCGCGCCGAACGGATGCCCGATGCTCACCGAGCCGCCGAGCACGTTGAGCTTCGCGCGGTCCACGGTGCCGGTCGGCTCGCTGAAGCCGGCGCGCTGCGCCCACTCCCTGCTCTCGAATCCCTTGATGTTGCTCAGCACCTGCGCGGCGAAGGCCTCGTGCATCTCCACCAGATCCATATCCTTGAGCGTGAGGCCCGCGCGCTTGAGTGCCTTGGGTGCCGCGAGCACCGGCGCCTGCAGCAGCTGCTCGCCCGGATCCACCGCCGCATAGGCATAGGACCGGATGTAGGCCTTGGGCGTGTAGCCGAGCGCCTTCGCCACGTCCTCGCGCATCAGCAGCACCGCGGCACCGCCGTCGGTGAGCGGCGAGGCGTTGCCGGCGGTGATGGTGCCGTAACGCTTGTCGAACACGGGCTTCAGGCCGGAAAGCGCCTCGAACGTGGTGTCCGCGCGCACGATGTTGTCGTCCGTGACGGCCTCGTACTTCGGCCCGGCGACCACCGGCGCGACTTCCGCGCGCAGCCGGCCGTCGGCGATGCCCGCCGCGGCGTTCAGGTGCGAAGCCAGCGCGAGCCGATCCTGCTCCTCGCGCGTGATGCCGTTGAGCTTCGCCATCTTCTCGGCGCTCTGGCCCATCGTCTCGCCCGTCGTCGGCTCGGCGATCGCCGGCGTGATCGGAATGAAGTCCTTGCCGCGGATCTTCGAGAAGGCCTGCACGCGCTGCCCGAGCGTCTTCGCCTTGCTGGCGGCGACGAGCGCGTCCGAGAAGCCGCGCGAATGCAGGATGGGCACGTTCGACAGCGACTCCGCGCCGCCGGCGATGGCCACGTTGGCGTGCCCCAGCACGAGCTGGTCCGCCGCGTCGGTGATCGCCTGGTTGGCCGACGCACACGCGCGCGAGACGCTGAACGCGTCCACGCCCTTGGGCAGCAGCGGCATCAGCGCGACTTCACGCGCGATGTTCGGTGCGGTGACGTTGGGGATGACCGTGCCGAACACCAGCAGGTCGAGGGTCTTGGGGTCCAGATCGGTCCGATGCACCAACTCGCTGACGGCGATCTTGCCAAGCTCGATCGCGCTCAACGCCCGGAGGGTGGTGCCGGCCTTGGCGAATGGGGTCCGCACGCCCGCGATGATCGCGATGCGCCGCCCCGGCTCATAGATAGGCATCCTATAAAGGTAGGGGAGGCGGTTCGTCGGCGCAGAGTCCAGCGTGCCTATCATCCGGCTTCCCGAGGGGGTATCGTCCTAGCGATGTCCACCCCTCCCATTCCGCCGCGACGCAACGGGCGCCTGCAGGCCCTCGCCGCCGAGCGCTTCGACCTCGTGGTCATCGGCGGCGGCATCACGGGTGCCGGGGTGGCGCGCGACGCGGCCCGCCGCGGCCTCCGCGTGGCCCTGCTCGAAGCCGAGGACTTCGCCGCCGGCACCTCCAGCCGCTCGTCGCGCCTCGTCCACGGTGGCGTGCGCTACCTCGAGCACGGCTACCTGCACCTCGTGTGGGAGTCCAGCCGCGAACGCCGGCGCCTGCTGCAGCAGGCGCCGCACCTCGTGCGACCGCTGCAATTCACCTGGCCGGTGTACCGCGGAGCGCGCGTGAAGCGCTGGCAACTCGCCGCGGCGCTCACGATGTACGACGCGCTCGCGATGTTCCGCAACGTCGGCCGGCACCGGCGCCTGGGCGTCGACGGCGTGCTGACGCAGGAACCGCTGCTGGCCCGCGACGGACTGCTCGGCGGCGCCACCTACTGGGACGCGGCGACCGACGATTCACGCCTCACGTTGGCGAACGTGCTCGACGCGGCGGCGCACGGCGCGGTCGTGATGAACCACGCGCCCGTTCGCCGGCTGACGTTCGCGTCGCCGAACGGGCCGGCCGACGGTGTCGAAGTGCAGGACCTGCTCGGCGGCGCCACCATCCACGTTCGCGGTCGCCTCGTCGTCAGCTGCGTCGGCCCGTGGACGGACGAGATCGCGCGGCTGGAGGATCCCCTCGCCGGCCCCGCCGTGCGCGGCACCAAGGGCGTGCACATCGCCGTGCCCGCCGAGCGCGTCGGCAACGTCGCCGCCGTCACGATGCTCTCGCCGGACGACGGCCGCGTGATGTTCACGCTGCCGGCCAGCGGCGGGATGACCATCGTCGGCACCACCGACACGGCGACCGACGAGCATCCGGCGAACGTGCGCGCCTCGCGCGGCGACGTGCGCTACCTGCTCAACGCCTGCAACCGCTTCTTTCCCGACGCGAAGCTCGGCGAGGACGACGTCGTCTCCGCCTGGGCGGGCATCCGCCCACTCGTCGCCAGCGGCAACACGGGCGATCCCTCGAGTGCGTCGCGCGAGCACGCGACGCAACTCTCGCCGCGCGGCGTGCTGGTGGCCACGGGCGGCAAGCTCACGACGTACCGCGCGCAGGCGCAGCAGATCGTCGACGCCGCGCTGCACCGCCTCGGCATCGCGGCTCGTCCCTGCGACACCGCCGACGCCACGCTCCCCGGCGCGCGACCGACCGCCACCGGCGGGGACCTGCGCCTCGTCCCCGAACTCAGCTGGCGCGAGGCGGACGTCGACCAAGCCGTGCGCGCGGAGTTCGCCGAGTCCCTGGCCGACGTGATGATCCGCCGCACCTTCCTTGCCTTCGAGTTGCCGGACCAAGGCCGGAGCCTCGCGCCGCGCATCGCCAAGCGGATGGCGCTGGAGCTCGGCTGGACCGACGCCGGCGTCGCCAATGCCGTCCGTGAATACACGCAGTCGCTGGATCGCATCTTCACCATCACGCCCTGATATGCGCGCTTTCTTCCCCCTCGCGCTCACGCTCACGCTCCTCGCCGCCTGCGGCGGTGAGCGCGCGCAGCGCTACGAGCTCGCCGAATCGCCGCTGCCCGTCGGGGCGGACGCCACCGAACCCGACTTCTTCACCGCAGCGGACGGGCGCGTGGTGATGAGCTGGATCGAACGCGTCGACAGCGCGACGCACGCGCTGCGCATCGCGATCCGTGGCACGGATGGCAGTTGGGGAGAGCCGCGCGACGTCACGCGCCGCTCGGATTTCTGGCTCAACTGGGCCGACTTCCCCTCCGTCGCGATGCTCGCCGACGGCCGGCTGCTCGCGCACTGGCCACAGCGCAACGGCAGCGGACGTTACGCCTACGAAGTGCGGATGGCCGAGTCGCGCGACGAAGGCCGCAGCTGGAGCGAGAGCGTGACGCCGCACCGGCCGGGCATCGAGGCGGAGCACGGCTTCGTCTCCATCCTCCCGATGGACAGCGGCGCGCTGGTGGTGTTCCTCGACGGCGGCAACAACCTCGCGACGGCGCCGGCCCACGCACACGGCGACGCCGAGCACGCGACGCCGATGACGCTGGCGGCCAACCGCTGGGGCAGCGCGCCGCTGTCGCCGGAGACGAAGCGCGTCGTCGACGCGCGGGTCTGCGACTGCTGCCAGACCAGCGCAGCGCTCGCGGCGAGCGGCCCGGTGGTCGTCTACCGCGACCGGAGCACGACGACGCCGGAGATCCGCGACATCGTCATCTCGCGCTTCGTCGACGGCGCGTGGAGCGACGCGACGCCCGTGCACGCGGACAACTGGGAAGTGGATTTCTGCCCCGTGAACGGCCCGATGGTGCAGGCCTACGGCGACACGGTCGTCGTCGCCTGGTTCACGGCGGCGCGCGACACGACCAAGGTGCAGGTCGCGTTCTCGTACGACGGCGGCGCCACGTTCGGCGCGCCGACACGCGTCGACGACGGCAACCCGGCGGGCCGCGTGGGCCTGCAGCTCTTCGATGGCGCAGCCTATCTCAGTTGGCTCGAACGCGGCAACGCCGACTCGGCGTTCGTGAAACTGCGCCGCGTCGCACGCGACGGCTCGCGCGACTCGGCGGTCGTCGTCAGCCCGTCGAGCGGCGCACGGTCCAGCGGATTCCCGCGGATGACGCGCATCGCCGACGGCCTGCTGCTCGCCTGGACCGTGCCCGGCCGCCCGAGCGCCGTGCGCGGCGCGACGTACCGGAGGGTCGAGTGACGGGACTCGTGCGCCGCGTCGCCTCGTTCGCGCTCGTCGCGGCCGCGAGCGTTGCGCTCGCCGGCTGCGGCGCGGAACGACCGTCCGTCGCCGTGCTCGCGATCGGTGCGCCGGCCCCCGCCTACGCGGCGCAGCGTATGGATGGCACGCCGATCTCCCTCGCCGACCTCAAGGGTGAGGTCGTGATGCTCAACGTCTGGGCCACCTGGTGCAAGCCCTGCCGCGAGGAGATTCCCGCCCTCGATTCGCTGCACCGCGAGTTCGGCCCGCGCGGATTCCGCGTCGTTGGCGTGAGCATCGATGTCGCGGGCGACACCGCGGAGATCGCCGGCTTCGCGCGGGAGCTGGGCGCGAGCTACGATCTCTGGCTCGATCCGGACGACAAGGTCTCGACGACCTTCCGCGCGATCGGCGTGCCGAGCACGGCGCTGATCGATCGCGACGGCGTGTTGCGCTGGCGGCATATGGGCCCGGTGCGCGCGACCGATGCGGCGCTCCGGGCCCTCCTCGACTCGACCCTCGGGACGCCTTAGGCGTCTTCGTGGATCGTGACGAGCTTGACGATCTTCAGCTTGCGCGTGCGCCCCGGCAGCTTGAGCATCGCGACCTCGCCGACCTTCTTGCCGAGCAGCGCGCGGCCGATCGGCGACGACATCGTCACCTGCCCGTCCTCGAAGTCCTCGGCGTCGCCGAAGATGAGGTTGTAATCCTCGCGGTCCTTGGTATCCTGGTCCTCGACCGTCACCTTCGACCCCATCCCGACGGCATCGGTGGCGATCTGCGACTCGTCGATGCTCGAGAGCTTCGAGAGCCGCTGCGTCAGGTGCCCGAGGCGGGCCTGCACGAACTGCTGGCGTTCGAGCGCGGCCTTGTACTCCGAGTTCTCGCGCAGGTCGCCGAGCTCGACGGCTTTGCGGATCTCGTTGGGAAGCGTGACGTTCAGCTCGAACCGGAGCTTCTCGGCTTCGTCGGTGAGCTTCTGCTTGAGCGCCTCGATCACGGGGCGGCCCTCGGAAAGTGGAAAGGAGCGGGGATGAAAAAAGACCCGACGCCCGACCTGCGAAGGCCGGGCGCCGGAGGGTTTCTTTCGGTTACCCGAAAGCTAGCGGGGCGCAGGCGTCCGGGCAATCGCCGCGGGCCGGCCAGCGCCGCACGCCGGCGTCCAGCGCGCCTAGTTTACGGCAGATGCTAGAGGTCACCGAGCACGGCGACGTGCGCGAACTCCGCCTCACCTCGAGGCGCAGCCGTTTGGTCGGCTACGGCGTGAGCGTGTTCGTCACGCGCGACACGTTGATCGACACGGGGTTCCCGGCCGCGGCCGACGAACTCGCCGCCTACCTGCGCGCACATCCCGTCGCCGGCGCGATGCTCACGCACGGCCACGAGGATCACAGTGGTGGCGTCTCCGCGCTCCTCGACCTCGGCGTCGGCGTGCACTGCGCCGCGGCCACAGACGCGTGGCTGCGGCGCGAGGAGCGCGTCGGCATCTACCGGCGCTTCACTTGGGGCCTGCGACGTCGCCTGCGGCGATCGCTGCGTCCGTTCACCCCGAGCGCGCTCGAACTGCGCGCCGCGCCCGGCCATTCGACCGACCACCACGTCGTCTGGGACGCCGAACGCGGCACGGCGTTCGGCGGCGACCTGTTCATCGGCGTGAAGCTGCGCATCGCGCACCACGACGAGGACATCCGGCAGCAGGTCGCGGTGCTGCGCGACGTGGCCAGTTGGCAGCCCGAGCGATTCTTCGATGCGCACCGCGGCCTGCTGCCGGACGCCGCGACTCAGTTGCGGGCCAAGGCGGACTGGATCGAGGAGACCATCGCCGACATCGAGCGTCGGGTCCATCAGGGATGGAGCGATGCCGCGATCCGCGACGAGGTCCTCGGCAAGGAGGACGCGACCGGCCGCTGGAGCTTCGGTGCGTACTCCCGGCTCAACTTCGTCCGGAACGTCCGCCGCACGATGCGGTAGGGCCCGCCAGGCAACGTCCGAGCCCGCTCTGGCGTAGAATTCCCGTATGCGACTCCTCCCGATCGCCCTCATCGCCCTCCTGCCCGCCGCCCTGGGCGCGCAGGCCCCCGCCACGCTCACGGCCCGCCTCGGCGTCGATACGATCTCCGTCGAGAAGATGGTCCGCAGCGGCAACACGCTGGTCGCCGAAGTGCTGACCCGCTCCCCGCGCACCACGCTGCAGCGACACCGCGCGCAGTTCGACGCGGCCGGGAACCTGACGACGCTCACGGTGGTGGATCTCGACCCGGCGACGGGCGCCGAGCGCCGCAGCACCTCATATATGAAGCACGGCGACTCGCTGCACATCAGCGTGCGTGGGGCGCAGCCCTCCGAGCGTATGGTCGCCGCGCCAGCCGAATGGCTGCCGTTCATCGATCTCGTGCACTGGCCCTTCGACGTGGCACTGCAGCGGATGCGCCGCGCGAATCAGTCTCAGTACGCCGCGCCGATGCTCAGCGGGCAGCGGGTCTCGAACTTCCCGCTGGCCTTCATCGGCCGCGACTCGGCCACCGTCACCCACCCCACGCGCGGCACGATGCGTCTCAGCGTGCTCGGCGACGGCGCGATCCGCACGCTCGACGCCGGCGCGACGACGCGCGCACTGATCGTCTCGCGTAGCGGCGACAGCGACGTCGCGGCGCTGGCCCGCGGCTTCGCCGCGCGCGACGCCGCCGGCCGTGGCATCGGCGAGCTCTCCGGCCGTGGCGGCGGTGAGTCCCGCGTGCTCGGCGCCACCATCACGCTCGACTACGGCGTGCCGATGAAGCGCGGCCGCGACATCTGGGGCGCCCTCGTGCGCTACGGCCAGCTCTGGCGCACCGGCGCGAACCGCGCGACGCACTTCAAGACCGACCGCGAACTGCGCTTCGGCGACCTCGTCGTGCCGGCGGGCGAATACACCTTGTTCTCGATCCCCGAGGCCAACGGCGGCACGCTGATCATCAACCGCCAGACCGGCCAGAACGGCCAGCAGTACGACCAGGCCCGCGACCTCGGACGAATCCCGCTGAGCGCACGCGCGCTCGACCGCGAGGTTGAGGCGTTCACGATCGTCGTACGTGAGGAGAACGGCCGCGGCGTGCTGGCCCTGCAGTGGGACCGCACCGAGCTGGTCACCGAGTTCACCGTCAGCCGCTGATGCCTACCTTGCTCCGTCATACTTCGCGTCTCGTACGCAGCGTCGCATCAGCCGCCGTCGCAGTGCTCGCTTGCGTCGCGCTCGCTGGCCAAACCGCCGACGCCCAACAGCGGCCAGCCGCTGCCCAGGGTGGCGCCGTCTCCATCGACTGGCGCCTGCTCGGGCAGATGAACCCCGACACCCGCATCGCGCCGGATTCGCTCAAGCGCCTCGACGGCCAGCGCGTGCGCATCCCGGGCTTCGTTGTGCCGCTCGACGACGCGCAGGAAGAGGGCGCCGAGTTCCTGCTCGTGCCGTACTACGGCGCCTGCGTGCACACGCCGCCGCCGCCGCCCAACCAGATGGCCTTCGTCACGATGCAGGGCGGACGCTCGATCAAGCTCGCGCTCTTCGACGCCGTGTGGATGGAAGGCACGCTGCGCATCGTGAACTACGACTCGCCGTATGGATCGGTCGGCTACACGATCGAAGGGATGTCGATGCGGCCGTACACCGGCCGGTGACCGAGCCGGCCGTCGCCCTGCACGAGGTTCGCTTCGCGTACCCTGGCGGCGCGAGCATCCTCGACATTCCGGCGCTGCACGTCGCGCGCGGCGAACGGCTGTTCCTCCACGGTCCCAGTGGCAGCGGCAAGACCACGCTGCTCGGATTGATCGCCGGAGTGCTCGCGCCCACCGCGGGACGCGTACAGGTCCTCGGGCAGGATCTCGGCGCGATGGGCTCGGCCCAGCGCGACCGATTCCGCGCCGCGCACGTCGGCTACGTCTTCCAGATGTTCAACCTGATTCCGTATCTCTCGGTCCGGGAGAACATCACGCTGCCGG
This sequence comes from Gemmatimonadaceae bacterium, assembly GCA_035444005.1. Taxonomy (GTDB): domain Bacteria; phylum Gemmatimonadota; class Gemmatimonadetes; order Gemmatimonadales; family Gemmatimonadaceae; genus Pseudogemmatithrix. The sequence continues at coordinate 15,036 of DAOMNV010000006.1, forward strand.
TGCGGCTGTCGCGGTCGCGTCGCGAGCGGCTCGGGGGCGCCGACTTTGACGGCGAGGCATCGCGCCTTGCCGCCAGCCTCGAGATCGACGGCTTGCTCGACGCCAGCACCGCGTCGCTCTCGGTGGGCCAACAGCAGCGCGTCGCCGTGGCACGGGCGCTGATCGGCGCGCCCGAGCTCATCGTCTGCGACGAGCCGACCTCGGCGCTCGACGCCGATCGCCGTGACCGCTTCCTCGAGCTGCTCTTCGCCTCGGTGCGGCAGGTCGGCAGCACGCTGATCTTCGTGAGCCACGATCTTTCGCTGGCCGAGCGCTTCGGCCGCACGGTGGCGCTCGCACAGCTCAACCGGCGCAGCACCGCGGCGGCGGCCTGATGTTCCTCGTCTCGCTGGCCTGGCGTTCGCTGCGTGCCCGCCTCACGATCTCGCTGCTCACGGTCTCGAGCATCGCGCTCTCGGTCGCGCTGCTCGTCGGCATCGAACACCTGCGCGTCGGCGTGCGCGAGTCGTTCGCCGGCACCATCAGGGGTACCGACCTCATCGTCGGTGCCCGCGGCGGCACCACGCAGGTGCTCCTCAGCACGGTCTTCGGGATGGCGACGCCTTCGGGGACGATCAGCTGGGAGACCTACGAGCGCTGGAAGGCGCACCCCGCCGTCTCGTGGACCATTCCCTACTCGCTGGGCGATTCGCACCGCGGCTTCCGCGTCATCGGCACGACCGCCGATTTCTTCGATCGCTATCGCTTTCGCGACCAGTCGGTGACCCTCGCCGAGGGCCGCGTGCCGGAGACGGACCGCGAGGTGGCGATCGGCCACGAGGTCGCGCAGCGCCTCGGCTACGCGATCGGCTCGGAGATCGTGCTCGCGCACGGCGTCGCCGAGGTGAGCTTCGCCGAGCACGAGGCCCATCCGTTCACGGTCGTCGGGATCATCGCGCGCACGGTCACGCCGATCGACCGTGCGCTCTACGTGACGCTCGACGGTCTCACGGAGATGCACGAGGCCGAGCACGAGCGCGGCGGCGGCCTGACGATGGGCCCGCCGCAGCCGCACGACCACGATGCGCCGCCGATCACCGCCTTCCTGCTCGGCACCAAGAACCGCTTCGAGACGCTGCAGCTGCAGCGCGAGATGAACGAGGACCGCGCCGAGCCGCTGACGGCGATCATTCCCGGCGTCGCGCTCGCGCAGCTCTGGGACGTGGTCGGAAACGCCGAGCAGGCGCTGCGGCTCGTGAGCCTGTTCACGCTGCTCGTCGGCCTGCTCGGGATGTGCGTGGCGCTGTACGCCTCGCTCGAGAGCCGGCGCCGCGAGATGGCGGTGTTGCGGGCGATCGGTGCGGGACCGCGCAGCATCGTCGCGCTGCTCGTGAGCGAATCGGCCCTGCTCGCGCTGAGCGGGGCGGTGCTCGGCGTCCTGCTCGTGTATGTTGGAGTGGCGTTGGCGGCCGGTCCGGTCGAGGCGCGCTTCGGATTCGCGCTCTCGATGGCCGCGCTCGGTCGCACCGAGTGGATCTTCCTCGGGCTGGTCGTCGCGGCCGGCACCGTCGTCGGGCTCGTGCCCGCGTGGAAGGCGTATCGCAGTTCGCTGGCCGATGGGCTCAGCGTGAAGGTCTGACCGCAGTTCGTGATTCACACTCGCAAGGAGAAGTCCGTGTTCGCTCGTGCATTGATGCTGGTGGCGCTCGCTGCGCCCCTGCTCTCCGCCCAGGCACCGGCTGGCCAGGCTCGGCCGCCGATGGGCACCCGCAACCCGATGGCAGACCCGATCAACGTCGAGTCCGTGCCGGGCTACATCCGCCGCACGCCGCCCAGCGATGCGACGATCCAGCGCATCTGGGACGAGGGGATGAACCGCTCGCAGGCGATGACGCTCGCGCAGCAGCTGCTCGACCCCATCGGCCAGCGAATGACGGGCTCGCCCGAGGCCGACGTCGCGCAGGACTGGCTGGGGAAGACGTATCAGTCCTGGGGCGTCAACGCCCGCAAGGAACGCTACGGCACCTGGCTCGGCTGGAAGCGCGGCGTCTCGCACGTCGACCTCATCTCGCCGCGCGTGCGCTCGCTCGAGGCGACCGCCCTCACCTACAGCCCGGGAATGCGCCGGCCGGCCGAAGGCCTCGTCGTCGCGTATCCGGAGAACATCTCCACGCCGGCCGAGTTCGATGCCTGGCTGCCGAACGTCCGCGGCAAGTTCTTCCTGATGAGCGTGCCGCGCCTCAGCTGCCGCTCGCCGGGCCAGTGGGCCGAGTTCGCCACGCCGGAGGAGCGCGCGCGCGTGGACTCGCTGCAGCGTGAGATGCAGCTGGCCTGGAACCAGCTCAACGTCGCGATGAGCGGCGGGCGCAGCGTCTGGCAGAAGCTCAAGGATGCCGGCGCGCTGGGCGTGTTCACGTCGCAGTGGTCCAACTATCCGGGCATCCAGAAGGTCTTCGGCTCGCCGCAGCAGACGATCCCCTCGTTCGCCGTCGGCTGCGAGGACTACGGCCTGCTCGTGCGTATGGCCCGCAACGGCCAGAGCCCGCGCGTCCGCGCCTTCACCGACAGCGAGATCGTCGGCGAGCGTCCGGTGTTCAACGTGATCGCCGAGATCCGCGGCAGCGAGAAGCCCGACGAGTACGTCGTGCTCTCGGCGCACTTCGACTCCTGGTCGTCGGCCAGCGGCGCGACCGACAACGGCACCGGCACGATCACGATGCTCGAGGCGCTGCGCATCCTGCGCCAGGTGTACCCGAACCCGAAGCGCACGATTCTCGTCGGTCACTGGAACGGCGAGGAGCAGGGCCTAAACGGCTCGCGCGCGTTCAGCGAGGATCATCCGGAAGTCGTGAACGGCCTGCAGGCGCTCTGGAACCAGGACAACGGCACCGGCCGCGTCGTGAACCTCAGCGCCGGTCCCTTCCCGGGCGCCGCGCGCCGCATCGAGCAGTACCTCGGCCAGCTGCCGAGCGAGATTTCGCAGTGGATCCGCTTCCAGCCGACGGGCGGCCAGGCGACGGGCGGCACCGACCACGCCAGCTTCGTCTGCCACAAGGCGCCGGCGTTCAACCTCGGCGCGCTGCCGTGGGACTACTCGTTCACGACCTGGCATACGGATCGCGACACCTATGACAAGGTCGTCGAGTACGACCTCAAGAACAATGCGACCTTGGTGGCGATGCTCGCCTACCTCGCGAGCGAGGATCCGCAGCGTATGCCGCGTGACGTGATGGATCCGCTGCCGGCCGGCCCGACCGGCCAGCCGCGTCCGTGGCAGGCCTGCAACCGGGCGACGCGCGCGACGCCGAACGCGACGCGCTAAGGCGACGCGCTCACGCGCAAGCGGGCGTCGTGCGACGGCCCTCTCGGTGATTGCCACCGAGGGGGCCGTCTGCCGTCCGGCCTAGGACGCGGGACTTACCTGCGCCGGTGCACGGCAGCAACTTGCGGGATGGACACTCCGACGATCGTGTATCGCGTGGATGGCGAGGATCGCATCGTCGCCGTCAATGGCGCGTGGAACGCCTTTGCCAGCGCGAACGGCGGCGGCGCCATCACGGAGTCGCGCATCATCGGCCGCAACCTCTTCGAGTTCGTCACGGACGCGACGACGCAACAGCTGTACCGGCAGATGCTCGCGCGCATCCGCGGCGGACAGGACCTGACCTACACGTACCGCTGCGACTCGCCGAACCGTCGCCGGCTGATGGAGATGGAGATGCGTCTCGTCGACGACGCGGGCAGCGTGGAATTCCGCTCCGTCCCGCTCGAGGAGCAGGCACGTGCCCCGCTCCACGTGGCGCAGGCTGACGGTGCCGACGACAGCGAGGACACGGTCTTGCAGCGCTCCTGCGGCTGGTGCAACCGACTCGAGGTCGAGGGCACTTGGCTGGAGATCGAAGAGGCGATCCCGCGACTGGGCGTGATGGAGCAGCGGCAACCGGCCACGCTCACGCACGGGATGTGCGACGACTGCCTCGAGCGAATGCTGGCCGAGCTCGTCTGACCCCCTGACACCACTGCGATGCCATACGTGAACATCCAGATTACCGCCGGCGCGACGCGCGCCCAGAAGGCCGCGCTCGTCCGCGACGTCACCGACTCGCTCGTGCGCGAGCTGCAGAAGAAGCCCGAGCACATCCACATCGTCATCCAGGAGATCGCCGAGGAGGACTGGGGATATGCGGGGCAGCTCACCGACGACTGGCGACGCTCGCAATCCGGTGCCTGACGCGCGGTCGCCGCGGCTAGATTGCACGAATGGCGTGGATCATCCTGCTCGTCGCCGGGCTCTTTGAGGTCGGCTGGGCCATCGGCCTCAAGTACACCGAAGGCTTCACGCGTCCGTGGCCGACCGTCGCGACGGTGCTCTCGATGGTCGTCAGCCTCTGGCTGCTCGGCATCGCGCTCAAGACCCTGCCCGTGGGCACGGCCTACGCCGTCTGGGTCGGCGTCGGCGCGGTGGGCACGGTCATCCTCGGCGTCGCGCTCTTCAACGAGCCGACGAACGCCCCGCGGATGCTGAGCGTCGCCTTGATCGTCGCCGGCATCATCGGCCTCAAGCTGACCTCAGCCGCCTGAGGCACGCGGCACTCAGGGCAGCACGAGCACCGGCACCGGTGACGTCCGCAGCAGCTTGTCGGCCACGCTACCGACGATGAAGCGCTGCACGCCACCCAGTCCCTGCGTCGCGAGGGCGATCAGCGACGCGTCGTGACGCTTCGCGTGCTCGACGATCGCACGGCCGACGTTCGCCGTCACGGTCGTCTCCACCGCGATGCTGCGCCTCTCCGTCCGATGTCGCGCGGCCAGGGGCTCGAGATACGACGCGCAGAGTTCGCGTTCCGCCTGCGAGGGGAAGCTCTTCGCCCCCATCGCAGCGGTCGGATGCACGACGCTCAGCAGCGTAAGGCTCACCGACGCATTGCCGACCAGGCCAATCGCCTCGGCCAGCGCGCGCTCGGCGCGCGGCGAACCGTCCAGCGGGACGAGGATGTGCGGAAACAGCTCTTCCCCGGGTTCAGGCAAGTCCGCCCCGCGCGCGCCACGCACGAGGAGCGTCGGCACGGTGAGCTGGCGCAGCAAGGCATCGGCGACGCTCCCTAGCCAGAGGCGCTCGAAGCCGCCGCGGCCGTGCGTGCAGAGCACGACGAGGCTCACCCCTTCGGTGGTGGCGAACTCCGCGATCGCCGGCGCCGGCCGCCCCTCGCGGTAGACGACGTCGACCTGCACGGCCGTCTGCTTGCGCGTGCGCTTGGCGATGCGTTCGACCGCCTTGCGGTCCTCGGCGCGCCACGCGGCATCGAGCGCCGGTTCGCGCACCGGAGCGCCGCCGCCGGCAATCGCATCCAGCATCGGTGCGGCGACGTGCAGCAGCGTGAGACGCGCGCCGTGCCGCTCGGCGAGCGGCACGGCGTATCGCAGGGCTCGCTCACTCAGCGGCGAGCCGTCAATCGGGACGAGAATGTGGCGGTACATCGTCTCCTCCGGGTTCGGCTTCTGCAATCTGCCACAATCGCGCCTGTGGCGGTGTCCGGCATTTCACTCCATCGCTGTATTGCATCCGATGACAGCGTCGCGGTGGCGCGCGGTGAACTTTTCGCTGCAGTCGTGGATTACTAAGAAGTAGAGCATCGAACGATTCACTCACGCAGGGAGCTCGCTATGCCGAAGCCCGATGCGCCCGTGATCGAGGCGCTGCGCGCGCTGCTCGCCAGCAGCTACGTGCTGTATACCAAATCGCACAACTACCACTGGAACGTGACGGGGCCGATGTTCACCACGCTCCACACGCTCTTCGAGACGCAGTACACGGAGCTCGCGACGGCGATCGACGAGGTCGCCGAACGCATCCGTGCGCGCGGCGCCTTCGCGCCGGGGAGCTTCAGCGAGTTCACCGCGCTGAGCGTCGTCGCCGAGGACACCGGCCATCCGGATGCCAAGGTGATGATCCGCACGCTCGTCGACGATCATCGCAAGCTGGTCGACGCCGCGCGTCGCGTGATCGTGGCCGCCGAGGCCGCCGGCGACCAGGCCAGCGCCGACCTCGGCACCCGCCGCGTGGACGTGCACGAGAAGGCGGCGTGGATGCTGCAGAGCCATCTCGAGTAGCGGCGGCGGGGCCTCGCGCCCGTCTCCGCATCGCTTGCCCTTGCCCACGTGGCACGGTATCCCTTCCCAATACCTTCCGTGGAGAGAGCCAGATGGCGTTCCGTTCGCTGCTCGTCCCCCTCGATCTCTCGCCGCTCGCCGACCGCGTGTTGGCGCGCGTGGCGCTGCTGCCGTTTGCCTCGCGGGCGAAGGTGACGCTCCTGCACGTCGTGCCGACGTCGCTGTCGCTGAGCGCCACACGCCGCGCCGTGCGCGATGCGAAGGAGACGCTGACGCGCGAACGCGGCCAGCTGCTGAAGGAGCTACCCAAGCACGTTACGGTGACGATGCAGGTGAAGGTGGGTGCCGCGCCGGCGGCGATCGCCGCCGCGGCCGCCCGTGCGAAGGCGGACCTCGTCGTGATGGGGCGCGGCAGCCCGCGCGGACTGCGCGACGCGTTCCTCGGCTCGACCGCAGAACGCGTGATCCGTCGCAGCCACGTGCCGGTGCTCGCCGTGCGCAATCCCGCGCGCAACGCATATCGCCGGCCGATGGTGGCCCTCGATCTCGACGACGGCGCGCACGATGTCGTGACGCTCCTGCAGCGCCTGCTCACCGAGCCGCAGCCGTCGGTGGATGTCGTCCACGCCTTCGACGTGCCGTTCCGCCAGATGCGGTACCCGAACCTCACGGACGAGGACTTCGCCGAGGTGCGCGATCACTATCGCCAGGAGGCGATGGACGGATTGATGCGCATCATCCGTTCGCAGGTGCCGGCGGCCGAGATCCCGCGCTGGACGATGCACGCCAAGTTCGGCAATCCGCGCGCCGTCGTGCTCAAGGCGGCCACGCAGGAGAAGACAGACCTCCTCGCGCTGGCTACGCACGGCTATCGCGGCGTGGCGCACGCATTCCTCGGCACCGTCGCCGGCGACGTGCTCCGGCACGTGAACTGCGACGTGCTCGTCGTGCCGCCGAACGCCGCTGCTGGGCGCCGCGACTAGTCGCGGCGCAGCAGCAGGTCCGCCGCCTGCAGCATCTTGCCGCGCAGCCGTGGCGGATAGTCCGGATGCGTCGCAAGGAACTCACGCACGACCGCAGCCGACTCCGCCGAGCGGTGCCCGTCGAGCACGGCGTTCATCCACCGCAGCGGGAAGAAGATGTCGCCGGTCTGCTGGATCTCGAGCACGAGGTCAAGACTGGGCCGCAGCAGATGCCGCGACGCCTCTGCGCGCAGCGGATGGTTGAGGTACCCGACCGCGTCGAGTACCCACGACTCCTGCCGGCGATTGCCGACATCCGCGAGCGTCGCGAAGAACGCATCGCGCGTCGCGGCATCGGCGCTGAGCGCGGGTCGCACGAACGCGAACCGCGCGCGGCGATCGGCGTTGGTGATCCGCGTCGCCTGCTCCTCGAGGATCGCCTCCGCGTTCGGGAGCCCGCGCAGCGCGAGCGCCTCGGCCAGCCCCGTGTACTGCTGCTCGGAGAGCGGCAGGCCCGACGGCGGCGTGCGCGTGCGCCAGATGCGCTCGAGACGCGCGATGCCGTCGGGCGTCAGCGTAGTCGATACGAGCGTGCCGTAGAACGCGCCCTTCCGCCCAGGCGTCGGCGCGCGTTCAAGGGCGGCCCAGAGCCGTCGCTCGACGTCAGGCGCCACGCGCAGGCGCAGGCTGTCGTCGAGGAATGACCAATACGTGAATCGCAGCAGCCCAAGCACCTGCGACGCGACGAGTTCGTCGCGCTCGCGTTCGACGCCCTGCAGCGTCGCGGCGAGCAGTGCCGCGGGATCGAGGACCCCGGCGATGAGTTCTTCCTGCAGCGTTTGCCAGGCCACCGCGCGGTGCAGTGCCTGCGGCAGCGTATGAACGCGCTCGAGCAACGCAGCGCGTGAGGCGGAGTCGAGCGCAAAGCGCCCGTAGCTCACGCCGTCCGCGCCGCCGAGCAGGATGCGCGGCGCGGCGACACGACCCGGGAGCCGGAGATGCATCTCGTCACCGGTGAAGTCGCCAGAGAGGAGCGCGACGCCGTCATCCGTTACGAGTCCGTAGCCAAGACGCTGCGGCCAGCGCAGCCGTCGCCCGGGCCAGATGTCCGTCTGCGTGATGTGCAGCGAGTCGCCGTCCACCCACGCCGCGTACGTCGGGCGCCCCGGCTCCTCGATCCACACACGGCTCCACGCAGTCACGTCCATCGGGCTGAGCGAGTCGAACACGGCCACGAGGTCCGGCCAGGTCGCGTTCGCGAAGCGATGCCTGTCGAGGTAGATCCGCAGGCCGTCGCGGAACGTGGTGTCGCCGAGCATCGTCTCCAGTTGCTGCATCACGATCGGCGCCTTCTGGTAGATGATCGCGCCGTAGAGGGAGCCCGCCTCGCGGAGGTTCTCGAGCGGTTGCCGGATCGGGTTCGCGCCCTGCGTGCGGTCCACGCCGTAGGCGGCCGGATGATGCGCCTGGAAGAATCGCAGGCGCTGGTCCACGTCGGGGAACGAGGGCCCGACGATCTTCGCCGCCATAAAGTTCGCGAAGACTTCCTTCATCCACACGTCGTCGAACCACTGCATCGTGACGAGGTCGCCGAACCACATATGCGCCGTTTCGTGCGCGATGAGACTGGCGCGGCCGAGTTCCTGCGTGCGCCCGGCCGATTCATCGAGGAATAGCGATCCGGCGCGATACCAGACCGCGCCGGGATGCTCCATCCCGCCGAACTGGAAGGCCGGCACGGCGAAGAAGTCGAACTTGCTGAACGGATACGGAATGCCCGTATAGTCTTCGAGCCAGGCCAGCGCCGCGGCGTGGAGGTCAAAGATCGCCGCGACGTTGCGACGCACGCGCGCCGTGTCAGTCTCGCGGTGGTACATCGTGAAGCGGCGTCCGTCGCGCTCAGCGGTCTCCTGCTGCAACAGCCCGGCCGCAAAGGTCATCAGGTAGGTGCTGATCGGCTCCGACTCGGCGAAGCGCAGCACGTGGCGCGCGGCGTTCGTGGAATCGCGCGAGACCAGCGGGCCATTGCCCAGCGCCGTCCACGCGGCGGGTAGCGTGAGCGTCAGCGCGAGACGCGCCTTGAGATCCGGTTGCTCGAACACGGGAAACGCCGTCGACGCGCGATCCGGCACGAAGAGCGCGTAGAGGTACTCGGCATTGCGGTTGAGCGCCGCGTCCGTGCTGCGGAAGCGCACGCTGACGGCGTGCGGCCCAGCCGTGGCCAACCGCGCCGGCAACACGATGTGGTCTGGGACGAGCTTCGCATCGACGACGGCGCCATCGAGCCGCACCTCCAGCACGTGGTCGGCGGGCGCGCGGAAGTCCAACACCAGCGGGCGACCGCCTTCCGTGAGCGTGAACGCGATCTCGACCTGTCCGGTGACGGCCGAGTCCTTGTGGGCGGGGATGTCGAAGTGCGCGTCGTAGCGAAGGTCGGCGATCGTGCGGGCGCGATACTCGGCGAGCTCTCGGGCGACGCCAGGTTCGGGGTCCTGGCGAACGCAGGTAGCGAGGGCGAGCGGCGCGAGGAGCGCCAGGATGCGTGACCGGAGCGTGGGCATTGCGAGAAGTTACGATGCGTTCGCTTCCCCTGCCGCCTCGTCCCGCTAGGGCAACGTGCCCAGCAGACGCTCGTGCGCGCGTCGGAGCCGTGTCGTCGCTGCGTCGATCGCGGCGGCGGTGATTGGATCCGGACCATCGACCGCGACGTCGCCGTACGCCGCGAGCGCCCCGACGTAGTAGTCGCGCCAGGTCGCGAGGATGTCGAGTTCCGCGGCGCGGTCGCCGCCGGCGCGCAACGCGGCCGCGCTCAGCGCCGCCTCAGTCTCGAGGCGCGCGACCGCCATCTGCAGGAGTTCATCGACCAATCCGCGCACCATCGCGCCGTCTGCGCTGGTCAGGGCCAGCGCCGAGACCAGCGCGGTGATGCCGACGTTGCGCAGCGTCGCCGGCGAGACCTTGTCGAGGCGGTCGCCATCGGTGTGGTAGAACTGGTCGGTGAAGTGCCAGAACAACAAGCCCGGCTTGTTGGCGGAGAGGAACGGCGTGTGGTCGCTGCCACCCTCGAACGGATTCGTGCGCACCACCCAGCCGTTCGTCGCTGCCTGCTCCAACGCGCGGGCGAGCGCGAAGTCGTTGAAGAAGTGCGCGACGATGCGCTCCTTGGGCAGCGGACGACCGCCCCACTCGGTATGACGGTCGTCGCCGCGGGTCCAGACTGCCGAGGGATCCGGCATCTTCTCGATCAAGAACGTGCCGCCGGTCTTCTCGGTGTCCTCGCCGACCATATCCAGCGAGAGGCCCCAGCGAATGCCCTTGGCACGCACCGAGTCCTGCTTGATATAGCGATCCGTGGACCGGATCTCGAGTCCCCAGAGGAAGGTGATCGTGCGCGGCGGATCCACCGCGCGGCTGCGCAGCAGCTCCGCCGCGACGCGCGCCATCTCGACCTGCGCACCGACGCCCGAGGCGTTGTCGTTCGCACCGGGCTCCTGCACGTGTGCGCTGAACACGAAGCGCTCCTGCGCGAGCGATCCCCCACGGACCTCGGCAACGACGGCCTGCTCGACGGCGTCGGGAGTCCACTCGACCGCGGTCTGCACGTGGACGCGCAGCGGCCTTCCGGCCTCACGCGCCGCAGCAAGTGACGCCTTCACGCGCTCGCGCGCCTCGTACGAGAGCGCGATGCCCCAGGCGCGGCGCACGGTGTCGCGAGGAATGCCGCCGAACTGGATGGACTGCCGATTGCGCTCCGGCTGCAGGTAGGCGGGCAGCGCGTACGCCAGCACACCGATGGCGCCGCGACGGACCACGGCTTCGGTGAACAGCCGTCCGACGCTCAGCTCAGCGAAGACGATCTTGCCGCGCAGGTCCAGCGCATCGAGTTCGGCGGCCGTGCCGCGTCCGCCGTCCACGAGCTCGGCGTGCACGCCGCCGGCCGGCGTGGCGTAGGAGTTAGTCGCGAGCATATTGCGATTGGTCGCGAAACGCAGCAGCGGTGTCGTCTCGCCGTCGATCATCACCGACGCATCGCGAGGCTCCCAGGCCGGCGCCGCCATCGGATAGCGTTCGACACGGTAGACCAAGCGATCGGACGCGCGCGCGGAAGCCTCCGCGACGTAGCCTGAGGCCTCAAGCCGCTGCACGATGTGCGCGATCGACGCGTCGAAGCCGCGGTTGCCGGGCCAGCGCACGAACTGGTCCAGGTAGGCGACGGTCTGGAAGGCGCTGTCGCCCGAGTAGCGGGCCGCGACGAGACGATGCAGCGCGGCGGTCGGCGATTGGGTGGCGGCAGGAGCGGCCGCGAGAGCGAGCGTGGCGAAGGCGAGGAGCGTGCGCATCCCACAAGTTACGGAGGCTTGGGCTGACCTGCTCAGCTGCGTTGGCAATTCACCGCGCGCCAGTCGCAGCGCCGAGTCAGCGCAGCCGCGCGCGGTTTAGTCGCAGCGCCCCGCCGCGCTCGGCGGCGGGACCGGCGCCGACGTCAGCCGCCACGCCCCGCTCGCCAACCGCTCGCCCGTGCCCAACTGCGCCCGACAGTCCGCCGCACGCTGGGCGCCGACGATGTGCACGAGATCGAACAGTGCCGCACTCTTTCGCCGCAACGCGTGGCGCGTGCCGAAGGCGTGCACCAGCCACGAGTTGGCGTACTGCCCGTCGGTCATATCCACCGACTCGACGCCCGGAATCGCCAGCATCTCCGGCCGCGTGCCGGCGATGCGCCCCGCGCGCTCGGTGTCGTTGAACACCTCGGAAAAGAACAGCACGCGATCGTCGGCCGAGGCATAGAGCAGCGTGCGCTGCGCGAGCGGCCGCACCGCCGGGGCGACCGAGTCGACGAAGCGCGACATCGCGACATCCGGCGAGACGAACGCCACGGCGCGCAGCGGATCCTGCTGCAACAGGTCACGCAGGCCGCCGTGCTCGCGCATCGTCTCGCCGACGAGTTGCCCGCCGAGGCTGTGCGCGATCAGCATCAGTCGTGCGCCGCCGGTCGCTGCGTGCGTCGTCGCCAGCGCCGTGGCGAACGCCCCCTGACTCGCCGCGGCCGAGACCGAGTCCTGCCGATACGCCGCCGTGAGCACGTCACCCGCCCGAGGCCAGGCGACGCCGGAGCCGATCGACGGCCAGGCGAATACGATCCACGGCTGCGTGCCGCGCGCCCGCACGCGGGCCAGCGCCGCGTGCTCCCAGAGGTCGCGGAGCGAGGTGCCGTAGCCGTGCGTGTACATCACGGCGAAACGTCGTGTGTCAGCGGCGTCGACGGTGCAACCGCCGAGGGCCATCAGGAAGCCCTCGCGGCTGAGCACCAGGGTGTCGAGCAGCTGGATGCGGGCGCCGTCGGTCAGCGGATCGTCGAGAATCGGACGCCGCGTCAACACCATCCCGTACTCGAGGCTGTCGGCCAACTTCGCGACGTCGCGTCCATCCTCCCGCGCGCGGGCGGAAATGTAGAAGAGCGTATCCACCAACACTGGCGCGGCACTGCGGCCAAGGATCGGACGGCAGGCGCTCGCCGACATCGCCAGCGCGACGAGCAGTGGCGCCAGCCACAGCGGCGCGCGACGAGAGGCGAAGTCAGACGAGTGTCGCAGGGGCGCTGCACCCATCGCTATGCCTGCTCGCGCGCGGCGATCGCGGTCCACGCTTCGCGCACGCTCGCCGCACCGCCGCGCGGACCATCCGCGTGCCCGAAGATCCCACGCCCGCAGACGAACCCGAAGTCGCGCGTGCCGGCCTTCGCGTATACGCGTGGGAGCGTCGCGGCGGAATCGCTGCCGCCCGGCACGGGCAGCGCCGGCTTCATCGATCCCATTGGCTCGAGGCAGGCCTGCAGGTTCGCCCGCACCTCGTCCTCGGGAACCATCATCCGCTCGCCGAAGCCGGGTATGATCACGGCATCGGCGCCGCAGATGCGCTGCAGCTTCGTCATCACGCGCGAATGCACGCCGTAGCCGGGCACCCGCGTAAGCGCGGCGAGCATCGGGAAGTGCGTGAAGATCGGCAGCCGCGAATGCTCACGCAGCATCCGCAGGCCGCTGAGTCCGACGGGCAGGGTGTTCAGGAGCAAGGCCCCGGCACCTTCCGCCGCGGCCGCATCGTGCAGGGCGAGCACGCGCGATACCTCGTCGGTCACGTTCGCCAGGAACAGCTTCCGCGTGCCCGTCGCCGACTCGGCGCGGCGGCGTGCGGACTCCATCGCGGCGGCCCGTTCGCGCAGCGGCGACCACGGCGCATCGGCCAGCATCTCGTCATCCTTCGCGATGTCGAGCCCACCCGCCCACGCTTCCTCGGCGATGCGCGCGAACTCCGCCGGTGCGAGGCCGATGTTCGGCTTCACGACTCCGAGAAAGATCGGGCGGTCGTGGACGTCGAGGAGTCGCCGCAGTCCCTCGACGCCGAACTGCGGGCCGGGAAACTGCGCGAGGTATGCGCTTGGGAACCGGATGTCCTCGAGCCGGATGACCGGGATGCCCGGCACGTGGTACACGCCCTCTCCGAGCACCGCGGAGAGCAGGTTCGGGATGCGCGGCCCGAAGTTGCCGTGCGGATGCGCCACGGTCACGCGCACGCGATGCGCCGGTCCCGCGGGCGGCTCGGCACCGGGCACGGGCAGGCTGAACGTCGAGATCGGTGTGGCCTCAAACGCGACGACCTTCGCCGCGAAGCGCGGCCGGAAGTCTTCGTCGACGCCCACGCGTGCCCACTGCGCCGTCGACTGCTCGCTGCACAGCTGCGCGGCCGCCACGCGCGGGTCGCCGCGGCACTCGAAGCGGTAGTCGAGCTCCAGGTACGCCTCCGCGTCGAGCGAGCCGCGTTCGGCGAAGAAGCCGTCGACGTCCGCCGCGTTCATACGCCGAGGAGCTGCAGGTGCACTTCACGGTGCTCGCGCGGGCCGTCGAGCTCGACGAAGAACACCGCCTGCCAGGTGCCGAGCTGCAGCTTGCCGTCGGCCAGGTGCAGCGACTCGCTCGCCGGCAAAAACAGCGCCGCGAGGTGCGCGTGCGCGTTGTCGCGGCCGTCCACCGTGTGCTGGTTGTGCTCGTAGGCGGCGTCGGCCGGCGCGAACCACTGCAGGTGGCGCAGCATATCGCGCTGCAGCGCCGGATCGCGCTCGTTCACCACGATGCGCGCCGTCGTGTGGGGCGTCGTCACGGTGACCAGCCCGTCGCGGAATCCCTGCGATTCCACCCAGGTGCGCAACGCCTCGGTGATGTCCACGAACTCCGTGGCGGACCCCGTCCGGAGGGCGAGCGTGTGGCGTCTGGCTTCCATAGATGAAATATTCAGGAATCCCTCACTCCACGCCAATGCGACTGATCGTCAACGGCACGCCGCGCGAGCTCGACGTCGAACCCGAGATGCCCCTGCTCTGGGCGCTGCGCGACGAGCTTGGGGTCACCGGCCCCAAGTACGGCTGCGGCATCGGCGTCTGCGGCGCCTGCACCGTCCACGTGGACGGCAAGCCGGTGCGGAGTTGCTCCACGCCCGTCGGCGCCGTGACCAAGCCGGTGACGACCATCGAGGGACTCGGGACGCCCGAGTCGCTGCACGCGGTGCAGCGGGCGTGGATCGAGGTGCAGGTGGCGCAGTGCGGTTACTGCCAGTCCGGGCAGATGATGGCGGCGGCGGCCCTCCTTGCGGCCAATCGCAATCCCACCGATGCGCAGATCGACGACGCGATGAACGCGCATCTTTGCCGCTGCGGTACGTACCCGCGCATCCGGCAGGGCGTGCAGCGCGCGGCCGAACTGCTGCGCGAGGCGCGCTGAGATGGGCAAGGTCAAGACGATCGCGCGGCGCACGTTCCTCATCGGCTCCGCGGCGGTGGCCGGCGGGCTCGTCGTCGGCTGGGCGCTGGTGAAGTGGCCGATTCGCAATCCGCTGCTCGAGCTGCTCGATGACGACGATGCGGCGCTGAATCCCTACGTGAAGATCGACCCCAACGGCATCACGATCATCACGCCGCGCGCCGACGTCGGCCAAGGCGCGTATTCGGTGCAGGCGATGCTGGTCGCCGAGGAGCTCGATCTCGAGTGGGGCAGCTTCGCCGTCGAACCGGGGCCGCCGAGCAAGGCCTACCACAACGCCGTCGTGATCGCCGAAGGGATGCCGTTCCGGAGCATCAACGATGGACTGATCGCGCGGCAGGGACGCGCGCTCGGCGGCGCGGTGGCCAAGCTGATCGGGCTGCAGATCACCGGCGGTTCGTCCACCGTGCCCGATGCGTACGAGAAGCTGCGCGCTGCCGGTGCGGTGGCGCGACTGATGCTGCTCGAGGCGGCATCGCGCCGCACGGGCATTCCCGTCGAGCAGCTGCGCACCGAGAACGGTCGCGTCATCACGCCGACGGACGAGCGCATCCCGTACACCTCGCTCGCCGCGGATGCCGCGTTGGTGGACCCCCCGTCGCGCGTGACGCTACGCGACCCCTCGGAGTGGAAGTTCCTCGGCAAGCCGATGCAGCGGCTGGACATCGTCGGCAAGTCCACCGGCACGGCGACGTACGGCATCGACCTCCGGATGCCCGGAATGGTGTACGCGACGGTGCGCTGCAACCCGCGCATCGGCGGCGGCGTGCTCTCGCTCGACGACAGCGAGGCGAAGGCCGCGCGCGGCGTCATCAAGGTCGTGCCGATCGACGGTGGCGCCGGCGTCATCGCCGACAACACCTGGCGCGCATTCCGCGCGGCTGCGCTGCTCAAGTTCCAGTGGGGCGAGGCGCCGTACCCGAAGACCAGCGCCGAGATGTTCCGCATCGTCGGCAACTCGTTCACTGACGATTTCAAGGATTCGCGCTTCCGCAACGACGGCAACGTCTCTCGCGCGCTCGCCGACGCCGGCAACGACGTGCACATCGCCGAGTACCGGCTGCCCTACCTCGCGCACGCGCCGCTGGAGCCGATGACGGCCGTCGTGAAGTTCAGCCGCGGCAAGCTCGACATCTGGACGGCGACGCAGATCCCGCGCTTTCTCGTCGAGTGGGCCGCGAAGACGGCCGGCATCGACGAAGACGCCGTGACGCTGCACGCGCTCATCGCCGGCGGCAGCTTCGGGCGGCGCTTGGAAGATGACTACGTGCGCCAAGCCGTGCAGCTCGCCGTCGCGCACCCGGACGCGCCGATCAAGCTCACGTGGACGCGCGAGGAGGATTTCACGCACGACTTCCCGCGGCCGCTGGCGATGGGCCGCGGGCGCGGCGTCGTGCGCGACGGCCGCGTCGAGGCCTTCGACCTCGGCATCGCCGCGCCGGCGACGACTGCGTCGCAGATGGGCCGCCTCGGCCTCTCCACGCCCGGGCCCGACACCTCGATCATCGCGGGCGCCTGGGACCAGCCGTATGCGATCCCGCACTATCGCGTGACCGGCTACCGCGTGCCCGAGCTGGTGCCGGTGAGCTCGTGGCGCTCCGTTGGCGCGAGCATCAACGGGTTCCTCCACGAGAGCTTCCTCGACGAACTCATCCACGCGGCCGGCGCCGATCCGCTGCGCGAGCGCATCCGGCTCTGCTCGCACGAGCCGTCGCGGCGCGTGCTCGAAGCCGTGGGCGAAATGAGCGGCTGGGACACGCCGCTCGCTGCGGGCCGTGGCCGCGGCGTCGCGCTCACGGTGTCGTTCGGCGTGCCGGTGGCCGAGGTCGTGGAAGTGACCGACACCCCCGACGGTATCCGGATCGATCGCGTGTTCGTCGCGGCGGAAGTCGGCCGCGTGCTCGATCCAGTCAACTTCGAGAACCAGGTGCAAGGCGCCGTCATCTGGGGGCTCGGCCACGCGATGAACGCCGAGCTCACGTACGCCGACGGCGCAGCCGAGCAATCGAACTTCCACCAGTTCGAGACGATGCGGATGAAGCAGGTCCCGGAGATCGTCGTGCGGGCGCTCGAGCAGGGCCCGCAGGTTCGGGGCATCGGTGAGCCGCCGGTGCCGCCGGCGGCGCCGGCGCTGGCCAACGCGATCTTCGCGGCGACCGGGACGCGGATCCGCGAGCTCCCGATGCGAAAGTCGGTCCGGTTCCGATAGTATTGTCTATGCTGATTCGGGCCCTCTTGGGGACCGTGATCTTCGGGGCCCTCGCGATGCCGGCGCGCGCCCAGGATCCGGCCTTGCTGCATCGCGATTCGCTCTGGAACTCCCTGCGCCTGCGCGGCGATGCCGCGGCCTTGGCGCCGCTGCTCGCCGACGACTGGCGCCTCACGCACTCCGACGGCCGCGTGCAGGACAAGGCCGACTACCTCGCCGAGCTGGCGACGGGGCGCCGCAGCAACTCGCGGGTGGAGAACATCGGCGTGCGCGCGCGGGTGTACGGCGGCACGGCCGTCGTCACGGGCATCTCGGTGCAATCGGGCACCAGCGACGGCGTGCCTTGGAGCGGCCGGTTCCGGTTCACGCGCACCTGGGTGATGCAGGATGCTGCGTGGGTGATGGTCGCCTCGCACTCGTCGCGCTGCGCGGACGGAGTGGCCTGTGAGCGCTGACCTCGCGAGCGGCACCGAGGCCGCGGCGCGTGCGCCGCGCCGCTGGTCGAGTTCCTTCAGCAAGGGGACGCCGTCGGCCCCGGTGTGGTCGGCGCCGGACCCCGCGCTCGCCGCCGCCGGTATCGAGGGCGAGTACGTCGTCGCGCGCGTGCGACTCGTCGCGATGGTCCTGCTGCTCATCTCGCCGACCATCAGCCTCGTCAGCACGCGGGCCGAAGACCCGATGCACGTCGCCGGCTTCGTCGTCACGCTGCTCGCGGCGGGGATGTCGCTCGCGATCTTCTTCCGCCTGCGCAACGGACAGTGGCGGCCGTGGATCGGCTTCGCGTCGAGCATCTTCGACGTGTCGATGGTCTCGGTGGCGCTCACGAGCTTCTTCATCGTCGCCACGCCGCTGAACGCGATCAACTCGACGGTCACCTTCGAGATGTACTTCATCGCGCTCGTGGCAACCTCGCTGCGCTACGACGCGCGCATCTGCATCGTCGTCGGCACGCTCGCCATCCTGCAGTACGGCGCGCTCTGGGCGGCGGCCGTCGCCGTCGGTGGTCTCACGTCGGAGGCGATGACGCTGCGCGCCGGCCCGTACATCCCGGTCGACCTCTTCACGCGGCTCATCCTGCTCGGCATCGCGACGCTGCTGGCCGTGAGCATCGTGCGGCGCGCGCAGCGCCTGCTCTACCTCGCCTCGCGCGACCGCCTCACGGGCCTCTACAACCGCGGCCACTTCGACCGCGCCCTCGTCTCGGCGATGGACCAGGCCACGCGCGACAAGACGCCGCTGGCCTTGGCACTCGTCGACGTCGACCACTTCAAGCAGATCAACGACGTGCACGGCCACGCCGTCGGCGACCGCGCGCTCGAACAGATCGCCGAGCTGATGGCCCGTTCGATGCGCCGCACGGACATCGTCGCACGCTACGGCGGCGAAGAGTTCGTGATCCTGCTGCCGAACACCACGCGCGAGGCGGCCTTCCACCGCATCGAGGCCCTGCGCCGCGAGGTCAGCGACTTCCCGTTGCAGATGGATGACGGCCGCGTGCTGCGCATCGACTTCAGCGCCGGTGTCGCCGCCACGCAGGCGGACGGTCCGATCATCGATCCGAAGGTGCTGGTCGATGTCGCCGACCGCCGTCTGCTCGCGGCCAAGCGTGCGGGGCGCGGGCGTTGCTTCGGCGACGACGGCGGCGCGGCGCGCGCGAACTAGCGCGAGTCGGCCGCAGTGCGCGATCTTGTCTCGGTGTCCGACTCGCCCGCCGGCCTCGTGGACTTGCACAGCCATCTCATCCCTGGTGTGGACGATGGCGCGCGCACCCCGGGCGAGGCCGTCAACGCCTTGGTCGCGATGGCCGCCGCGGGCTGCGACACCTGCGTCACCACGCCGCACTTCGACGCGTCGCTGTCACGGCAGCCCGCCGCGCTCGCCGCTCGCCTCGATCAGCTCGAGCGCGCCTGGGAACTGCTGGGCTCGGCGCGGGCCGCTGCAATCGCACGTGGCGGGCCGCGACAGCTCCCGGCCGTATTCCGCGGCGCCGAGGTGATGCTAGACGACAGCGAACCGGATCTGTCGAACCCCGCGCTACGGCTGGCCGGCGGCGCTTTCGTGCTGGTCGAGTTCCCCGCCCTGCAGCTCCCGCCAAACGCCGATGTCGGCATCGCGTTCCTCGTGCGACAGGGATGGCGGCCGATCGTCGCGCACCCCGAACGATACCGCAACCTCACGGGGGCGCTCGAGCCGCTGCGCCGGATGCGGGAGGTCGGCGCGTATTTCCAGGTGAACGCCGGTTCCATCACGGGACAGTACGGCAGCACCGTCGGCCGCCGCGCACGGCAGTTGCTCGAACTGGGCTGGGCGTCGTTGCTGGCCAGCGATTACCACGGCCGGGGTACGCCGGCCCTGCGGCAGGCTCGGACGATGCTTGAGGAGGCCGGCGCGACGGCACAGGCCCTGCAGTTGCTTTCGGAGAACCCGCGCCGGATCCTGATCGGCGCTGCACCGCTGGACGTCGCTCCGCTCAAGGTCGCGTCGGACAGCTCCTGGTGGCAGCGTTTGATCGGCAAGCGCTGAGCGCGACCCGTCCGCCGATTCGCCGACTCCACGTCCATCATCCAATGCTCGCGCTCTTCATCACCCTCGCTGCGACTGCACTGCTCGGCGGCTACGCCTACATCGGCTATCCGCTGCTGCTGATGCTGGTCGCGCGCCGTCGCGGTGCACCGGCGCCGCGCCGTGACGACCCGCCGCAGTGGCCGCGCATCAGCATCACCTTGCCGGCGTACAACGCCGAGGCGACGCTGCGGCCCGTCCTCGACGGCCTCGTCGCGCTGGATTACCCGGAGGACCGGCGCCAGATCCTCGTCGTCTCGGACGGATCCACCGACGGCACCGATGCCTTGGTCCGCGAGTACGCCACGCGCGGCGTCGAGCTGTTGCGCATCGAGGGACGGCTCGGAAAGACCGAGGTCGAGAACCGCGCGATGGACGCGCTGACGGGCGAGATCATCATCAACACCGATGCCTCCGTGACGATCCGGCCCGATGCCGTGAAGCACCTGGTGCGCGCCTTCGATGACGCCGACGTCGGCGTGGCGAGCGCACGCGACGTGTCGGTGGCATCGGTGGGTGCGAGCGGTCACGCGAGTGAAGCGGCGTACGTCGGCTACGAGATGTGGATCCGCGACCTCGAGACGCGCGTCTCGGGAATCATCGGGTCATCCGGCTGCCTGTACGCAATCCGGGCGTCGCTGCATCGCCGGCGCCTGCCCGGCCACCTGAGCCGCGACTTCTCCTCGGCGCTCTGGGCGCGGCTGCAGGGCTTCCGCGCCGTGTCCGTGCGCGATGCCGTGTGCTTCGTACCGCGGGCCGCGAGTATGCGCGTGGAGTACCGACGCAAGATCCGCACGATGTCGCGCGGGGTGCAGACGCTCTTCTTCCACGCCGCGCTGCTCAACCCGCTGCGCTACGGCGTGTTCGCCTGGATGTTGTGGAGCCACAAACTCATCCGCTGGCTGGTCCCCTGGGCGCTGCTCGTCGGCGCGCTGGCGGGCGCCGGCATCGCGCTGGGACTGCTGCGGACCGCGGCACCGTGGCCGACCGTCGGCGCCGCGCTGCTCGGCCTCGGCGCCGCCGGATTGGCGGCGGCGGCGTTGGGCTGGTGGGGCAGGCCCGGGCGAGTGCCGCGACTGGCGTCGATGGCGGCGTACTTCGTCTCGGGCACCGTGGCCGGACTCATCGCCTGGAAACGCGCCCTGCTCGATGAGCGCGCGCCGGTCTGGGAACCGACGCCGCGCGCCCTCAGCGAATCAGGATCCGCGTAATCACCGGCGTCAGGAACAGGCCCACCAAGCTCATCGTGGCCGAGCGGTCCCAAGGCAACGCACCGGGTTCCACCAACAGGTAGTCGCCGTCGCGGAGCCCGAGATCGCCGATCGTCGCCCCGTGGGCGATCGCGTACTGCACACCGTCGGCGTCCACGATGGTCGTATCGCCGCGCTGGATGCTGAATCGTTCGGGCCGCGCATCCACGCCCGGACCGCGGGCGCCCATCAGCAGTTCATCGACGCGCGTCTCCAACGGCACCGACTGGTAGCCGGGCCCGCCGACGCTGCCGAACACCGCGAGCCGCGCCAGCGGCCGCACGGCCACGACCGCATCGAGCACCGACTCGCGGAACTGCGCCTGCGCGCGCGCCTGCAGTTCGGAGCGCAACAGCCCGCCGACTTCCAGCGTGCCGAGTCCGGGCACGATGAGGCGACGTCCACTGGTCACCGACAGCGTGTCGTTGAACGTGACGCGGCCGTCGACGCGCATCAGGAGGCGATCGCCGACCCGGAAGTCGCCGTCGGTGAGACGCGCACGCAGTTCCGCCGCCTCTCGCTGCGCCCGCGCCCGGAGGCGCTCGCTGTACGCCGTGGACTGCGCCCACTGCTCTCGCCGCGCAAGCTCGGCTTCCAGCTCCGCACGCGTGGAGAGCATCGTCCCGACGTCCTGTGCGGCCAGCGACGGAGCCATTGTGACGCCGATTGCGATGGCCGCAGTCAGCAGCGTGAGGTGCAGGAGTGGCTTCTTCATAAGATGTAGGATACGCCACGATGTCGCCTCGGCGCCAGCGGACCCGCCTGTTGTTGCGCGGGTACAGCAGGAACCGAGCACCCCGTTGCGTGGTTGCATCAGAAATGTTCGGTGATGTGCCTCACGTCAACGGAAAGCTTCACTGTTGCGTCAGGGTACGGCTAGCACGGTTTGTGCGATATCTGGTTGAAGTGGCTCGGTTCGACCGATACTCCCCCGAAGGTCCGATTCCACCGACGTTCGACTTCACAACTTCTCCAATAATGCTCCCTTCGTCGCGTCAGCTTCGACGCCCGCCGCTCACGTTGGTCGCCAACAGCCACGAGTGGCACTCGCGCTCCCTCGAGACGTTTCTCGGGCCGCACGGCTACGCCATCCTTCGCGCGTACACGGCCCGCCAGACGCTCGAGCGCGCCGCCACCGCGGGGCCGGACCTGATCATCGTCGACCTGGACCTGCCGGATCGCAGCGGCATCGAAGTCGTCCGCGAGTTGCGGGCGATGCGCGAGGTGAAGGAGTGGATGCCGATCCTGATGACCAGCGCAGAACCGGTGTCGCGGCAGCAACGGATGGACGCACTGCGCGCCGGGGCCTGGGACTTCCTCGGCACCAGCCTCGACGCCGAGGAGGTGACGCTCAAGCTCGACGCGCTCGTGCGCGCCAAGCAGGAGGTCGACCACGCACGCGACGAGAGCCTGCTCGACCAGATCACCGGTCTGTATAACCTGCGCGGCCTGGCGCGCCGCGCGCGCGAGGTGAGCTCGCACGCCTTCCGCAACAAGGCGCCGCTCTCCTGTGTCGTGCTCAGTCCAGTCAGCGAACACGGGCAAGCCGTGGTGCCACCGCACCTGATGGAGGCGCTGGCCAACGCCCTGCAGGCCACCGGACGAAACTCCGATGCCATCGGCTTGATTGGCCCGAACGAACTGGCCGTGATCGCCGTGGGCGCGGACGGTAGCGGTGTCGAGCGCCTTGCCGAGCGCGTCTCCGATGCCTTCGCCCGCACGTTCGGCAACGATGGCGCGGGCATCGCCATCGGGTATGACAGCGTATCGAACTACGCCGAGACGCCGACCGACCCCAGTGACCTCATCACGCGCGCGAGCACGGCGATGCGGGTCGCGATGCGTGGCCGGTCCGGACCACGACGCGTCTCGGTGCAGCGCTTCGAGACCGGCGTCCTGAACTGACCGGCGCGCGCGATCAGCGTGCGCCGATCAGCGACGGCCCCGGCGGCTCGTCCGCGATCTCGTCCTCCGCACCGTAACCCGGCAGGTAGCCGTAGTAGCGGTACACACCCGACGCCTTCACGTCGTTGAGCACGGCGCCTAGCAGGCGGATCGGCAGGCGCCCGATGTCGCCGAGTCGTGCCTCGGCCAGCGCACCGTCCGTCAGCCCCGTGCGCACGACCAAGGCCATTGTGCCGGCGAGCGAACCGAGGATCAAGGCATCGATGCCCGCCCCCAGCGGCGGACTGTCGAGCACCAACGCATCGTAGTTCCCGCGCAGCTGCATCATCAGCTGTGTCATCTGCGGGGACGCAAGCAGTTCCGGCGCGTTGCTGCGCCGCGTGCCGCAGGGAAGGACGTCGAAGCCCGCCTTCGTGCGCACGATCGCATCCTCGAGCGCCACCTTGCCCATCAACACATCCGTCAACCCCGGACGGCGGGCGACTTCGAGCCGCCGATGCAGCAGCCCGCGGCGATTGTCGCCGTCGATGAGCAGCGTGCGACGTCCCGACTGTCCGAGGGACTCCGCCAGCCTCGCAGAAACGAAGGACTTGCCGTCGCCGGGTCCCGGCGAGGTGATCGTCGTGGCGAACGTCCCCGCGGTGCCGTGCGCGTAGAGCAGCGACATCCGGATCGCGCGCATCGCCTCGCGTAGCGCCGCCTCGTCGTCCTCGATGGTGGTCCCGTTGCGGCGCGTGCGCAGTTGCGGGACGGCACCGAGGATGGAGAGCCCGAGGCGACGCGTGACTTGGTCCGGGAAGCGGATGCGCGGATCGAAGTGGTCGAGCACCAGCGCGAGCAGGATGCCCAGCCCGAAGCCACCGAGGATGCCGGCGCCGAACACGATCAGCATCTGGTCCTGCACCGGACGGCTCGGCGGCACGGCGGTGTCGAGCACGCGGACGTCGGGGGCCGCGCTGAGCTCGGCGAGGCGCGCCTGCTCGTAGGCCGACTGCAGCTCGGTGTAGATCATCGTCGCGACCGCGACGTTGCGCTCGCGCCGGTTCTCCTCGGTGACGCGCGCCGGGATCTGTTCCATCTCGCGCGACGAGGACGCGATCCGCCGGTCCAGCTCGGCGAGGCGCGCGTCGAGGCTGGTGGCGAGTGCGTTGGCCTGCGCGACGATCGTCACCTGCTCGAGCTCGGTCACCTGGCGTTCGAGCTGCTGCACTTCGGGACGCTCCGGCGCGAGCACCAAGCGCGTCTGGCGCAGTTCGCCGCGCAGTCGCGTGAGGTCGCTGATGAGCGCCATCAATTCCTGCGACTCGCGGACCGCGGCGATCGTGCCGAGCGACGCGACCATCGTGCGGGCCGAGTCACTGTCGATGGCCAAGGCCCGGCGGATCGCGTCGCGGTCGCGCGCCACGGACTCACGCTCCGTGCGGAGCGCGAAGAAGGCCTGCCGCACCGGATCGCGCGTCTCCTGTAGGCCCGGCGCGATGGCCGGTCCGCCGCGATCGGTCGGCAGCGTGATCGTGCTGACGCGGAGGCTCTCGAGCGCGTTCTCCGCCCGCTCGACCTCCACCCGCGCGTTCACCAGCTGCTCGCGCAACGCCTCGGTGACGGTCGTGAGCTTCTCACGCTTGAGCAATGTGGCGAACTCGACGAAGCGGTTGGCCGCGGCGTTCACCGTCGCCGCGGTCAACTGCGGATTCTGGCCGCGCAGCGCGATGCGCAGCAAGGTGCCTTCACGCGGCAAGTTCACGGCGAGGTCGGCATTGAGCCGCACGGCCGCGTCACGCGGCCGCCGCACTTGGAACTGCACCACCCGGCCGGGCGGCAGCGCCGCCGCGACCCACGCGAAACCGAAGCGACGTCCCAGCGAATCGCCGACCGCCACTTCGTCGAGGGCCTGTCCGTCCGCCCCCGAGAGCCGGACCGTCGTCGGCGTCGGACTCTCGACCCGATAGGTCCCGGGAATCAACTGCGGCGTGATGGCCAAGCTGTCCAGCAGCGCCAGCTCCTCCGCCGACGAGGTCTGGATGAACAGCCGCCGCTCCGTGACGACTGCGTCGAGCACCGCAAAGGACCGGAGCAGTTCCACCCAACCCGTCCCTTCGAGAATCGGCGCGGCCCGCATCAGCGGGTTCGAACCGGCGCTTCGGACGATGGCAGGAATCTGGATGGAGGCCTGCGCCTCGTAGATCGGCTTGACCAGCCGGGAAGCGCCGAACCCCGCCGCAGCCCCGAGCATCCCGAGCGCCAGGACCAGCCATTTGCGCCGCCAGACGGCCTGCAGGAGCCGACGCGGGTCGAGTCCACCGCCCTCGTCCTCATCATCCATCATTGCCGGACCGCCCGGCAACCCTGGCCCGCCCGACCCGAGCTGGCGCGGGACTTCATCGTGGAATCCCGTGCTCATTCCCCCACCAACTTGTGACGTGTTGGGCTGATAATACTCATAGTAATTGACTAGTATAGTGCGTTCGCACTGTCTTCGGTCTTGACGCTGTCTCAGATGTAACGTACATACGGGTGTTGCAAGATTTCGAATTCTGTCGCGGGTGTTCCACGCTGCGATGGCACCACACCCCCCACCGCTGGCCTCCAGCCATCACGACGTGGCACGCCGATGACCGTGATTGAAGCAACTTCGGGAGCCGCCGGCCCCGAAGGCAGCGAGCTGTCGCTAGTCTCCAGCGAGTTTCGCGCCAGCCTACGCATCTTGTTGGTGGACGACGAACGAACCCTGCGCGAAACGTGCCGGACGATCCTGACCGAGCTCGGCTACCGCGTCGAGGTTGCGACCAAGGGCGACGAAGGCATACAGCAGATCCAGCGCCGTCCGTGGGACATCGTCCTCACGGACCTCTACCTGCCGGATGTAACAGGTGTGGAGCTCTGCCGCGCGGCGCTGGAGCGCCATCCCGAGACGCTCGTCATCGTGATGACCGGCAATCCCAGCGTGCGGTCGAACCTCGAGGTGCTCCAAGCGGGCGCCTGGGACTACCTGCCGAAGCCGTTCTCGGCCACCCATCTCGAGATTCTCATCGGCCGGGCGGCGCACACGGTGTTCGTGAGCCGCGAGTCCCGGGAGCTCGGGCGAGCTGACGCGGAAGGCGCCGCGAGCGGCCCGATCGCGGCCTCGCCAGCGTTTCGCCGCTGCCTCGAGCTGGCCCAGAAGGTGGCCGAGACGGACGCCTCGGTGTTCATCTCCGGCGAGACGGGCGTCGGCAAGGAAGTGATCGCGCAGTACATCCACGAGCGCAGCCGTCGCCGTGCACGGCCGCTGGTTGCCGTGAATTGCGCGGCATTGCCGGAAGGCCTGCTCGAGTCCGAGATGTTCGGCCACGTGAAGGGTGCCTTCACGGGCGCGGTGCGCGACAAGGCCGGCCTGCTGGAATCCGCCCACGGCGGGACGATGCTGCTCGACGAGCTCACGGAGATGCCCAAGGCGATCCAGGCCAAGCTCCTGCGCGTGATCCAGGACGGCGTGGTGCGCCGGGTCGGCAGCAATGCCAACAGCAGCGTGGTGAACGTGCGCTTCATCGCCGCGTCCAATCGCGATCCGATCGCCGCGGTGCGCGAGGGCGTGCTCCGTGAAGACCTGTTCTACCGCCTGCGCGTCGTGCCGATCGAGATCCCGCCGCTGCGCGAACGTCCCGAGGACGTCGCGATGCTGGCCGAGCACTTCTTGCAGCGGTACTGGCGACACCACCGCAGCGACCAGCCGCTGGTGCCGAGCTTCGCGCCGGAGACGATGAAGGCCTTGCAGCGGCACAGCTGGCCCGGAAACGTGCGTGAGCTGCAGAACACGATCGAGCACGGGGTGGTACTCCTGTCGCCAGGCCAGATCATCCGGCCGGACGACCTTTCGCTGCACGGGGCACCCTTGGCGATTGCGGCGCAGTCCGGCGCCGCGGGCCTGCAGTTGCCGACCGACTGGCTGCAGGAGAGTTACCACGCGGCTCGCGAGCGCGTCGTTGCAGAGTTCGAACGCCGGTACGTGGAGACGCTCGTCGCCAATGCCGAGGGCAATATGTCGCGCGCCGCCCGGCTGGCGGGCGTGGACCGCACGACGCTCTATCGGCTGATGGAGCGCCACGGCCTGCACCGCGAATCTGTCGTCAGTAGCTCTCGCCCGTGAATAGCCACTCGCAGCACCCGCCCGCTGGCACCCGCCCGTCGGGCCGTAGCTCGCCGCTACGGCCGCCGCTCGAGCGTGTCTCGGACCCGGCGGTGTCGGTGATCGCGGTGCTGCTCGAAGGTGCCACGGACGAGGTCACGCAGAAGGCCACGCGCCAGCTGGGCCCGCAGGTGCCGGCGGCGAGCATCGTGGCGAGCGTCGCCTGGATCCGTGATGCGGTGGGGCGGGTGCTCTACGACGAGGCGCGCCCCGACCTGCCCGACGATGTCCGGCTCACCCGCGAGCTCGCGAGCCGCTTCGCACTCTCGCTGCTCGGGCTGCTGGGCACCGACCCTCGCACCGACAAGGCCGACGCAATCGGCCTGGTCCGCGCACTCGAACGCGTCCGCCAATCGCTGGAACCCACGCAGCCCCAAGGCTTCGACTCCGCGTTCGGCTCTCACGACGGCGCCTTGCTGGTCACCGAGATGGCGCACGATATGCGCTCGCCGCTCACGTCCATCCGCTGCTTGGCCGAGGTCCTCGAACGCGGCCAGTCCGGCCCGGTGACGGACCTCCAGCGCAAGCAGCTGCGTCTCATCTACGGGGCGGCGCTCGGGCTCGGCACGATGGCGTCCGACGTGGTCGAGATGGCCCGCCGCGGCGAGGAACTGGTGGACACGGAATGCTCGCCGTTCTCGGTGGCCGAAGTGATGAGCGGGGTCGCCGACCTCGTGCGGCCCCTCGCCGACGAGAAGGGCATCGCGCTGGTCGTCCAGCGCCTCGCGACGGACGTCCGCTGCGGCACGCCCATCGCACTCAGTCGTGTGCTGCTGAACCTCACCACCAACGCCCTGAAGTTCACCGACAGCGGTCGGGTCGAGATCCAGGTGCGGGCGACCGGCGTGAGCACGGTGGAGTTCGCCGTGGCCGATACGGGGCCGGGCATCCCACCCGAAGCCCTGCCCGACCTCTTCAAGCCGATCCGACGTGCGGCCGGCCGCTCCTCGCGCGGCGGCTTCCTCTTCTCGGGAACCGGCCTAGGCCTCGCGCTCTGCCGCAAGCTCGTCGCGGCGATGGGCGGGGAGCTGCAACTCGAGACCGCCGTGGGCGAAGGCACGCGCTTCAAGTTCGAGCTCGAAGTACCTACGACGAGCAGACTCTAACACACGCAACAACTGGTGTTGCGGCGACACAACGCCGCGCCTAAAGCGTCAAGATACTAGACAGCCTAGGATATTCCCAACTCGTTATGCAGCAACGAGTTGGGCTTTTTTGCGCACGTGACGTCGTGCGGCACACGTAATGCCTTGGAGTGTGACTGTCTCACACCCATTGCTATGACGACCTTCAACCTTTCCTCGGTAATCCCGTCGTTCCGTCGGACGCCCCGTCAGCCGATGGTGGCGATTCCTGAGGATCATCCGCATCGCCGTGAACGCGCCCGCCGCGTGCTGAACGTGGTTGTCGCCACGATCGGGCTGGTGATTTCGGCGCCCGTGATGCTGTTGATCGCCATCGCCATCAAGCTGACGGATCGCTCGGGCCCGATCCTCTATCGGCAGACCCGCGTCGGGCTGTGCCTGCGCGCCTCGCAGGGCGGCAACTTCCGCCGCAAGCAGGACCTCGGCGGCCGGCCGTTCACGATCTATAAGTTCCGCACGATGCGCGCCGCGCGGCCGGGTGAGGAAGTGCAGGTCTGGGCCTCGGAGAACGACCCGCGCATCACGCGGCTCGGCACCTTCCTCCGGAAGACGCGCCTCGATGAGCTGCCGCAGCTGTGGAACGTGCTCCGCGGCGATATGAACGTCGTCGGTCCTCGCCCCGAGCAGCCGGCCATCTTCCAGACGCTGCGCACGGACGTGCAGCAGTACGCCGCGCGGCAGCGGGTGCGGCCGGGCATCACCGGCCTGGCCCAGATCACCCTGCGCTACGACACCTGCGTGGACGACGTGCGCAAGAAGGTCGAGGCCGACCTCACGTACATCGAGCGGCAGTCGCTGGTGCAGGACCTGAAGATTATGGCCCTCACGGCGCCGGTGATGCTGTTCAGGAAGGGGTCGCGGTAAGCAGGCCTTCGAGGGCGGCGACGATTCGTTCGGCCGCCCGACCGTCCCACAGCTCCGGAATGCCACCGCGCTTCCACTGACCCGCCACGAGGCGGCGTAGCGCAGGACCAATCGCGGCCGGATCCGTCCCCACCAGTTCGTTCGTGCCCACGGTGACGGTCTCCGGCCGCTCCGTCCTCTCCCCCCGGAAACGCGTGCACCGAATCGCTACGAGCGGCGTTGTTGGGTGCAACTAGGTGCGAACGGAAATAGATTTCTCAGGTGCAAAGGCCTTGGTCCTGTCTCATGTACCACGAGATTGCGCGGAACGGTTCGCTCGACGGCCATTTCGCGGTTGTCGAGCGCGATTTCCACGCGCAGATGCGGCGCATTGTGGAGCTTGGCGTTATCGGTACAAGCCTTGAAGACATCGTGCAGAACCAAGGCAGCGGCGTCGCCATCACCTTCGACGACGCCCATCGTTCGGTGCACGAACGGGCGGCGCCCATACTCGATTCCCTGAAGCTGAGGGCCACGATTTTCGTCGTGACCTCGTGGGTGGGGCGCCCGGATTACTGCAGCTGGGAGCAATTGAGGGAGTTGGCGAGCGCTGGTCATTCCATTCAGTCTCACACCCATACTCACCCGTTTCTCTCGACATTGTCCTCGAGAGCCGTCCGAGAGGAACTGGTATCCAGCAAGGCCCGGATTGAGGGAGCCCTGGGAGTGCCTGTCACTTCGCTTGCACTGCCTAACGGAGACGCTCCGCGAGGGTGGAGTATCGATGACTACCAGACCTTGGGTTATGACACGGTTGGCACCAGCGTGTGGGGCCCTAACGGACACGGGCGCCACTTCGTGCGCCGATACACTGTGCGCCGAGCGACTCGCCTCAATAGCTTTGATTCGTTGATTACCGCTTCATCCAGCGCGTGGTCAGGCGAAGGCGTCCGCCTTCGAGTGCTTGCAACGATTCGTGGTGCGCTTGGCGTGGAGCGCTACGCGCGGTGGCGTCGGCGGATCGTCCACTCTCCTTGGTCTCCCGGATGACCCAAAGTCAGACTCCAAGCCAGTCTCCGACCCAAGCTGAAGCTGTTAGCGAATTCTTCGGCGTGGGCGCTGGCTCGTATGCAGATCGACACTACCGAGACGGACGCCACACCTTCATCTCAGACCGTTTCCGCGTGGTAATGGCGGAAATCGAAGCGCTTCACCTCGACCGGAACGCAGTCGTGGCCGACATCGCGTGCGGCCCGGGCTTCGTTCTCGAGGGAATTGCCTCAAAGGGGCTGACCCCCATTGGATTGGACGGCTCCGCCGATATGCTCCGCGTTGCTCGAGCGCGCGTAGGTTTACGGGTCCCGTTGATTCAGGGCGACGCTCGTCATTTGCCTTTCCCCGACGATTCTCTAAACCTGCTCGTAAGTACGGGGCTTCTTGAGTACCTGCCTGATCCCGTGGAGGTACTCCGCGAGTTCCATCGGGTCCTGGTCCCTGGCGGTACCGCGATCGTCTCCAGCACCAATCGTCGGTCCCCAGCGTTTGCATTGGCTCCCATCGAGGACTGGGCACGGACTTCGGCTACGGCCCGCAAGGTAGCCAACGCGTTGCACCTCGAAGTACCAGAATCCGCCTGGAAGCCGCGCGAATTCGAGTTCCACTTTCTTACTGCAGCGGAACTTGCCTCGGTCGCGCGAAGCGCCGGATTCTCGGATCCTCGCGTCGAGCGCTACCACTTTCAGCTGTTGCCGCACCCCGCAGACCGCGTGGCTCCGTCCGTGGCTTCGTGGAGCGCCCGAGCGCTGAATCCGCTCTGTAGCGTACCACTGCTTCGCGAACTCAGTGAAGGGCTACTAGTCGTGGGTCGCAAGTCGAGCTAGCGGGCGCGGAGACCCTGCAGCACGTGCTCATAGACAGAGTAGACGTCCCGCAACCAGCGGTCTAGTCCGAATTGACTGGTGAGGGTCTTTGCCGCCACCTCGGACTTGAGGAGTGCGGCGTCTCGGCCGGTCGTAGCGGCGCTTACTGCGGCGCGCAACGCGACCGTATCCCCCGCCGGGACGAGCCACGCCGCCGACGGGTCGAGAACGCTAGGGATGCCACCCACGGCAAACGCCACGATGGGAACCCGCGCAGCCATAGCGTCCAGCATCACCATCGGCACTCCCTCGGTACGAGACGACAGCACGACGGCGTCGAAGGCTGGCATCAGCCGTCCAGCGTCCGGATGCGCGCCCGCCAGCGTGACGTGCTGCTCGACTCCCGCTGCATCGATGCGCGAATTGAGAGCGTCTCGCATCGCGCCATCGCCAACGATAACCAAGCGCCGACCCGTACTTACCCACGGCAGCATCGCGTCCAAGAGCAAGTCGGGACCCTTCTCTTCGCTCAGACGGCCTATCCAGCCGACCGCCACATCGTCCGGCGTGAGACCGAGACGCTCTCGGGCAACTGCGCGCGGTACGAACTGAGTACCAGACCAGCCATTCGGCACGACGCGGACACGATCCTCCTTAAGCCCTGCGGCTCGAACGCGGAGCGCAGCAGGCTCAGACACGCACAGTACGCAATGCGCGAGGCGCAAGACCAGAAGGTCGACTCGCTCGTAGAGGCGGTTCCGCCAGTCGCCACCCACCCAGCCGTGCACCGTCGCCACGCTCGGGATGCCGACTACTCGCGCCGCAAGTGTTCCCACAAGGTCCGCGTGATAGACGTGGGTGTGAACAATATCGGGCCGTAGTTCCCGAAACAGGCTCGCAAGAGCGCGGACTTCGGACAGGTAGTGGCGGCGCCCCTGCCGAATTTCGATGACGGTGATACCCGCTTCTCGAAGTCTGGGAAACGCCAGTGGTGCCGCGGCATCCTGTACGATGGCAGCTACGCTGATTCTCAAGCCGTGCGAAGCGGCCCCCTCGCTCAGTGCCATCACCACCGACTCGGCGCCTCCGAACGATGCGGGCTCGATTACGTGGATTGCGTGAATCGGTCGGGTTCCGAGCACTATGTCGTCACTCGAAGAGGCGCCGCCCCACCAGCTGACGCACCCGCAATCCACGTCGAGGGGTCAACCGGAGTCCGTGGCCGGGTGAAGATTCCGTATCGGCGAATCGTACCGATCTTGACGAATCCACTCGCGACGAATGCGCGGTTGACTGCCGCATTCTCAGCGTGCGGAACAGCCATCAGTCCCGTGTAGCCCTCGGCTAACAGAGTCCGGGCAATGAGATGCACTGCGTGCTTGGTGACTCCCCTTCCACGCATCGACTCGAGATTGTGAACGAAGGCGAGCTCGGCCTGACCAGGTCCCAGC
Organism: Gemmatimonadaceae bacterium; assembly: GCA_035444005.1. Lineage (GTDB taxonomy): Bacteria > Gemmatimonadota > Gemmatimonadetes > Gemmatimonadales > Gemmatimonadaceae > Pseudogemmatithrix. Next base: position 47,288 of record DAOMNV010000006.1, read on the forward strand.
CGAACCATCTTCGAGGACCCGCGTAGACTCACCCACGCGATGAACACGAGCTGCCCGTCCCAGAGGCCCACCCAGCAGCGTTCAAGATCCTCTGCTTCATCACGGTAGAAATATTCTGGAAGGTCAAGACGGCCCTTCCGCAGCTCTTTCACGTCCGCCACTGAAGCCTCCCGCAGGGTCACACCATCGGGCGACGCGGGAGTTTCAGGAGCCGTGTGCAGTGGATGCCAGTAGACGTTGAACGGATGCACGTGAGAGAACCGGAAGGCCAATCGCCGCAGGACGGCAATAGGTCCCTCGGTCCGCAGGACGGTCAAGAAGACTCGAACTGCCCTCACTCTCAGGACGCCCCGCGGCGCGACATCGCGCCAGACGCAACACGACGATAGATCGACTCGTAAGCACGCATCATTGCAGTCAACGAATAGTGCTTCTCCACACGGTCTCGCACTCGCTGTCCCATAGTCACGCGTTGACTTTCGTCGTGCAGGGTTCGGTGCAACGCCGCACGGTACGACTCCGGATCGAAGTCTCGGACGACCTGCCCAGACCATTCCGGGCCCAGCAACTCTGCGTTTGCTCCAACGGCATTCACAACTGCGGCTGCGCCACTGGACATCGACTCCAAGAGGCTGACGGACATCCCCTCGCTTTCGGATGTGAGCGAGAACACGTCCAGGACTCGTTGGGCAGCCGGAGTGTCCATGACCCAGCCCGGCATCCTCACGCGATCCGACACACCAAGAGCCCGCGCGCGCTGCTCGAGTTGCGCGCGAGCACTGCCCTCTCCGAACAAGACAAGGAAGACCGGGCGTCCGCCGATGACCGCTGGCATCGCGGCCAGCGCCTCGAGCATACGGTCATAGCGCTTGACACGCTCAAGGCGACCAATGCTGCCGAAGACGAGCGCATCATCCGGCAAGCTCAGCGCGGCCATCATCTGAGGATCGCGGTTCCCGGGCGCGTATCGATCGGTGTCGACGCCGTTTGGGACAGGACAGATCTTCGCAGGGTTCAATCCCATCGCGTTCGTCATATAGTTGCCGAGCCGGTCGGACACGGGAACCACTGTGTGCGTCCAACGCGCCGCCAGTCGATCTATCCTCTGCTGCATAGGTGGATCGTGATGCTCACGACCGTGCTCGGTGTACACGACTCCGCGTACACCGGAAATCCGGGCCGCGAGCGCGCTCTTGAACCACGCGCCGCTGTGGGAGTGTAGCACATCGGGGCGCGTTCGGCGAATTGCCCGTGCCAACCCAAGCGGCAACACCATTGATGCCCCGGGGAGCGGCTTGAGCACATGGAACTGCTCCGTGAGGCCACGCACGGCAGCGCCGATTCGTCCAGCTCTGCCGCTCAACGTCACCACGGACACGCAAATCGACGTTCCAGCCCATCGCCGCACCATCTCGCCGACGAGGGTTTCCAGCCCACCGCCATCCAGATCGAACACCACTTGGGTCACGCGCAGCTTGGCTTCCTCCCGATCGTTGGGTGTAACTTTACCACCAGCAAGTGCTGTGCCAGCCATTCGAAGCCCAAGCGGTGTTCAGGTCGACGACGGTGCAGCGATTCAACAGCCGAAAGCCGAGGATTCCTCCGCCTATGAGCCAAGGTTTCACTGGTACTCTCCCCACGATGCGCGCGGGCGTCCGCAGACCTGTCCGGAGCGAGGGTGAGACAAACAGCGCTGGTGCGACGACGCTCCTCCGCGTTCTGATGTTTGCCACGGTGGCGATCGTCTTTGGGCGGCTGCACGATCTGTTCGGCGCCACGCAACGCCTACCGGTTGGGAAGTTACTGCTTCCCCTGGCAATGGGTGCGCTGCTTATGCAGCCGCGCCTCCGGTCTCGACTGAGGGTACTGCGATCACCCCAGGCGAAGTTCTTCTTCTTGTTCGTGGCTGCCATCGCCCTCTCAGTTCCCTTTTCACTCTACAAGGGTGGGAGTTTTCAGACGTTCGTCGAATTTCTCAAGGGTTCTCTCCCGCTTGTACTCATTCTCGCACTCGGCGCTGCAAGCGAGCGCGACCTTTCGTTCGTGGTACGATCGGTGGTGGCAACGACGGCACTGCTTGGCATTGCATTGCTTGCAGGGCTCGGAGAGAGCGAGCAGGGCCGAATGTCGCTCGGAGCAACCTACGACGCGAACGACATTGCCTTGGTCGGAGTCATCGCTCTTCCGTTCTGCGTGTGGCTCGCTGCGCAAGCGCGTGGGTGGGATCGAATCCTTGGTGTAGTCGGCGCCGCGAGCACACTTGCACTCGTGATCACTGCGGCGTCGCGGGGTGGAATGCTGGGGCTTGCGGCTGTCCTGCTGATGCTCTTCCTCCACTATCGCAAGCATCTGTCGGTGGGCGCCAAGATCCTTGCCGCCGGAATGCTGGTTCTCTCGCTGAGTCTCGCACCTGAGACGTTCTGGCAGCGATTCGATACGCTCCTGAATCCCACCGAGGATTACAACGCATCAGACGAACTCGGTCGCAAGGCACTCTGGATGCGCGGCCTCGGATACTTTGCCCGCGACCCACTCACCGGCGTTGGCATTAGCCAGTTTGGAACGGCCGAGGGTGCGTGGGCGATTGCCTCCCGCGGATCTTCCGACGGATTCAAGTGGTCCACGGCACACAGCGTTTGGATTCAAGTTCTGGTGGAACTCGGGATTCTAGGCATCGTCGGGTTTGTTGGCATCTTCCTGCCGACGTTTCGCGACGCCGGCCGTCTCCGCCGGCTCGCGCGAGGTCCAGCGCCGCCGACTGTGCGTTTGACAACCCTGGGGAACGCGGTGACCGCATCAATGGTAGGGTTTATGGTCAGCGGGACGTTCCTCTCAATGGCCTATTCCCCTCCCGCGATGCTTCTCGCTTCGGTCAGCATCGCCTTCGCTGGCGTGGCGCGACAAGCGCAACGCCGTGCCCGGCTTATCCAGCGGGGCTGAGCCGCTCCAAGTTCGATAGACAGTGAATGATGCGACTGCCCGTGCGGCCCGCTGCTCGAAAGCGACCGGACTGACATATCCCAGCGTCGAGCGCCGCCGGACCGGTGGATTCAACCGGTCGTCGCAACACCTCATCCTGAGGCGTTCCGATGACACTGATGAAAGGTCAGTTGGCAGGAGCCCGACGAGCCCAGTATGAGTCGCACGGGAACTGTTGGGACATCGCCGTGGCTGAGTCGTTCTTCAGCAGCCTCAAGAAGGAGCGCATCCAGAAGCACATCTGCCTGAGCCGCGGACCGGCCCTCGCGGACATCTCGACGTCATTGAGGATTTATACAACCGCATCCGGCGGCATAGTCACGTCGGTGGCGGCTCGGAGCGATTCGAGCCCGCTCACAAACCCAAGCGCCGCGCTGTCCACTAGAGACTGGGAACTCCGGTTGTCGGCTTAGGACCGGATCACGGTTGGGGGGCGGTCAGCCAATGGGCTACCCTTGCGAGGGCAGTGGCAGTCACGAGACTCACTGCCACCGGCCTTGGAGCGACCCAGGCCGACTCAACAGCCAATACGTTGGGTTGACACGATGAATCCGTCAAGGAACCGTTCCCGCTCCCCAGGTGCGCCCGCGTTCCAGTATTGCTCTAGGAAGACGGCGTTGATTCCGTAAGAGTTGAACGCGCCAACCCAATTCAAATCCGATTTCCGAATCTCAAGATCTCCGTTTATCCAGACCTCCATCACTCCGTTTGATGCCCCCGCGTCGTTCAGTTTGATGTGTGCTTCGACACAGTACCAATTGCCGGCGTTTGTCGAGGAGAACAGAGCAGTGGCGCTCCGAACCGCCCCCAACCACCGGAAATTTGCGAAGTCGTTGTAGGTGGTGGTTCGGAGCGCCCCCGCTGAATCGGTTCCTGAGGCAGGATCGATGTAGAGGTAGTCCTGGTTCGGACCGGGGCCGCCGCTGTAGACGTGGCCAACCATAGCTTGTGCCCAAGAACTCGGCGAGGCGAAGATCGTCGCGCGAGAGAGTTTGTCCGCCCCCCCTCCCGACCATCCGGGCTGCGTGCGAACCCAGTGCCTCCAGTATATCTCGCGATAGTCGGCGCTTCCTGCGTCCACAGCCTTGAAGTAGGCCTGGGGCGTTCGACCGAACGCAACGTGGAGTGCTCCGGCCCCTTGATCACCAGGTCGCCACTGAGCTCGCATGCCGATAGAACCTTCGTAGCCCGCACCCGACACGCGTGAGAATCGCCCGCCGGCGCCGTCAAATTCAAAGTACGATGCAAGACGATCGCTCTCGAAGTCGTCACACCAGATCCAGCTCGCCTCTGGCGTAGCACATTCGGAAACACTGGCTGGCGGATTGGGGTGGGTCGTCGGTGCGCCTTCAGCCCCACACGCAACGAAGGCCACCTCGACCACCAATGCTAGGCACGCATGTGCGATTCTCGTCACGGAACCTCCGGATTGTCCGACTAGAGACCTCGCGAGCGCCTGCCTGCGATGTCCACGGCTACAGAGAGTTGCGATCAGCAATGACTCGCGAGACGATGTCCAAGAACGAGTCGGCACGGCGTTCCCAGCGATTGGCCTGCGCAATGGCGCGACCTTGCGCCTGGTCGCGACGACCTCGCGAAAGCGCATCCCGCACCGCCTCGACGAACTTGTCCGCGCTGTCAGCGACTGACACGGTTCCTGCGTACTTGGCTGCTTCGGGAATGGCCGTAGTCACGACAGGTAGCCCAGCGGCAAGATACTCGAGCAGCTTCAGCGGGTCGACGGCGACTGTCCAACCGCTGATGACATACGGAATGATGCCGACATCGAAATGCTGCACGTAAGCCGGTAGCCCTGAATAGGGGCGAACACCGAGAATGTGCACGTTTGGACGCCGCAAGCTTTGTAGTTCCTCATCCCCGAACGCGACAGGCCCAACGATCACAAGCGAGGCGTCCGGGAACTCGACCGCAAGGCGGGCGAGTATCTCCAGATCGCATTGAGTACTGAGTGTACCAGCGAGTCCAATCCGCGGCCGTGGAATCTGCGAAAGATCCTCCGGCTCCGGCATCTGCCGCGCGAAGTGATCGTAGTTTACGCCTTGAGGAAGGTGAAACGTCCGGCCTGATCGTGGACGCTTCGTCTCAGTCAGGCTTGCGGCTGTCGCCACGACTGCGTCGACGCGATCGAGAAGATCGCGCTCAAGCGGCGCCAGCATACTGGCGGTATACGTCGGGAAGTTCAGGAAATCGTCAAGGACGTAGTATATCGAGGTCAACTCGTCCAATCGTCCGAGCACGCCAACTGACGGAGGTGATCCCGTCACCAGCACCGGAGGGAGATCGAGACCCAAAGCGAGGAGTTGCGCGTTGATCGCGCGAACCAGCGAGTGCGTGTTGATACGATGTACGAACCCGAGGTTGTGCCATGGCAAGACCTTCGGGTCGATAATTGCCGCGGGTACCCCGCCGCCGAGCGGTGCAGCGGCCCCGACCGTACCAACGGCCGATCGATCGGGCACCCGCCGCCTTCCAGCCAATCTCCGGACCTTCTCCCACGCCCTCCGAGCGTCGGTGAGGTTCAGGCGCGGCACGCGATGCCCGAGACCATTCACCCACACCACCGGGTGTCGTAGCGCAATGTGCCGGAAGGTGTGCTGAATCGTCGACGGATAGCGCCCCCAATCATCACCGAACACCACAAAGGGCGTCTCGGGAGGCAGGCTCATTAGGGGCGACTCCGCGTGAGCTTTGGGCCACCCTCGCCTCGCTTCATGATTCCATACCCGCCGACCATGTAGCCGTCGCGCACCGCAAGATCCCGGACCATCGCGGCCTTGCCATCGTCCGAGATGATGCCGACATCAAATGAGGAATACTCGAATGTCGGCGCAGTCAACAAAGCCTGACGGTGCTTCTCCAGATACTCGTCCAGCGTACAAATGACCTTTGCCGGCGCCCCGGCGCACACCGTGTCGGGCGGCAACGAACGCGATATCACGGAATTCGCGCCGACAATCGTTCGCGGCCCAATCTCAATGCCCGGCAGCAGCACACACCGGGCTCCGATGTGAGAGGATTCCTTGATCACGACGCGCCCTAGGCGCGTGGCATCAAGAAACTCGTTCATCTGGGCATCGTGAGCCAAAATGTGGCATTCCTCTCCGAACCCGACATTGTCTTCGATGCGAATGAGAAAGCAATGACTGTCATCAATCCACGTCGATGCCGGCAGATTGACTCCGCGACCGATATCCATTCCCATCCCGCGCAGCCGATTCCATCGCCGTTCGATGCGCGCGAGATCGATGCGATGCTTGACCGCCACAAAGGGCGCCAGCAGGAGCTCAGCCACACTCATCGTCCAGCTCCCCGCAACATCAGCTTCAGTCGCTCAAGTCCAGATGCGCACTGAACGACACCGGGTACGTGATTGGGGAACGGAAATCTCCTCATACGGAATGCTCCATTGCCTCCATCTTGCTGCAATCCCGCCGCGTTGGCCAGACCCCACGCGCCTACGACCGCACCGGTGAAGCGCATCTCTTTCAGTTTCGTGACCTCACGCAGGCCGAAGTCCGCATCTCCGCCATTCGGGTAACAGAAGATCTTGACTGGCTTCTTCGCTTCAGCTTCCAGCCGCCGCCACGACTCCTCCAGCTCGAACCGCGAGACATCGTCGGATGTTCGAGCCAAGACCGGATGCGTGACGGTGTGCGGACCAAACGTCATTCCGTGCGCCTCACACCGTCGAAGCGTCTCCCAGGTCATCGGCGCGGCGCTGGCAGGCGGGCGGGCCGGCACATCGACTTCTGCGGCAGCAGCCAATGCAGCGATGGCAAGATGCTTTTCGGTGTCCGTAACCCGCTTGCACTGGGTAATAAAGTCTGCCTGGGCTGCGTCCCGCCCGCGTGCATTCGCCCATTGAAGCTCCAACGTGTCGGTCGAGATCTTTACGCGTAGACGGGACCGCTTCGTGGAGGCGAACACGTATGCGATTCTGTCCCACCAGAACCAAAGCTCGCCGTCAAGGAACCCGCTGGTAACGAACGTGGTGACCGGACAATCATACGCGGCGAAAACCGGTGCTCCGACGTCGGCCTGCTCCGCGTAGCCGTCATCGATTGTGAACGCGACGGCGCGACTCAACGGTGGGCCCTCGCCGCGCAGTCTGGCAAAGACGTCGTCAAGTGAGACCAGCTCGTAACGTCGGCGCCGCAGCACCTCCAAGGCCTTACCCAGTTCCACGGGACTGTCACCCTCGATTCCCCGGTCGGGCTCGTGGAAGCGGTGCAGCATAAAGACGGCAGCCTGACCGCGCATCAGGGGGTAAAGCGGCGCGGTCACTCCCGGCATCGAGAGGAGCCTCAAGGCCGCCTTCTTGAGCAGTTGTCGCATTCGAGTAAGGTTAGCGCACCGCCCATTCCCAGCGATAGTCCCTCGCTGCTGGCGGCACACCGAGGCGAATGTTACCATAGCCTCTTCTGAACCTTCTCGGGACACGGACGGATCTATGACACCACGGCGCCCTCGCAGCTCCAGCATCCCGGTTGTAGCGCCCATCGGCGCAGATGGACCGCTTAGCAGCCGGGAATGGACTCGCCGTCAGTTCGTGATGACGTCGGGGGGCGTGGTCCTGGCGGCAACGGGCTTCGGGGCCCTGGGCTGCGACGAATCCACCGGTCCTGGGCCAAGGGGCACGTTGCAGGTGTCCATCATCGGCCTCGCAGGAGGACTGCCAAGTGCCGGACTGGCGACGATAACAAGGACGGACGCGACGGCTGCGCCCGTCAACGCGACCCTGCCGAACTTGGGTACGGTGACCGTCGACGTCCCGGTTGGTGTGTATCACGTGATTTACACACCACCCTCAGGTTATCAGGTAGCCGGGGCGAACGAATTTGATGTCACCATCACGAGTGGTCAGACCACCTCGGTGTCAGTGACGGTGGAAGCGATACCGGTGCAGGGGACGTTGCACATTACTATTTCGGGCCTCGCGGAAGACGCGACCTCGGGTGGCAGTGTTACCGCGCAGCGCACCGACGCTACCGCGTCCCCGACCGTCATCCCTGTCGGACCCACTGGCATCAAGGACCAAGTGATCGCCGCTGGAACGTACACGCTCACCTACGCAGCGCCCACCGATCACGTGCTGACCGGGGAGAATCCACTTACCGGAATCGTGGTGACCGACGGAGCCACCGTCAACATAGTGTTCACGGTGGAAGAGCAGTCCCCAGGCGTGTTTGCACCACCCAACCTCCTCAACAACCTGTCATTCGAGTCGGGCACCGATGGAATGACGGCGGGGAACCTGACGCGCGTCAATGATCACGCGTTCGATGGTACTTGGTCGCTGCGCCGAGACTGGACACCCAGCGCCTCGGATGTCGGAGGAAACAATTTCTTCGACCTCGGGGTTGCGTGCGGCGAGGCTTGGCTTCGGTTCTACTTCCGGCTCGCTGAGGGCTGGAGCATCACCAGCATCCTGAAGTTCGTGATCTTCCGCGAAGGCGGCTATGGGACCCAATTCGGCGGCTTCGAGATCGGTAGTCCCGCTGCGTCGGCCGGCCGCGCTGGTCTCTCGTGGTCGTCGTTTCAAGAGCAAGGCTCGTACGGGACCCAGCTCGTTGCGCCCGAGAACATCTCGGCTGGTGCTTGGCACTCACTCGAGGTTCACAATCGTCGCAACGGTGATGCGTTCCCGAACTACGCGTTCTGGTTCGACGGTCAGCAAATCGTCAAGCCTGATGGCGCCGTCCCGGGAGGCCACGGCTGGGCTTGGTCTGGAGGCCGACTCTACTCCAACGAGCGGGGAACGGACAAGGCATTTCGACTGGTGCAGTTCTGCGGCACGCTGAACGGCGGGAACACGGGATCCGGCAGCATTTGGATTGACCGCGTCGCGGCTAGCACAGCGGGGCGCATCGGGCCCTGAGGCTAGCGCAAGCTTCGTCACGATCCCTTGACTTCGTCGAGCAGACATTGCAGCTCGCGAATGCGTCGGGCTCGATCGAAGACACCGTCTTTGTCGTTTCTATCCGGGAAGTACCCCGCATTCCACCGTTGGTACAGTGCCACGAGCGCAGTTGCAACCGCATCAGGATCGTCGCGGTCGCAGACATCGATGTCCAATTGCCTGGCGGCATCCCCTAGCGCGCTATCCGGATCGCCAATCAAGAGCATCCCTCCCCGCAGCTGGGCGTAGTCGAGGAACTTCATCACGACTGCTGTCCGATGCCAGAAGTCGAATGCGACCAGCACCGCCGCTCGCGCCGCGTGCCGTACAGCGTCCTCTCGGTTCTTCGCTGGTACTACCTCCGTGTGCGACGCTAGGCCGTAGGCCGCCGCAATGTCCGGCAGAGTTGTTCCGGCGAAGTTCGGGTCCGTACCTAAGAACTCAATCCGAAACATTTCCGGCGAGAGGCCGAACGTGTCTCGCAGGCGCGCGCACGCGTCGAAGAGCACGCGAACGTCCATGAACGGGTAGAGAGAACCGCCAAAGAGCACGCGGAAAACGCCGCGATCCGGCAGGCCTGTATCCGCAAGCCTTTCATAGCCGTTTCCGATCACGACTTGGCGAGGAAGGGGGCCGCGATGCCAGTGGTCCCGCAACGCCTTCGCCGCACGAGGAGTGTTGTGAATCAGGACGTCCGCCGACCGAATGAGTCTCGCCTCGTGCCACTTCCCGAGAATGCGTGTTACGGGGTCGAAATACGCCACGGTGCTCCCTAATCCAGATATCCACGGATCCCGGAGGTCTGCCACGAACGGGATGGGAGCGCGCCTCCGAAGCCGGATGCCCGCCTCTTGCACGAAGTGCGGTGGCGTTGACACGATGACGGCGCGATACTCGCATTCGCGGGCCAACTTTTCGGCCAAGCGGCCGGCATCCTTAGCCCATCGGTGCAAATGCAGATATTCGCCCAAGCCGCTCAGGCTGCGACTGACCAAGGTGCTCAACGACGGCTTCGTGCCCGGCCGCCACACGGGAAGCGCCGGTATGGAGACGACCTTGGTCGCGTCGGCCGCGGGCCCTTCCGGATTGCGCCGGAGGAACGCGTTTCGAATCCACCCCGGAATGCGCAGCAGCCACTCACCCGGCTGAATCGACGGAACCACGAAGAGCCTGAATCGACCAGTGCTCTCCATTTCACGTGTCTCCGGCGCGTCTATGCCCGTGCACGCCGGCTCCACTAGAACATCCACTGTCCACCCCGCGTCGACTAGTTGCCGGGACTGGACGAACCAACGAAACCCGCCGACGGGTCCGGTAGGTCCGAAATGATACGCAATTATCAGCACTCGCTTCATAGCTTCGGATCTCAAGTTGGCCGTGTCATCAACCGCGAACTGTGATTGCCGAGTCCTTCGCCTCAGGACCGTAGGACGAGACGCGCCGCGACTCCCGAATAGCGGTTCCTATGGCGAGGTATTCCGGGGGATACGTGCAAGTGAAAGTAGTCCCATCGACGCCCGTATGGTGGCGCGCCCACAGGTCGACTCCCCAAGTCAATCTCCCAAACAGGCCGCGCATTACGGCAGAGAGGCTCCGACGGTGTGCCCCGCAGCATCTAGATGGCGCCAACGGCTTGGAGACGCGAACTTTGTCCATTACTGGAGTGCATTTTGCCGAGCCTGCGAATGAGGATCTCGGCGGTTGCAGTTGACCGCGCATATGACATTCATCCCAGCTCACCTCCCATCCCTCTCCTATGTCGTTGCTACGTGCGCTCTATCGTGACATTCGCTATTCGATTGCGAACTACGGAACATCGTACTGGCGCCTTGTCTTCTACGAGTGGGTGCGCAACCACCACGGAAGCTTTGGTGAAGGAATCCGCGTGTGGGCCATGCGTCCCCGTCTCAAGCAGGCGGGTGAGGGGTTGGTGATCTACCCTGGTGCGCGCATCTTCTCGCCCGCCAAGCTGGCAGTCGGGGACAACTGCAGAATTGGGGTCGACAACCTCATCCAGGCTGCCGGCGGGGTCACGCTGGGGAATAACGTGCTGCTCGGACCGGGCGTGAAAATTTGGTCAGTCAATCACGTGAGCACGCGAATTGACACGCCGATTTGGGATCAGGGGTATGAGCACAAGCCAGTCACGATCGGCGATGGTGTTTGGATCGGCGCTGACTCCTTCGTGATGCCCGGAGCGAACATCGGAGCGCACACGGTAGTCGCAGCGGGGTCGGTAATCGCAGGGAAATCAGTTGAACCGTACAGCATCCTCGCCGGCAATCCGGCGAGGAAGATCGGATCCCGCCTGGAACGAGACGGTTCGATTGCGTCGCCTACGTGAGCGCAGCGAAGCGTCCGAGGCTTCTGGCGCCAATCGTCGACTATGGTCCTGTGTGCAAGCGGGTCGACGCTCGCGGCCTGACGGCTTCGCCGTCGTTCGTGCGTAGGGTAAATTGGACTCTCCCGTGAACACCCTACGCAAGCAATTACCGGCTCGATCGCCCTTGCCGTTTCGTGCCGCCATCGCCGGACTGGCGCTCCGCGATGTCCGAGCGCAGCTGTCGAACATCCTCGAATCAGAGTTCCCGGACCGCCGCGCATTCCTGACTGATTCTGGAACTTCTGCGCTGCAACTCGCCCTGGCCATTTCGCAACGACGGAGAGTGGGCCCAGTGGCGCTTCCCGCTTTCGGTTGTTTTGACTTGGCGACGGCGACGATTGGAGCCGGGGTGCGGGTGCGCCTGTACGACATTGAGCCACAGACGTTGCAGCCTGATTTGGACTCGTTCGCAGCCGCCGTCGGTACGGATGCCTCCGCCGCCGTCGTTGTGCACCACTTTGGCATCCCTGTCGCTCTCGACATCGTATCCCAGATTGTCCGGAAGAGCGACACCTTATTGGTGGAAGACGCCGCGCAGGGAGGGGGGGCGTCGATGAGCGGTCGATCGCTGGGAGGATTTGCCGATATGGGCATCTTGAGTTTCGGTCGCGGCAAAGGTTGGACGGCAGGCGGAGGTGGAGCATTGTTGGCCGCACCCTCGGTCGGGGACTGGGCGATTACTACCTGGAATTCGGTTCGAGAATCGGCCGCGAGCGCCCTCGTCCTGACGCTGAAGAACCTCGCCCAGTGGCTACTGGCGCACCCCTCCGTCTATCGGCTGCCAAGCTCTCTCCCCTTCTTGCGCCTGGGCGAGACCATATTCCACCCGCCGCGAGCTCCACGACGGATGCACGTCGCCGCCGGCCGCACGTTGGCGCGCACCCGAGCCGCGCATCTCGCGGAGCTACACGTCAGGCATCGAAACGCTCGGCGCCTCGACGCATCGCTCGAACGCTTCGCTCCTGAAGCGAGAGTTCGCCCACCATCGCACGCAACGCCAGGCTGGCTTCGCCTCCCCGCAATTCTTCCGGAGTCTGTTCGCCCAGACCCGAAGGCTGCCGCGAGGCTGGGCGTGATGCCCTCCTACCCGATCTCGTTGGCAGAATTGGTCGAGTTGCAGGACCATCTGATCTACGATCGGAAGCCCCCCGCCCTCACTGGCGCTACCGCATTGGCCAAGCGGCTCTGGACACTACCCACGCACGGCGCACTAGCCCCGAGCGACCTCGACGCCCTGGAGGCTTGGATAGTGGAGACGCTGCAGACCTCGAAGCAGCGATAGCCTCTCACAGACAGTGATGTTAGTGACCGTTGTCGACCTGAGTACCTTACAGCGCTTTCTGCACGCCGCAGCGGAGCGTCCCAAACGCCTTCGCGAGACAACAGTCGCCCCCCTGCTCGCACAGCTTCCTCTTCGACTGACATCGCCCGTGTCCCCTCGCAATAACTCCCCAAGCCGGCTCCACTCTCACGCGGATGGGTCTCGGCTGGCGACGCAGGAAGCGTGCCTGCGGGCAAGCGACCTCGCGATCGTGCTATCGCGGCGCGATTCGAACGGGGAACCTGCCGCGCACTCAAATTCACTTCATCGGCATCGACCGGGCGTCGGTGCGTCGCTGATGGACGCTTGCCCCAATCGTGGCGCAGGCTGTGCCGGTGGCGGATTCACACGATGAGTGAAGCAGCGCACGTCGACCGGTCCCTGGTGCGCGGAATTGCTTGGACCGGCAGCGTCAAGTGGGCCGTTCAAGTCCTGAGCTGGTCGAGCACGCTCGTAATCGTCCGCCACGTGTCACCCGCCGACTACGGGATTGTCGGCTCGGCGACCCTCTACCTTGGGCTACTCACGCTCGTCGCCGACTTTGGCATTGGAGCAGCCGTGATTCGGCTCCGGGAATTGCCCGAGTCGCTTCTCGAACAGCTGCACGCAGCCGCGACTGTTCTGGGGGGCCTCGGCACGCTCGTTGGGCTTGGCATCGCGATACCACTTGGCTGGTTCTTCGATTCACCGCCATTGCCGGCCGTCATCGCGGCACTCTCCACAACCCTGTTGGTTGCGGGATTGCGCACGGTACCGCTTGCCGTGATGCAGCGCGATCTGCGATTTCGTGCGATCGCGCTCGCTGAAGCCGGCCAGGCAGTCTTTGGCGCAGCCGTGACGGTTTCCTTGGCAGTCGCGGGATGGGGCTACTGGGCGCTGGCGGCGGGCAGTCTCGTCCAGGCGGCGGCGTACACGCTCATTGTCCTACGATCGCAGCCGCTGCGCCTGCGGTATCCACGTCTCGGCGAACTGACAGCGCCACTGACAATCAGCAAGCACGTGCTGCTGGGCCAAGTATCTTGGTGGATCTATTCGAATGCGGATTTCGTGGTGGTGGGGCGCGTTCTGGGACAGGCGGCGATGGGGCTGTATCTGTTGGCTTGGCAGTTTGCGAGTCTACCCGTCGAGAAGATCACCAACGTCGTGACTCGCGTCACCCCTGGCGTGTTTTCCGCCCTGCAGCACGATCGTCAGATGCTGCGCGCGCGCTTCCTGGCGATCAGCGAGGGCATCGCGATGTTGACGTTGCCTGCCAGCTGGGGTCTTGCGGTTGTCGCGGAGGACTTCGTGTTGTCCGCCTTCGGCACGAGTTGGCACGGTGCAATCCAGCCGCTTCAGCTACTCAGCCTCTACGTGGCGCTCCGTTCGGTGGTTACGCTACTGCCGCAAGTTCTCATCGCCGTCGGCGAGTCGCGCGTGGTGGCGCGTACATCCATCCTGTTCGTCACCGTGATGCCGCTCTCGTTCATCATCGGAAGCCAATGGGGCACTACGGGAATCGCCACCGCGTGGGTCATTGCGTTCCCGATGCTGAACATCCCGCTCTACAGGCACGTCTTTTCACACCTTGAGCTGAACGCTCGGGAGTACCTCAAGGCCCTTCGCCCACCAATCGTTGGCACTGCCGCGATGACGGCGGCGCTTGTTGCGGTTCGTCCGGTTCTGAGTTCCATCGAGTCACCGCTCGCACGGCTGGCGACCAGCATGGCGCTGGGAATGTTGTGCTACGCGGTGGTTGCCGTCTGGCCACAGCGAGCACGCATCAGGTCCATTCTGAGCTACCTCAAAGGCGGTGGCTAGGCGCGCGGCATCCGCCGCCCTTTGCAACTGACCACACCAGTCAAGGCTTAGTCGCCGCGGAAGTGAATCGCACTCGGAGCCGACCTTCCTCCCGCCGCGCAGACACCGTGACATGCCGGGCTATGGCTTCGCGTAACCTAGCACCGTCGTCCGGCAGCGCTTCCACCTCGAGGCGGGCGCCTGCCAGCATCGTCAAAGTGTCGGTCGTGTCTCGCCACAGTTGTCCGCCGATCCGCAACGAGCCAGGACCACGGACATCTAATACAAACGGTCGCTCTCCTCCCAGTCGGAAGTGGTCAGCGAGATGTTCGCGAATGACAGCCGGTCGGCTGATGATAAAGTCTCGCATGCGTCCAAGTGCTGCGCGGTTCGTGCTATCAGCTCCGCCCCAGCGCTGCTGCTCGAACGGCAGCTCGTGCGACACCTCGTCGACGAGCCGCTCCAACCGCGGCAGCACCGCGCCCGTGCGGTACGTGGTCGAGAGCAGCACCAACGTCCGCGCGATGAAGGCATCGCGGAAACCGGGGTTCCGCAGGAAGGCGCGTATCGGCTCCGTCGCGACGACCTGGAACTCCGCGTCCGGACTTCCACCCCGTGCGAAGTTCCATTTCAGCGAATCGATGGGTCGGTCGCGCAACGCCCAGGCCAAGGTGTTGTGGCGCGTGAAGTCGCCGAGGGCGTTGAACGTCGCGTCGCCATCCCAGAACAGCCAGCGGAAGGGACCGTCGCCCGCAAGCTCGCGCCAGACGGCGGCATTGTTGTACGGCCAGTCGAGGTTGCCGGCGTAGATGTTGTGCGCCCAGTAATCGATCAAGTCGTTGGGATCCAACCACCGCGACGCGCTGTCGTACGCGGCGGGCTCCGCGAGGTCGCGCTCGCGAAGAAACTCGACCAGTTCGCGCCAGCGGCGATCGCTGCCCTCGACGGGCGTCAGCCAATCGCCGACGTTCTCGCTGTCGTGGGCGAGCAGCTCCACCGGCGAGTCGCCGAAGCGCGAGGCGAGGAACTGCGGGCTGATGTACTCGCGCAGGTCGTAGATGCCCCAGTAGCGGCCGTTGATGCTGAGCCGCACGGGCTGTGCCTGCGAGACGGGCTTGCCGAGGCTGCCGTAGAGCTCCGTCGAGAGGGCGTCCGCGAGTCGCGTGACCGGCGTCGCGGCCGACGCGCGCAGCACCACGGTGTGCTCGTCGGGCCCGGGCAGCGGACGCAGGATGTCGGTGGCCGTGACGCGCGGCGATACCGACGACGAGAGGAAGCGCATCCGGAACGACTTCTTCGGAGCTAGCCGCGAGTATCCGCCGTGAATCCGCACGTCCGCCTCGAATCCCACCTCGTGCCCGTCCGCCTCGACCACCGAGACGTATGCGTGCCGCTCGAACTCGCGCCCACGTTCCAGCGGGCGCACGTAGATGCCGCTGTACTTTCCCCAGAGATCCAGCGAATCCATCGTCAGCGCGACGAGGGGCAGGCGCAGCGTGTCGGGCTCGATGAGATACACGCCCGTGGCGACATCACCGGGCAAGGCTCGCGGCGCGAGCACGCGCCAGCGCAGCGAGACGGTGGAGTCCACCGGAATCGGCTCCCTGTAGCGCGGCGACTGACGCGTCGGCAGGGAACCGTCGAGCGTGTAGTGGATGTGCCGCTGCGCCGCGCCCGGTGCGCTGAGCGTCACGCGCAGCGCGGCGGGATGCCTGCCAGGCTGCGGCTCGGCGACCGGCGCCGGCATCGACAGGCCATCGGCGGAGCCGCGCACGAAGCGCCCGACCTCTCGGGCGGCTCGGGCCGGCAACTTCTCGCGGAACTCCTGATAGGCCAGCGTGTGCAGCCCCCACATCTGCCGTCGCGCTGCCGAGAACGCGGGCACCGTGTCGGCGAGCAGCAGCAGCGCCCCCAGCACCGCCGCCGTCGCGAACAGCTGGCGCAGGCTCGGAGGCTGGCGCCTCACGGCAACGCACCCTGCCTGCTGAAGAAGACGTTCAGCCGCTCCACCGGCGCCGCAGCACGAAGCTCCGTCGAGAGGGCGTCCACCGATTCCAACGTCGCGTCGCGGAACGAGATGTTCAGCGTCACCAGGCCCTCGGCTTCCGCCATCCCCTGCAGCTGGCTGCTGACGAGCCGACGGCGCAGGACCTCAAGCGCCGCGGCGCGCTGCGCGGCCGTCACGGTGGCCGGCATCACCAGCAACAGCATCCCATCGGTCCGGGACCCGTCACCGAGCACGGAAGAGCGCGACCGCACGAACAGGAACAAGGTCGCGATGGCGAGCAGCACGGCGAGCAGCGTGAACTGGAACGTGGCCGTCACCACCGCCGCCGAGATCAGCAGCATAATGAAGCCGACCTCTTCGGGCTCCTTGATCGGCGTGCGGAAGCGGATGATCGACAGCGCGCCGAGCAGGCCGAGGGACAGCGGCAGCGAGAACTGCACCGCGATGAACAGCGTGGTGATCGAGGGGCCGAGCAGGAGGAAGGCGCGGTGGATCTGCGCCCCGGTCGCGCGGGCCTCGTAGAAGCGCTGGTACAGCTGCGACACGTAGATCGCCACCAGCGCGGATATCAACAGCGCGAACACGAAGCCGACGAGGTCGACCTCGACGCTTGGATCGCGCAGCAGGCGACCGATTTTCTCGACGATTTCGTTCATCTCACAACCGACGGCTGAGGGGATAGGCGTAGGACTCGGCGCACTCCGCGTACTTGGAGAACGCCGTCTTCCGCAGGTACGGGGCCAGGGGCTCGAGACTCCGCGGCAGGTGGCGATACGGACTCTTCACCTCGAGCACACCGACGGTGAGCTCGCGCAGCGCGCCCGTCGCGAGGACGCTGTCGTTGACCCAGCGGGTCCCGATGTGTGTGTCGAGGCTGAGGCGAGCACCGGTGCCCGCCTCCACGTAGCGGCGGCGCTCGTAGCGCAGGTGCAGCACGGGCACTTGGGGCCGGTTACCGTGATAGTCGAGCGCCGGCGCAGCCTCCACCGCCGAGCGTAGCGCGGGCGCATCGAAGGGCGCACGGCAGGCTGCGACAGGCACCGCCGTGCGCGACTTGCGCCGCACGCCGCCAATCTTGCGCTTCACCTCGAGAAATGCCGCGGTCGGGGCCGCATCCGGCGTGCGCACAGGGACGTACCAACGCAGGCGCAGCTTGGTCTTGAGGTAGTCCGACTCGCGCTTCTCCGAGTAATGGCGAAGGTCGCGAGAATCGAAATAGACAGTGTGCAGGAAGCCGTGTGCGTGCCCGGGATCGGGCGCTGCGGCGTACGCGAGCCACTCGCGGATGCGTGGCGTCTCGCCGAGCGGGAACACGAACTTCTGTTCGATTGTCTCGGGCGGGGCGACGGTGAAGAGGTCGTTCATCTCGCAAGCGGATTTGACACAAAACACACCCAATGGGGTGGCAGAACCTCGCGTGGGGGCGTCCGGCTGTCAAGGAACGCGGCAGCGTCAATTCGAGACGCCGAACACTGCACCACGCGTTGACAGGCTCGGCGCAATCGTCCTTTTTTCACGTTCTCCCCCGACTGCGCGACTGGCAGCCAGCCCGTCCGACGCCCGCAACCGCGCCCTGCGCAGGACTGCCTCGATGCGATTCACCTTCGCCCTGGCCTGCACCGCCATCCTCACCGCCGCCTGCGGCGGCGATCCCCTCCCGCCCGCTCCGCCCGTGACTATGCCCGAGTTCAGCGCCATCACGTCGGCGCAATGGGAGGCGCTCGCCCAGCGCCGCGTCTACTTCGGCCACCAGTCGGTCGGCCGCAATATCGTCGCGGGCCTCGACGTCGTCCTCGCGAACAACCCGCAGTTGGGCCTGCGCGTCGTCGAAGGCGTCCCCACGGACTCCGCCCCGGGACTCTACCACCAGAACGTCGGGCAGAACCGCGACATCGAGTCCAAGCGCCGCGACTTCGTCGCCGCCACGGACTCGGCCGCCGTGGACGCCGCGATGCTCAAGTTCTGCTACGTCGACATCAACGGCGACACCGATCCGGACTCGCTCTTCGCCAACTACCGCGAGTGGATCGACGGCGTGCAGGCGAAGCACCCCGATATGCGCATCGTGCACGCCACGCTGCCGCTCACGGATCTCGAGGGCCGTCGCGAATGGCTGATGGGCAAGATCCGCCGCGACGCCACGAAGCGCGACCTGAACTACATCCGCCATCGCTACAACACGCTGCTGCGCGCCGAGTACGCGGGCAAGGCACCGATCTTCGACATTGCCGCACTGGAGTCCACGCGCGACGACGGCACGCGCACGACCTTCCGCTACAAGGGCGAGGACGTTCCGTTTATGAACCCCGCCCTCACCGACGACGGCGGCCACCTCAACCTCGACGGCCAGCGCAAGGTCGCCGAGCGCTTCCTCGCCCTACTCGCCGCGCAGTAACCCCTCGACGTCGTACTTGCCGCTGGCCAAGCGCGGCAACTCACTCCGCTCGACAAAGCGCGCCGGCTGCATATGTGGTGGCAGCTCGGCGCGCGCGTGCTTGCGCAGCGCGGCGAGCGTCCCGCCGGGCGCCAGCACCACGTACGCCACGATGCGCTGCCCGCGCTCGGCGTCGGCTTCGCCGGCCACGACCACCTCGCTGAGTTGGCCGGAATGCAGCAGCGCGTCGGCGACCTCGTCGGGGCCGACCTTGAGGCCCTGCGTCTTGATCACGCGGTCGCGACGCCCGACGTAGTAGAGAAAACCGTCGGCATCGCGCTTCACGTAGTCGCCGGAGTGCACGGCAGGCACGCCGGGGCGCGCGGGATGCGGACGGAACACCTGCTGCGCATCGCCGCGGCCTCCCCAGTAGCCAGCGGCCACGGTCGGGCCGAGGTGCACCAGCTCGCCGACTTCGTCCACATCACAGAGCGTGCCGTCCTCGCGAGTCACGAGCAGCTCGGCGCCCGGCACGGCGCGCCCCATCGACCCCGGACGACGATCGAACTCCTCCGGCGGCAGATAGCTGCCGCGCCAAGTCTCCGTCATCCCGTACTGCAGCACGAGCTCGGCCTGCGGCTGCGCGGCACGCAGGCGCTTCGCGGTCTCCGCCGGCAGATGGCCGCCGGCATTCTGCATCTGCCGCAGACTGGGAATCGGCAGCTGGAACGCCTCGACACCGACCAACTGCGACCACAGCGGTGGCACGCCGGCGGCGATGCTGATCTGGTCGGCCCGCAGCGCCTGCACGAGGTCTGCGGGAAACACCGCGCGCTCGATGACGAGCGTCGAGCCCACGGCGATGCTGCACAGCAGTTGGTTGAGCCCGTACACGGCGCTGAACGCGAGGAGACTGGCGACGCGGTCGTCGCTCCGAAGCATCAGGTACCGATGCGTGGTCGCGACACCCGCCGCGACGGAGCCGTGCGTGTGGACGACGCCCTTGGGCAGTCCGGTGGATCCCGAGGTGTAGATGATCTGCGCGGGGTCCTGCGGCTGGACGACCTGCGGGGCGAACTCCCCGCCGGGCGCCACGCTCAGCGGCTCGAGGAGCGGCGGCACCTGCGTGCGGGGCAGCGCGGCGCGGGCCAGCATTTCCTCGCTGGAGACCAACACGGCTGGCGCGCAGTCGGCGAGGATGTGCTCGACCTGCCGCACGCGCAGCCGTTCGTTGATCACGACGGCGATTGCGCCCTCGGCGTGGGCGGCGAGGATCGCGGCGGCCGCCGCCGCCCCGCGATCGAGGAGGATGGCGACGCGGTCCCCGCGCTGGAGGCCGCGCGCGCGGTACGCCGCGACGAAGCCGGCGGCCAGCGCCTGCAACTCGGCGTAGCTGCAGCGTCCGTCCGGAGCGGTCGGATCCTCGATGGCAAGATGGTCAGGCCGGCGTGCGGCGGCTGACGAGAGCAAGTGCGCGACGTTATGTTGCATCGCCCGTTTGTTACGCCCTCGACGGGCCCGCGTCAACTGGCGTCTGCGAGCCTGCCGCTGGTACGCGCCTTGCTGTGAATAGGCAGGATTGTCCCCCTCAGGCGAATTCAATGGCCCCGGTTACTCCTGACTTCAAGGCTCGCGCCCGCGAGCTGCTCGCACTCGACCCCGCTGCCGAGGTCGCCCGCATCGTGAAGGCCCTGCGAGAGCAGGTGGGCGGCATCCTGACCCGCCGCGGCCTCGTCGTGGGGATGAGCAGCGGCGTGGATTCCTCCGTCTGCGCGGCCTTGGCCGTCGAGGCCCTCGGCCCGAAGCGCGTCTACGGCCTGATGATGCCCGAGCGCGACTCCGACTCGCAGAGCACGCCGCTGGGCCAGGCGCTGGCGAAGCAGTTGGGCATCGCCCACGAGGTCGAAGACATCGCACCGGCGCTCGAGGCGCTGGGCTGCTACCGCCGCCGCAACGATGCGGTGCGCCAGGCCGTGCCGGAGTTCGAGGACAACTGGGCGTGGAAGATCGTGCTGCCCGGCAACCGCCTGGACCACGACCAACTCAACGTGTACTCCGTCGCCGTGCGTCCGCCGGGCGGCGAGATCCGCACGGTACGCCTGCCGGCGGCGGCTTACCTCGCCATCGTCGCGGCGACGAACTACAAGCAGCGCGTGCGCAAGATGCTCGAGTACCATCACGCCGACCGCCTGCACTACGCCGTGACGGGCACGCCGAATCGCCTCGAGTACGACCAGGGCTTCTTCGTGAAGGGTGGCGACGGCCTCGCCGACGTGAAGCCGATCGCGCACCTGTACAAGTCGCAGGTCTATATGCTCGCCGACCACCTCGGCGTGCCGAAGGCGATCACCGACCGCCCGCCGACGACGGACACCTACTCGCTGCCGCAGTCGCAGGAGGAGTTCTACTTCAGCCTCCCGGCCGCGGCGATGGACCTCGTGCTGTTCTTCTACAACAGCGGGCGCAGCGCCGCCGAGGCCGCCAAGGAACTCGGCCTCACGCCGGCGCAGATGGAGCGTGCCTACAAGGACCTCGAGCAGAAGCGTTCCACGACGCGCTACCTGCACGAACCGCCGCTGCTCGTGGACTCCGTGCCGCTGCCGCACTGAGCGATGTGCGGCATCGCGGGAATGGCCTTCGCGTCCGGCCGTCCGGTCGAGCCCTTGCAGCTCGCCCGGATGGCCGCCGCCATCCGCCACCGCGGCCCTGACGGCTACGGCTTCCTCGCCGACGCGCGCGTCGGCCTCGCGCACGTGCGCCTGAGCATCGTGGACCTCGCGACCGGCGCGCAGCCGCTGGCCAACGAGGACGAACGGCTCTGGATCACGTTCAACGGCGAGATCTTCAACTGGCGCGAGCTGCGCGACGAGCTCGAGCGCGCCGGACACCGCTTCCGCACGCACAGCGACACGGAAGTCATCGTGCACGCCTGGGAGCAGTGGGGCCGCGCGATGCTCGACCGCTTCAACGGCCAGTTCGCCTTCGCGCTCTACGACCGGCGCGACGGCTCCGTGTTCCTCGCCCGCGACCGCTTCGGCGTGCGCCCGCTGTACCTGCATCGCCGCGGCGGCGACCTGTACTTCGCCTCCGAGGCCAAGGCGCTGTTCGCGACGGGCGAGGTCGAGGCGCAGGCCGACGCCGCCGGGCTCGACGACGTCTTCACGTTCTGGTCGGCCCGTGCGCCGCGCACGGTGTTCGCGGGCGTCGAGCAACTGCCGCCCGGTAGCTGGATGCACTGGCAGGACGGCGCGGTGACGAGCGGCCGCTGGTGGACGCCGGCCTACCACGAAGCGGCGGACGAACCGGCCGACGCCATCGATCAGCTCGGCGAGATCCTGCGCAGCGCCACGGGCCTGCGGATGCGCGCCGACGTCCCCGTGGGTGGCTACTTGAGCGGCGGACTCGACTCGAGCATCACCTGTTCGCTCGCGGTCGAGCACACCGACCACGCCCTGCGCACCTTCTCGGTCACCTTCGCCGATCCGGCCTACGACGAGTCCGCGCACCAGCGGGCCGTCGCCGAGGCGATCCACAGCGAGCACGCCGTCACGCACATCTCGGAAGACGAGATCGCCGCGGTGTTCCCGGAGGTGGTGCGCCACGCCGAGACGCCGATGCTGCGCACGGCGCCGGCGCCGATGTACCTCCTCGCGAAGCTGGCGCGTGAGCGCGGCATCACGGTCGTGCTCACCGGCGAAGGCTCCGACGAGGTGTTCTTCGGCTACGACATCTTCAAGGAGAGCGAGGTCCGCCGCTTCTGCCTGCGCCAGCCGCAGTCCACGGCGCGGCCGCAGCTCTTCGACCGGCTCTACCCGTACCTGCGCGATGGCGGCAACGGCGGCACGCTCTGGCGGCAGTTCTTCCTCGACGCCGGCTCGAGCGACGACCCGCTCTTCTCGCACCAGCCGCGGATGCGCCTCGCGCGCTTCGTGCAGGACTTCTACGCGGCCGACCTCCGCAACGGTGCGCGGCCGGATCCGGCCGAGTCGCTGCGCGCGGAGCTGCCCGCCGAGTTCTCCCGTTGGTCCACCGTGGCGCAGGCGGCGTGGATCGAGATCCGCACGCTGCTCGACGGCTACCTGCTCTCCTCGCAGGGGGACCGGATGGCGATGGCCCACGGCGTCGAGGGTCGCTACCCGTTCCTCGACTACCGCGTCTTCGACTTCGCGGCGCGCCTGCCGGCCGGTTCCAAGCTGCTCGGCCTCAAGGAGAAGGACATCCTCAAGCGCTGGGCCACCGGCGTCGTGCCCGACGTCGTGCGGCGGCGCAGCAAGCAGCCGTATCGTGCCGGCGACGTCGCGGCGTTCTTCGGTCCGAACGGCGCACGCCGCGAGTATGTGAGTGCGCTGCTCGACGAATCGGCCGTGCGTGACGCCGGACTCTTCGAGCCTGCCGCCGTGCGCGGGCTCGTGCGCCGCTGCACCAGCGGCCGCGCCAGCACGGCCCGCGAAAGCCAGGCCCTCGTCGCGGTGATGTCGGGCCAGCTCTGGCACCAGCAGTTCATCGCCGCGCCGCAAGCCGTCGCACCGTTGCCGCTCGAGGGCGGCGACGTGCTCGTCGGCGACAATCCGCTCCTCCCCCAGCACCTCCTCAGCCACTGACCGTGACCGACCAGACCATCGCGCAGACGCTGCGCAGCTTCATCCAGGAAAACTTCCTCTATATGCGCCCCGACCTGCAGTACGGGGACGACGACTCGCTGCTCGCCAAAGGCGTGATCGACTCGCTCGGCGTGATGGAAATCGTCGGGTTCCTCGAGGAGCGCTTCGAGATGACGGTGGAGCAGGATGACGTGACCGAGCAGAACTTCGGTAGCGTCGCGGCCATCGCGCGCTACGTCGCCGCCAAGCGCGGCGCGTGATCGGCCGGATGGCGCGCGCAGGGTCCGCGCGCTCCATCGCGATCGGCGCCGTCATCGCGGCGCTCACGCTCGCTCCAGCCAGCGGCGAGGTCGGCGTCTCGCCGTGGTGCGTCAGCTGCGGTGACCGCGGCCTCGCCGATCTCCTGCTCAACATCCTGCTCTTCGCGCCGCTGGGTGCGAGCGTCGCCGCGAGCGGCGGCACGGCCCGGCGCGCGCTGCTCACGGGCCTCGCGTTCTCGCTGGGCATCGAGCTGCTGCAGCTCGTGATCCCCGGACGCGCGCCGACCGCGCGCGACGTGATCGCCAACGGATTCGGCGCCTGGATCGCTGCGGTCAGCTTCCACACGATCGTACACTGGCTCGCCGACACGCGGCGTCGCCGGCGCCGCGCCGCGCTCTACCTGCTGCTGCTCGCGATCGGCCTCGCGGGCCTCCGCTGGCTCGATGCCCCGGCGCACCTGCGCTCGTTCCACTGGACGCAGTGGCAGCCGCTGCTTGGCGACGCCCCGCGCTGGCCCGGCCTGCTCCACGGCGTGAGCCTCGGCGGCACACCGCTGCCCGAAGGACGACTCACGCCGGAGCATCCGCTGCGGGACCTGCTCGATGCGGACTCCACGCTGCGCCTCGACCTGCTCGCCGCGGGCCGCACGCCGGAGTGGATGCCGATCTTCGGGCTCGTCGACAGTTGGCGCGTGCACCAAGTGCTGCTGGGCCAGGACGGCGACGACCTGATGCTGCGGCTCGGACGCCGCTCGTCGTACCTGCTGCTCGAAACGCCGGAAATCCGCATACCCGGCGCGCTGCGCGACATCCCGCACGACTCGGCATTCACCATCACGCTCAGGGGCATCGCCGCCGGACGCCCCTGCCTCGGCGTGATCGTCGCCGACTCGGCCGCATCGTACTGCGCGCCGGGCACGACGCCGGGCCGCGTGTGGGGGCTGTTCCTCTCGTCGGCCCCGCGGACACCCGATGCGGGTGGGCATCCCTTGGACGCGCTCACGATGGCGCTGCTGCTGCTGCCATTCGGCGTCCTGCTGGCGGGCCTCCCCCGCCGGCAGCAGTTGGCCGCGGCCGGCATCGCGATCGCGCTGCTCGTGGCGTGGACGCGGACGCTCGGCTTCGCCTGGCCCAGCGGTGCCGAAGCGCTCGCGATGCCCATCGGTCTCGCCGTCGGCGCCGTGCTCGGCCGACGCCTCGCGGCCTCAGGGAATGTTGCGGACGATGCGCGGGCCGACGACGCGGGTCAGGGCCACGGGCAGCCGCTGCCAGACGCGCACGGCTAGGCGGAACTTCGCCGAATCCGGCGATGGCGTCCCCGCGACGCGCGAGCTGCGGCCTGAGTACCACCACAGCGCTTCGTCCACGGCGCCCCACTGCAACTTGAACTTGTGCGTGGCGCTGCCCGGCGTGCAGCGGCCGAAGTTGAAGCGCGTGAGCCCGTCGGCGGCGGCGCGTTCGATCAAGGCCCAGTACACGGCCATATTCGGGCTCAGGCGGTTGTACGCGCGCAGCGCCGAGGCCCAGGTGATCTCGAACTCAGCGTCCCAGCGCAGGCCGGCGCCCGCGGCGATCGGCTTCCCCTCGTGCCAGGCCACGGCGAACCAGGCGTCGTCGCCAAGCCGTTCCGCGATCTCGCGGAAGAAACCCAGCGGCTGGGCAGGCGTGCCGAGGTCGCGCATATGCTCGGCGAACACGGCGTAGAAGGCGTCCACTTGGTCGGCACCCATCCGCACCGTCACGCCGTCCTTCGCGGGCCGTCGCACTTGCGAGCGCAGCTTCGCCTTGAAGCGGCCAAAGACCGCGTCCGGCCCGCCGTCGAGCGCAAGCACCACCGTGATCTTGCGATGCGAGACGGGGAAGTCGAGCGGCAGTTCACGG
Organism: Gemmatimonadaceae bacterium; assembly: GCA_035444005.1. Lineage (GTDB taxonomy): Bacteria > Gemmatimonadota > Gemmatimonadetes > Gemmatimonadales > Gemmatimonadaceae > Pseudogemmatithrix. Next base: position 72,794 of record DAOMNV010000006.1, read on the forward strand.
GCCGAGCGCAGCTCGAGCAAGCCCGCGCCATCGCGTTGCGCCATCGTGTCGGCATACTCAGCGAGCGCGCGGATCGCCGCATCGTCGCCCAGCGGCCCGCCGTAGTTCACGAAGGGCATCGAGACGAGGAAATGCCCGAAGATGCGGCTTCGCTGCCGCACCAGCGGCAGGATGCCCCTGAGCGCACCCGAGGCATCGCGCGCGGCGAGGAAGGGCGTCTCGAGTCCGTGGCTGCGCCGCAGCACCTCGCGCCACGCGTAGCGGTGGAAGGCCGTCCATCCCGCCTGGCGTTGGCCGAAGCCGTCCCACGCCGCGGCGTCGCCATCATAGGGCGCGACGCGCAACGCGTCCGCAATATCCGTCATCGCGGCGCTCACGACGGCAAGATCTGCGGCAGCGCATCGCGAATCGCGCCGAAGCGGAATCGTTGCAGCAACTGCTCGAGGCGCGCAAAGACGCGGGCCTGCCCGCCGTAATGCCGGATGCGCGTGAGCAGCGGCACGGCGAAGCGTGGCTGTGCCGGATCCCACTCCCACGGGTGGATGTAGAACGTGCCCGGTACGCCGCGACGCTCGGCGTCGCGAAGCGCGCGATGCACCAGCGTCGTCGGCAGCAGGCGGAAGTACGCGCCGCCGGCGGCCGGCAGGCTGCGCCCGCCGACGCGCAACGTCGCCGGCGGAATCTCGGCGATGCGCCCCGCGGGCCGCTCGATCCAATACGGATCCCGGCCACCGCCCACATAGCCATAGCCGCGCCGCGACACGGGGAACAGCGACGAGTCGTAGCGATGGCCTTCCTCGATGAGGATGTCCAATGCCCACTCGCAACCGCGCACGATGCTGAAGCTCGGGGCGCGGAACCCGAGCAGCGCCTCGCCGGTCAGCGATTCGATCGTGGACTTCGTGCGCCGCAGCGATTCGCGGAAGTGCGCCGGCGTCTGGTGCGTGATGCGCAGGTGGTCGTAGGTGTGCGAGGCCAGCTCGTGCCCTGCGGCCGCGATGCGACGCACCAACTCAGGATGGCGTTCGGCGACCCAACCGACGGTGAAGAACGTGCCGCGTGCATCGTGCCGCGCGAGCAGTGCCAGCAGCGCGTCGGTCGCCGCCTCCACGCGCGACTCGAAGGACTCCCACTTCGCCATCGGCGCATACGGCGCCAGCGCGACGACCTGGAAGTACTCCTCGACGTCCACGGTGAAGAAGTGCCGCGGTCGCGCGGCGCGATCCGCGCCCGCGCTCACCGTGGCGTCAGGTCAAACGCGTTGCGGGGTCGCAGGGCCCAGGTTCCCGGCGCGAGCGGCACCAGCACGCCGACGAAGTCGAACCGCTCTCCGGCATCCCACTGCCCGGCGAGGAACGGCGGG
>DAOMNV010000006.1:74166-78622 GCA_035444005.1 Gemmatimonadaceae bacterium
CGCATCCGCCACGCGATCCAGCACCACCGTGAGCGGGCCGGAGCCGTCATTCACCTCGAGACGCAGGCTGCCCAGCACCGTCGCGGTATCGATGATCGGCACGTCGAAGAGCCGCACGATCGCGGCGTCGAGCGCACCCGCCGATGCGTTTGCCGCCTGCTGCGTCGTCACCACCGGCGAAGTCGGCAGCAGGGCACCGCCGAGGATGAACACGGTGACGTCATCGAGCACCCGCTGTCCGTCACGCTCGGCGATGCGACCGCGCAGGCGCACGCTGTCGCCGGCGCTGACCACCGAGGGCCGCACGCGCGCGGCGCGCAGGGCGCCGGTGGTGTCGGTCACGTGCAGCAGCGTGTCGCTGTACGTGCCGTAGCCGTGCAACGCGACGCCTTCGAGGAACACGCGACGGCCCAGCGGGTCGCTGCGCAGTTGCAGCGCCGTGCGGCGCGGATACGCCAAGCGGCCGGTGAGTTCGAGTGCCTGATCCGGTGCCAGCGTCAGCTGCACGCCGTCCACGCCCTGCACCTCCACGCTGTCGCCCACCGATGCCGGATCGAGCACGACCTCGTACGAGCCCACGGGCACGGCGCCGAGATCGAAGTCTCCGTTGGCGTCGGTGGTGGCGCGGCGCAGCGTGTCGCGCCGCAGCGGCGTGACCAAGGCGACGCGCACGCCGACCGCGGCCAGGTCGCCGGCATCCCGCGTGCCGGAACCGTTCGCGTCGAGGAACATCGCACCGCGCACCGAACCGGTGGCCGTGATGCCGACCGTGCGGTCGGCGCCGGCGTTGCCGCAGGCGGCGAGCGCCGCAAGCGTCAGCAGCCGCGTGGCACTTCGGAGCATCCGCTTCACGGTACGATCCTCATTCCAATGCGCCAGAAAATGCCGGGCGCCTTCGCATTCAGTCGCGTGCCGAAGTCCGGATTCGCGATGTAGGGCACCGTGGTCACGCCGGTCACCGCATCGGTCGTCACCGTGCCGCTGGGATCCACCAGCAGCAGCGCGCGGTCGAGCGGCCCGACCTTCGAGGCCAGCACGTCCACGGCGTCGATCACGAGATCCACGCCGCCGATCGTCGTGCGCGCGATGCGGAAGCTCGCCCGCAGGTCGAAGCCGTGTACGAACGCGTCGCGGCAGGAATTCCGTTCGGCGAAGCGGCCGATCGACCTCCGCACGCAGGCATCCACGCCTGCCGGCAGCAGCGCCGCATCCACGAAGGCCGGATCGTTGGACCAGTCGCCGTCGCCGTTGGCATCCACGCCGCCGCGCACGCCAGGCGTGTACGGCAAGCCCGAACGCAGGCGATACACGGCACCCACGGACATCCGGTCGCCCTGCCGCCACTCCGTGGCAAGCAGCAGGCGGTGCGGGACGTCGAAGTCGGAGCGTCCTTCCGCCCAGTCGTCGCCGCCGAGGCCTTCGGGGAACGGCGAGAGCTGCGCCGCGCCGAAACCCAGCACGTTGTCCACCGCGTTGCTGTGCGTGTACTGCAGCAGCGTCGAGAGGCCGCTGGCCACGCTGCGCTCGAGACCCAGCGTCACGCCCCAGTACGTCGAGTAGCCCGTGGACTCGAGCACGTGCACCGCGTCGAAGCCCGAGAAGCGGCGGTTCGTCCCCGGCGTCACCACGAGGGCCGCGGCCTGCTGGCTCAGCGTGCCGTAGAGGGGCCGGCCCGACTGATCGCTGCCGATGGCAGTCGGGAGGTTGAGGTCGCGACGCCGCGAGAGGAAGTCGGTGTGGCGGAAGCTGCCGGCGAGCGATGCCCGCCACTCGCCGCGGCGGTGCGCGAGGCCGAGGCTGGCGCGCTGCGTCCGTGGACCGCTGAACTCCGGCGCGAGCATCGTCATCGTGCGGCCGACCACCGGCGCCTGCGCCAGCGTCGGCGCGAGCGAGAGGTCGAAGCTTCCGATGCCGTATCGCACGTCCTGACCGCGATCCAGGCTCAGCGCCTCGGCGAGGTCGCGGAGGTCGGGAAGGTCATTGAACGTGCCGAGGTCGCCCTCGATCACTCAGGTGCCGTTGCGTCCGAGCTGCCAGCGCACGCCGACGCGCGGCGCGATCGACGACGAGGTGCCGTCGACAACGCGGTTGTCCAAGCCGCTGGCGGCGAGCCAGGCCCCGTTGCCCTCGATGTCGCCCGTCGGTAGGCGCATCCCGTTGATGCGCGCGCCTAGGGTCAGCGAGAGCCCCGGCGCCACCTGCCAGGCATCCTGCAGGAAGTACGCGGATTCGCGCACACGCAGGTCGGTGTCGAGGCCGGTGCCGTCCACGCGCCGCCAGCCGCCGGGGGCGATCGCCGCCGAATCGCCGAGGGCGTAGACGCCGTCGCCGTCGCGCAGGTAGTCGCTGCCCATCCGGTGCACGGCCTGCGAGAAGCCGAGCTTGAAGCGATGCGCACCCCACTCGAAGTGCAGCATTCCCGAGAGGCGCGGCGTGAGCCAGTCCTGCTCGACTCGGCCGTCGGCCGCGCGCCCGAGGCGCGAGGGCGCGGAGGCGATGTCGCTGCGCAGGCTGCCGCGATTGTCCCCTTCCGCGACGCCGACATCCGCGGAGAGGCGCCACTCGTGCGACAGCCGCGGGGTGATGCGACCGCGCGCGTTGAGCAGGAACTGCGCGGCGGTCATCTCATAGCTGCGTCCCGCGGCGACCATCGGGCCTTCGCGCAGCGCGATGCCGGTCGACGCGATGTGCGTCGCGCTGCCGCGTGCCGTGATCGCGAGGCGATCGTCGGCCTGCCAGTCGAAGCGGCCGTTCACGCTCGCGCGCTCGTCCACGCGCGGCGGGAGCGCTTCGTCCTCGGCCAGCGCGCGTTCCACGCGCTGGTAGTCGCCACCGAGCAGCGCACGCGCCGTGTCGCCTTGGAGCGGACCGCTCACGCTGAACGCCGCGCCGTAGGAACCAGTGCCGGCCTCGGCGAGCAGGCGCGAGGCCGGCTGGCGCCCACCCAGCAGCGACGACGCGCGAATGCCGACGCCGCTGCCGCCGACCTCGACGTCGCTGCCGAGGCCACCCACGTCCGCTTCGGCGATGAAGCGCAGCGGCAACAGCGCCGCGCCAGCCTCCGCACCCGTTCCGCTGGGCGCGGCGCGCGTGACACCGAGCGCACCGTCGAGCATCGGCGCTGCATAGCGCCAAGGCAGGCCCTCGATGCTCAGGGCGTCGGCGGCGGTCGAGAAGGCGCTGAGATCGCTGCCCACGCGGCGCTCACCGACGAGGTCGGCGTAGCCGCGCTCGAGCAACCAGCCGCCCGCCTGCACGCGGCCCGATCCGCCGGCCAGCGTATCGACCGTGCTCACCGGCGGCGTGGCCGTACGCAACGTGAGGTCCAGGCGCGTGACGGGGCCCGCACTGACGGTGACTTCGAGCACGCGCAGCGGTATGTAGCCAAGGGCTTCGGCAGTGAACGCGTAGCGGCCCACCGGCAGCGTCGCGATGCGGAAACTGCCGCTGCGGTCGGTGGTGGCTTCGAAGCGTGCGCCGCTCGAACGCTCGACCAACGAGATCAGCGCATCAAACACCGGCCGCCGCGCGGCATCACGCAAGGTGCCTTCGACGCGGCCAGCCGTCAGACTCTGCGCGGCAAGCAGTTGCGTCGAAAGCAGGAGGAGGATCAGCGTCCGGCCAATAACGGAGGCACGCGACATCGCAGTGGGGCAAGAGTGAATTCGTCTTGATGGACGATCCTGCGCGCAGGAAGTATACCGCGTGCAGCGCGCCTGTCCGAGAGCGGCGCGGGGATTCTCCCGCTCGCAGAAGAACGCACGGCCTGGGTTGTGGTGAGACCACCGCAATAGCTGTTGCCTCGGCGCAACGGCGGTGACAAGAAAGTGAACGGGAGACAAGTTGCCTAGGACGTTCGTAAGCCGCTGTGGGTGAATGGCTTATCTCGGACAACGCCTTGCTGACGCCGTTGTGATCTCTGGCACCAACCCTGCGTTGCTCTTCGAGTGCTCACTCCGCAGTATTTCCGTCCACCCTCCACCAGGAACCCAATGTATCAGAAGCCTTCGCTTCAGCGCTTCGGGTCGTTCCGCGAGCTCACGCAGCTTGGTCTCTCGGACAACACCGACGGGGCGTCGTTCTTCGGCATCGGTTCGCCGGGCTGCTCGACCTTCGGGTACGAGATCGGCTGCCCCGATGGTCCGTCGGCCTCGTAACTGAGCGCCCCCGTTCGACACGGAGAGCCTTGGGCCGATGGCCCGGGGCTCTTCGCATTTTCCGCCGCGTCGTCCTTTTCCGGGCTGGCGCCACCGCTGGCTTTCCAATAGTGTCCGCCCGTGATCCCTCCGACTCCCGCTCCCGCCGTCGTCTTCCAACGCATCGACGACGGCGCCGTCGGTGGAGACCAGGGGCCGCGTGGGGTCGATCAGGGCATCCTGCGCGGCGCGCGCCCCGCCGCCAGGCAGCACGGCGAGGGCCAGGGCGAGGACGAATGAAAGCCTCTTCGCGCCTTGCG
>DAOMNV010000007.1:0-75603 GCA_035444005.1 Gemmatimonadaceae bacterium
CCGGCCGCGTCGCGTACGAACTGCTCGCCAGCACGAAGACCTGCACGAAGGCCAAGCCAGCGAGCAGCGCGGCACGCTGCAGGCGACGTCGCAACGCAGGCGCCGGCCGCGTCGCGGCAGGCGCGAGCGTGCGATCCGACTGCGCCACCGCGTAGTCGGCAAACACGCCGCTGCCTTCCACCTCGAGCAAGCCGACCAGCGAGCCGCGCCGCAGGCCCTGCTCCGTCTCGATCGCCGCCGCCACGCTTGCCGGCGCGGCGCGTTCCGCCAAGCGCCGCTGCAGGAAGCGCCCGAGTGCCACCGCGGCCGCCAGCGCCACGCCCCAAGCCACCAGCGGCAGCGCGCGCGGCAAAGTCAGCCAGGCGCCGTCGGCGAGCGCCCGCGCGAAGCTCGTCAGCGCGCCCACGAACACCGCCAGCGGCAGCAGCGCGCCGGCCACGGCCGCGCGCCGACGCAGCCGCGCGACTTCCGAATGCACCACCCGCAGCGAGCTCATCGGCCCACTCCGCTCGTCACAGCGTACACGTAGAGGTTCACGCCCATCCGCAGCGCCTGCTCGTGCAGCTCGGGCGGATCCTCCGGATACGTGCCGACGTCCTCCCAGCCGTTGCCGAGGTCGGCTTCGTGCGTGTAGTAGACCGCGAGGCGATTGCCGATGAAGATGCCGTAGCCGCGCGGCGGCTTGCCGTCGTGCTCGTGGATCTTCGGCACGCCCTGCGGAAACGGATACACGATGCGGTAGATCGGGTGGTCGGCGGGCACGTCGACGAGTTCGCGGTCGGGAAACACCCGCGCGATCTCGCGGCGGAACGCCGCATCGAGGCCGTAGTTGTCGTCGGCGTGCAGGAAGCCGCCCTGCAGCAGGTACTGCCGCAGGCGTTCCACCTCGTGCTCGCTGAAGCGGATCTGGCCGTGCCCCGTGAGATACAGGAACGGGTGGTCCCAGAGGCGGTCGTCGTCGAGCGTGAGGCGCACCTCTTGCGGCTCCACGTCGAGCGTGGTGCGCGCGCGCAGCGCCTTGATGAGATTCGGCAACGCCGAGGGATTGGCGTACCAGTCATCGCCGTCATACTGCAGGCGCGCGACGCTGAGCCGCGTCGTCGCGGCCTCCGGCGGGGACGCCACCGCGGGCATCGCGGCAAGCAGCGCGGCGCCAGACAGCGCGAGAGCGACCGACCGCAGCCCGCGCATCAAGCCTCGTGCGCCAAGCGGTACGCGACGTTGCGCGAGGCCCCGGCGGCAAGCAGCGCCTGCTGGATCTCGCGCGCGCCCTTGCCTTCGGCGCGCAACGCCGCGGCGCGCGCCTCCAAGGCCCCTTCGTCCGTGGCCTCTTCGGGCGCACCGGCCAGCACGATCACGATCTCCCCTCGCGGTTCGTCTTGCCCGTAGTACGCAGCAAGCTCCGCCACCGTTCCGCGGCGGAACTCCTCGTACTGCTTGGTCAGCTCCCGCGCCACGACCGTTGCTCGCTCGCCCGCCCCCGCCGCGGCCAAATCGGCCAGCGTCGCCGCGACCCGCGACGGCGCCTCGTAGAGCACGGCGGTGTGACGCAGCGCGAGCAACTCACCGAGCGCCCGCGTGCGGTCGCCGCCCTTGCGCGGCAAGAAGCCGAAGAACGTGAAGCGGTCCGTCGGCAGGCCCGCGCCGGCCAATGCCGCCAGCACCGCCGACGGCCCCGGCACCGGCGCCACGCTCACGCCGGCGTCGATCGCCGCGCGCACCAGGCGCGTGCCCGGATCCGACACCAGCGGCGTGCCCGCATCGCTCACCAACGCGAAGCTCTCGCCCGCGACCAGCCGCCGCACGAAGCCCGGCGTCGCCGCCGCCTCGTTGTGGTCGTGATACGCGACCAGCGGTGTCTTGATTGCATAGCGCTCGCAGAGTGCGCGCGTGTGCCGCGTGTCCTCGGCGAGGATCGCGTCGACGCCGCGCAGCACCTCCGCCGCCCGCGGAGCGAAGTCGCCGAGGTTCCCGATCGGGGTGGAAACGATGTAGAGAGTGCCCGGCGTGGTCGCGCCCTCGGCGCTCACCACTTCACCTTCCACGGCAGGGCGTCGAACAGCCCCGCCGCCTGGAACACGTGCCGCCGCGACGCCGTCAGGTCGTGCAGCAGCTGCTCGGGCGTCGTGTCGTCCGGGCAGGCCGCCCAGAGGATGTCCGACGTCCACGAGGCAATCGCCTTCGTGAGCGTCTGCGCGTCCGTCACCGGGTCCTTCGTCGTCGGCACGTTCGGCGAGAAACGCTCGAGCGTCGGGTGCTTGAGCACCAGCGCACGGCGCGCGCCCTCGGTGACCTCGGCGGCCGAGGTCTTGCCCGCCTCGCGCAAGCGCGCGGTGAGCGCGCCGATCAGCTCGCGGTACGACTGGATCAACGCCGGCGAGGCTTGGTGTGGCAGCGCGGGGGGCGTTTCCCAGAGGCGCACGATGGGCGGCGCCGCCAGCACGCGGCCGTCGAGCAGCGTGCGCAGGTGCAGGGCCACGTCCCCGTGGCGCGGGTCCACGAAGTGCCCCCGCACGGGCCGTCCCGCGTCGATCGCCACGTAGTTCACCGCCCCGTCAGCGACGACTTCCAGCGCGCCGTCGTGCATCGTCGCGTCGAGATAGGCCAGGAGCCCCGACACGTCGCCCGGCTCCAGCTCGCGCGGCAGCGCCACCGGCGTGCCGAGCTGCGTGGCGAACATCAGGTCGAGCTGCTCGTCGGCCGCCTCGTGGAAGCAGATGCTGCCGTACTCGGCCGCCGTCGGCACGCGGCCGATCGCCTCGCTGATCGCCACCTGCGTGAACTTCTGCCCGTCAGTGCTCGACGTCGCGTTGACGACCTCGCCCTCCTCGAGGAAGAGCACCAGCAGTTCTTCCGGCATCCACACCGCGACGTAGCCCGACACCCGCGCCGAACGATCGCGCTTGGCGTCGGTCAGCAGGTTGCGCAGATGCACGTACGCCAAGCGAGTCCGTTGCAGCAGGACCCGCTTGGCGGGATAACGTATGGCGTCGCGGAGCGGGGGCATCCGGACGGGATGCCGTTACGCGGCGTGCTGCTCGAACTTCGCCGCGAGGGCCGGCTTCGGCACCGCGCCGATCACCTGGTCCACGAGCTTGCCGTCCTTGAAGAACAGCAACGTCGGGATGGAGCGGACCTGGAAGCGCATCGCCGTCTTCTGGTTCGCGTCCACGTCCAGCTTCGTCACCTTCACGCGACCGTCGAACTCGACGCTGAGCTGCTCGAGGATCGGGGCGATCATACGGCAGGGGCCGCACCAGGTCGCCCAGAAATCCACCACGGCGAGCCCTTGATGCTGCTCGACTTCACTCGCGAACGTATCGTCGGTCACATTCACCGTCTTCGACATCGGATCTCTCCACGGGTCCTGCGTCCGGTGCCAAGTGCCCGAACGCCTGTGTAATGTTAGCGGCAATCGCCCGAAAGTGCGCCCCCTCCGGAACTGCCTTCGATAATGACCAGCCCCACCCCGCGCGGCACGCGCATCGCCCACCTCGGCATCGCCGTCGAGTCGCTGGAGGCCATCCTCCCGTTCTATCGCGACATCCTCGGGATGCCCGAGACCCCGCTCGACGACGCCGACGGCGCGCGCATCAAGGCCGTCGCCGCCGGCGAGTCGCTGGTGGAGCTGCTCGAACCGGAGAAATCCGACTCCCCCATCGGGAAGTTCCTCGCCAAGCGCGGCCCGGGCATCCATCACATTTGTTTCGCGGTCGACGATCTCGACGCGATGCTCGCACGCTGCAAGGCGCACGGCATCCAGCTTATCGACGAGACCCCGCGGATCGGGGCGGAGGGGAAGCGGATTGCGTTCCTCCACCCGAAATCGACCGCCGGCGTGCTCATAGAACTCTCTGAGTACTAGGGGACGAGGAATACGAGGAACGAGGAGCGAGGGAGAGGAGCGAGACCGGAGGATGGAAGTGGAGGAACAGAAAGGGAGGGTGGAGTCCCCTCAGGACTCTACCCTCCCTCCTCTCCCTCAGTCCTCCATCCTTCCCCTCGCTCCCCGCTCCTCGTATTCCTCTTTCCTCGGCGACCTACGGTCGCTGCGCAGGGCGCGTCATCTGCTCCGCGTTGCAGATCTCCCGCGCCGGCCGCAGATCCACGTCCTCCACATACCACTTGCCGTTCTGCCGGCTGCGTACGGTGGTGAACGGTACGTCCGCCGAGATCGTCCCGTGCGTGATCCGCGCGGTAAAGAGCGTGCGGCCTGCCTCTCCCAACTGTGCCGCGCCGATGCGAGATTCCTCGTGGCGCAGGTGGCAGGCGATGATCAGCAGCCGGCGCTCGAGCTCCTGGCGTTCCACGCGGTCCCGGGTCGGCGACTCGTCGTTGCCCCACACGGCCGAGATGCCCTGCAGGTCCTGGGCCCGCGCGGCGTTGAGGAACTCGACCACGGCCATCTGCGCGGTGTCGGCGCCACCGGCACCGTTCCCCACCGCGCCCGGCCGGCAACCGGCGGCAGTCAGACCCAGCAGCATCACGATTCCCAGACGTCTCACGGCGTTCGCTCCTCGCTCACGATTTCGGTTGATCCCGGTCCCCACATGCACCAGCGGCTCTACATCAACATCGACCACGTCGCCACGCTGCGGCAGGCGCGCCGGGCGTCATACCCCGATCCGGTCGCCGCGGCCCGCGTCTGCGAGGACGCCGGCGCCGATGGCATCACCGTCCACCTGCGCGAGGACCGGCGGCATATCCAAGACGCAGACGTCGAGGCACTCGCAACCTCCGTACGCACGCCGCTCAACCTCGAGATGGCCGCCACGCCGGAGATGACGGCCATCGCGCTGCGCCTCAAGCCGCACCAGGTCACGCTCGTGCCCGAGCGCCGCGCCGAGATCACCACCGAGGGCGGCCTCGATCTCTTCGCCGATCCGGCGCGCCTCGAAGCCTGCCTCGAGGCCCTGCACGTCGCCGGCATACGCTGCTCGCTGTTCATCGATCCCGACCTCCGCCAGATTGACCGCGCCGCCAAGCTCAAGGTCCCGGCCATCGAGCTCCACACCGGCCGCTACTGCCACCACCCCGAGGTGCCCACGCATCTGGCCGCCCTCAAGCAGGCAGCCCTCGAGGCCAAGGCCCTCGGCCTCGCCGTCCACGCCGGCCACGGCCTCACCCTCGAGAACGTCGGCCCCGTCGCCGCCATCGCCGAGTGCGAGGAGCTCAACATCGGCCATTCGATCGTCAGCCACGCCGTCTTCGTCGGCCTCGACGCCGCCGTCAAGGCGATGCGCGCCGCGATGGATGCGGCCCGCCCCCGTTGACCCACTCCCTGCATCGTCGCACCTTACCCGCCATCTATATGGAGACGCGATGACCGGCGGGTTGCTCGACTTCTTCACCCTCGAGGCCAGCGAGTACGTCGAGCAACTCGACGCCCTCGCCTCGCGTGCGGCGTCCGCGCCGCCCGACGCCGAGGCCTTCGCGCGCAATCTCCGTGGGCTCCGCGGCGCCGCGACGATGGCCAAGCTCGCCGGCATCGCGACGCTCGCCGCTTCGCTCGAACGCCTCGCTAAGTCGGTGAAGGACGGCTCGCTGGCCTGGGACGCCGCCACCCGCGGCGTGGCCATCAGCGCCATCGACGACGCCAAGATCCTCATCCGCGGCGTCCGCAGTTGGGGTCCCACCGAGGACGCCCGCGTCGCCGAACGCGTCGCAGAGATCGACCGCATCGCCCCGCTGCGCGAAGGCGCCTCGGCCCGCCGTTCGCCCAGTGAGTTCCTCGCCGGTGCCACCGCCGACGCTGCCGCCGCGCTGCTCGAGTACGCCGAGAATCCCGGCGGCAGCGAGCACTTCGCCCGCGTGATGGACAAGGTGCGGGCGCTGCGCGGCGTCGCCGCGCTCAACGACCTCCCGCCGCTCGCCGAGGTCGTCGATGCCGTCGACGCGGCGGCGAAGCCCATCGAACTCGGGCAGGACGACGCCACCGCCGAACGCCGGCGCGTCTTCCGCACCGCCGCCCGCGTGCTCCTCGAGGGCGGCGACGCCGTGCGACTCGGCAACCGCCCGCCCACCGACTCGCCAGCGCTGCAGGAGTTCACGCTCGCCGCCGCCGCGATTGGCGGCGCCGGCGCCGACGGCGACGACGTCGTGCCGATCGCCTCGTTGCTCATGGACGGCGAGGCCGTGCAGCCGGCGCAGAACCCGCCCACCACCGCCGCGCATCGCTTCCGCCTCGAGGTCGTCAGCCAGGCCGAGCACCTGCGCCGGCTCGTGCACGACGGCAGCCGCGCCACGGACGCCGCCACCCGCGACCGGCTCGGCCGCGAGCTGCGCGGCGCCGTCCGCGCGATGGCCCGCGCGGCGCAGAGCTTCGCCGCCGTCGAGATCGCCAATCTCTTCCTCGCCGCCGAGCGCGGCGCAGCCTCGCTCGAGCAGCCCGCGCTCGACGTGCTCGACCGCGCCGCCATGCTCCTCGCCGCCGCCGACGCCGCGCCCGAGACCATGACGGCGCAGTTCGTCACGCTCAGCGAAGCGCTCACGCGCAACGCCACGCCGCGCCACTCGCAGACGCCGGCCGCCGCCCCGCGTGCCGTCACGCCCGCACCCGCCTCCGCACCCGTCTCCGCACCCGTCTCCGCACCGGCGCCGTCCGCCGCGCCGTCCTCGGCCGCACCATCGGGCAACGCGCCCTCCGGCGCCGCGCTCAAGTCCCTGCTCTCCCAGGGACTCTCCGGCCTCTCCGGACTCGGCAGCAGCACCTTCGCCGAACCGCTCGTCGGCCCCGAAGACGACGTGATCCCGATCGAGGACCTGCTCTTCCGCGGCAAGGACGCGCTGCAGCGCGCCCTCACGCTCGGCGAATCGCTCAAGCGCGCCGGCGCCGTGCCCGACGCCGACACGCTCGCCGAACTCTACGACCTGCTGCAGCTCGCGGCGGCGGAGTAAGCGGTGACGCGTCATTGGCGCACCCTGCTCGGGATCGCGCTCAGCATTCTCCTGCTCTGGTTCACGCTCCGCGGCGAGGACTTCGGCGAGATCTGGGGCGTGCTCTCATCCTCGAGCATCCCGCTGTGGATCGCCTGCACGATCACCGCGACCGCGATCTTTCCGATGCGCGCGCGGCGCTGGCAGGCCCTCCTCGCCCCTAGCCACGGCCGTCTGCCCCTCGGCCCGCTCTGGCGCGCGACGGCCATCGGGATGATGGTCAACAACGTCGTGCCCGCGCGCGCCGGCGAGTTGGCCCGCGCCTTCGCCCTCACGCGCGAACGGCCCGAGGTGCGCTTCTCCGGCGCCTTCGCCTCGCTCGCCGTCGATCGGCTCTTCGACGGCGTCGTCGTGCTCGCGATGATGCTGCTCGCCACGCTCGATCCGCGCTTTCCCGCCGAGAGCACCATCTTCGGCGCCAGCGCCTGGAGCATCGCCGCGACGATGTCGCTCGCGCTCGGCGCCGTGTTCGTCGCGCTCGCCCTGCTCGCCTACGCGCCCGCCTGGTGCTTCGGCGTCTCCGACCGCATCGTCGGCGCCGTCGCGCCGAAGCTCGCGCCCAAGGTCCGCGGGCTGCTCGAAGGCTTCGCCGCCGGCGTCGGCGTGCTGCGCCAGCCGATGCTCGCGCTCGAAGTGCTCTGGTGGGCCGTGCTGCTCTGGGCGACCAACGCGTTCGCGTTCTACCTCGGCTTCCTCGCCCTCGGCATCGAGGCCCCGCTCTCCGCGGCGTTCTTCGTGCAGGGCTTGATCGCCATCGGCGTCGCGATTCCCTCCTCGCCGGGCTTCTTCGGCCCCTTCGAGCTGGCCGGCAAGGCCGGCCTCGCGCTTTACGCCGTGAGCGACGCCAGCGCGGTGAGTTGGGCGATCGGCTTCCACCTACTCTCGTTCGTACCGATCACGGTGATCGGCGCCTGGTACTTCGCGCGGCTCGACCTGCGCTTCAAGGATTTGAGCGGCGCCGCAAAGGAGACGGCGTGATGCAGCGCGAGCGCAGCGGCCGATGAGCGCCACCGCCGCCGCCGTCGAAGCCCAGGCGAAGGTCAACCTTCGCCTCTGCGTGCTCGCCCGCGAAGCCAGCGGCTATCACCAGTTGGAGTCGCTGTTCCTGCGCATCGAGCTCGCCGACTCCGTGCGCGTCGCCACCGACACCACGCATCGCGAGCTGCACTGCCCGGGCGTCGACTTGCCGCAGGAGCAGAACCTCGCCTTCCGCGCGGCGGTCGCGTACAGCGAGGCCGCGCGCTGGCCCACCGGCTTCCGCATCGACATCGAGAAGCGCATTCCCGCCGGTGGCGGCTTGGGCGGCGGCAGCGCCGACGCCGGTGCCGTGCTGCGCGCGCTCAATGCGCTTGCGCCACAGCCGCTCTCAGCCGCCGCGCTCAACACCGTCGCGCTGCAGCTCGGCGCCGACGTGCCGTTTCTCGCGATGGACGCGCCCTACGCGCTCGGCTTCGGCCGCGGCGAGCGCCTGCTCGCGTTGCCGCCGCTGCCCGCCCGCGAGATCCTGCTCGCACTGCCCGACTTCGGCGTCGAGACCAAGGCGGCCTTCGCCTGGTATGCCGACTCGGTGGCCGGCGCCCCGCTGCGCGCGCCCACGCCGCTCACGCTTGACGATCTCGATCGCTGGGAGCGCCTCGTGCCGCTCGCCGTCAACGAGCTCGAGGACGTCGTCGTCGCGCGGCACCCCGACATCGGCCGCTGCGTCGACGCCCTCCGCGGCGCCGGCGCGAAGATCGCGCGGATGAGCGGCTCGGGCTCCACCGCCTTCGGCGTCTTCGACCGCCGCCTCGTGCAGGAACCCGCGCTGCCCGCCGGCACGCGCCTCGTGCACACCCGCAGCGCGACGAGCGTCGCGCCGGTCAAGCTGCTCGATTAAACTTCCTAGGCCTGCTGCCCCTTCGTCCAATGGCAGGACATCGGTCTTTGGATCCGAGAATGGTGGTTCGAATCCACCAGGGGCAACTCAGCGATTGAACACCTCTCCCTGCGGCCCCGCGCGCCATTCGGCAAGCGTCGGGGCCGCACGGTCTTTCTCCGAGAGCGTCGCCTCGGCGATCGGCCACGGAATGCCCAGCGCCGGATCGTCCCAGCGGATGCCACCCTCGGCCGCCGCGTGGTACGGTGCGGTGCACAGGTACTCCACCTCGGTGTCGTCCTCCAGCGCCTGGAAGCCGCGCGCGAAGCTCGCCGGCGCGCAGACCCACAGGTCCTCGCCCGCTGCGCACTCGCGCCACCACGCGCGGCCGAACGTCGCCGAGTGCACGCGCAGATCCACCGCGACGATGAACGCGCGCCCGCGCACCACGCGCATCGCCTTGCCCATCGGCGGATCCCACTGGAAGTGCAACCCGCGCACCACGCCGCGCCGCGAGATGCTGCCGTTGATCTGCGCCACCGTCGTCGGCAGCCCCACCGCGGCGAAGTGCTCGGCGCGGAACAACTCGCGGAACGAGCCGCGCGCATCGGGAAACACGCGCAGTCGCGCCAGCACGAGATCCGCGATCTCCGTCGTCTCGACGCGTACGTTCACGCCGCGCTCCGCACGTCGAGCCCGCCGAGGAATTCATCCAGCGCCTCGTCCCAACGCCGCCGCGGCGCGCCGAGCAGCGACTCCAGTCGCGAGCCGTCGAGCACCGAGTAGCGCGGCCGCGGGGCCGGCACCGGATACTCCTCGCTGCCCACGCGCGTGACCAAGCCCGGCGCGCCCGCCGCCGCATACACGCGCTCCGCGACATCCGCCCAGGTGCACTGCCCCGCATTGCTCGCGTGCACCACGCCGCGCGCATCGCGCGCCATCAGCGCCCAGCACCAGCGCGCGAGGTCGCGGGCATTCGTCGGCGCGCCGTGCTGGTCCGCCACCACGCGCGACGCCAACCCCTGCCGCGCCCGCTCCCACATCGTGCGCGGAAAGCTCTTGCCCGTCTCGCCATAGAGCCACGCCGTACGCACGATCAGCGCCGCAGCGCCGCTCGACTGCAGCCGGCGTTCGCCTTCGAGTTTGGTACGCCCATACACCGAGAGCGGCGCCACCGCGTCGTCCTCGCGCCAGGGCCGCGTGCCCTCACCGCCAAACACGTAGTCTGTGCTCACGTGCAGCACCCGCAGCCCCCGCCGCGCCGCCGCCGCACCCAGGAACGCCGGCGCATCGGCATTCAGCCGCCGCGCATCCGCTTCGTGCGACTCCGCAAGATCCACCGCCGTATACGCCGCGCAATTCACGATCCACGCGCCACCGCCGCGCGCAAACGCATCCACGTACGCGTCCACCGCAGCAGCATCCGTCACGTCCAGCGCCGCGTGCGTCGGCGCCGAGACCGCCACGCCATCCGGCGCAGCAGCAAGCAGCGCCGAGCCAAGCATCCCCGACCCACCGAGGACCAGCACCCCGCCGACCACACGGTCCCAGCATCCGTCATCCGTCATCCGTCCCCTCTCCCGTCTCCCGTCTCAAGTCTCACGTCTCAAGCCTCACGTCTGCCGTTGAGGTACAGGTCTTCCAACGCCCGCTGCGCCTCCGGCAACACCGCCTTCCACCACGCCGCGTGCTCCTTGTACCAGTGGATCGTCATCGCCAGCCCGCGCTCGAACGGCACCCGCGCCTCCCAACCCGTCGCCGCGCGCAGCGCGCTGGCGTCCATCGCGTAGCGGCGGTCGTGCGCCGGGCGGTCCGTCACGTGCTCAATCAGCGACTCCGGCTTATCCAGCGCGCGCAGCACCGCACGCACCACCTCGAGGTTCGTCCGCTCGCCCTGCGCGCCGATGTTGAACACGCGCCCCTCGGCGATGCCGCTGCGCGTCACCGCCCACAGCGCGGCGACGTGATCTTCCACGTAGAGCCAGTCGCGCACCTGCAGCCCGTCGCCGTACACCGGCAGCGGTTGGTTCGACATCGCGCGCACCAGCATCAGCGGGATCAGCTTCTCCGGAAACTGGAACGGCCCGTAGTTGTTGCTGCAGCGCGTGATCACCGCGTCGAGTCCGTAGGTGCGCGCCCAGGCCTGCACGAGCAGGTCGGCCGCCGCCTTGCTCGCCGCGTACGGCGAACTCGGCTCCAGCGCGTGCGCCTCCGTGAACGCCGCCGCGTCCGGCGCGAGCGAGCCGTACACCTCGTCCGTCGAGACGTGCACCAGGCGCACGCGGCGCCCCGCGTCCTGCGCCGCGCGAACCGCCTCGAGCACGCGCTCCGACCCCACCACGTTCGTGTCCACGAACGCGCTCGGCCCGAGGATCGAACGGTCCACGTGCGACTCCGCGGCAAGGTGCCACACCGTATCCGCAGCCGGAATCGCGCGGCCCTGCGCATCCTGCGCGCGTCCGCCGAGTACCGTCGCGAAGACGCCGCCGTCGCGCACGTCGCCGCGCACGAAGCGGAACCGCGACTCCGCGCCGCGCACCGCCATCGCCAAGCTCTGCGGATGCGCCGCGTAGGTCATCGCGTCGTATGCCACCACCTGCACCGTCGGATGCTCGCGCAGCAGCCAGGCCACGGCGTTCGCGCCGATGAATCCCGCGGCGCCGGTCACGAGCACCACCTGCGGCGGCGTGCCGCTCGCCCCAGCCGCGTGAGGTTCTGTCGCGTGAGATGCTGCCGCGCTCACGACCGCTCCGCCGCGCGAGGTCCTGCCGCGCTCACGGCCGCTCCGCCGCGATGCGCTGCAAGTACGCGCCGTACTCGCTCGCCGCCAGCGGCACCGCCAGCCGCGAGAGCTGCTCGGCGTCGATGTAACCCATCCGGTACGCGACTTCCTCCGGGCAACCGATCTTCATTCCCTGCCGCGCTTCGATCGCCTCCACGAAGCGCGCCGCCTCCTGCAACGCCGCGACCGTGCCCGTGTCCAGCCAGGCCATCCCGCGCTGCAGCGGTTCGAGGCGCAGCGCGCCATCGCGCAGGTAGGCCGCGTTCACGTCGGTGATCTCGTACTCGCCGCGCGCCGACTTCCTGAGGCCGCCCGCGATGTCGAGCACCCGGTTGTCGTAGCAGTACAGCCCCGTCACCGCCAGCGAGGACTTCGGACGCGCCGGCTTCTCCTCGATCGACAGCACGCGCCCGTCCGGCCCCACCTCGGCCACGCCGTAGCGCTCCGGGTCGCGCACCCGGTAGCCGAACACCGTCGCGCCGCCGTCCGTGGCCACGCGGTCGACGGCCGCGCGCAACTGGCCTCCGAAGCCCGCGCCGAAGAACAGGTTGTCGCCGAGGATCATCGTGACCGCATCGCGGCCGACGAAGTCGCGGCCGATCGAAAAGGCCTGGGCCAAGCCCTCCGGCTGCGGCTGCGCCGCGTAGCGCAGGTTCACGCCCCAGCCCGCGCCGTCGCCGAGCAGGGCCTCGAAGAGCGGGAGGTCCCGCGGGGTCGAGATGACCAGGATGTCGCGGATCCCCGCCAGCAGCAGCGTGCTCAGCGGATAGTAGACCAGCGGCTTGTCGTAGAGCGGCAGGAGCTGCTTGGACACGACCTGCGTCATCGGCGCGAGCCGGGTCCCGGAGCCCCCCGCGAGGAGGATGCCTTTCATCAGGACGGAAGCATAACGCCGCGACGCCGCCCCCTGCCATTTGCCCCCCGTGCCCCCCTGCCGTTCGGCCCCCGGATGGCATAGCTTTCGAGGCTGTCCAGACGAGGGCCCAGACGCCCCGTATCTTCAATCCCTTCCGCCTCTTACACCTCACCGCCGATGGACGGACTCGCAGTCCCGGTACACGGCTTCCGGATCCTCACGGGCAACTCGAATCGCCCGTTGGCCGAGAGCATCGCCAAGTCGCTGGACGTGGACCTCTGCAAGGCCACGGTCTCGCGCTTCGCGGATGGTGAGGTCTTCGTGCGGCTCGACGAGAACGTCCGCGGCGCGGACGTGTTCATCGTCCAGCCCACCAGCACGCCGGCGGAAAGCATTATGGAGCTGCTGCTCCTCGTGGATGCCGCCCGCCGCGCCTCCGCGGCGCGGATCACCTGCGTGATGCCCTACTACGGCTACGCGCGGCAGGACCGCAAGGACCAGCCGCGCGTCGCCATTGGCGCCAAGCTGATGGCGAATATGATCGCCCGCGCCGGCGCCGACCGCATCCTCGGTCTCGATTTCCATTTCCACCAGCTGCAGGGCTTCTTCGACATCCCCGTCGACCACCTCTATGCGGCGCCCGTCTTCACGGCGCACTATCGCAAGAAGGGGCTCGTCGATCCGGTCGTCGTCGCACCCGACGTCGGCAGCGCCAAGATGGCCCGCGGCTTCGCCAAGCGCCTCAACGCCTCGCTGGCCATCATCGACAAGCGTCGCCCCGTGGCCAACGTGGCCGAGGTCGTGAACGTCGTCGGTGAGGTCGAGGGCAAGGACTGCTTGCTCGCCGACGATATGATCGACACCGCCGGCACCGTCTCCGAGGCCGCCAAGGCCCTCAAGGACCTCGGCGCCCGCAACATCTACGTCTGCGCCACGCACGCGCTGCTCTCCGGCCCCGCCGTCGAGCGGCTCAGCAACGCCCCGATCACCGAAGTCGCCATCACCGATTCCATCCTGCTCCCGGAATCGAAGCGCTTCGAGAAGCTCACGATCCTGAGCGTGGGGGAGTTGATGGCGAAGGCGATTCGGTTCACGCATAGCGATCAGAGTGTGTCTTCGCTCTTCGAGTGAGGACTTGAGACGGGGGACGTGAGACGTGAGAGCGTCTCCCCCTGTCTCTGCAGGTGCAGGACCCAGAAGTGCGGCACGAGACCTCTCAAGTCCCCCGTCTCAAGTCTCACGTCTGCGAATTGAAGATCGCCGCCGGTCCGGACAAGCCGGGACACCACGTAGCGATCACAACATTCAGTAGGATCGGTTCACAATGGCTACCGCTTCATTCTCCGCTTCCACCCGCTCCGCCACCGGCAAGGGCGTCGCCCGCAAGCTGCGCGCCGCCGGCAAGGTCCCCGCGGTCATCTACGGCCACGGGCGCGACCCGCAGGCCCTCGAGCTCGACGCCCACCAGTTCCAGCTCCTGCTCGAGAAGGTGCCCTACACCAGCACCGTCATCGAGCTCGACATCCAGGGCGGCAAGATGGCGCGCACGCTCATCCGCGAGATCCAGCGCCATCCGTTCAAGAAGCAGATCGTCCACGTCGACTTCCAGGAACTGGTCGCCGGCGAGAAGGTCCACGTGAAGGTGCCCGTGCACCTCGTCGGCACGCCGGAAGGCGTGCGCGTCGGCGGCGGCCTGCTCGACCACATCCTCCACGAAGTCGAGATCTCGGTGGATCCGTCGAACATCCCCGCGCGCTATGACGTCGACGTCACTGCGCTCACGATCGGCCACTCGATCCACGTCAGCGACATCAAGCTCGGCGAGGGTGTCGAGCTGCTCACCGACGCCGACGCGACGATCTGCGTCTGCGCCGCCCCGAAGGTCGAGGCCGCCCCGGCCGCCGGCGAGGAAGCTGGCGCCGCCGAGCCGGAGCTCATCCGCAAGGCGAAGGCCGACGAGGCCGAGGCCGAGAAGAAGTAATCCCATCCTGCCCGTACTCACGGCCCTGCGATGAAGGTCATCCTCGGGCTCGGGAATCCCGGGCAGGAGTACGCCGAGACGCGCCACAACGTCGGCTGGTGGGTGGTCGACCACCTCGCCGACGCGTGGCGGCTGGACGGATGGCGCAAGGACGGCGAGGCGATGACGGCCTCGGGCACGCTAGGCAGCGTGAAGGTCCGGCTGGTCAAGCCGCTCACCTTTATGAACCTCTCGGGCCAGGTCCTCAAGCCATACCTGCGGCGGCCCTTCTGGGCCGCCGCGACCGACCTGCTGGTCGTCTCGGACGAAGTGCAGTTGGCCACCGGCACCTATCGGTTCCGGTCCCGCGGCTCGGCGGGTGGCCACAACGGGCTCAAGAGCATCGAGCAGCACCTCAAGAGCCAGGAGTATGCGCGGTTGCGGGTCGGTGTCGGTCCATCCGACCCCCAGCGGCGCATCGGCGATCTCGCCGACTATGTGTTGGACCGGTTCGGGAAGGCCGAAGCCGCGGATGTCCGTGCGCTGCTGCCGACCTTCGAGGAGGCCCTCCGCCTCTGGACCACCGATGGCATCGAGCGCGTGATGAACGCGTTCAACCGCTAGGCCCCACCCACCTTCACTCCTCTTCCCAATGATCGAGAATCTGACGACGTACGCGCTGGTGATCGGGATCGTCGGGCTCATTGCCTGCTTCCTGACCTACCAGGGCATCGTCCGCCAGTCCGCGGGCTCGCAGACGATGCGCGATCTCGCCGAGCAGATCCAGCTCGGCGCGATGGCCTTCCTCAAGCGCGAGTACACGGTCCTGATGCCCTTCCTCATCCTCGTCGCCGTGCTGCTCGGCGTCGCGGTGGGCTGGAACACCGGCATCGCCTACGTGATCGGCGGCCTCTGCTCCGTCGCCGCCGGCTGGGCCGGTATGACCTCGGCCACCAAGGCCAACGTGCGCACCTCCGAGGCCGCGCGTGCCTCGGGCCAGGCCGCCGCGCTGCGCGTCGCCTTCGGCGGCGGTGCGGTGATGGGCCTCGCCGTCGCGGCGCTCGGCCTCGTCGGCATCAGCATCGTCTTTATGATGCACAAGGGCCTGCTCTTCGGCGACAGCGGCTTCCGCGAGTTCGGTGAGATCATCTCCGGCTTCGCGATGGGCGCCAGCTCGATCGCCCTCTTCGCCCGCGTCGGCGGCGGCATCTACACCAAGGCCGCGGACGTCGGCGCCGACCTCGTCGGCAAGGTCGAAGCCGGCATCCCCGAGGACGATCCGCGCAACCCCGCCACGATCGCCGACAACGTCGGCGACAACGTCGGTGACGTCGCCGGCCTCGGCGCCGACATCTTCGAGTCGTATGTGGGTGC
Source organism: Gemmatimonadaceae bacterium (assembly GCA_035444005.1). Taxonomy (GTDB): domain Bacteria; phylum Gemmatimonadota; class Gemmatimonadetes; order Gemmatimonadales; family Gemmatimonadaceae; genus Pseudogemmatithrix. The sequence continues at coordinate 15,764 of DAOMNV010000007.1, forward strand.
GACCATCGCGACGATCGCGCTGGCCGCGACCTCGACGCTGATCCCGGACGCCACGCGCCTCACGGCCGTGCTGCTGCCGCTCGCGTACATCGCCTCCGGCCTCGTCGCCTCGCTCATCGGCATCCTCGTGATGCGCGTGCTCGCCAAGGGCGACCCGGCCAACGCGCTGCGGATGGTGACGTTCATCGCCGCCGGCCTGTTCCTCGCCTTCGCGTTCTTCCTCACGAAGCTGATGCCGCTGAATATGGTGGACGACGTAACCGGCAAGGTGTATCCGGTGCTCGGCCCCTGGTTCGCCGTCATCGCCGGCACGGTGTCCGGCATCGCCATCGGTCTCGTGACCGAGTACTACACGGCCGCCGGCCCGGTGATGCGCATCGCCGAGTCGTCGAAGACCGGCCCCGCGACGAACATCATCGCCGGCCTCGCCGTCGGGATGGAGTCGACGATCATCCCCGTGCTGCTCATCTGCGGCGCCACGTACGTCGCCGTGCAGACCGCCGGCCTCTACGGCGTCGCCATTGCCGCCGTCGGTATGCTCGCCACGGTCGGCGTGACGATGTCGGTGGACGCGTATGGTCCGATCGCCGACAACGCCGGTGGCATCAGCGAGATGAGCCACCTCGGCCCCGAAGTCCGCAAGATCACCGACGGCCTCGACGCGCTTGGCAACACCACGGCCGCGATCGGCAAGGGCTTCGCCATCGGTTCCGCCGCGCTCACCGCGCTGGCGATGTTCTCCGCCTACGCGTCGGCCGTCGGCCTCCGCGAAACCGGCCTCAACCTCGTCGACCCGATGGTCGTCATCGGCCTCTTCATCGGTGGCGTGATGCCGTTCTTCGTCGGTGCGCAGACGATGACCGCCGTCGGCCGCGCCGCGCAGGGAATGGTCGAGGAAGTGCGCCGTCAGTTCCGTGAGATCCCCGGCCTGCTCGAGGGCAAGGAAGGCGTGAAGCCCGACTCCGCCCGCTGCGTCGACATCTCCACCGCCGCCGCGCTCCGCGAGATGATCGTGCCCGGCGTCGCGTCGGTGCTGCTCCCCGTGATCGTCGGCAAGTTCTTCGGCGTGCAGGCCCTCGGCGGCCTCCTCGCCGGCGCCACCGTCACCGGCGTGATGATGGCGCTGTTTATGGCCAATGCCGGCGGTGCCTGGGACAACGCCAAGAAGGCGATCGAAGGCGGGATCCTCGGCGGCAAGGGTTCGGATGTGCACAAGGCGGCGGTGGTGGGTGACACCGTGGGCGATCCGTTCAAGGATACGTCTGGGCCGGCGATGAACATCCTGATCAAGCTGATGTCGGTCGTTTCGCTGGTGCTTGCGCCGTGGTTCATTGCGTAAGACTTGAGACGTGAGAGGTGAGACTTGAGAGGGGGCGGCCCGGCTGGGCTGCCCCCTCTCTCGTTCTCTCGCGTTCTCGCTCGGCTTCGCTCGTTCTGCTCCGTTCCGCTCCGATTCGCTTCGTTTCCCTTCGTCTCGCTTCGTCTCGCTTCACTCACGTGCGTGAGCCGGCCCTACGCTTCGATGTAGAGGGCGCCGCGATGCGCTCACGGACGCGGCGGCCGAGCGAGTTGAGCATCGCTTGGACCTCACCGAGACGGGCCTCGAGTGTCGCGAATGTCTTGAGGTCGATTGCGCCGAGGTCCTTCGCCAGCAGGAGGTGGTACTCAGCTTCGCGTGCCGACGCGAGGGCAATCGTGAGATGGCGGTTGAACTGCGCCTGCGAGCCGAGGCCCGCTCCTTCAACGATGTTCGCCGGGATTGAAGACACGGACCGGCGCAGTTGCTGGGCGAGGCTCGGAAAGCGCCGCAGCATTTGCCCCTCGGTGATCGGGTAGATCATCAGCGTGAGCGCGTGGGCCTTCTCCCACACGGAGAGTCGTCGGAAGGGATGCATAGCGGGAACACTGTGTTCAGCCCCCGTCACCGCAGCGTCATTTCCCCGCGCGCGATTACCTTTCTACGCACCTCTCAAGTCTCACGTCTCACGTCTCAAGTCCAAGAATGCTCTCCCTCGGCATCGTAGGCCTCCCCAACGTCGGCAAGAGCTCGCTCTTCAACGCCCTCACCGCCGCGAAGGCCGAAGCCGCCAACTACCCGTTCTGCACCATCGACCCGAACGTCGGCGTCGTGAACGTCCCCGACCCGCGCCTCGATGCGCTGGCGGAGATCGTGAAGCCCGAGCGCACCGTTCCCGCGGCGGTGCAGTTCGTCGACATCGCCGGCCTCGTGAAGGGTGCGAGCACGGGCGAAGGCCGCGGCAACGCCTTCCTCTCGAACATCCGCGAGACGGACGCGATCGTGCACGTCGTGCGCTGCTTCGACGACGATGACGTGATCCACGTCGACGGTTCGGTGGATCCGGTGCGCGACCGCGCGACGATCGAGTTCGAGCTGGCCCTCGCCGACCTCGCGGTCGTCGAGAAGCGCCTCGACAAGGCCAAGCGCGCCGCGAAGACGGGCGACAAGGACGCCGCCGCCGAGGTGGGCTCGCTGGAGAAGGCGCACAAGCCGCTCAGCGAGGGGCAGGCGCTGTGGCACGTGTCGCTCTCGAGCGAGGACCGCGAGCGCCTGAAGGGCCTGCAGCTGCTCACGCTCAAGCCGATCCTCTACGCGGCGAACGTTACCGACGCGGAGCTCACGGGCGCCGAGGGCGCGCACGTGACGGCGCTGCGCGCGGCGATCGCCGCCGACCACGAGCCGGCCGAGGTCGTGACCTTCTCGGCGAAGATCGAGATGGAACTCGCCGAGCTGCCGCCCGAGGACAAGAAGGAATTCCTCGCGTCGCTCGGCATCGAGAGCGCGGGCCTGGACCGCCTGATCCGCGGCGGCTACTCGCTCCTCGGCCTGCAGACGTACTTCACCGCCGGCGAGAAGGAAGTGCGCGCCTGGACGATCAAGCAGGGCGACACCGCGCCGAAGGCGGCGGGCGTGATCCACTCGGACTTCGAGAAGGGCTTCATCCGCGCCGAGACCGTGAGCTTCGAGGACTTCGTCGCGCACAACGGCTGGAAGGGCGCGCGGGAAAAGGGCGTCGCGCGGGCGGAAGGGAAGGAGTATGTGATGCAGGATGGGGACGTTGTGCTGTTTCGATTCAATGTTTGAGACTTGAGACGGGAGACTTGGGACGTGAGAACTCTTGATTGCACCCGCATCGTCTTCGGCGAATTTCTCCCGTCTCAAGTCTCACGTCTCACGTCCGCAGCAGCGGCAGCGTTGGCGTTGCTGCTCGCGACGAACCTCCCCGCCCAATCCTCAACAAGCCCCGGCTCCCTCCCCGCCGCCGAAGCAGCGCTCGCCCGCTCGCCGGAGAGCCTCGAAGCGGTTATTTGGCACGCCCGCTTCGTCGGCTACACTGACTACGCGCGCGCCGTGCAGCTCTACACCGACGCGCTGCGCCGCTGGCCCGACGAGCCCTGGCTGCTGCGCCACCGCGGGCATCGCTACATCTCGCTACGGCGCTTCGGCGAGGCCAAGGCCGATCTCCAACGCGCCTTCGACCTGACGCGCGGTAAGCCGGACCTCGTCGAGCAGGATGGGCAGCCCAACCCCAGCGGCATCCCGACGAGCACGCTGCAGTCGAACATCCGCTATCACCTCGCGCTCGCGCAGTTCCTCACCGGCGACTTCGCGCCGGCGGCGCAGATTTGGGCCGAGGACGCGCAGGTGGCCAAGAACCTCGACCAGCGCGTCGCCGCGACCTACTGGTGGGTGCTCTCCTTGGCCCGCGGCGGCGACTTGGCCGCGGCACGGGCCACGCTCGCGCCCATCCAGGCCGACTGGGAGATCATCGAGAACGGCAGCTACCACCGGCTGCTGCTGTGGATGAAGGGCGAGCTCAGCGAAGCGGCCCTGCGCGCGTCGATGACCACGCCGCTGGAGCGGCAGACCATCGGCAACGGCATCGCCCAGTGGAAGCTGGCCACCGGCGACCGTGCCGGGGCGGATGCGGCACGGGCGGAGGTGCTTGCGACGGGGCCGAGCGCGAGTTTCGGGTTTATTGCGGCGGAGAGGCTCCGTCCAGAGAGGTGAGACCTGAGACGTGAGACGTGAGAAACCGATCTCCCGTCTCAAGTCTCACGTCTTCCACTCCCTTGCCCTAACCCCCCAACGCACCTATACTTAGGGGCTGGTCAACATTTACCTCGCCCGCCGATGGCAACCCGGCTGGCGCGATTAGCCCAAAGGAGGATTGCCGCATTGTCTCGTGAATACGAGGCGGTGTACATCTTCGATTCTGCACTCGAAGACGCCGCCATTGCCGAGAAGATCGAGAAGCATCACGCTCTGCTCGGTCTCGCTGCGCCCGCCACCCTGGATCACTGGGGTCGCCGCCAGCTCGCCTACAAGATCAAGAACAAGGAAGCCGGCTACTACGTCGTCGCCCGCTTCTCGGCCGGGGGCAAGGCCCTCCCGGAGTTCGAGCGCGCGCTCAAGCTGGACGAGGGCGTGATCCGCTACCTCATCTCGGTGCACGAGCACGAGCTCGGCGCGCCGCCGATGACCGAAGAGCAGCTGGCCGCGCGTCGTGCGCGCGATGACGACGACGACGAGGAATAGACTGATGCGCCGCAACAAGAAGGTCTGCCCGGTCACCGAGGCCGGCATCCGCTTCATCGACTACAAGGACGAGCGTTTCCTCTCCCGCTTCATCACGGACACGGGCAAGGTGCTGCCGTCCCGGCTGAGCGGCGTGGACGCCCGTCACCAGCGTCAGCTGGCGAAGGCGATCAAGAAGGCGCGCTACCTGGCGCTCCTTCCCTACGTCCGCACGTCGTCGGCGCAGTAAGCCGTCGGCACGGACGTGACCGAGGAGGGGCTCGCGGCCACGCCGCGTGAGCAGGGTTGGTGGGGACCGCTCCTCGCCTTCCTCGCGCTCCTGATCTTCCCGGCAGCACCGCCATTCGCGTTGCTGCTCCCGGTGGACCAGACGCTCCTCCTGCTCGCCCCGGCGATGGCCTTGATGGCGATCGCGGGGTGGCGCAGCGGGGGGCGCATTGCCCTCGCGGCCACGTGGACGGCGTTCGCGGTCTACGTGGTGTGGGTGTCGGGTGATCCCACCCCGTTCGCGCTCCTGGCGCGGGGCTGGGGGGTGATCCTGGCGGCGTGCTTCGCCGGCACGCTGCTCCTCGGGGGCGAAGTCCGCTTCCTCCCGAGAGCGCTGCTGGCGATCCTCGCGGCGCTGTTGCTGGGCACGCTGACGGTCCTCGTGACCGACGGCGGCGTGGCGGCGGCGGCCGGGGTGGTGTCGGAGGAATTCACGCGACGCGTCACGGAGATCCAACGCGCGTGGCAGGAGTTCACGGCCCAGCCGCAGTGGCAGGAGCTGGCGCAGGACAACGCCGGCGCGCACGAGCTCGCGGCCCAGGTGGAACGGCAGTTCACTGCCCTGCCCACCGCGGCCAAGGTGCTCGTGCCGGCGATGTTGGCGCTGCAATCGCTGGCGGTGCTCGCCCTCGCCTGGGCGTTCTACCATCGGTTCGGACGGGTGCGGCTGGGACCGCCGCTCGCCGCCCTGCGGGACCTGCGGTTCCACGACGGCCTCGTCTGGGGGCTGATCGCCGGACTGCTGGTGTTGGTGGTCCCGATGCCGGACGCCGTCGCGGCGCTCGGGATCAACTGCCTCGTGTTCTTCGGCGCCCTCTACGTGCTTCGCGGGCTGGGCGTCTTCGTGTGGTTCTTGAAGCCGGGTCGCTGGATGGTCATCCTCTGGTCCATCGTCCTGGTGATGTTCTGGTCCGTAATCGCAGCGGTTGCCCTCGTCGTCGGCGTGGGTGACACCTGGCTCGACTGGCGCAACCGGCCGCGGCCGCAATCCCAACGTTCGGAGTAGATATGGAAGTCATTCTTCGCCAGGCCGTGGACAACCTCGGCCACCCGGGGGACATCGTCGACGTCTCGGCCGGATACGCCCGCAACTTCCTGCTGCCCCGCGGCATCGCCTACGAGGCGACCGAAGGCAACAAGAAGCGCATCGCCCAGGAGAAGGAGCGCCTGGAGGCCGCCGAGAACGCCCGCCGCGACGCCGCCTCGGCGATCGCCAAGCGCCTCGAAGAGGTCTCGCTCACCTTCTCCGCCAAGGTCGGCGAAGAGGGCAAGCTCTTCGGCTCCGTCACCACCGGTGATATCCATCACCAGCTGGAGGCCCAGGGCTTCAAGGAAGTCGAGAAGCGGATGATCGACCTGCACGAGCCCATCAAGGCGCTCGGCGTCTACAAGGTCGCCATCCGTCTCCACGCCGACGTGAAGCCGGAGATCAAGGTCTGGGTCATCAAGGCCTAAGCGCCTCGATCCACCGAGGTCACACGAGGGGGCGGGCCGCATCGCGGTTCGCCCCCTTTGTGTTGCGCGCGACGCGTCGGTCCGGTGGCCACGCGTGCGGTCCTGCGGACCGCTGGGGTATTGCACCACGGAGACACGGAGGCACGGAGACCGCAGGAGGGAGCTTCCGGGGGACCAGCCGGAAGGTGTCGGCACGGGTTCCCCACGTAGCCGTGTCGGCACGAGAACCAAACACACGCAGTGCCCGTAGTGGCAGCCTCCGTGTCTCCGTGTCTCCGTGGTGAATGCAGTTGCCGTTCTTGGACCCCGTCCCGCGCCAAGGAACCTTTCCCCCGCCGACGGGTTCGCAACTCTACGAGTGGTACTAGTTTCCAGAATGCCCAAGCCCGCCCCTGAATCGATGTCCGCCGCCCGTCGCGCCGCCCAGGTCCTCCTGGACAACAAGGCCAATGACGTCGTGATGCTCGACCTCCGCCCTGTCTCCGATATGGCGGACTTCTTCATCGTCGCCAGCGGCACGTCCGACACCCACGTCCGCGCCTCCGCCGGCCACGTCGTCGAGACGCTCAAGAAGGAAGGCATCCGCGTCCACTCCGTCGAAGGCCTCGAGCAGGGCCGCTGGGTCCTCCTCGATTACGTCGACTTCGTCGTGCACGTGTTCCATCCCACGCTCCGCAGCTTCTACCAGCTCGAACGGCTCTGGGGAGACGCCCCGGCCGTCGCCGTGACTGCCTGAGGATCCCGATGCGCCGTTGGCTGCTCGCTGTCGCCCTCCTCGCCGCCGCCCCCGCGCTCTCCGCGCCTGCGCTCCACGCGCAGATGGGCCCGTACTTCGGCCAGAACCAGGTCCAGTACCGCAAGTTCCGCTGGCAGATCCTCCGCACGCCGCACTTCGACGTGCACTACTACCCGGAGCTGGAAGAAGTCGCGCGCTACACCGGCCAGATGGCCGAGCGCTCCTATGAGCGCCTGCGCCGCGTCTTCGGCCACGAGTTCCGCGAGCGCAAGCCGATCATCATCTGGGGCTCGCGCAACGAGTTCGCCCAGAACAACGTCATCGGCGACGCGGGCGAAGGCACGCTCGGCGTCACCGACGCGCTGCGCCAGCGCAATATGTTCTTCTTCGCCGGCGATATGCGGCAGAGCGAGCACACGCTCACGCACGAGATGGTGCACGTCTTCCAGTTCGACATCTTCGCCCGCGGCCGCGCCGGCGCGGGCCTGCAGGACCTCGGCCGCGTGCAGCCGCCGCTGTGGTTTATGGAGGGGATGGCCGAGTACGTGACGAACGGCCCCGGCCACAACGCCACCGACGCCGTGATGCGCGACGCCGCGCTCAACGGCAACATCCCCAGCGTCCAGCAGATGACGCAGCGGCCGGACCTGTTCTTCCCCTACCGCTTCGGCGAATCCTTCTGGGCCTACGTCGCCGGCCGCTGGGGCGACGAGGTGATCGGCGAGGTGATGAGCGCCTCCGTCTCGCTGGGCATCGAACGCGCCTTCCGCCGCTACACCGGCACCGACCTCGAGGACCTCGGCGAGGAATGGAAGGAGCACGTGCAGACGACCTTCCTGCCGGGCATCGCCGAGCTGGAGCGGCCGCGGCGCTATGCGCAGCCGCTGCTCTCGCAGCGCCGCACGGGCGGCCTCGTCAACGTCTACGTGGCCCCCGCGCTCTCGCCCGACGGCCGCAACATCGCCTTCATCTCGCTGGGCTCGCTGCTGCGCGCCGAGGTCTTCCTCGACCTCTACCTCGCCGACGCCAACACCGGCGAGCGCAAGGCGCGGCTCACGAAGAGCACGCTCAACCCCGAGTACGAGGAGCTGCGCTACGGCTACTCGCAGGGCGCGTTCTCGCCGGACGGCCGCTACTTCGCCTTCACGGCGCAGCGCGACGGCAAGGACATCCTCTACATCCACGACGTGCGGCGCAACCGCACGCACCGGCGGTTGGAGACGGAGCTCGTCGCGATGATCGGCCCCACCTGGTCGCCCGACGGGCGGCGCATCGTGTTCTCGGGCCTCGCGAACGGGATGACCAACCTGTATATGATCGACGCCGACGGCCGCAACCTGCGGCAGTTGACGGACGACGTGTACGGCGACCTGCAGCCCTCGTGGTCGCCGGACGGCCGCTGGATCGCCTTCGCGTCGGAGCGCGGCCCGCAGACGGACCTCGAGACGCTCAAGTTCGGCGAGTGGCAGATCTCCGTGCTCGACCTCGAGTCCAACGAAGTGCGCGTGCTGCCGCAGCAGGCGGGCAAGAACCTCAACCCGCAGTGGGCGCCGGACGGGCAGTCGATCGCCTTCCTCTCCGACCGTACGGGCATCGCGCAGCTGTTCCTCTTCGACCTCAACGACGAGCGGCACTACCAGCTGACGAAGTTCGTCGGCGGCATCACCTCGCTCACCGAGCACAGCCCGGCGATCACCTGGGCGCAGCAGGCCGACAAGCTGGCCTTCGTGTACCAGGACAACGGCGACTACCAGGTGTGGTCGATCGCCAACCCGCGCGCGCTCAAGAAGGAGCCCTTCGTGGAGCGTCCGCAGGTGATCGCGGCGGCGGCAGTCCGTGTATCTCAGCGCCGGCGGCTGGCGCCCCGGCGACGCGGTGATCAGCGGGCCCGGCGGCAGCGGCATCTCGATCGCCGCGCTCAACGACAGCGCCTCGCTGGCCCTGCCCGACGCCGCGACCTTCCGCACCGCGCAGTACCGCAGCCGGCTCGCGCCCGAGTACGTCGCGCGACCGCAGATCGGCTACGCGCAGGACAACTTCGGCCGCGGCGTCTTCGGCCAGACGGCGATCGTGCTCTCCGACCTCGTCGGCAACCGCCGGCTCGCGATCGCCGGCGGCATCAACGGCCGCATCTCCGAGGCGCAGGTCTTCGCGCTCTACAGCGACTTCAGCGGCCGCACGCCCTGGTCCGTCGGCCTGCAGCAGTATCCGTTCTTCTTCCTCACCGGCTACAGCCAGACCGGCGTCGGCGGCGGCACCGTCATCGAGCAGCAGACGATCACGCGCTTCATCTCGCGATCGGCCGTCGCCAACGCCTCCTACCCGCTCAACCGCTTCTCCCGCTTCGAGTACGGCGCGACGCTCAACAACATCGATCGCTCGCTGATGTACACGACGCAGCAGTACAACTTCAACACCGGCTTCTCGACGGGCTTCTTCGTCGACTCGATCGTCAACGGCGCCTCGCTCAACTACGCGGCGCCGTACGTGGCCTTCGTGCACGACAACGCGCTGATGGGCGCCACCGGCGGCATCTACGGCCGACGCTCGCGCTTCCAGATCGAGCACACCGCCGGCACCGTGCAGTGGACCACCTACACCGTGGACTACCGCCGCTACGACGCGCTGCTCTTCAGCTTCCTCACGCTGGCCACGCGCTTCTCGGCCAGCATCAGCGCCGGCCCCGACGAGCTCGAGTTCCCCAAGTACATCGGCCGCCCCGACTTCATCCGCGGCTACGACCGCGAGACCTACGCCGGCGGCGTCTGCGAAACCTCGCTCTCCGACCCGCAGTCCTGCTCCGCCCTGCAGCTCCTCGGCAGCCGCGTGGCCTTCGCCAACGCCGAGCTGCGCTTCCCGCTCGTGCGCCAGTTCGTGCTCGGCGTGCTGCCGATCGCCCTGCCGCCCGTCGACGGCCTGTTCTTCTACGACATCGGCGCCGCCTGGTCCAAGGACCAGCGCCTCTACCCGCAGCGGCCCAACAACTACGACTTCGCCTACGAGCGCTACCCCCTGCGCAGCTACGGCTTCGGCATCCGGCTCAACCTCTTCAACATCGCCCTCGTCCGCTGGGACTACTCGATCCCGCTCGACGGCAGCAACCGCAAGGGCTACTGGTTCTGGACGCTGGGGCAGTCGTTCTGAGCCGCGCGCGCGAGTATTTTTCGCGCGTGGCTCTTCCCCGACGATTCCCCCTGATCGCCCGCGGGCGCGGCGCTGGCCGCCGCGCCCTGCTCCTCGCCGGCTTCGCCCTCGCCATCGGCTGCGGTGACGCCCGCGTCTCCTCGGGCGGCGCGATCGCCGCCAGCGGCCCGGACGCCGTGCTGCTGCGCGTGCCCGCCGCCGGCGGCACCGCCCTCGCCCACCGCGCCGGCGACGACAGCACCCTCTGGTCCTCGCGCAGCCGCGTCCCCGCCTCCGAGCGCCTCCTCGGCTTCGACGACTTCCTCGGCATCGCCCTGCTCCGCGAGCCCAGCGGCCACATCAGCTCGCTGGACCTCCGCCTCGGCACCGTCACGCGCCTCGCCGACCAACGCCTGCCGCCGCGCCTCGTCGCCGAGGGCGCGGCCGTCTTCGGCCTCGAGGAGAACGGCCGCATCGTGCGCCTCACGCCCTCGGTCACCTGGAGCTGGCCCGTGCCGGGCGGCGCCACGGCACTGGTGCCCACGCCCGACGGCTCGCTGCTCGTCATCAGCACGGCCGAGGGCCGCAGCCGCGTCATCCGCATCGTGCCGCCGGAATCGCGCACGCTCGACTCCGCGACCATCGGCGCCGTGCGCCTCGCCGCGCGCACGCTCTCCGGCGACCGCCTCTGGGCCGTCACCGCCGACGGACTGGTATCGCTGCGCACGCGCGACCTCTCGCAGGCCTTCGAGCTGCGCATCAGCGACAGCATCGTCGGCTTCGCCCTCACGCCCAGCGGCGACCGCGCCTTCGTCGCCACCGACGAGGACGAGCTGCGCATCGTCGACCGCTACGCCGAGCGCGAACGCGGCCGCGTCGCGCTGCCCGGCCGCGTCACCGACCTGCGGATGGATCCCGACGGCCACTACCTACTCGCCAAGGCCGCCGGCGTCGACTCCGCCTACGTGATCAGCATCGGCACAGAGCGCGTGGTGGGCACGCTGGCCAGCGCCTGGCGCGACGACCTCCCGCTGGTCACGCCCGACGGCCGCGTGCTCGTCGTGCAGGGCGATCACGCCGTGCTGCTCGACGCCGAGTCGGGCCGCGAGCGCCTGCGCTATCGCAACGGTGCCGCCGACCGCTGGCTGCTGATCCGCTACAACGGCTTCCGCCCCCGCGCCGCTGGCCTCGACCGGCCCGTGGAGTTCGAGGAGTACGCGCAGGATTCCGCCTCCGCCGATTCCGCGCTCACGGCGATGATCTACGGTCGCTACGGCGACCTCGGCAGCGTGGGCCGCGCCGCACCGATGGAGAACGCCCCCGCCCCGCCGCCGGCGCAGCGCCCCACCGGCACGGACCTGCGCGGCACCTGGAGCGTGTCGTTCGCGACGATGATGACCGAGGACCGCGCCAAGTCGATGGCCGACAGCATCGTCGTCGACGGCCGTCGCGCCCGCGTGGTGCCCGGCCTGCGCGACGGCGTGCAGGTCTGGCGCGTACTGCTCGGGCCCTTCGAGACGCGGCAGGCCGCCGAGCGCGCGGGGATGGCCTCGCGCCTGAGCTACTGGGTGTTCGAGGGCGCGCCGTGACGCCAGACCTCGTGCCGCCCGAGGCCTGGGCGGACGAAGGCCAGCGTTGCGCCCCCCAGCTCAGCGACATCGCCGCCGCCGTCGTCGTCGGCCGCGATGCCGATGCCACGGCGGCCGTCGCGCTCGGATTGGCCCGCGCCTGCGCGGGCGAGCGCCGGGTGGCCGTGGCCGATCTCATCGGCGGCGTCAGCCTGCTCACGCCCCTCGACGACCAGCCCGGCCTGCTCGAGTGCTTGCGCGACGGCATCGCCGTCTCGGAGATCGGCCAGCCCCTCGCCGAAGCCCCCGACGTGTATTTGCTGCCGGCCGGCCGCGGGCCCATCGCCGAGCGCTGGGTGTTCGAGAGCGCCCGCTGGGACCGCCTCGTGGGCGGCTTTCGCGAGGTCGATGCCCTGCTGCTCCTCGTCGCGCAGGTCGGTGCCCCGGGCCTCGACCGCTTGATCGAGCGCGTGGACGGCGTCGTCGCCGTGGACCTGCCGCCCGCCGTGCTACGCACGCTGCCGCTGATCGCCACCGTGGACCACCCGGAGCCCGAGCTGCCCCCGATCCCCGGCACGCCGGCTCCGGGCTCGCAGCGGGCCGTGGCGGCCCCGCGTGGGCCGCGGAAGATCGGGCGCTGGATTCTCGCGGCGCTGCTCGTGCTGGCGGCGCTGGGATTCGGATTCCGCGAACAGTTGGCGGCACTCGCCGAGCGCGCTGCCGACAGCGAGCCGGCGCCTGCGCCCGACAGCGCCCAAGCCAGCGGCGGGACGGAGGCCAGCCCCCTGCCCGCCACCGATTTCTCCCTCGGCCCCGTTGTCAACCCCGCCGACTCCGCCAGCGCCCTGCGATTCAGCGTCGAACTCGTAGCGGCGAACAGCCTCTCGGGTGCAAATTCAGGGCTTACGTCGCGCGGGGATTCTTATCCGATTCCCACCGTGGCGCCGGTGCTGCTCGGTAGCGCCCCGACGGTGTGGTATCGCGCGATGGTCGGTGCCTGGGCCAGCAAGGCCGAGGCCGAGGCTTGGCTCGATCACCAGCGGGCCTTGGGGCTCGTGCGCAGTGGCGTCGGGCGCGTGCGGGAAGCGCCGTTTGCGTTGCAGTTGTTCGAGGGCCCCCGCGAGGAGGCCCTGGCCCAGTCCCTGCAGTTGGGCAGCGAGGACGTGCACGTCTACGTGCTCGAGACATCCGATGGCCGCGTCCGCGTACTCGCGGGCGCCTTTGAATCGGCGAGCCAGGCCCTCTGGTTCGCAGCGCAGTTGCACGAGCGCGGGCTCTCCCCGCAGCTCGCGTACAGAACCGGGAGAACGTTCTAAGTGCGGTTGACCAAGCTCGAATTGCACGGCTTCAAGTCCTTTGCCGATCCGGTGTTCCTGACGTTCGAGCCGGGTGCCACGGCGATCGTCGGGCCGAACGGCTGCGGCAAGTCCAACGTCTCCGACGCCGTGCGCTGGGTGCTCGGCGAACAGCGCGCCCGCCTGCTCCGCGGCGGCAAGATGGAAGACGTCATCTTCCAGGGCAGCTCCGCGCGCCGCGCGACCAACGTCGCCGAAGTCTCGCTGCACTTCGAGAATTCCGACGGGATGCTCCCCGTGCCGTTCCAGGAAGTCGTCATCACGCGGCGCCTCTCGCGCAGCGGCGAGAGCGAGTACTTCCTCAACCGCGCGCCCTGCCGCCTGCGCGACATCCACGATCTCGTGCGCGGCACCGGACTCGGCGCCGACTCCGGCGTGGTGATCGAGAGCAAGATGATCGACGCGCTGCTCTCCGACCGGCCCGACGACCGTCGCGAGCTCTTCGAGGAAGCCGCCGGCGTCGGTCTCTATCGCGATCGCCGTCGCAGCACGGAGCGCCAGCTCGAAGCCACCTCCGGCGACCTCGTGCGCATCGACGACCTCACGTCGGAAGTGCAGACGCAGGTGCGCTCGCTGCTCCGCCAGCGCAACAAGGCCGAGAAGCACGCCAGCATCACCACGCGCCGCTTCGCCGTGGAGCTCACGCTCGCCTCGCGCGAGATGGCCTCGTGGCAGCAGGAGCTCGTCGACCTCGACACCCGCCTCGGCGGACTTCGCGAGAACCTCCCGGCCGCGCAGCAGGCCGTGCGCGACGCCGAGGTCGCCCGCGATCTCGCGCAGGCCGCCCGTGCCGCCGCCGAGACCGCGCGCCAGGAGCGCGCCATCGTCGCCGCGCAGGCCCGCCAGAGCGTGCTCGAGCTGCAGCAGGAACTCGCCGTCGCCGAGGAGCGCCACCGCAATGCGCTCACGCGCCGCGAGCGCGCGCTGCAGGAGCAGCAGGAAGGCGCCGCCTTCGGCGATCGCCTGCAGGGCGAGATGGACGCCGCCCAGGCCGAGGAGACGCTCTGCACCGAGCAGCTGCACGAGGCGCTGGAGATCCTCCGCGAGAAGGTCGCCGCCGAGGAGGAAGCCCGTAGCGCCGTGGCCAACGCCCGCCAGAACGCCGACGCCGCCGATCGCGTCACCCGCGAGCTGCGCGACACCGCGCGACGCCTCGAGCTGGAACGCGAGAACGCCGAGCGCGAGCTCGCCGACGTCGCACAGCGTACGGCCGCGCTGGTGGCCGAGCACGAGGCCCTGACCTCGCGCCTGCAGCTCGCCGAGCGCGAGCTGGCCTCGGCCGATGAGCAGTTGGAGATGGCCCGCGAAGCCGCATCCGCCGCCGAAGCCGCGCTGGAGCAGTCGCGCGCCGCGGCGCGTGAGGCCCGCGACCGCGAAGCCGCCGCCCGCGCCGACGTGCGTCGCGTCGAGGAAGAACACACCGCCGTGCAGGGCCGCCTCGCCGCGCTCGAAGGCCTCGAGCGCGAGCGCGTGGGCCTCGCCCCTGCCGCCGCCAAGCTGCTGCGCGAACGCGAGCGCTTCGGCAGCGATGCCGTGCTCGGACCGCTCTCCGACTTCATCGGCGCGGATGCTGCGGTCGCTGCGCAGATCGAGCGCTTTCTCGGTGCCACCGTGCACGCCGTGGTCGTGCGCGACCGCGCCGCCGCCGACGCCGTGCGCGCCTGGCACAGCGAGACCAACCCCGGCGCCCTGCTGCTGCTCCCGCTCGATGCACTGCACGACGGCAATGGCAACGTCGCCCCCGACGAACTCGCCGCGCGCGTGCGCGCCGAGGGCGCCGGTGGCAATTGGGTCCGTGCCCTGCTCGGTAAGGTGAAGGCGACGCCCGAAGGCAACGGCTTCATCGACGCACGTGGCGCGATGTGGCTGCCCGCCAAGGATTCCGGTTCGGCCGGCCCCCTCACGCGGCGCGCCGAGCTCGAGGAACTGCGCGCCACGCTCGCCAACGTCGACCTGCGTCGCGCCGAGGTGCAGCAGCGCGCGCAGGCTGTGCACGACGAAGTCGTGCAGGCCGAGTCCGCTGCGGCTGCCGCGGCCGACAACGCCGCCGCGGCACAGCAGTCGCTCGCCCAGGCTTCGCAGGCCCGCAGCGAGCGCGATCGCGTGCGCGAGCGCGCGGCCCGCGAGCTCGCCGACGCCGTCGCGCTGCAGGAGCGCCTCGCCGGCCGTCACACCGAGCTCGGCGACCGCGTCAACGCCTCGCTCGTGCGCCAGGAAGAGACCACGCAGAAGCTCGTCGACGCCGACGAGCAGGCCAGCACCGCGCGTGGCTTGCTTGCCACCGCCGAGCGGGCGCAGGACGAAGCCCGCGAGGCCCGCGCCGCGCAGCAGGTGGCGCACGCGCAGGCCGAGGCGCGGCGGCAGGTCGCCACGGAGCGTCGCGAGCGTTTGGCGCGCGAGCGTGCCGCCGCGGCGGATCGCCTCGTGGCCCTCGAACGCGAGATGCAGGCGCTGGCCGAGCAGGACGGCCAGCTCGAAGAGCAGATGGGCGTCTGGCAGCAGGAGCTGGCGGCGCGTCGCGCCAGCCAGGCCGAGGCCGACGAAGCCCTGCGCGGCGCCGAACAGGCCGTGCGCGAGACGGAATCGGAGCTGCAGTCCGCCATCACCGCGCTCGACGCCGCGCGCATCGAGGCCAACAGCAGCAACGAGACGCTGCACGTCGCCGAACTGCGCCACACCGAGTTGAGCGGCAAGCGCGCGGCCATCCGCGAGCGCCTGGAGACCGAGTGGCGCCGTCCGCTCGACGAACTCTTCGCCAATTACGAGCCCGTCGAGGCCGAAGAGGACGCCCTGCGCGCCGAAGCCGAGGACCTGCGCAGGCAGATCGAGCAGCTCGGCCCCGTGAACCCGCTGGCCATCGAGGAGCACGAGGAGGAGACCAAGCGTCTCGAGTTCCTCACCACGCAGCGGGCCGACTTGGTCGAGGCGCAGGCCAAGCTGCAGCAGGCCATCAAGGAGATCGACGTCACGGCGCGCGATCTGTTCTTGGCGACCTTCGCACAGGTGCGTGCGCACTTCCGCGAGATCTTCATGACGCTGTTCGGCGGTGGTGAGTGCGACCTGCGCCTCGAGGATCCGGAGCGTCCGCTGGACTGCGACATCGAGATCCACGCCAGCCCGCGCGGCAAGCGTACGCAGCGCATCCACCTGCTCTCGAGCGGGGAACGCGCCCTCGTCGCCCTGTCTTTGTTGTTTGGCATCTTCCTCACCAAGCCCAGCCCGTTCTGCCTGCTGGACGAAGTGGACGCGCCGCTCGACGACCAGAACATCGGGCGCTTCGTGAAGATGCTCAACCAGTTCAAGACCAAGACGCAGTTCATCGTGATCACGCACAATCCGCGCACTACGACCGAGGCGGCCGATGCCGTCTACGGCGTGACGATGCAGGAGCCCGGTGTGTCGTCGCTCGTCTCCGTGCGGATGCGCGGTGGACCGGCGGTGGACGCCACCGAGGCGGAACCGGCGGGCGCCGCGAGCCCCGCGTAAAGGAACGACGCAATGTTGGTGGTGATGAAGCAGGGCGCGACGCCGGCGCAGGTCGAGGCGGTGTGCCAGTGGATCAAGGACAAGGGCTACACGCCGCAGCCGATGCCGGGCGCCCAGCGCACCGCCGTCGGCCTCGTCGGCAATGACGGTCGCGTGGACGGCTCGCCGCTCGAGGATTATCCGGGCGTCGCCGAGATCATCTACGTCTCCAATCCGTACAAGCAGGTCTCGCGCGAGTGGAAGCAGGAGACCACGATCGTCGAGATCGCGCCGGGCGTGCGCTTCGGTGGCACGGAGGTGCCGATCATCGCCGGGCCCTGCTCCGTCGAGAACGAGGCGCAGATCCTCGAGTCGGCGCGGCAGGTGAAGGCCGCCGGCGCCGTCGCGCTGCGCGGCGGGGCATTCAAGCCGCGTTCGTCGCCGTACTCGTTCCAGGGCCTGGGGCTCGAAGGCCTCAAGCTGCTCAGGCTCGCCAAGCAGGAGACGGGCCTGCCCATCGTGACCGAAGCGATGGACGAAGCCGGCGCCGAGCTGGTGGCCGAGTACGCCGATATGATCCAGATCGGCGCGCGCAATATGCAGAACTACTCGCTGCTGAAGGTGGCGGGCAAGCTGAAGAAGCCCGTGCTCCTCAAGCGCGGCATGGCGGCGACCATCCAAGACCTGCTGCTGAGCGCCGAGTACCTGCTCGCCGAGGGCAACCCGCACGTGGTGCTCTGCGAGCGCGGGCTACGCAGCTTCGATACCGCGAGCCGCAATCTCTTCGACCTCACGGCGATCCCCATCGTGCAGGGGCTCTCGCACCTGCCCATCGTCGCCGATCCCTCGCACGGCACGGGGCGGCGCGATAAGGTGCTGCCGATGTCGCGCGCGGCGGTGGCGGCGGGTGCGGATGGCGTGATCATCGAAGTGCATCCGCAGCCCGAGAAGGCGATGAGCGACGGGGCGCAGTCGCAGACGCCTTCGCAGTTTGCCGAGACGGTGGTGCAGCTGAAGCGCGTGGCCGAGGCGATCGGGCGGCGGATCGCAGGCTAGCTGCGAACGGCTTTCACCACGGAGACACGGGGGCTGCAACTGCAGGAACTGCACGTCTTGGGGGTTCGCACCGAATCATCGGCGCGGGCCCCCAATACTTTTCTGCTGTAGTCTCCGTGTCTCCGTGGTGAATGGCAGTTTCGAGGCATTACGCGCGTGATTTTCGTGGACTCGGCGCGCGCCGAGCGGTAAATTGCCGGTATGACCGAGCGCAAGGAATTCTGGTCTGCGAGTTACAAGCTTGGCGACCCGCGGGCGGATGAGCCGCCGCGCGGACGCAATCACGACGAGCGGCTACGGATGGTGCGCGAGCTCAGCGCGATGGGCTACCGCTGCGAGCTGACGCCGGATTTTCGTGATATGGTCGCGCAGTTCGTCGAAGAGGGCGTGCAGTTCCTGGTTGTTGGTGCGCACGCCCTGGCCATCCACGGGGTTCCGCGAGCGACTGGCGATCTCGATTTGTTCGTCGCGGCGAACCCGGACAACGCGTCTCGCATCTGGCGCGCCCTGCTCAAGTTCGGAGCACCGGTGCAGGACCTCAAGTTTCGCCAAGCCGATTTCGAGACTGAGGGCGAGGTGCATCAGCTCGGCCAGCCGCCCAACCGCATCGACATAATGACGGGCATCAGCGGCGTGCGCTTCGCCGAGGCGTGGGAGGCGCGCGTCGTCGGCAAGTTCGAGGGGCGCGACGTGGGCTTTCTCGGGCGCGAGCACCTCATCCAGAACAAGTCGTCCACAGGCCGCGGAAAGGACCGTGTGGACCTCGAGATGCTCGGCCCGCCGCTCGAGGACTGAGCGGCGGTCACCGCGATCACTCCGCGACGAACACATCCTTGGGCGCCCGCGCCCGCCTGAGCACCTCGGCCGCCCGCAGCACCACCGCATCAGCCCGCACCTGCCGCCGCTGCGCGTAGGGCACGCCCCAGCCCTGGCGGGCGATCTCCTCGCCGAAGCGCCGGTCCACGAACGCCGCCGCCTCCTCGAAGCTCGACGCGTTCACGCGCAGCCCCATCGTGCGCAGCCGCGCCTGCAGGCGGCCGCGCCAGGCCGGGTTCACCGTGAACAGCGAGTCGCGCACCGCGCCCTGCGCCAGCAGCGCGCGGGCCTCGGCCGTCAGCGCCTCGCGCCAACGCGGCACCTCGGCACCCAGTTCGGCGAGCAGCCGGCGCTCGGCCGGGTCCATCGTACTGTCGCCCACGGCGACGTCCGGCACGATGCCGCCGCCGCCGAACACCCGGCGGCCGCTGGCCGTGCGGAACACCGGCCGCGCCGTGTCCGCGTCGGCGAGGCGGACTTCGTCGGGCGGCGCGACTTCGAGCGAACGGCCCAGCGGCGTGTACCAGCGCGCCTCCGTGAGCGAGATCGCCGCGCCGTTGTCGAGCGTGTACACCGTCTGCGCGCTGCCCTTGCCGTAGCTCACGCGGCCGAGCACGATCGCGCGGTCGTGGTCCTGCAGGGCGCCCGCGACGATCTCCGCCGCGCTGGCCGTCAACGGATTCACCAGCACCGCGATCGGCATCCCGCCCCAGCGCTCGGCCGTGGAATCCATGTACGTCTTGTTCGCGCCCTCGGCCCGGCCGCGCGTCGTCACGATCTGCTTGCCCGCCGGCAGGAAGAGATCGGCCACGCCCACGCCCTGCTCCAGCAAGCCGCCCGGGTTGCCGCGCAGGTCCAGCACCAGCGAGGTCGCACCCGCGCGGCGCAGCGAGTCCACCGTCGAGATCAGCTCCGCTTCCGTGGAATCGGAAAAGGTCGTGACCGCCACGTAGCCCACGCCGCCGTCGAGCACCAGCGCGCGCGAGACCGCGCGGTTGCGGATGTCGGCGCGCTCGAGCGTGACCGCGATGCGCGTGCCGCCGCCGCGTTCCACGACGAGGCGCACCGTCGAACCCAGCGGGCCGCGGAGATTCTCGCGCGCTTCCTGCACGGTCCAGCCCTGCATCGACTTGCCGTCCAATTCCACCAGTCTGTCGCCCGTCTGCAGCCCGGCCCGCTCCGCCGGCGAGCCCGCGCGCGGCTGCACCACCGTGATCCAGCCGTTGATGATGTCCACGCTCAGCCCCACGCCGCGGTAGGCGTTGGACGTCGAGAGACGCAGGCGCTCGAGGCGGTCGGCGGTGATGTAGGCCGAGTTCGGGTCACCGAGGTTGTCGAGCATACCGGCGATCGCGCCCTGCCAGAGCGAGTCTTCGTCGACCGGCTCCACGTAGGAGCTGCGGACGCGCGCCATCACCGCGTCGAGGAGGCGCGCGCCTTCTTCGGAGCGGCGGCTATCGCGGTCGAGCGCGCGGCCGAGCAGCCAGGCGCCCGCGATGAAGGCCGCGGCGATCAGGACCGTGGGCGGCAGCAGGCGGAAGCGGTTCACGCGCGATTCCCCGCACGGTTGAGCAGCGCCGGGCAATGCTCGGCGATGGCTTCGTGCACGCGCTCCTCAACCTGCTCCGGCGTGCCCGAGGCGTCCACCGCCACGATCTTCCCGCACTCCGGGTGCGCGCGCTGCCAGCTCGGCTCCGCGAACTGGTCGAAGGCCGCCGAGACGCGGTCGTGGAAGCCCCGCTCCGCGCGTTCGAAGCGGTCGGCCTCGCCCCGCTTGCCCGCGCGGTCCAGGCCTTCGGTGACGGGCAGTCGCAGGAGGATTGTGAGGTCCGGCACGAGGCCTTGGGTGGCGAGTTCGTTGGCCGCGCGCAGCTCGCGCTGCGGCAGGCCGCGGCCGTGGATCTGGTACGCGTACGTCGACAGCAGAAAGCGATCGAGCAGGATGTGCTGCCCCGCCGCCAAGGCCGGCTTCACCACCGTGTGCACCAGTTGCGCGCGCGAGGCCACGAAGAGCGTGGCTTCAGCCGCCGGCGCCAGTGGCAGATCCGAATGCAGCAGGATCTCGCGGATGCGGTCGCCGACCGGCGTGCCACCCGGCTCGCGGTACACCGCGTGGTTCACGCCGCTGGCCGCAAGACGCGCCGAGAGGCGCTGGAGCTGGGTGGACTTCCCCGCTCCCTCGCCTCCCTCGAAGACCAGCAGGTGGCCGCGCAAGCGTGCGAACTCAGCCCAGCGTGATGATCGGGCTCGCCGCGCCCTTCTTGATGCCCTCGAGCATCCACTGATTCACCTGCTGCATCACCTTGTCGAAGTTCTCGTTCGCCGCGATGAAGCGCTGGTAGAGCGCGTTCGTCTGGACCGAGCCGAGGAGCTGTTCGAGCTGCTCTTCCATCTTCGGCGTCGGCGAGGAGCCCGCCTGGATGAGCGCTTCCGCGTCGCGGCGGAGGGTTTCCATCGCCTGCAGCGCCTCGACGAGCTGCTTGTCGTCGTTGAGGGCTTCGTTGGCGCGCTTCACGGCCTGGTACTCCGCGGACTGGCCGATCAGCCGGCCCAGTTCGACAGCCTTGTCTTGCAGCATCTAATCACCGCTCCTTTCGCCGGGCCAGCACAAAGCGCGGGCGTCCGGTCAGGTCGAGTCTATGTTCGACGTCCGTGAATCGGGCGTCCTGTTGGACCGCCTGCACGGCGAGATCCGTGCGTCGGCTGTCCACTTCCATCGCGAGTAATCCGCCAGGCTGGAGGATGTCTCCCGCTTGGGCGATGAGCCGTTTGATGACTGCCATCCCGTTGTCGTCGGCGAAGAGGGCCGAGTGGGGCTCCCAGTCGCGGACTTTGGGGGGCAGGTCGGGCAGCTCAGCTGGGGAAATATAGGGGGGATTGCTGACGACGGCTTCTACTTGTGGGGCTGGGTTTTCGGGGGTGTTTTGGGCCCATTCCTGGGAGAGGAGTGGGGTGAGGAGGTCGCCGGCTCTGAAGTCGAGCTTGGGTCGCTTGTCTTCGGGGATGGCCTTGAGGTTGCTCTTAGCGACTTCTAGGGCCTTTTCGGAGATGTCGGTGGCGATGACTTGCTCGAAGGCGCTCTCGGCGGCTAGGGCTAGGGCGATGGCGCCTGAGCCTGTTCCCACGTCCACCACGGTGCCTTTGCCGCCTCGCTGGGCGGCGATCACGAGGTCGACTAGGAGCTCGGTTTCGGGTCGGGGGATCAGGGTGTCAGGGGTGACCCTTAGTGTGAGATGGCGGAAGGGGGCTTTGCCGACGGCGTATTGGAGGGGCATACCCTGTTTTAGCTTGCTCGCCGCTTCTTGGATGGCTTGGAGCTCGGCTTCCGTAAGCTCGCAGTCTGGGTTGGCGGAGGGCCAGAAGCGGGGCTTGTCGAGGACCCAGGCGATTAGGTCACGGGCTTGGGCGCGGGCGGGGGGGGTGCCGGGGCGGACTAGGGTGGTCGCGAGGTTGTCGAGGGTGGTGGCGAGGGTGGGCATCGGACGGAAGTTACTCTGATACCGCGCAAATCGGCCTAGGCTGGGTTGCTTCGGCGGCGCACGGGGTGAGTATTCTGGCGCGCACTCGTCGGCAAATGGCAGTGGCGCGGCGTGATACTGCTCTGTTCTCGCAGCACAATCCACGTTGTGCGGACAGCATGCAGAAGGGTGTGCCGACACGATGTCGGGTCGGAATCATCGCGATGCATATGCCTTTGCTAGCACGATTCCAACGCCTCTGCACTTCGCATGCGTTTCGCACCTGTGAGCGTCGTGGATGCGAGCGCGACCTAGATATTCCGCAGCCGGACTGCTTACGGCAGTGATGAACCCTCTTTCCACCCTCGCTTGTCCACCGCGCCACTAAGCATTGCCACGGTCCCTGTCGACGCGCACTGCACTGGCAGTCGTTGGGTCGTGAGCGACGACAAGAGTCTCGCTCGCATCATCGCATACGTCGCGATGGGCCATGCGACTCATGCTGCCAACATCCTCAGTGCCCTCACCGAGACATCGCCGGACATTGCTCATCCCGCATTGGTGCTGGCGGCAATTCGAAAGTTGACTGTCAATGACGCTCCCGGAGCTCCCTCTGAGGGAGTGCCCACCGTTCACAGGGACGGATTCGTTTTCCAGGTGATTTCGTGGGCAGCCGCGCAGCAAGAGCATGGCGGTTCAGTGCTAATCAGAGACCCGCATTCTTCCGCAACCGCCCAGGGTATTGATGGACTTATGTTGGAGCTATCTGAAGACCGGTCAACGATTCACCTAACGACAATCTTTGAAGACAAGTGTACTGAGCATCAAAGACGGACTTTTATGCGGGAGGTTCTCCCGACATTTTCAGCCTTTCACCAGAACCTGCGCAGCCCTGACCTTGTCGCAACGGCCTCAGGGCTTCTTCGCTGGGCAGGCATCCCTGCCACAGCTGTGCCTCTCATGGCGGCCACAGTACTGGATCCGCAGGCACGTCGATATCGGGCCGCATTCGCCATTGAGCCTGACTTTGACAGCCAGCAGCGCCGCGCCACGCTCTTTGCCAACTATGACAATCTACAGGGGCTGACGGCTATACAGCGCGTTGGAGCGACGCTCGTAGTATCGACGCCACTTCGTGCGTGGTTCGCGACACTGGCCGCAACCGCCTGCGAGTATCTGCGGTCTCTACCTGAAGGGAGTCCTCGCGGTGTTTGACCCCATTTCAAGCGCGATGCTTCGCGGGGCTCCCGCTGTACCCGGACTTAGTGCAGCGGACATTCCCGCCTTACTGACTCGGCACTACGCGCGTCTTGTCTCGGCGCGACTGCGCGGTAGCTCACTAACCACCTTTGCCGCCAATGATCAATGGCCGCCGCAGCGCATAGCCGATGTATACGAAATTGTGGCATCCCTCGGTGAGGATAGGCCCGCACGCATCGCTGCCGCATTTGTTGCCGCCACCGCTCATCAGGTTATGGCCTCTGCAAATGCCACAGGCGCTGTCGGTGAGCTTGGCGGCGCAACTGTTTCCCGCGACTCGGTTGACTCCTCCCTTGCCGCCGCGTTGCTCTTCCTTTTAGCTGAACAGTACGCGGACGCTTACGAAGCCGCACGCACCATTCCCTCAGCGGGTGCGGCAGATCGCTCCGCTGCAGCTCTACTTGCTGAGAACATCGCGTCACTTGCACGCGGGCAACTTAGAGCCATTCTCGCGAGAGCTGAGAGCCGGTCGACAACATTTCCTAGCGAACTCGACATCGAGGCTGGGGCGCTTTCGGCGCTGCTTGGCGCCCTAAACGATGGAGTTGAACTGCTCGCTTCGGAGGTCTTGGACGAATCTGGGATTGTTGGCGCCAGGGCGCGCTTTCAGTCCTCGGCTGAAGCGTTTAACACGGTCCTCGGACTCTCTCAAGGCGAGGAAGCCCGCATCGGGGAGACCGTCTTCCCTCATAGCTCTTACCCCGGTCCCGCTCACCTTGCAGCGCTTCTGCTGGCGGCCTCTGACTCAATAAGTGGAGCGGCATTGGTTCGCCTCGCACCACCGGACGGGGCGGAAGGGCGCTACTGGAAGCGATGGATAAGGTTTCGCGCGGAGCGCGCGCCCTTCTTGTGGCCCAATCATCGCACCGCCGTCGATCGCGGTTTCCTGTCTCTCGGCAGTTCGGCAGTTCTTGTTCTGCCCACTGGGGCCGGAAAGACGACAGTGTCGTCCTTGAAGATTGCCGCAACCCTCGCTCGAGGGCAGAAGGTCATATTTCTGGCGCCAACGCACGCTCTCGTCGAGCAGCTTGTCGACGATTTGCAACAGATGTTCCCGCAGGACCTCACTGGCTCTGCAGTGTCGAGCGACTTTGACAGCCTGTTTCAGACGGGGCGAGAGCTTCGCGACATAGAGGTCATGACGCCAGAGCGATGCCTGGCAATGCTATCGTTTGCTCCCGAGGCATTTGCGAACCTCGGTCTGCTGGTCTTTGATGAATGCCACCTGCTGGCCCCTTACGGAGACAGAGTAAGGCGGTCCATGGACGCCATGCTTTGCCTGCTCGGCCTGGTCCGTGTCGCGCCGTCAGCAGATTTGCTCTTCCTTTCAGCGATGCTTAAGGAAGCCGAGGCTTTCTCTGACTGGGTAGCCGCCCTCACGGGGCGCACCTGCCTTTGCGTTGATCTTCTCTGGAAGCCGAGTCGGCAGGCGAGAGGCGTACTGATTTACAGTGACGCTGATGTTGCCTCTGCTGAGAAGAGAGCTCTCAGCATCCAGAGGCAGATTGACAAGCAAACGGGCAAGCGCGCGAAGGGCCTTCGCTCTAAGGCCGCAGAGCATCTTGCCTTGCCAGCGTATGCCCTTTGGGGACTTCAGCATAACTGGCTTCAGGAAGATTCACTCCGGTGCAGCATTCGCGCGGTACTCGACACTCCTGTCTTGCTGACTGGCCAGCTCGGCCGGGGCACCATTCGCTTGAAGCCGAACGCCAACCACGTTGCTTCACGAGTCGCGGTGTCTGCCGTGAAGGTCGGTTTAAAAGCCATTGTGTTTGTCAACACCAAAGACGACGCACTCTCCGTAGCGCGTAGCATTTCTGCAGAGCTTCCCACGGCGGAGCGATTGACTGCACTTGAGCCAGAGCGTTGGTCCGCATTGGAAACAGAGCTTGGCGGCCTAATGCACTCGGTACTTTCACCCGATGCAGCCGCTGTTCCACACAATGCGTCAATGATTCGGCTTGAGCGCGATCTGGCAGAGCGTCTGTATCGTCACCCCCGCGGTGCAGCGGCAATTGTCGCGACTCCGACACTTGCACAGGGCCTCAATTTACCAGCGCACATTGCGATTCTTGCAGGAGACAAACGCGCTGACTCTACCGGCACTGGGCGATCGGAACTGGAAGCGCATGAGCTGCTGAACGCGGCGGCGCGTGCGGGGCGCGCTGGCCATGTCGCAAATGGAGTAGTACTCCTCATTCCTGAGCCTCCAATCACCTTCGAGGCTAAGGAGAAAGCGCTCGGACCGGTCGCAATGCAGAAGTTGAAGTCGATTCTTCCGGATGACGACCGTTGCGTGGCCATTTCCGACCCTCTTCAGTTGATACTTGATAGGCTTTCCGAAGGTACGGAGCTCGACGCGGATAGCCGCTACCTTGTGAGCCGAATGATGGGCTTCCGTGCGACCGGCCAAGATGGATCGCCAGCGGCGCCCTTCGACATTCGGCGTTCGCTAGGAGCATTTGTCGCTCGCATTGAAGGAAGCGAAGAGCGTTTCGAGCGCGGAGTCCTTGCGCTCAGTGCGGCCGTAGACAACGCTCTTGCTAGCGTTTCCGATGAGCGAGTCGCTTCCCTGGCATCCCTTACTGGTCTTCCATTGGATGTCCTCGAGCGCCTGTTAGGTCGCCTCTCTGCCGGCGATGCAGCGCTTCCTGATTCAATAGATGCCTGGATTGACTGGACATTCTCCTGGCTTGACTCCGACGTCGAAGCGCGTTCCAGTCTTCTGGGCGATCTCAGTGGTTCAGTCCGTGCATCTTGCGGCCTTAGCCGATCAGGCGCAGTCTCCGCTGCCGAGCTAAGGATTGTCGCGGCCGGTCTCCGTGCCTGGG
The DNA here is from genome assembly GCA_035444005.1 of Gemmatimonadaceae bacterium. Taxonomy (GTDB): domain Bacteria; phylum Gemmatimonadota; class Gemmatimonadetes; order Gemmatimonadales; family Gemmatimonadaceae; genus Pseudogemmatithrix. Next base: position 41,712 of record DAOMNV010000007.1, read on the forward strand.
TTCACGGCGCACCCCTCTCGCAGATCGAAACTGCGCTCGGCGGCAACCCGTTCGCTGGCCCATCCTCCGCAAGCCTATGCCCGAGAGCCAGAGAACTCGTCGGCACCGTGATTCCTCGCGGCATTTCGTTCATCGTGAGTATCGTTTCTCATCTTGCACGCACGACAGTTGACGGCGCAGGACAGCAGGACCTCGTCCGCGACACATTGGACGTCTTGGCGACCTGCGTGCGACGTGGTTTCGACTCTGCCGATATGCTTCGCTTCGCGAACGATAATCCTTCAGTACTCTCTCGCGTTCAGCTTCATAGGCTCTACCATCAGGCAGGAGCTCAGTAGCCGAGGTGGTGCGGGTGCCGCACAACGAAGCTTGCTGCTGATGAACGCGGTGTGGACTGGGCTTGGCGGGGCGTCCGCGATTAGGCAAGCTGGTTGCGAACGCCCCGCCAACCCCTTCTTATTGAGCGTTCACAGCAGAAGCACACGTTATACGGCCCAGACAGGGCCCGTTGAACGCGGGCTCTTCCCACCTCCAAAGCCTAGGATTCTGCCCGGTGACTTCAGACGACGACTTTGCGCTGATTGTGCCTCGCCACGGCGAACCGGTGATTGTCGAGCCGGGTGATGACCTTTCCGAATACGTGGGCTCGCAGCTCTCCACCCGGCGACGGGCAGTCGCGCTTAAGTCTGGCCGGAGCGTCACGGGCACCATCTACGCTATCCGTGAACTGAGTGGAGAGGATGAGATCGCGATTGAGGTGCTGGTCAACGAGTTCTTTGCGAAGGCGTAGCGAAAGCGTGGGAATGACTGTCCCCTTCCCGCGCTGTCCCGGTCGACGACGCGAGGCGCGAACCTCAGTGCCCGTGACGCCATGCGACACACGTGCGTATTTTCCATAGGAACGCCACCGCACCCTCCCTATGGTAGCCTCGAGATTCAAGTACATCGGCCGCGGCGTCTACTCGTTGCCTGACGCGGAGCGGCTCACCGGCGTCCCGCGCCGGAGCATTCGGCGGTGGACGTCGGGCTATAGGTGGGTGTACCGAGGTCGCCCTCGCTACTCCCCTCCGGTCATCGGCGCAGACCTGGCTGAAATATTTGGTGCCCCGGCTCTCGATTTTGCTGACTTGATCGAGGTTCGCTTCCTTCAGGCGTTCCTTAACAAAGGTGTGAGCTGGAAGACGATCCGGATCGCCTCTGAGCGCGCGAAAGAGGTGCTCGGCGCTCGTCATCCATTCTCCCACAGGAAGTTCAGCACAGACGGGCGCAACATCCTGGCAGAACTCGCGCGCGCTGAGGATGATCCTGTGCTGCTTGACTTGGTCCGAGATCAGTACGAACTCAATCGCCTCGTCTCACAGCACCTTTTCGGCGAGATCGATTTTGGACCTGACGACGCCCCATCCGTCTGGTATCCGCTAGGGAAGTCGCAGCGCGTAGTTGTAGATCCCCGCCGTGCTCTGGGTGCGCCGATCATCGCATCGGTTGGCATTCCTACTGCTGTCCTTGCGCAGTCCGCAGAGGCTGAGGGCTCGGTCACGGTTGTTGCCGATATGTTCGGCATTGAGGTCGCCGACGTGCTTGATGCTGTCAACTACGAGACCTCTCGTTCGAGCCGGTGAGATTCTTCCTTGACGCATGCATTTCGCAGCGCATTGCGCACAGCTTGGCGCTCGCCGCGGAGGGTAACGGGCAGACAGTCAAGCACCTGACGGACCTCTTTGAGCCCAACACTCCCGACGTCGAGTGGATTCGCGCTTTGAAACAGGAAGGCGATTGGATAATCATCTCTGCCGACCCCAGAATCACTCGCAACAGAATCGAGCACGCTGCGTGGCAAGAGAGTGGCCTCACGGCCTTCTTTCTAGTTGACTTCTCTCGCCGCAAGTTCTGGGATCAGCTCCACGAGCTCGTCTCTCGTTGGCCCGATATCGTAATCGCGGCGAGGGAAGGTGCGCCGGGCTCTGGGTATTTGATAAAGCCGAGACAGAAGAGCTTTCCGACAATTTTTGAACCAGCCACAGATCAGTAGCGAGAGCGAATTGGGCGCGCCGCCGTATGACGCAGCTTGTTGCCGACGATGGATCTTGCTCCAGTTCGGTTGACATCTCTACCTAACACGGATCGCGGAGGAATCCATCGTTTGAGGTGGGAGAGTCTTGCAGTCTACCCGTCTTGTACGCCTGACCCACCAAGTGTCAAATGCTGCTCTCGTCTCGACATTGGCATTCGCAAGCAACGACAACATCTCGCTTATGGATTCCCCCGAACGCCAATCCGTCCGCAGAGCGCTCGACGCACTCAAGCCATTTCTCGAGGCCTTCCTGCACAAGCAGGGCGTCAGGCCAGCGCCCGCGATCGGCGGCCACGCAGGTTCCACGCCAGACATTCAGGCCCTACTCAGAGCTTGCCTCCACGCTTGGGACGCGGTCCTCCAGCACCAGCTCCCCCGCGTCGCCCGCACATACATCCACGAGATCCTCGACGTCCGCAACCGCTGGGCCCACGAGGCACCCTTCACCGCTGCCGAGGCGGCTCGCGCCGCAGACACGGCCAGAGTCTTCGCCGTGCTCATCGGCGCCCCCGAGCAGCCGGCCACCATCCCTGCTACCGCCCCTGCCCCGCGGCCAGCACCCGGCAAACGCCGCGAATCCCAGCGCGAGATCATGGCCCGCATCTTCGTCGCTGCCGGCCGCGACGAAGAGCGAGCTATCCGCGAGTACGCGGCTGCCGAGCTCCGGGGTGAAGTGGTACGCAAGAGCAACAAGCACGGCCTGGATGCAGAGTCCTACGCGCGAGCACTGCTCAATGACGGCCTGAAGAAGGGCTGGCTGCCATAGGCCTAGGACACATCGCGCTTGTCAGACCCCGGGGGTAAGTTCCGCGAGACTTCAACCGACCGACTCGCCCTCTATGGAAAGCCTCGACTCGACGCGCCCCGAGACCTACCTCCTGCTCTGGAATCCCGGGCTCTTCCCTTGGGATAATCACCGCGAGGTGGCGGCTTCCGTAACCGCGGGCAAGTCCCAAACCCTCGAATGGTCTACGGGCGCGCGGAAGCAGATGCCCGTTGGGTCTCACGTGCTGCTCACGCGGGTCGGACGCGACCAGCCCGGGGTCGTGCTCAGCGGCACGACAGTCGCTCCGGTCGAGACTCGTGCGCACTTTGATCCTGCCCGAGCGACGGCTGGTGACACCGCGAACTATGTGAAGTTCCGCGTGGACCTTATGGTGGATGTGGCCGAGCGGGCACCGCTTGACCTCCGTGACCGCTTCGACCAAGCATTTCGCTCGTACAATTGGACGCCGCAGGCCTCGGGTATCGTCGTGCCTGATGAGATTGCTTCGCGCGCGCTGACGGTCTGGCGTGCGTACGTGACTGCTCCGCCAGCTGCTGGGCCTGCCTTCGGGCGCCTGCGCACCGCGCCACGGGTTTACGCTGCGGTTGACGCCTGGCGCGAACGCTGCCTGCTGAAGGACGGCTCAGCCCTATCGGACGGCAGTGTGTGGACTACCGACAACGTCACTGCGCTCATCACGCACTTCGTGGACAAGCCCGATGAAGGCGACCGATCGTTCCTGCTGAAGTTACAGGATCAGCTGGCATCGGCTCCGAAGGGGGCCAGCCAACTCGCGGCCGAGATGCTCTGGCTGATGATGCTGTTCCCTGATCGCATCGGCGGCGACTCCAAGCGTACGCTGGTGCAGACCGTGTGGGATTGGTCAGGTGCAAAGCTGCCCGACGGGCACCCGCTTCTCGCCGGCCTGGACGAAGGCATCGGCAGCACGGGCACCGCCTACAACACGAGGCGGCCGTTCGAGCTTATGCTCTTGGTCCGCTTCGCTGCTGCGTGGAAGGGCCTTCCGATGCAGGAGCAGCAAGCGCTGCTCGCGGAGCCGATGGCGTTCGCCGAGTGGTTCGATCGGCTCCCGGAGGTGGATGGCAAGCAGATTCGACACATCCTGCTGCACCTGCTCTTCCCTGAGTATTTCCCTCGCGTGGGATCACGCGGACACAAGCGGCAGATTGACGACGCCTTTCGCTATTTGCTCTCGCCGGAGGAGCTTGAAACGGCGCCGACCGATTCTCCGCTCGACCGCGACCGCCGAATCCTAATGATCGGGCGTCGGCTCAATGCGGCCTACCCCGATCTCGCGCCAGTCGACTTCTACTCGAGCCAGCCAGTGCGCCAGGAATGGATGCCGCTTCCGCGTGCCGTCAAGGAAGACCCACTCGTTCCATATGTCCCGACTCCTGCCGAGCAAGAATCCGCATCCGAAAGCCGAACGTGGGTGATCGCAGCCGGTGAAGGCGCTCGGCTGCTCAGTACCTTCCTTGAACGCAACATCATCGCCATCGGCTGGGAAGAGTTGGGCGACTTGCGTGAATACGCGACACAGTCGGCTCTGACCAAGGCGATTAGGAAGGCCTACGGGCGGGCCAATCCCACCAACGACGCGCTGTGCTGCTACCAGTTCTGCCGGGAGATGGCAGATGGTGACCGCGTGTACATCAAGCAGGGGCGCTCGCGGATCCTCGCGTCAGGCATCGTGAAGGGCGAGTATCGGCACGACCCCTCGCTCGCGGAGTACCCCAACGTCCGGAGCATCCAGTGGGAGCAGCGCGGAAACTGGGCCCTCCCCGCTGGCGTGCTTCTTCCGACCAAGACGCTCACCGACGTCACGAACGTCGAGTCCTTCAACGATTGGGTTGAGGCGAACGTGCTGCAGGAGGACACGCCCGCGCCAGTCTTGGTGCCCTACTCCGTGGCGAACCTGCTCACCGAGGTGTTCTGGGACGAGGAGACCATTCGCGACCTGCTCGGCAGTCTGCGACGTCGGCGGAATCTCATCCTTCAGGGCCCGCCCGGGGTCGGCAAGACATATCTCGCTCGCCGTTTGGCCTATGCGCTCATCGGCACCAAGCGTCCTGAAGCGGTCCAGCTGGTCCAGTTCCACCAAAGCTACTCGTATGAGGACTTCATCCAGGGTTGGCGCCCGAGCGAAGGCGGCGGCTTCGCGCTTCGCAATGGCGTCTTCTACGAGTTCTGCCAGAAGGCACAAGCAGAGCCAGCCCGCGACTACGTCTTCATCATTGATGAAGTGAACCGAGGGAATCTCAGCAAGATCTTCGGCGAACTCCTGATGCTCATCGAAGCAGACAAGCGCGGTCCAGAGTTCGCGATCCCCCTCACATACTCGGAGTCCGGCACGGACACGTACTTCATCCCGAAGAACGTGTACCTGCTCGGGATGATGAACACGGCGGACCGGTCGCTGGCTATGGTGGACTTTGCGTTGCGGCGGCGGTTCGCCTTCCGCACGCTCCGGCCCGCCCTCGGGTCACCGGGCTTCCGCGCTACCCTCGCCGAAAAGGGTGTCGAGGACGCCGTCATCAACCGCATCATCGACCGCATCGAGCGGGTGAATGCAATGATCGAGGAAGATCACAAGAACCTTGGCGCTGGCTTCCTCATCGGCCACAGCTTCTTCTGCCCCACAGACGCGGTGACGGACGCAGACGCGTGGTACGGCGCCGTCGTCCGCGACGAGATCCTTCCCCTGCTCCAGGAGTACTGGTTCGACAACGCGAAGGCGCTGGACGAATCCCGAAGCATCTTGGAGGGGTGACCGGATGGCCCAGGCCATTCCTGTCGATAACATCTACTACCTGCTTGCCTACGCGTGGGACCGGCTCGACGAGGCCGACCTCGCTGAGGTGAGCGCGCTGTCGGCACATAGTCTGGTGGAGCTGTTCGCGAGGGTGCTGCGGACCGGCGTTTCCCACCTCCTGCTCCGCGGACTCGACAGGTCGTACGTCGTGGAGACCGAGGAGCTCGCCGGAGTACGCGGCCGCATCGAGCTTGCCGCCTCCCTCCAGCACCTCTCGTTCCCGCAGGGCCGCGCCGTCTGCTCGTACGACGAGCTTTCCATAGATACGCCCGCCAACCGCGTTATCAAGACGACGCTGCGGCGGCTTGCCGCCGAGCCGAGTCTCAGCGCCAGCGATGCGGAGTCACTGCGGGAGCTCTACCGGCGCCTTCCTGGCGTCGCGACTGTGGCGTTGAGCGACAGCTCGTTCCGCCGTGTGAACGTCACGGTCAACCGCAGCCAGTACGGGTTCCTGCTCGATGTCTGCACACTCATCCATCGCAACCTGTTGATGGACGAAGCTGCCGGTGAGTTCGTGTTTCGCGATTTCACGCGAGACAATCAGCAAATGGCACGGCTATTCGAGAGCTTCCTGCGTCGGTTTTACGAGCGGGAACAGGATGCGTTCAAGGTCGCGGCACCGAAGTTGTACTGGGACGCCGAAGGCCCCGCCGCCAGCCTGTCCTTTCTGCCGGAGATGCGCACGGACCTTGTGCTCCGGGCACCTGGGCGAACGCTCGTGATTGACGCGAAGTACTACTCCGAGGCATTGAGCCGCTACTACGACAAAGACACGATCCGGCCGGACCACTTGTACCAGATGTCTGCCTACCTGAGGCACATCACACCGGACCTTCCGGCGGCTGCGGTCGGAGGGATGCTGCTGTACCCGAGGACGACGGAGTCGCGGTGTCTCGACTTCTCGGTCCACGGCCACCCGTTCAGAGTCGCGACGGTAAACCTTGCGCAGCATTGGAAGGCGCTGCACGAGGAGTTGCTGGGCCTCGTCCGAGGCCTCTCCCCCGTGGCTGCCTAAGGGCTATCTTCGAGAATCTCCCCATAGGCTTGCTGGCCGAGCCTCAGGACACACGAGCCCCCCGACCTCGCGCGATTTTGGCAGACACCAACCTCTCCGCCCTCCTCTGGTCCGTCGCCGATCTTCTCCGCGGCGACTACAAGCAGTCCGAATACGGCAAGGTCATCCTCCCCTTCACCGTCCTCCGCCGCCTCGACTGCGTGCTGGAGCCCACCAAGCCGGCGGTCCTAAAGGAGTACGTGAGGCGACAGAAGTCCGGCCTCGACCCCGACGCCTTCTGCAAGAAGGTCGCGGGCCTCGACTTCTACAACACCTCTCCACTCGACCTCAACAGGCTCATCGGCGACCAAGACAACATCGGTCCGAACCTCGTCGCGTACACTCAAGGCTTCTCCCCCGCCGTGCGCGACATCTTCGATCAGTTCGACTTCCACACGCAGATCGACCGGCTGACCAAGGCCAGACTGCTTTATCTGGTGACGGAGAAGTTCGCCGGCGTTGACCTGCACCCTGAGACGGTGAGCAACGCCGATATGGGCCTCGTCTTCGAGGAACTCATCCGGCGCTTCGCCGAACTCTCCAACGAGACGGCCGGTGAGCACTTCACGCCGCGCGAGGTCATCCGGCTGATGGTGAACCTCATCTTTACCGAGGACGGCGATGTCCTCGCGAAGCCAGGCGTAGTACGCCAGCTGTATGACCCGACAGCGGGCACGGGCGGGATGCTGAGCGTAGCCGAGGAGCACCTGAAGGTGATGAACCCGAAGGCTCGGCTCGTGATGCACGGGCAGGAGCTCAACCCCGAGTCCTACGCCATCTGTAAGGCGGATATGCTCATCAAGGGGCAGGACATCGGGAACATCATCCTCGGCAACACGCTCTCCGAGGACGGGCACCGCGGCCAGCGCTTCGACTATATGCTCTCCAACCCGCCCTTCGGCGTGGAGTGGAAGAAGGTCGAGAAGGAGGTGCGCCGCGAGCACGAACAGCAGGGCTTCGACGGGCGCTTCGGGCCGGGACTCCCGCGCGTGAGCGACGGCTCAATGCTCTTTCTGCTGCACCTGCTCTCGAAGATGCGCCCCGCGAAGGACGGCGGCAGCCGCTTTGCAATCGTGCTCAACGGCTCCCCACTCTTCACGGGCGGCGCGGGCTCAGGCGAGAGCGAGATCCGGCGCTACGTCCTCGAGAACGACCTCCTCGAGGCGATCGTGGGGCTCCCGACCGACATGTTCTACAACACGGGGATCGCGACCTACATCTGGGTGGTGAGCAACCGGAAGCCGGCGGACCGGAAGGGGAAGGTCCAGCTCATCGACGCCAGCGCGATGTGGCAGAAGATACGGAAGTCGCTGGGCTCCAAGCGGCGCGAGATGGCCGAGTCGCACATCGAGGATGTCACGAAGCTCTTCGGGGACGCCGAGGAGGTGACGCGCGATGGCGTGCCCATCAGCCGCATCTTCCGGAACGAGGAGTTCGGCTACCGGACCATCACGGTCGAGCGACCGCAGCGGGACGAGGCCGGCAACGTCGTGCTCGGCACCAAGGGCAAGCTCAAGGGGAAGCCGGTCGCCGACCCAGCCTTGCGCGACACGGAGAATGTGCCGCTCACCGAGGCGGTGGAGGCGTACTTCGAGCGCGAGGTGAAGCCGCACGCGCCGGATGCTTGGATCGACGAAGAGAAGACCAAGGTCGGGTATGAGATCCCGTTCAACCGGCACTTCTATGTCTTCAAGCCGCCGCGCTCGTTGGAGGAGATTGACGCGGAGCTGAAGGAGGTGTCAGGGCGGATTGTGGCGATGCTAGGAGATCTTCACACGTGAGTCTTCGAAAATACCCAGGTCTGAAGCAGACCGGCATTCCTTGGTTCCCAGCTGCACCTGATTCGTGGCGTGTTCTGCCGCTATTCGCGTGTGCAGCCGAGAAATATCAGAGCAACCTGGGCTCGGTCAATGCTAATCTGCTTTCCCTGAGTTACGGCAACATTGTTCGAAAAGACATAAACTCAAATGACGGGCTTCTTCCCGAATCATTCGAGACATATCAGGTCGTTGATCCAGGTGACATCATTCTGCGTCTTACCGATATGCAGAATGACCAACGCAGCCTTCGTTCTGGAATTGTGCGTGAGCGGGGGATCATTACTTCAGCCTACCTAAACCTTCAGCCCACGGCCCTCGAATCGGAGTACCTTGCCTACCAGATTCGTGCGATCGATACATGCAAGGTCATGTATTCAATGGGAGGAGGATTACGCCAGTCCATCAAGTATTCAGACCTGAAGCAACTCCCGCTGATAGCTCCTCCCTTGCAGGAGCAGAAGTTGATTGCCCGGTTTCTCGACCGCGAGACTGCCAAGATCGACGCCCTCATCACCGAGCAGGAGCGGCTGATTGCGCTGCTGCAGGAGAAGCGGCAGGCCGTCATCTCGCACGCGGTGACCAAGGGACTGGACCCGAACGTGCCGATGAAGGACTCGGGGGTTCAGTGGATGGGCAGGATCCCGGCGCACTGGAGCGTTACATCGACTCGTCGCTTGGCGAGTGCAATCCTTACTGGGCGCACTCCTAGCACCGGAGCTCCCGCTGAGTGCGACGCAGGGAGCACCATCCCGTGGTATACCCCTGGTGACTTTACCGGCTCACTAATGCTAGACCAGTCAGTACGGTGTATATCGGAAGCAACCCTTGAGGCCAACGAGGTTCCGAGCTTTCCCGCCGGCTCCGTGCTGCTCGTGGCAATCGGTGCAACGCTTGGTAAGCTCGCTGTAGCCAGGCGGACTTGCTCCGCAAACCAACAAGTCAACGCCATCGTGCCCGCGTCCGGCACCAACGGGCGGTATGTCGCTTTCGCTCTAGATGCTCAGAAAGAGCAGATCGTCGCGCAAGCCGCGGCCTCGACACTGCCGATTCTAAACCAAGAGAAGACAGCTTCACTGCTTGTGGCGCTCCCGCCTGCTCTGGAGCAGGACGCAATCGTGGCCTTACTTGATGAGCAACTGACCGCCCACGAGGCAGTCCTGCAGGGCTGCGAACGCTCAATCAACTTACTCTTCGAACGCCGCACCGCCCTCATCACCGCCGCCGTGACCGGCCAGATCGACGTCCGCGGCCTTGTCGAGACCGCCGCCTGATGGCTCTGCACAACGAAATCCGCTTCGAAGACGACATCTGCGAGGCCCTGGCCACCGCCGGCTGGCTCTACCAGAAGGCCGACGCCGCGCTCTACGACCGCGCCCGCGCCCTCTTCACCCCGGACCTCGTCGCCTGGGTGCGCGAGACGCAGCCGACCGTCTGGGAATCCCTCGAGAAGAACCACGGCCCCAAGGCCAGCGACACCCTGCTCGACCGCGCCCGCGCCCAACTCGACCAGCGCGGCACGCTCGATGTCCTCCGCCACGGCATCGACCTGCTCGGCGCCAAGGGCACCGTCACGCTAGCGCAGTTCAAGCCCGCCATCGGCCTCAACCCCAGCATCCTCGGCCGCTACGCCGCCAACCGCCTCCGCGTCGTCCGCCAGCTCAAGTACTCGCTCCACAACGAGAACTGCATCGACCTGGTGCTTTTCCTGAACGGCATCCCCGTCGCCACGGTCGAGCTCAAGACGGACTTCACGCAGAACATCGACGACGCGGTGGACCAGTACCGCTTCGATCGCGACCCGCGCCCCAAGGGCCAGGCCCCGGAGCCGCTGCTCAGCTTCCCCTCCGGCGCCCTCGTGCACTTCGCGGTGAGCACACGCGAAGTGCGGATGACAACCAAGCTCGAAGGCGCCACGACGCGCTTCCTGCCCTTCAACCAGGGCGACCACGGCGGCAAGGGGAATCCCGTCGCCGCCGACGGCGGCTACCGCACGGGCTATCTCTGGAATGAAGTCTGGGCCCGCGACAGCTGGCTCGAGATCCTCGGCCGCTACTGCATCGCCCAGCGCGATGAGAAGAAGCAGATCAAGAACGTCATCTTCCCGCGCTATCACCAGCTCGACGTCACCCGCAAGTTGCAGGCGGCCGTCCGTACCGACGGCCCAGGGGCCAAATACCTCGTCCAGCACTCGGCGGGCTCCGGCAAGACCAACTCGATCGCCTGGACCGCGCACTTCTTCAGCGAGCTGCACGACGCCGAGGACCACAAGCTGTTCGACACCGTCCTCGTGGTGTCGGACCGCAACGTCATCGACAAGCAGCTGCAGGAAGCCATATTCGACGCCCAACGCACCAAGGGCGTGGTCGAGACGATCACGGATTCCGACGGCAGCAAGAGCGGCCAGCTCGCGACCGCGCTCAAGGCGGGCAAGAAGATCATTGTCTGCACCATCCAGACCTTCCCCTTCGCGCTGAAGGCGGTCCGCGAGCTGGCCGCGACGGAGAAGAAGCGCTTTGCGGTGCTCGCCGACGAGGCGCATAGCTCTCAGACTGGCGAGGCCGCGGCCAAGCTCAAGGCCGTCCTAAGCTCGGAGGAGATTGCGGCCCTTCAGGCCATCGCGCCAGCCGAGGACGGCGGCGAGGTCAGCACAGAAGACATCCTCGCCGCGCAGATGGCCACCCGCGCGGCTGACACCGGCATCACGTTCGTCGCCTTCACCGCAACGCCCAAGAACAAGACGCTCGAGCTCTTCGGCACCAAGGCGCCCGGTGACACGGTCCCGCGGCCCTTCCACGTGTATTCGATGCGCCAGGCCATCGAGGAAGGTTTCATTCTCGACGTCCTGCGCAACTACACGACCTTCGACCTCGCCTTCAAGCTCTCGCAGGCCGGCGAGGAGTTCGACGACCGCGAGGTCGAGCGCTCCAAGGCGATGCGCGGGATTATGGGCTGGGTGAAGCTCCACCCGCACAACATCGCGCAGAAGGTGCGGGTGGTCGTCGAGCACTACCGCCAGCACGTCGCCCCCCTGCTCGACGGCCGCGCCAAGGCGATGGTCGTCGTCGGCAGCCGCAAGGAGGCCGTGCGCTGGAAGCTGGCCATCGACGCCTACATCAAGGAAAAGGGCTACCCGCTCGGCACACTTGTCGCCTTCTCCGGTGAGGTCGTGGACGAGGAATCAGGCCCCGAGCCCTTCACCGAGACCTCCAAGGATCTCAATCCACACCTCAAGGGCCGCGACATCCGCGAGGCCTTCAACACGCCGGCGTACCAGATCCTGCTCGTCGCCAACAAGTTCCAGACCGGCTTCGACCAGCCCCTGCTCTGCGGGATGTACGTGGACAAGCGCCTCGCCGGCATCCAGGCCGTGCAGACGCTCTCGCGCCTCAACCGCGCGTACCCCGGCAAGGACACCACCTATGTGGTGGACTTCGCCAACAACGCAGAGGATGTGCTCACGGCGTTCAAGACGTACTACGAGACCGCCGAGCTCGCCGCGACGACGGATCCCAACCTCGTGTACGACCTGCGGGCCAAGCTCGACGCCGCGGGGCACTACGACGACCACGAGATCGAGCGCGTCGTCGAGGTGCTGCTGAACCCCAGGGCCAAGCAGGAGCAGCTCGCGAAGGCGCTGGAGCCCGTCGCCGACCGCATCCTCAAGCGCTACGCCGCCGCCCGCGCCGACTTCGAGGATGCCACCGTCAGGAAGGACGGCGAGGCAGCCGAGCGGGCCAAGCAGACGATGGACGCGCTGGTGCTGTTCAAGGGCGATATGGAAGCGTTCAACCGCCTCTACACCTTCCTCTCGCAGATCTTCGACTACGGCAACACCGCCATCGAGAAGCGCGGGATGTTTTACAAGCACCTCGTGCGGCTACTGGAGTTCGGCCGCGAGCGCTCCGGCGTGGACCTCTCGAAGGTGGTGCTCACGCACTACAACCTGAAGGGCGGCAAGAATGCCCCGCTTTCAGTGCGCGAAGGCGATCCGCTGCAGATCGATCCGCTCAGCGAGGCCGGACGCGGCCAGGTGCAGGACAAAGAGAAGGCGCGGCTGTCCGAGATTATCGAGCGTGTCAATGACCTCTTCGCCGGGGATCTCACCGACGAGGACCGCATTGCATTCGTGGAGCACGTGCGGAGCAAGCTTCTCGAGTCCGAGAAGCTTCAGGCGCAGGCCGCGAACAACAGCAAAGCACAGTTCAGCGCGTCTCCGGACCTGACCGAGGCTATCACGCACGCGGTCATTGGGGCGCTGGATTCGTACTCGACGATGAGTACCCAGGCGCTGAACAACGAGGGGACCAAGCAGGGACTGAAGAAGGTGCTGCTGGACCTGGCGGGGCTCTACGAGGCGCTGCGGGAGAAGGGGACGGCAGCGTAGGCCCCGCGACGTTAGGCGCGGACACGTCCCCACTCCGACCTCGATTCCGTCCACGTGTCGGCATCGAAGCTCGCGAACACCGCCGCGTCAAACAGACAGGGGGCGACATTCGCCGCGCGACAGAGCGCCTGCACTCCGTCTGAGACGAACTGATAGTAGTGCCGATCCGCGAGCGCGGTGGCATTCAGCTTCACCGGAAAACCGAACTCGTTCAGCCACTTCGCGAGGCGGCTGTCGAGCGGAATCTCATAGCGGGTGAGCCCCAGCCCCTGAAGGAGATTCCTGCTCTGCTTGGGGCCGATGCCGAGCAGGTTGTCAGCGAGAAGGTTCGCGACTTCTTGCTCTAGCTCTGCGCTGACCTCTGTCGACAGTCGCGTGAGCATCGGGTTGATGTCGCCCCAAAGACCCGAGCAAAGCCTTCGATAGTTCGTGGCGAGTTCACGCCCGATCACGGTCGACCGGCGAATGCCGCCGAAGCGCGTCAGCGTTCTAGTGACGAAGGTCGCGACATCTCGTTGTTCCGAGACTTCACTGAACGACAGCGGAAACGGTCGAGTCGCTAGGAATCGCGTCACCGGACTGTTCGGCCCTGCCTTCTGCTGCGTGGTGAGCAGCGCGCCGCACAGTCCGTGCCAGAAGCCGGCCAAGCTGACTCGCGGGCGCCGCGCCGCGAGATTCCGGCGTTTGCGCACCTCGATAATCTTCAACCCCTTGAAATCGGCCATCAGCTGCTTGACGGCCTGAATGTCTTTCGCGGTCACTTGCCAGCTGAAGCGCATTGTCTACCTGCTCGGGAGAGAGGGAAGCCACCGCGAGAGACCGCGCTATCGTGTGCAACATGGCGATGCCAGAACTGAAGCCTGACTGCCATAGAACTTCAGTATGGAGAGAAGAGCGAATCTTGCAAGACGACCGATGTTCCGTACCTTCTACGGTACACTTTTCCGCACTCCAGAGCGTACCGTGCGCAAGCTCAAGCCTTCTCGCGACATCCGCCCTGTCACCGAGTTCCGCGCCAACGCCGCGCAGTTCATTGAGCAGGTGCAGCAGACGGGCGAGCCCATCATCCTCACGCAGCACGGAAAGGGCGCGGCGGTCCTGCTGGATCTCGAGGTCTTCGAATCGCTTGTCGAAGAGATCGAGGTCCTCCGCGACATCCGAATCTCCGAAGCGCAGGTCGCCGCCGGAGAAGGCATTCCTCACGAGGAAGCGATGAACCGTGTGCGCCGGCGGCCTCGAAAGTTTCGGTGATCTTGTCTCCGCGACACCGCGACACAGATGGCAATTTTCGGTGCTTGACGGATTCGGCCGATTTCTTCACATTGAAGGTGTTACACCCCCCCTGCGTTTCGGCGCAGGGCGCGAGGCCGCCCCTAAAAAGGCGGCCTCTGCTTTTTCCACCCAATTCCTTCGATGATTCGGACTTTCGTCTACGTCGACGGCTTCAACCTCTACTACGGATCCTTGCGGAAGACACCGCACCGCTGGCTCAATCTCGAGCAGCTGTGCCGGTTGCTCCTTCCCCCGAACGACGTACGGCGAATCAACTACTACACTGCCCGAGTCGGCCCTCGGCCCGACGATCCCGATCAACCCCTGCGGCAGCAGACGTATCTGCGCGCGCTTGGCACGCTACCGACCGTGCGCCTGCATTTCGGGCACTACCTGAGCCACGCCGTGAGTATGCCCCTCGCATCCCCTGCCCCCGCTGGGCCGAAGTTTGCGAGGGTCATCAAGACAGAAGAGAAGGGGTCAGACGTGAATCTCGCAACCCATCTGGTGAGCGACGCGTACGAGGACTCGTTCGATTGCGCCGTCCTCATTACGAACGACTCGGACCTCCGCGCCCCCGTCGAGCTCGTGCGCAACCGACTCGGCAAACAGGTCGGTATCCTGAATCCGCATCAGCATCCAGCCGCAGTGCTGACAAAGGCGGCACACTTCGTGAAGACCATTCGATCAGGCGCGCTTCGCGCAAGCCAGTTCCCTGCGGTCCTGAGCGATGCACGAGGAACGTTCTCGAAACCAGCGAACTGGTAGCCTGCCGCCCCCTATTCCCTCCCTCCCTGCAACCTCCGCTCCAGATACTCCGCAATCAACGCATTCACCCGCCGCTGATTCCCGTGCCGCATAAAGTGATGCGTATCATCCACGATCGTGACCTCCTCCAACTCCACCCCCTTCGCCCGCAACCGCTGCACCAGATCCACAGTCTGGCTGAACCGCACATTCCGGTCATCATCCGCGTGGATGAACAACACCGGTGACCGCCACGACTCCACCGCGCTGACCGGAGAACTCTCCCAGGCAATCCGCGCCAGCGCCTCCAGCTCGCGAGCCGACCGCTCATAGCGCCAGGCGTTCGCCCCGAGCCGCCCGCCGCCATCGCTGGTGAAGTCGTGCACCCCGTGAATGTCCACGCCGGTCGCGAACAGCTCGCTGTCCCGCCCGAGCGCGAGCGCGGTGAGATACCCGCCATAGCTGCCGCCGTAGATGCCGATGCGCGCGCCGTCCACGCTCGGCTGCGCACGCAGCCACTCGCCCGCGGCCTTCACGTCGAGATACTCGCTCGCCCCCGCGATGCCGGCCCGCGGCGGTCGCTGGAAGTCGTGCCCGTACCCGATGCCGAGCCGATAGTTGATGCTGAGCACGATGAACCCGCGGTTGGCGAGGTACTGGTTCATCGCGTACGCGTTCCAGTAGTAGTCGCCGTAGTGCCAGCCGAGCAGCATCTGCCGCGGCGGACCGCCGTGTACGTACACGATCGCCGGACGCTTGGCCGTCGCGCGCGCGCCACCACTCGGCGTCGGCGGCTCGAAGAGCTGCGCGTGGACGCGCTGGCCGTCGCTGGCGGTGTAGATGACCTGCTTGGGCGTCACGAGGCGCGACGTGGGGAAGTCGGCGGGTACGAGGTCCGCACCAATCCACTTGCGCGGCGTGTCGGCACGCGGACGCGCGTCGCCGGCGGCGTCGAGCACGAATGGCACGGGCGGACGCTGCGCAGTCGCGCCGATGGCGGCGATGCGCCCGCTGCCGAGGCTCACGGGCGTCCACTCGAGGCCCTGCCCCGGCGTGAGGACGTCGACCTGCTGGCGATCCACGGCCGCGCGCACGAGATGACGGCGATCGATGTCGCCCGCGGTGCTACCGGTGTTGCCCGAGTACAGCACGAAGCGGCGGTCCGCACTCATCGTCACGTGCTCGGCCATATGCTCGCCCGGCGTGAGCAGCAACGGCGCCTCGCGCCCGCTCGCCGTCATCGAGTACAGGTGCGACCAGTTGTCGGCCATATGCATAAACACGAGGCGGTCGCCGGCGGCCCAGTGCAGGTTCACGCCGCCGTGCGTCGTCGGCACGCTACCGCGCAGCGTGGCCGCGCTGGCCCAACGCTCGCGCGCCTCACCCGTCGCGACGTCGGCCACCCAGATGGCGAAGGGATTGGGCTGCGGTTCCAGTGAGTTCACCACCGCGCCGCCCGCGCCGGGCCGTCGCACGAAGGCGATCTGCCGGCCATCCGCCGACCAGCGCGGCGAGCCATCGCGATTCGTACTCGGCGCGATGTACTTGAGCGGCGTCAGGGAGTCCGTGTAGATGGCGATGAAGCTGTGGTCGCCGCGGCCGCTCACGAAGGCGATGCGCGATCCGTCAGGCGAGAACTGCGCGTCGCTGGCGTTGCCGCGCTGCTCGAAGAGCCGCCGCGCGGGGCCCGAGCCGTCGAGCGGCACCTGCCAGAGTTGCCGCCCGCGCTCGAAGACCACGACATCGCTCTTCGGCGAGATCACCGGGTTGAGGCCGTCGCCGAGCGATCGCGGCGCACCTCCGGCGAACGGGACCACCCACATCTCCACCTTCACCGGCTGCGGGGCGCTCGTCGGATTCACCGGCAGCGCGTCGTCCCAGTTGGAGCCGAAGTCGCCGCCGCGGATGTACACCACCCAGCGGCCGTCCGCCGAGATGCGCACGGCGGTGAGTTCCTGGCCGTCGTCCTGCTCGTAGTTGGTGAGGCGGCGCGCGGTGAAGCTCGGGCCTTCCGCCACGTAGATGTTGCGCAGGCCGCGCTCGTTGAGCGTCCAGACCACGCGTTCACCCGAGGCTGCCGCGGTGAGGTTGGTGGGGTACGGCGCGCCCATCACCTGGTCGAGGGTGAACGGTGCCTGCGCGGCGATTGGGGCCGTGGCGAGGCTGGCGACGAAGGCGAGGGCGCCGAGCGGGAGGCGTCGGCGCGAACGGAGGCGGGAGGGGGTTGGCATAGCTTGGAGATACCGCCGATTCGCGTGTCGCGCGAGGGACGCGCAGATCACGTCGCTGCGCTCGATGTTTGACCCGACTTGTCAAACTTCGCATCTTGGGCGTATGCCCAAGTCCTACTCCCTCCACGCGGCCAAGACGTTGCGAGCGGCGCCGGAGCCGAAGACGGCGGAGGAGCGGCTCGACGAACTCGAGCGCGCCGGGTTGCTCCACACCGTTCCTGTGAAGCCTGGGCGGGCGAAGTTCCCCCTCGGCGTCGCACGGCCGGGCGGGCTCAAGCGGTTCCTCGAGGATCGCGAGTGAGCATCACCTACGTCGACGGTTCGGTGTTCGTCGCGTACGCCGTGGAACGCCGAACTAGCTACCCACCACCCACTTCACCATCCGCCCCACCGGCAACACCTCATCCACCCGCACCTGATTGATCACCGCCAACTCCGCCGCCGAGAGCGCACTCGCCCGCCCCGCCCGCATCTGCGTGATCGTCATCGCCCGATCCACCCGCACGATCGAAACCCGTCGCGGCTGAACCTCCAACGCCGCCCGATCCGTCAACACCGCAAACGACCCCAGCGCCCGCTCGGCCACCGCTTGCTGCGCAGTCCACCCCGCAGCAGGCCCATACGCAATCAACTGCAGCACCACGCCGCCGTGCTCGACGAACAGCACCCGCCCGCGCAGCGTGTCGCTCTCGACCAGCGCCGCAAACGGCATCGCGCTTGACGACGCAAACCCGCGCAGCGCCGGCCGCGACACCGTCCCCGCCTGCAGCCCCTGCTGCCCCGCGAAGGCGCGCAGCGCCGAGTCCGCGCTCGGCGCACGGCTCAGCGTCAGTTGGATCATCGCGTTCTTCTCCGCGCTCAGCGCCGTCACTGATTGCGTCGCGTTCTGCGTCGCCCAACCTTCGGGGAAGGTCATCGTGAAGCGCATATCGGGATGGTTGAACGTCTGCCCCACGAAGTAGCCGTGCCGCGGGTTGGGGCCGTAGGTGAGGCCCTCGAGGCGCCGCAGGTAGCTGTCGCGCTCGACGATGCTGCCGAGGCTGTCCTGCGGCATCGCGGCGATAGCGCGCTGGATGCGCGCCTGGCGGTCCTCGGGCGCGGGGTGCGTGCTGAGCCAGTCGGGGGTGGAGCGGCCGGCGTCGCCGCTCAATGACGCGAGCATCGCGTACACGCCGGGCATCTCGCGCACGTCGTGGCCGCTGCGACGCATATAGCGCAGGCCGAGGGCGTCGGCCTGGGTCTCGTCGTCGCGCCCGTACTTGAGGAACAGGATGCCGACGCCCGCGCTGCCGAGCTCGGCCATCTGCGCAAAGCGCTCGCTCACCGCGCTGCCCACGGCGAGGCCCACCTGCGCGAGCTGCGCGCGGCTCATCTGCGCGGCGGAGTGCCGCGCGGTGACGTGGCCGATCTCGTGGCCGAGCACGGCGACGAGCTGCGCCTCGGAATTGAAGTGCGCGAGGATGCCGCGCGTGATGTACACGAAGCCGCCGGGCACGGCGAAGGCGTTGACGACCGGGTCGTCGACCACGCGGAAGGTCCAGGGGAGATTCGGCCGCTCGCTCTTCGTGGCCATCTGCATCCCCAACGTGCGCACGTAGCGCTGCAACGCGCTATCGGGCACCAGCCCCATCTCGGCCACGAGCTGCGGGTCGTACTCGCGGCCCATCGCGATTTCCTGGTCCTCGCTGATCATCATCAGCTCGCGGCGGCCGGTGGCCGGGTTGATGGCGCAGGCGGCGACGATGGCGCCGGCGAGGAGGAGGGCGAGGGTGGTCTTGCGGGTCAGCATTTGGGGCTCCGTGGACGGGCGGGCTGCATCAATATGACTATGGAGACAGAGGAATCTCTTGACGCGCCGGGCAGCTCTTGTAGATTTACTCATAATATTGAGTATTTTTACTCATTAAACTGAGTATTTTGTATGACCTATCAACGACCGCACGTCGAAGTCCTACGAGGGCGCCTTGGCCAGCCTCGCCGCTTCATACAAGCCATCACGGGCCCTCGGCAAGTGGGCAAGTCAACGATGGTGCAGCAGGCGGTGGAGGCACTCGACCTGCCCGTCCGCTTCGTCAGCGCGGACGAGCCGACGCTTCGTGGCCCGGAGTGGATCGCCCAGCAATGGGAGGCTGCTCGCCTCGCGACGCGTTCCAGCGGTGCAGCGGTGCTCGTCATCGACGAGATCCAGAAGCTGCCGCAGTGGTCGGAGACCGTGAAGCGCCTGTGGGACGAGGACAGCCGCAACGGGCTTCCGCTCAAGGTCGTGTTGCTGGGGTCGTCGCCGCTGCTCATTTCGGAGGGACTCACCGAAAGCCTCGCGGGGCGCTTCGAGACGATCGTCGCCGGGCACTGGACGTATGCCGAGATGCGGGATGCGTTCGGATGGTCAATCGAACAATATGTGTTCTACGGCGGCTACCCAGGCGCCGCGCCGCTCATCGACGACCCCGCCCGTTGGCGCCGCTACATCCTCGATAGCCTGATCGAGACGAGCATCTCCCGCGATGTGATGATGATGACGCGCGTCCACAAGCCGGCGCTGATGCGACGTCTCTTCGAACTGGCCTGCCGCTATTCGGGCCAGGAGCTCTCGTATACCAAGATGCTCGGGCAGTTGCAGGACGCCGGAAACACCGTCACGCTGGCGCACTATCTCGACCTGCTCGCCACGGCAGGGATGGTCCGTGGCCTGCCGAAGTACGCGGGCGACGCCGCACGGCGCCGAGCCTCCAGCCCGAAACTGCAGGTGCTCAACACGGCGCTGATGACTGCCCTTGGCGGCTTGTCCCTCGAATCCGCCCGCGCCGATCACGAGTACTGGGGCCACCTCGTCGAGTCCGCGGTGGGCGCGCATCTCGCGAACGCGGCACTCCGCGGGAGCTGCGAGCTCCACTACTGGCGCGACCGCGACCGCGAAGTGGACTTCGTGGTCACGGCAGGCAAGGCGCTGACGGCCATCGAGGTGAAGAGTGGCCGCGCGCGCAACGCAGCGCCGGGCATCGCGGCCTTCACGCGTGCCTTCGCGCCGACGCGCACGCTGCTCGTCGGTGGCGACGGCATTGGCCTTGCGGAATTTCTCTCGGAGCCCGTCGAGCGCTCCTGCATCCGGTAGTACGACAGCGTGTCCTGCCCGCCGCAGGGGTCGGGCCGGGAGCGAAGCAGAGGGCATACCAGAAGAGACTGCCGCCCCGCCACGCGTGGCGGCAGGGCTTTCGTATATTCCAAGTGGCCCTCAGCCCGGAGTCGCTTTGCGCCACCGCGAACGTCACCGCACTGCCCACATCGGCTGGCTCCGCGCCGCTGTCCTCGGCGCCAACGACGGCCTCATCTCCACGGCCAGCCTGGTCATCGGCGTCGCGTCGATCGGGCGCGGCGCGCTGCGCGTGGCCTTCTGGGGCGCGATCGCGATGGCCGCGTCGGCGTTGGTAGGCAGGCTCTTCGGCACGACAGTCGCCTAGCTCCGTGCCAGACTTCCTCGAGCTCGTCCTCGGGAACCTTCAGGCCAACGCCTATCCGGTGCTCTTCGTCGGCCTGCTCGTCGCCGGCGAGGTGATACTGATTCCCGCCCTGTATCTCGCGGTCACCGGTCGGCTCGACCTGGCGATCGTCTTCGGCATCGCGATCGTCGCGACGCTCATCTCCGACCTCGCGTGGTACGGCATCGGTCGGCTCTCCCCCACCGCCGCGCTCAAGCGGCTGGCCGCACGCCGCGGCGGTCGGCTGCTACCCTGGCTCGAGCGCGTGTACCGCGAGCGCGGCGCCGAGGCCTTGTTCCTCTCCAAGTTCGTCTACGGCACGCGCGTGATGGCGCAGTTGATCGCCGGCCTGCAGGCGATGCCGCTGCGCCTGTACTTCGTGGTGAACACCGCGGCCGTCGTCGCGATCAATGCCCTGTTCACCGGAATCGCCGTGGCCATCGCTGGCGCGGCGGGGGCGCGGTGAGCGCCGACCCGAGCGGCGTCAGCTCCGCGCGGGTCTCGGTGGTGATTCCCGCCTTCAATGAAGGCGCGACGGTCGGCGCCAGCGTCAGCGCCGCCGTCGGGCATCCGCTCGTGGACGAAGTGATCGTCGTGGATGATGGCTCCTCCGACGGCAGCGCCGCCGCCGCCGCGCGTGCGGGCGCGCGGGTGATCCGCCTCGCCGGCAATTCCGGCAAGGCGACGGCCCTCGACGCCGGCGTCAGCGCCGCGCGCAACGACACCCTGCTCTTTCTCGACGCCGACGTCACCGGCCACACGCAGGCCACGCTCACGCGCATCATCCAACCCGTGCTCGACGGCCGCGTCGAGATGTTCGTCGGCGTCCACGCGCGGCGCACGCTGTGGCTCAATCGCCTGCTGCACGTGTTCCCCATCATCGGCGGCGACCGCGCGCTCACGCGCCGGCTCTGGGACGCCGTGCCCGCCGGGCACAAGCGTGGGTTTGAGATCGAGATCGCGATGAACCACACCGCCAAGCGCTTCCCGCGCCGGATGGGGCACGCGCTGATCCGCGGGCTCACGCATCAGCCCAAGGAGCGGAAGTATGGCCTGCTGGTGGGACTGTGGCGGCGCCTCGTGATGCTGCGGGACATCGTGCGGGTGACGTTCAGGCTCTACATTCTCGGCGCAAGCTCGTAGGGTAGAACCGCCACGCAGGAACGAGTACGTTCGCATCGAAGACGACGATGAATGCCATACTTACTCGATTCCTAGCTCCTGATCCATTGCCGAGAGATCCGCGAGCGCGCGCCGCGACGTCTGCTCTTGCGACTTTCGGTAGGCGAACACATCCTCGGCGCGCAGGCGCCGATGGGTGCCGACCATCTGGTAGGGAATGGCACCGGCCTCGAGCAACTTCACGAGGAACGGGCGCGAGACATTCAGGAGGTCGGCCGCTTGCTGCGTTGTCAGCCGCGCGTGGACAGGCATCAAGGTCACGGCATTCCCATTGGCCATCTGCGCAAGAAGCTCCACCAGCATCTGTGCCGCCCGCCTCGGGAGCACGACCCGCGCCTCACCGTCGATATCCGTGGAGATCGTGACTGTACCGCCGGCGTGCGCGCGTAGCGACAGAGCCAGCTTGCGCGCGGCCTGCTTTGCGAGTTCGACGTCATCTCTCGTAGGGAGATCAAGCGTGTCCGACATTCTCGAGCCTCGTGGCCGGTGATGCATCGAATATACCGAACAAACGCAATATTCGCAACAACCGCAACATTCGCCCGCGTTGGATTGGCCATCACCGAGACTGTTTGCAGCCCGCATTCCGCGCTCAGCCGATTCCCGCCCACTTCATCGTTTCAATGCCTCCTGTCCACGTAGATCCCGCCCGCATCAAGTCCTTCCGCAGCGCCGCAGCCTTCAACACCTGGCTCAGCAAGCAGCACCTCAAGGCCGAGGAGCTCTGGATCCGCATCTTCAAGAAGGACTCCGGCATCCCGACCATCACCTACGCCGAGGCGCTGGACGTCGTGCTGTGCTGGGGCTGGATCGACGGCATCAAGAAGAGCTACGATGAGGTCTCGTTCCTCCAGCGCTACACACCGCGCCGCGCGAAGAGCGTCTGGAGCCAGGTCAATCGCGAACACGTCGCGCGCTTGATCAAAGAAGGACGGATGACTGAGCACGGGCTCAAGCAGGTCGATGCCGCCAAGCAGGACGGCCGCTGGGACGCGGCCTACGCACCGATCCGCAGCGCCTCGGTTGCGGGCATCCCTGACGACCTGCGCGCGGCAATCAAGAAGAACGCCAAGGCCGAACGCACCTTCGCGACGCTTAACAAGATGAACCTCTTCGCGCTGGCGTATCGCACGAACGCGATGCGCACTCCCGCGGGGCGCGCGAAGAAGATCGCCGCGCTGGTGGCGATGCTGGCCAAGGGCGAGACGATTACGCCGTTGCCGAAATCGCGACCCGCGGCGCGTCCTGCGGCGCGAGCCGCCAAGAAGAAGTAGAATTTCCGGATGAAACTCGACCGCGTCTTCGCAATGAAGTTCTCGTCCGTCTATCCGCACTACGTCACCAAGGCGGAGAAGAAGCAGCGCAGCAAGGCCGAGGTGGACCAGGTCATCCGCTGGCTCACAGGCTACACCGCGGCCGGCCTCGCCAAGCAGCTCAAGCGCGAGGTGGACCTGCGCACGTTCTTCGATGAAGCGCCGAAGCTGAACCCCAACGCGAGCCTGATCACCGGCACGGTCTGCGGCGTGCGCGTGGAGAACGTCGAAGACCCGCTGATGCAGAAGATTCGCTATCTCGACAAACTGGTGGACGAGCTGGCGAAGGGGCGGCCGATGGCGAAGGTGTTGCGTAGTGGGTGATGCGGGCGCGGGATATGGTGCCGCACGACAAGGCGCCGGCTGTGCCGCCGGCCGTCAGCGCGGCGTACGCAGGATTGTCACGACGGCCGACGCCGCATCCGTCGGATTGCCAACACCCGTGTGCCGCAGGAGCATACGGGTGTTCTGGCGTACGCGACAGACGATCGTCTCTCGCGGGCCGCGCGAGTCCGGTACGCAGAGCAAGTCCGCGGCGAGTTCAAGACGCTGCGGTTCATCGGGCCGCGTGTCCGTCGTCACCGTGATGCGATGCCAGCCCGGTCGCAGGTCCCACGCGCGGACCTGACCCGGCAGCAGGCGAACGGTATCGGCGAAGATGCGGTCCTGCACGCCAACCACGCCGCGCAGTCGCTGTCGGAGATTGAGATCCGCATACACGCGGGTCTGCCCCGCATCCACCGGCTGCACGCGCCCCTCCACGAGTCGCACGACGCTCGTGTCCTCGACGACCTGCATCGGGAGGTCCACCGTGTCCACGCGACCGTTGTTGCGCTCCAGTACGGCGCGGAACTGATACGCCGAGTCGCGCAGGTCGAGTTCGACGAAGCCTTCAAGCAGTCGCGATGCACGCACAGCCTCCGGGCCGCGCATCGGTACGGGCACCGCGAGCGACGGCGAGGCCGAGGCCACGCCGGCAGATTCGCCACGCGTTGCCTCGGCCCCGCCACAGCCAACTACTCCTGCCGCCACCGCGAGTAGCGCGGCAGCGCACCGTCGCACGCATCGCAGGCGCATCGCCCGGCGCGGCATCAGGCCACGCCTACTTCTTGCCCGTCTCCACCGGCGCGGAAATCGCCGGCGCCGCCGGAGGCGCCTCCGCACGCTTGGCCGCCGCCTGGATCACCGACTGGATATCGATGCCGAACGCCGAGCCCAATCCCTCGAGCGTCTTGTACGCCGCGTTCACACGCTGATTGGCCGCGTTGCTCACGCCGTCGCCCGCGCCGCCGTCCATCACGACGAGACGATCGATATCGATGCCCTTCACCGCACCCACCGCGGTCTCGAGCAGCGTCGGCAACTTCTCGGCCATAAACACCGCGAAGCCCTGGTCGCCGGCGTTGTTGATCTGCGCGTAGAGCATCCGCAGCACCTCGACCTGCGCCTTGCCGTTCTCGAGGATCGGCGCGGCCTCGGCGCGCGCGCGCAGCTCGGCGGCCTTGCGTTCGGCTTCCGCCGGCTCGACGACGTCGGCGAGCAGCTTGCGCTTCTGCAACTCGACGCGCTGGCTCTCGAGGTTCTGCTGCGCCTCCACCTCGGCACGCTGCGCCTCCACCTGCGCGACGCGCTCGATCGTCTCGGCTTCCTGGTTGAGCTTGGCCTGCTTCACGCGCAGCTCGTTGCGCGCGCTGGCCACGGCGATCTCCGCCTCGGCCTTCGCGACTTCGGCGAGGCGCATCGCCTCGGCCTGGCGCTGCTTCGTCTCGGCTTCGTTCTCCGCTTCGGCGATCTGCGCGCTCTTGAGCACCTGCGCGGTCTTGGAGCGGCCGACCGCGGCGAGGTAGCCGACTTCGTCGGTGACGTTCTGGATCTTCAGCGTGTCGAGCTGCAAGCCGAGCTTCTGCAGGTCCTGGTCGGCTTCGTCGAGCAGCTGCGCGGCGAACTTCATCCGGTCTTCGTTGACTTCCTCGGGCGTCATCGTCGCGAGCACGCCGCGCAGGTTGGCCGAGAGCGTTTCCTTGGCGAGTTCCTCGATCTCCAGCACGTTCTTGCCGAGCAGGCGCTCGACGCCGTTGTTGAACGTGGCCTCGGGCTCCGACGCGACCTTGATGTTGCCGACGGCCTGCACCGAGAGCGGGATGCCGCCCTTGGAGAAGGCGTTCTGCACGTTGAGCTCGATGGGGATCGTCGCCAGCGGCATCCACGAGACGTGCTCGATGATCGGGATGCGCACCGTGCGTCCGCCGATGACGGCGCGGTAGCCGACGCTGCGGCCGTCGCCGAGCTGCCGGTCGCGACCGGTTATCACGGCCGCCGAGTTGGGCGGCACGATGACGATGAGCGCCTTGATGGTGATGACGAGGGCGATGAGCGCGCCGACCACCACTCCGGCGGCGACGAGCGGACCGATGAACGCTTCCACGGAGACTCCTAGGGATTGGGCAATGAGAGGGGATCCTGCGCGCCCGCGTCGAGCGGCGTGACGAGGGCGGTGCCGCGCTGCATTTCCACGACGATCACCTGCTGCCAGCTGCGCGGATCGCCGTGCGCGTCGTCGAAGGGACGGGCCAGCAGTTCAAAGGTACGATCCGCGCGCGAGACGAGCACCTTGCCCGTGCCGCTCTCGCCGAAGGGCAGCGTGATGCGCCCGCTGAGTCCGATGAACGTGTCGTCGCCGCCACGCGCGCCCGACTCCGTGCGGCGCAGGTAGCGGAACGTCGCGTTGACGATGGCCGAGACGCCGAGTCCCGCGCCGGCGGCCAGCGCGGCGATGATCGGCGCGGTGGCCGCGTGCCAGGTGAGCGTGAGCACCGCGCCCACGCCGCCGAACACGAAGGCGAAGTAGCTCAGGCCGCGCAGCGAGAGCCACTTGAGCGCATCTATGTCGGCGAGGTCGCTCGCATCCGCGTCGGCGTCGCCGCCGAACATCGAGAAGGCGAGGAGACCGGCGCCGAGGATCAGCGCGAACAGGTAGAGGGACATCATCGGCGGGCGACTCCGGGTGGGGGCGACTCGTGACTGCCGTATTCTACGTCCGCGTCGGGGTGCAGTGTCAGTGCCAGGCGGCGCGTTTTCGCGATGCGGCGGGCGCTACGGCGCTGGGAGAGACTCGTCCGTCATCACACATCCTCTGGAGGCCAGCGACCAGTCATTGCGTAAACCTAACTGTTAGGTTATCATACCTTGCCAACGGTACTCCGAGTAGACGGGCTTCCATCGGGATTCGGACATCGTGCGCGCGATTCGGTTCACGGAACTGCACCTCGAGTTCCTGATCTCCAAGTGGAAGGAGATTCACGATGCGTAGAAAGCCACTCAGTACGGCCGAGATACTCGCGCAGATTCCCGCGGCGCGTCGAGCGGAAGCCGCCGATCGCACGGCCGGTCGCCGCGCGTTGAGCGCCTCGTATGATCGCAGCAAAGGACGCGTGCTCATCGAGCTCAGCAATGGCTCGCTGTTCGGCTTCGTCGCATCGCAGATCCCGGCGCTTGCCGGGATGACAGACGCAGATCTCGCGCGCGTGACGGTCAGCCCAGGGGGAATCAGCATTCACTGGGACGACTTGGACATTGGCCTCTCTGTGCCGGGACTCTTGCTCGACGCAGTCGAGCGAAGCGCCGCCCGCAGCGAACTCGCCCGCATCGCCGGCAGCACTCGCAGCCGAGCAAAGGCAGCCGCCTCACGCGCCAACGGAAAGAAAGGCGGCCGGCCGCGGAAGCGGCCGGCCGCATCGGGCACGAAGTCGAAGCGTTAAGGGGACCACCTATTGTCCGAAATGCCGTAGCGTCGAAAACAGGAGCAACGGCCCCGGCGCACGGATCAGAACTCGCTCAACCATCCCCCGCCAACCGCTCCTCGATATCCGCGAGGTGCAGCGCGTCCATCAGCTCGTCGATCTTCCCGTCCATCACGCCCGCCAGGTCGTGCGTCGTGTATCCGATGCGATGATCGGTGACGCGCGACTGCGGATAGTTGTACGTCCGGATCTTCGCCGAACGATCGCCAGTCGACACCTGCGACTTCCGCATCCGCGAGCGCTCGGCTTCCGCCTCGGCCACCTTCAGGTCGAGCAGGCGTGAGCGCAGCACTTCCATCGCCTTCAGCTTGTTCTGCAGCTGCGACTTCTGGTCCTGTTGCGAGACGACCAGACCCGAAGGCAAGTGCGTGATGCGCACAGCGGAGTCGGTGGTGTTCACGGACTGCCCGCCGGGCCCCGAGGAGCGGAACACGTCGATGCGAAGATCCTTCTCCTCGATCTTGAGGTCGATCTCCTCGGCTTCGGGCAGCACGGCGACGGTCGCGGCCGAGGTGTGGATGCGCCCCTGCGCCTCGGTGGCGGGCACGCGCTGCACGCGGTGGACGCCGGATTCAAAGCGCAGCGCGCCGAAGGCCTGCGGGCCGCTCACCTTGAAGATCGCTTCCTTGATGCCGCCCAAGGTGGCGTCGGCCAGCGAGATCATCTCGATGCGCCAGCCGCCGTGCCGCTCGATGTAGCGGGTGTACATCCGGTAGAGGTCGGCGGCGAAGAGCGCGGCCTCGTCGCCGCCGGTACCGGCGCGGATCTCGACGATGGCATTGCGGTCGTGCAGCGGATCGGGCGGCACGAGGAGGGGGCGGAGGGCAAGCTCCGCGGCCTCGATGGCCGCGCCGAGGCGCTCGACTTCGCGCCTGGCCTCGGCGGCCATCTCGGGGTCGTCAAACGACAAAAGCTCGCGCGCCTGCGCGAGCTCGTCGTCCATCTTCTCGAGGGCCTTCGCGCGCTCGACGACCTGTCCGAGGCGCTGGTGCTCACGGCCCAGCGACGCCATCAACTTGGCGTCGCGGTCTTGGGATCGAGAAGGTCGCGCTCGACCGCTTCCGCGCGTAGGAGCGCGTCGGCGAGCCGGTCGCGGATACTCAGGCGGTCGCCTTCCCGTACTTCTGGCGGAAGCGCTCAACACGGCCAGCGGTGTCGATGAGCTTCTGCTTGCCCGTGTAGAACGGGTGGCAAGCGGCGCAGATGTCGGTATGGATCTCCGCGATGGTCGAGCGCGTCTGGAACTTGTTGCCGCAGGCGCAGCTCACCGTGGCGGTGGCGTAGGTCGGATGGATTTCGGGCTTCATACTGGCCTCAGGTACGGTTTGGAGCGAGCCTAGAAGAATATCCGGAATCTCCATAAGACGCAAGGTGACAACGATTTGACGTTTGACAGCCCCCCTCCGACGGCGGTACCTTCGCGGAATGAACACCGCCGATTTCCTCGCCTCGGTCCCGCTCTTCCGCAGCCTCGGGCCCGAAGTGTCCAATTTCGCCCAGATGGCCCGCGAGAAGAGCTACCCCAAGGGCAGCGTCATCCTCTTCGAGGACGACCCGGGCGACTCGCTCTTCGTCGTCCGCGATGGCCGCGTCAAAGTCGTCCTCGTCGCCGACGACGGTCGCGAGGTCATCCTCGGGATCCTCGGCGTCGGCGAGCACTTCGGCGAGCTCTCCCTCATCGACGACCAGCCGCGCTCGGCCCACGTGGTCGCGATGGAAGACTCGACGCTGCTCGTGCTGCGCCGCGACGACTTCCGCCGCCGCGTCGAGCAGAGCCCGCAGGTGGCCTGGGCGCTCCTGATGGAACTCTCGCGCCGCCTGCGCCGCGCCGACGAGAAGATCGGCTCGCTGGTGCTGCTCGACGTCCCGGGCCGCATCGCCCGCGTGATCCTCGACGCCGCCGACGAGGTGGGCAAGGACGTCATCGAGAAGCCGCTCACGCACCAGACCATCGCCCACGTCATCGGCGCGAGCCGCGAGACGGTGAGCCGGGCGATGCGCGAGTTCGTCGAGAGCGGCTGGATCTCCACCGAAGGCCGCCGCATCCGCATCAAGGATCGCGCGGCCCTGGAGAAGCGCTCGCAGCAGCGGCTGTGAGCGTCCACCCCCTGTGACATCCATCACCCACGCCCCGTGACGCGCTTCCTTCACCTTCGGGCCGCCGCGGCGGCAGATTATGGCGTGACGCTGGGGGCGCGATGAGCTTGCGGGTCCGGTTCTGGGGAACCCGCGGGTCCATTCCGACCCCGGGGGCGCTGACGGTGCGGTACGGGGGGAACACTCCCTGCGTGGAGGTCCGGACGGACGAGGGCTGGCTGGTCATCCTCGACGCCGGGACGGGCATCCGCGAGCTGGGGCGGGATCTGCTGGGGCGGTCCAACGGGGCGCCGATCGTGGGGGACATCTTCCTCACGCACGCGCACTGGGACCACATCCAGGGCATCCCGTTCTTCGCCCCGATCTTCGGCCGAGGGAATCATTTCACGATCTGGGGCTCCGAAACTTTGGAGCGCAGCTTCGCGAAAGTGTTGCGGGACCAGATGTCGCCCGTCGTGTTTCCGGTAAGCTTCGAGGAACTGGACGCGACGATCGACTTCCGCGGTCTTCCGGAAGGCACCCCCACCACGGGGCGGGGGTACGAGGTGACGGCGTTTGCGGTGCAGCATCCCGGCGGGGCCTTGGGCTACCGGTTTTCGGCGGCCGGGGGACGCGGCGGGGCGCTGGTGTACGTGTCGGACAGCGAGCTGGGCGCGCACGAGCGCTACGACTCGCCGCCCGACTGGCGGCAGCGGATGGTGGAGTTCGCGCGAGGGGCGGCGGTGCTCGTCCACGACACGACCTACACCACCGAGGAATACGACCACCACCGGGGCTGGGGGCATTCGACCTTCGCGCAGGCGGTGGAGCTGGGTCTCGAGGCCGGCGTGGGGAAGCTGGTGCTGTTCCACCACGAGCCGCGACGCACGGACGAACAGCTGGACCAGCAGGTGGCGGCGTGCCGCCAGATGGTGCAGGACCGCGGGGCCACGATGCAGGTGGTGGCCGCTGCGGAGGGTTTGACCCTGTCTCTCTAACCTCCTAAGGAGGCTGTGATGTTGAAGCAGATCGTGCGTGCCACGGCGGTCGTCGCGTTCGCGGCGATGCCGCTCCTCGCCCAGGATGACACGCGTCCGACCGTCGCGGTGTTGCCGTTCGTGAACAGCGCGATCGGGGCGGCGCAGCAGGAACTCGCGCCGCTCTCCAAGGGCATCGCGGACCTCCTGATCATCGAGCTCTCGCAGAACCCGGGCATCCGCCTCGTGGAGCGCGAGAACATCGAGGCCATCCTGAACGAGCAGAACCTGGCCCGTGACGGCCGCGTCGACGACGCCACGGCGGCGCGCATCGGCCGCCTCCTCGGCGCCAAGCACATCATCACGGGCTCCTTCGTGACGGACCGCTCGGGCACGATGGTCGTGACGCTCAAGAGCATCGACGTCGAGACCTCGCGCATCGCCTGGACGCATATGGACCGCGACCAGTCGGACAACTTCCTCTCGCTCGTGAGCAAGGTCGGCCGCGCGACGAACGCCGGCCTCAAGCTCCCCGAGCTCACGCCGCAGGCGCGCCAGACCAGCGAGGCCCGCACGCAGGCGCAGGCCCGCGTGCCGTTCCGCGCGGTGATGATGTACTCGCGCGCCATCAGCGCGCAGGACGCCGGCAACCGACAGGAAGCGCTGACGCTGTTCAACCAGGTCGTGAACGAGTTCCCGGAGTTCGAGGACGCCAAGAAGGCGCGCGAGCGCCTGCAGGGCGCCGGCACCAACTGAGTGCTGACTGGCGCCTCGCGCCGGAATATCGACAACTTTGAACCGCCGGTGCCCATCGCGGGCGCCGGCGGTTCGGTTTTTCCCCCTCGTCCCGCGCCGTGCAACCTCTCGTCATCGCTCCCGAAGGTCGCGCCTTCCCCGCCCTGCCCGCGCTCGGCGCGGACAGCTCCGTCGAAGTGCGGCGCGTGCAACGGCTGCCGCACGCCAGCGAACTGCCCGCCGACCGCCCGGTCGTGATCCTCATCGACAGCGCGCTGAGCCACGGATCAGCCGCGCACCTCGCGCCGCTGGCGGACCTCGCCGCGCTCGTCGGCGTCGGCGAACTCGGCGAAGCGGGCCCCACGGGCGCGCTCGCCGACGCGGCGCTGGTGGGCTGGCTGCCAGCGGACGCACATCCCGCACTCGGCCGCACCGTGCTGCAGGGCGCGCTGCGTCACGCGGCGACCATCGTCGCGGCGACGCGCTCGCGGCAGGCGCAGCAATCGTCGGCCACGGATCTCCGCGAACTCTCGCGAGTCGGCGCCGCGCTGGCCACCGAGCGCGACCTCGACACCCTGCTCGGGTTGATCCTCACGCAGGCGCGGCGGCTCGCCAACGCGGACGCGGGCTCGCTGTACCTCGTCGAGGCCGACGAGGACGGCAATCCCACCTCGCTGCGCTTCAAGCTCTCGCAGAACACCACCCTGCCCGAGCTGCCGTTCAGCGAGTTCACGATTCCCATCGACCACACGTCGCTCTCGGGCTACGTCGCGGCGACGGGCGAGCGCCTGATGATCGGCGACGTGTACCTGCTGCCCGAGCACGTGAGCTACCGGCAGAACCGCAGCTTCGACGACAAGTTCGGCTACCGCACCAAGAGTATGCTGGTGCAGCCGATGTTCACCTTGAAGGACGACGTGATCGGCGTGCTGCAGTTGATCAACCGCAAGCGCGACTTCGACGTGCCGCTGGACTCGGCGGCGCGCGTGGCCGAGCAGGTGCTGCCGTTCGACGAGTACTCGGCGGAGATGGTCGCCGCGCTGGCCGCGCAGGCGGCGGTGGCCATCGAGAACTCGCGGCTCTACGAGGACATCGAGCGCTTGTTCGAGGGCTTCGTGACGGCGGCGGTGACGGCGATCGAGTCCCGCGACCCGACGA
Source organism: Gemmatimonadaceae bacterium (assembly GCA_035444005.1). Taxonomy (GTDB): domain Bacteria; phylum Gemmatimonadota; class Gemmatimonadetes; order Gemmatimonadales; family Gemmatimonadaceae; genus Pseudogemmatithrix. Next base: position 73,610 of record DAOMNV010000007.1, read on the forward strand.
CCTCGGGTCACTCGTTCCGCGTGGCGACGCTGACGACGGGACTGGCCGAGACGGTGGACCGCGCGGGCGAGGGGCCGTACAAGGGGCTCACGTTCACCAAGGAGCAGTTGCGCGAACTGCGCTATGCCGGCCTGCTGCACGACTTCGGCAAGGTGGGCGTGCGCGAGCAGGTGCTGGTGAAGCAGAAGAAGCTCTACAACCACGACCTCGCGTTGGTGCGGGGGCGCTTCCAGTTCCTGATGCAGCAGGCGGACCTGGAGTACGAGCGGGAGCGCGCGGAGTACTTGGTGGAGCACGGCCAGCGCGACTACGCCGAGGCGGCGGCGCGGCTCGATGAGTATCGCCGCGAGCGGCGCGAGCAGTTGCTGCGTTGGCTGGAGTCGATCTCGCGGGCCAACGAGCCGACGATCCTGCCCGAGGGGACGTTCACGGAGCTGGAGGAGATCCACCGGCAGACCTACGTGGACTTCGACGGCGTGGTGCGGCCGTTGCTGAGCGACGACGAGCTGCGCTTCCTGATGATCGACAAGGGCAACCTCGACCCGCGCGAGCGGCGCGAGATCGAGAGCCACGTGACGCACACGTATCGCTTCCTGCAGCAGATCCCGTGGACGCGGGAGCTGAAGGGCATCCCGGACATCGCGTACGGGCACCACGAGAAGCTGAACGGCCGCGGCTATCCGCGCGGCGTGGGCGAGGCGGATATCCCGGTGCAGACGCGGATGATGACGATTGCGGACATCTACGACGCGCTGACTGCGACGGACCGGCCGTACAAGCGCGCGGTGCCGGCGGAGCGTGCGCTGGATATCCTGCACGCCGAGGCGAAAGGTGGGCTGGTGGATCCGCACCTGCTCGCGACGTTCACGGCGGCGCAGGTCTGGCGGCGCGTCACGCCGTCCGAGGGGACGAAGCGGCGGAGCGGGCAGACTGGGCAGTTTCCGGTGCCTTGAACTGCAACTGCAATTACCACGGAGACACGGAGACACGGAGGCTGCAACTGCAGGGACTTCTAGGGGGCTCGCATCGAAGTTTTCGGCGCGAGCCCCCTAAGAATTGCAGTTGCAGTCTCCGTGCCTCCGTGCCTCCGTGGTGACCGCAGTTAAGCCGTTCCCCACCCACCCCCACCTGGCGTACGGATCTCGAGCACATCACCAGGCTGCAATGCGCGCCGGCACTTGGCGGGCAGGGGCTCGCCGTTCAGGAGGTTCTCGCCGCGCGCGCCGTCGGCGCCGCCCTGGGCGCCCTTGGGCGCGCGGGCGCGGCGCTCGGTGAGCAGCGTGACCGTGCAGGGTTCGAGCACGCGGTACCGGCGGACGACGCCGTCGCCGCCGTTGTGCTTGCCGCTGCCGCCGCTGCCTTCGCGCAGGGCGTAGCGCTCGATGACGATCGGGTACGCGTGCTCCAGCGATTCGATCGGCGTGTTGCGCGTGTTGCTCATCCCCACGTGGACGCCGCTGGGGCCTGGGCCTTTGCTGCTCGCGCCCTGCCCGCCGCCGAGCGTTTCGTAGAAGGTCCAGCCGCGACCGCCGAAGGTGACGTTGTTCATCGTGCCCTGCCCCTGCGCGGGCACGTCGACGCCGGCGGCGGCGAGCGCGGCGAAGAGCAGGTCGGTGAGGCGTTGGCTCATCTCGACGTTGCCGGCGGCGACGGCGGCCGGTGCCTTCGCGGCGACGCAGCAATCGTCGGGCGTCACGATCACGATCGGCCGCGCGATGCCGTCGTTGGTCGGTACGTCGTCGTCGAGGATGCTGCGCAGCACGAACAGTGCCGCCGCGCGCGTGACCTGGATGGGGCAGTTCACGTTGCCGGCGACCATCGGGCTGCTGCCGGCGAAGTCGAGGTGCAGGCTGCCCTGCTCCACGCGGAGCGTGACGCGGAGCGGCACTTCGCGCTCGCTGACGCCGTCGCCCTCGAGCGCGTCCTCGGCGACGCTGCGCGCGCCCTCGAGCTGCGCGAGGCGCGCGCGGGCGCGACGCTCGGCGTAGTCGAGC